>CAZNDK010000011.1:10752-15666 GCA_964571795.1 uncultured Gemmatimonadaceae bacterium | reverse complement strand
TGGCCAGATCGACGACGTGGTGCCGCGCGGGTCGCTGCGGGACACCACCGCCCGGTTGCTCCGGCACATGCAGGGTGCCCGCCCGCGCTACGAGGCGACGGACGCCGGGTGATCCGATTGGTTCGCTCCCGGGTCTTCCAGAAACTGAATTCACGAAGGCACGAAACCACGAAACAGGCATTCTTCGTGTCTTCGTGTCTTCGTGTTTTCGTGTTTGTAGTTGCTGTTCCCACATGAGGCCCGAGTAGTGCTGACCTACGACGAGTCGATCGCCTTCCTGTTTCCCCGCACGACCACCATCAAGTTTGGGCTCGACACGACGCGGGCGCTGCTCGGGCGCCTGGGCGATCCGCACACCGTCCTGCCTTCCATTCACATCGGCGGCACCAACGGCAAGGGAAGCGTGGCCACGCTGGTGGCCGAGGCGCTCTCGGCCGCCGGCTGGCGGGTGGGGCTCTACACCTCGCCGCACCTGGTCTCGTTCCGGGAGCGGATCCGGGTGGACGGCGTCGCGATCCCGGAGGAGGCGGTCGCGATGTGGACCGCGCGGATGCGGCCGCTCATCCAGGAGCTGGGGGCAACGTTCTTCGAGGCCACCACGGCGATGGCGTTCGCTGATTTCGCGGCGCGGGGTGCGGAGATCGCGGTGGTGGAGGTGGGGCTGGGCGGCCGGCTGGACAGCACGAACGTGGTGACGCCGCTGGTCAGCGCGGTCACCAAGATCGCGCGAGACCACATGAAGTACCTGGGCGATTCCCTGGCCGATATCGCCCGCGAGAAGGCGGGCATCGCGAAGCCCGGGGTGCCGTTCGTGATCGGGGAGCGGGACCCCGTCCTCGTCGAGGTGCTGCGTGCCGAGGCGAGGCGGATCGCGCGCGCTGCAGGGCGGCGCGCCGACGTGCGGGTGCTCCCTCCGGCGTACGAGTGGCGGGGACCCCTCGGGCTCAAGGGGCCGCACCAGCGCCGGAACGCCGGGGTGGCGCACGGCATCCTCATGGCCCTGCCGGAGCGCTGGCGGCCGGGACCGGAGGCGATCGCCGAGGGATTCAGGGCGGCTCGCGTGCCAGGCCGCCTCGACCGGCGCGGCAAGTGGCTGTTCGACGTGGCCCACAATCCCGACGGCATGGAGGCGCTGGTCTCGGCGCTCCGCGCGGAGCCGCCCCCGGGGCCGGTGCACGCGCTGGTCAGCATCCTGGGCGACAAGGAGTGGGCGACGATGCTGGTCTGGCTCGACGCCATGGTCGAGCGCGGGGTGCTGACCGTGGCGCCCTCGGCGGCGGAGCGCGGGTGGGACCTCGGCTGGCTCCGGGAGTGGCTGGCCCGGCGCGACCGGCCACCGGCCCACGCGCGGTGGACCCTGATTCCCGACTTCGACGCCGCGCTCCGGGCGGTGCAACCGGGAGCGGGGACGGTGCTCGTCACCGGCTCGTTCCACACCGTGGGCGACGTGATGGAGGCCCTCGGACTGGGCGACTGAGCGCCGCCAGCGGCATAGCCAAATCCTTTGATTCCAAGTATTTTGCCCCCCATGTCGCACCAGTCGCTGCCGGGTTTCCGCGAGTTCTTTCCCGAGGATTTGGCCGCGCGCGCGCACCTCTTCGAGGCGTGGCGGCGAGTGGCGCTGCGCTACGGCTTCGAGGAATACGACGGCCCGCCGCTCGAGCCCCAGGAGCTCTACACGGAAAAGAGCGGCCCCGAGATCGTGGCGCAGCTCTACAACTTCGTGGACAAGGGCGATCGGCAGGTGTCGCTCCGGCCCGAGATGACGCCGACCCTGGCCCGCATGGTCGCCTCCCGCGCAAACGGACTCCGGAAGCCCATCCGCTGGTTCTCCATCGCCCAGATGTTCCGGTACGAGCGCCAGCAGCGCGGCCGGCTGCGCGAGCACTACCAGCTCAACTGCGACCTGATCGGCGAGGCCGGGCCCCTGGGCGACGCCGAGGTGATTGCCCTCCTCATCGACCTGGCGCGGGAGGTGGGCCTCGGGGCGGACGACGTCCGCGTGCGGCTCTCCGACCGACGGGTGCTGTCGGCGCTGCTCCTCGGGGCCGGGGTGCCGGAGGAGCGGCTGCCCCTGGCCTTTGCCGCCATCGACAAGCGGGAACGGATGGAGCGGCCGGCCTTCGAGGCGATGCTGCGCGGCGTCGGCGGGGCGGGGATCGCGGCCCCGGTCGTGGCGCACGTAATGGAAATTGCCGAGCTGCACACGATGGAGTCGGTGTCCGCGGCGCTCGCCAAGGTGCCGGGCGGCGAGGCGGCCCTCCAGCCGATGCGGCAGACGCTCGAGGCCCTGGATGCGATGGGACTGGCCGGCTTCGTCGACGTGGACCTGACGATCGTGCGCGGGCTGGCGTACTACACCGGCACGGTGTTCGAGCTCTTCGACGCCGGCCGAGCCAGCCGGGCCATCGCCGGCGGCGGCCGGTACGACGACCTCCTCAAGCGGCTGGGCGGCGTGGACCTCCCCGCGGTCGGGTTCGCGATGGGCGACGTGGTGATTGGCGACCTGCTCCGGGAGCGGGGCCTCTTGCCCGAGTCGTCCGCGCCGGTCGAGGTGTTCATCGCCGGGGTGACCGAGGCGGACCTGCCCCACGTGCTGGCGCTGGCGCACGAGTGCCGCGACGCCGGGCTCCGCACCGAATACGCGCTGACGGCGCAGGCGGTGGGCAAGCAGCTGAAGCTGGCCGACGCGCGGAAGGCCCGCGTGGCGGTGCTCATCGGCCCCGACGACCGGGAGCGCAACGAAGTCCAGCTGAAGGACCTGGCCGCCAAGGCGCAGCGCTCCGTGTCCCGCACCGACGCGGTCGCCGTCCTGGTAGCCACCCGCACCTGATTCCCGGGGCCGAACGCGGCCCCACCTGACGAGGCAGCATGGCAGACGACAAGGCGCTCACCACGCGGGCCGCGGACTTCTCGGCCTGGTACAACGAGGTCATCGCGCGGGCGCAGCTGGCGGACTACAGCCCGGTGCGCGGGTGCATGGTCATCCGGCCCAACGGCTACGCCATCTGGGAGCAGATGCAGCAGGCCCTGGACAAGATGTTCAAGGACACCGGCCACCAGAACGCCTATTTCCCGCTGTTCATCCCGCAGAGCTTCCTGGCACGCGAGGCGGAGCACGTCGAGGGGTTCGCGCCGGAAACGGCCGTGGTGACCCACGGCGGCGGCAAGCTGCTGGAGGAGCCGCTGGTGGTGCGGCCGACCTCCGAGACGATCATCTACGCGATGTACGCCAAGTGGATCCAGAGCTGGCGCGACCTGCCGGTGCTGATCAACCAGTGGGCCAACGTGGTGCGCTGGGAGCTGCGGACGCGGCTCTTCCTCCGCACCACGGAGTTCCTCTGGCAGGAAGGCCATACCGCCCACGCGACCGAGGCCGAGGCGGAGCAGGAGACGCTGATGATCCTGGGGATCTACCGGCGCTTCGCGGAGGAGTGGATGGCGATGCCGGTGCTCACCGGCCGGAAGAGCGAGAGCGAGCGCTTTGCCGGCGCGCTCCGCACCTACGCCATCGAGGCGCTGATGCAGGACAACCGCGCGCTCCAGGCAGGCACCAGCCACAACCTCGGCCAGAACTTCGCCAAGGCGTTCGATGTCACTTTCCAGACTGCCGATGGCGGCCTGGACCACGTGTGGAGCACGTCGTGGGGGGTGTCCACCCGGCTGGTGGGCGGGCTCATCATGACGCACAGCGACGACGTCGGCCTGGTGTGCCCGCCGCGGCTGGCGCAGTACCAGGTGGTCATCGTGCCGATCTACCGCAAGGACGAGGAGCGGGTGGCGGTGCTGGAGGCCGGGGAGCAGCTGCAGCGGGCGCTCCGCGCCGTGGGCATCCGGGTCCACCTCGACGTGCGGGACGGCCTCAAGCCGGGCGCCAAGTACTACGAGTGGGAATCGCGCGGCGTGCCCTTCCGCATGGAGCTCGGCCCGCGCGACTTGGCCGCGGGGCAGGTGATGCTGGCGCGGCGCACCGGCGGCAAGGAGCCGATCCCGATGGCGGGCATCGGCGACCGCATGCACATCGAGATGGACGCCATGCAGCAGGCGCTCCTCGGCGCGGCGGTGGCGCGGCGGGAGGCCGCGTCGATCCGGGGCGCCACCCGCGACCAGCTGATCGAGGCGATGAACGGCGCGATGGGCTTTGTGTACGGCGGGTGGTGCGGCGACGCCACCTGCGAGGCCGACATCAAGGAGCAGACGAAGGCCACGATCCGCGTCCTCCCCGACGAGGAGTTCCGCTCCGACCCCGCGCCGACGCGCTGCGTCTGGTGCAACCGGGACGCGGTGACGGAGGCGGTGTGGGCGAAGGCGTACTGATGGAGGCGGGGAAGATGGCGCTCCTTGCCGACGCGGGGATCACCGTATCGAAGGAAGGGTTGATGATGGCGGGGGTGCCGCTCGCGCAGGTTGCGCGGGAAGTCGGCACCCCCGCCTTCGTCTACAACGCCGAGGCCATCCGCCGGCAGTTCCGCGCGCTGGAGACGGCCTTCGCGGGCATCCCGCACCGGATCTGCTACGCCGTAAAGGCCAACAGCAACCTCGCCATCCTCCGCCTCATGCACGACCTCGGCGCCGGCGCCGACCTGGTGTCCGCCGGCGAAATGCGGCGCGCCCTCGCGGCGGGTTTTTCGCCGGGCAGCCTGGTGTTCAGCGGCGTGGGCAAGACGGCGGCGGAACTCGAGGAAACGGTCGGCGCGGGCATCGGGCAGGTCAACGTGGAGTCGCTGGAGGAGCTGAAGCACCTCGGCGCCGTGGCCGCCCGGCTCGACCGCGTGACCAATGTGGGCATCCGCGTCAATCCCGACGTGACGACCGACACCCACCCCTACATCTCGACCAGCCATGGCGGCATCAAGTTCGGGGTGCCGCACGACCAGGTCGGCGCGGCCGCCGAGTACATCCGGAAGCATCCCT
>CAZNDK010000011.1:0-10652 GCA_964571795.1 uncultured Gemmatimonadaceae bacterium | reverse complement strand
GGGGTGCCGCACGACCAGGTCGGCGCGGCCGCCGAGTACATCCGGAAGCATCCCTATCTCCGGCTCACCGCTGTCGCAATGCACCTGGGGAGCCAGCTCCTCGACCCGGCGCCCTACGCGGAAGCGCTCGGCAAGCTGGTCAAGCTGGTGAAGCAGCTCCGGGCGGCGGGTACGACCACCCTTGATTCGCTCGACATCGGCGGCGGGCTCGGCATCCGGTACCAGCCCGACGCCGGACCGGGACTCGACCCCGCCGCGCTCGCACGGGTCGTGGCCCCGCTCGCCGCGGAGGCCGGGCTACCGGTGGCGATGGAGCCGGGGCGCTTCCTGGTGGGCAGCGCGGGCGTCCTGCTCACGGAGGTGCTGTACCGCAAGCACTCCGGCGGCCGGGAGTTCGTGATCGTGGACGCGGCGATGAACGACCTGCTCCGGCCCAGCCTGTACAAGGCGCACCACGACATCGTCGAGCTGGTGCCGGCGGGCCGGCCCGTCGCCACAGTGGACGTGGTCGGCCCGATCTGCGAGACCGGGGACTTTATGGCGCTGGAGCGGCCGCTGCCACGGGTGGAACCCGGCGAGCGGCTGGCGGTGCTCTGCGCCGGCGCCTACGGGTTCGCCATGAGCTCCAACTACAACACCCGGGGCCGGGTGGTGGAAGTCATGGTGGACGGCGGACGGCATGCGGTGGTGCGGCCGCGGGAGGCGGTGGACTCCCTCTTCGCCACCGAGATTGCCGATCCCTTCGCCACCCTTTCCGACAATGGCTGAGGCACACGCGTGACCGACACCCCGAAGCACCACGACGGCATCCTGATCCTCGATTTCGGCTCGCAGTTCACCCAGCTTATCGCGCGGCGGGTGCGCGAGGCCCACGTGTACTGCGAAATCCACCCCGGCACCCGCTCCCTCGAGTGGATCAAGGCCTGGCGGCCGAAGGGGATCATCCTCTCCGGCGGCCCCAATTCGGTGTACGACGAGGGGGCGCCCATCGCGCCGCAGGGCATCCTCGACCTCGGCGTGCCGGTGCTCGGCCTCTGTTACGGCATGCAGATGATCGCCCACCTGGTGGGCGGCAACGTGGTGAAGGCCGACCGCCGGGAATACGGCCGCGCGGTGGTGACCGTGGCGGGCGGCCGGCTCTTCCGGGGCTTCACCAAGGGTGAGGAGACGGCGGTCTGGATGAGCCACGGGGACCATGTCGACACCCCGCCCCCCGGTTACAAGCTCACCGCCTCGAGCCCCAATTGCCCTGTCGCCGGCATCGAGCACACCTCCAAGCCGATCTATGCGGTGCAGTTCCACCCCGAGGTGGCCCACACGGCGCGCGGGGGCGAGATCATCAGCGCCTTCCTCTTCGATATTTGCGGCGCCGTGCCCGACTGGACCGCCGGGCATTTCATCGAGACCGAGACGGCACGGATCCGCGAGCTGGCGGGAGACGCCCGGGTCATCTGCGGGCTCTCGGGTGGTGTGGACTCCTCGGTGGCGGCCGCCCTGGTGCACCGCGCCGTCGGCGACCGCCTCACCTGCATCTTCGTGGACCACGGGCTGCTCCGGCTCCACGAGCGCGACCAGGTCGAGGCCACCTTCCGCCGCCACCTGGGGATCGACCTCCGCGTGGTGGACGCCAGCGACCTGTTCCTGAAGAACCTGGACGGGGTGAGCGATCCGGAGGAAAAGCGCCGCCGCATCGGCCACACCTTCATCGACGTGTTCGAGGCCGAGGCGCGGAAGGTGGGCAAGGACGTGGGCTTCCTGGTGCAGGGGACGCTCTATCCCGACGTGATCGAGTCCACCTCGGCGACGGGCGGGCCGTCCGTCACGATCAAGACCCACCACAACGTCGGGGGCCTCCCCGAACGGCTGCCGTTCAAGCTGATCGAACCGCTGCGCGAACTCTTCAAGGACGAAGTGCGCCAGGTGGGCCGCGAACTCGGCCTGCCAGAGGAGATGGTGGGCCGCCACCCCTTCCCGGGGCCGGGACTCGCCATCCGCATCCTCGGCGCGGTCACGAAGCCCGAGCTGGACACCCTGCGGGCGGTGGACGCGATCTACATCGAGGAAATCCGGGCGGCGGGCCTGTACGACGACATCTGGCAGGCGTTTGCGGTGCTGCTCCCCATCCGCTCGGTCGGGGTGCAGGGCGACTTCCGGACCTACGACCAGGCGGTGGCGCTCCGCGCGGTCACGAGTCGCGACGGCATGACCGCGGACTGGTTCCCCTTCCCGCCGGAAGTGCTGGGGCACATCTCCAACCGGATCGCCAACGAGGTGAAGGGCGTCAACCGGGTGGTGTACGACGTGAGCAGCAAGCCGCCCGCCACCATCGAGTGGGAGTAGGGCTAGACGCCCTTGTCCGCGAGCAGCTGGAAGAACTCGTCGGGTGTCGTCAGGCGGGCGAGCAGGTCCGGCACGCCCGGTTCCTTCGCCAGCTGGGCAATCTTGCCGAGGGTGGGCAGGTACTGATTGGACATCTCGTTGGGCGGGGCCACGATCAGGAAGACGTGGTGCACCGGCAAGCCGTCGCTGGAATCGAACGGGATGCCTTCCGGAGAGTAACCGTAGGCGAGCTGCAGCCGGTTCACCACCAGCGATCGACAGTGCGGCACGGCCACGCCGCGGCCGACCCCGGTGGAGCCGAGGGACTCCCGACGCTTCAGCATCTTGAGGAGGGTGTCGCCGGACTTGTCGTCGGTGGCCAGGAGGCCCACCATTTCCGCGAGGACCTCGTCCTTGGTGGTGGCGCGGAGCGGCAGGCGGATGGCATCGGCAGTGAAGAACTCTCGGAGCAGCATGGGGCGGAACCTAACTGCCGCCCGGAACGCGTGTCAAATCCCTATCATTGCTCGGTTTAGCCCTAGGCCGTATTTTTGGGCATGCGGCTTCCCTATCCCTCCCCCCACGACTTCGCCCTGATCCTGGCCCCCATGGCCGGGGTCTCGGAGCCGCCGTTCCGGCAGATTTGCCGGCGGCTGGGCGCCGACGTCGTGCTGTCCGAGTTCCTGTCGTCCGAGGCCATCCGGCGCCGGATCCGGAACACCCTCGAGGGGGCGGAGTTCGAGGAGTGCGAGCGGCCGATCGGCATCCAGATCTACGGCGCGGTTCCCGCCGCGATGGCCGAGGCCACGGCGCTGATCACCGAGGTGTACCAGCCGGAGTTCATCGACATCAACTTCGGCTGCCCGGTCAAGAAGGTGGTGCAGCGGAACGGCGGGTCGGGGTGCCTGCGGGACCTCGGGCTCGTGACCGACATCATCCGCGCCTGCGTTGGGGCCACGCACCTCCCCGTCACGGTCAAGACGCGGAGCGGCTGGAACGACGAATTGCGCGATCCGGTGGGCATCGCCCTCCGGATGCAGGACGCGGGCGCCCGGGCGTTCACGCTGCACGCACGGACCCGCACGCAGATGTACTCCGGCAAGGCCGACTGGGACGAGATCGCGCGGGTGGTCGAGGCGCTGGACATCCCGGTCATCGGCAACGGGGACGTGCAGACCGCCGAGGACGTGGTGCGCCTTCGCGACCACACCGGGGCGGCCGGCGTCATGGTAGGGCGGGGGGCCTTCGGCAACCCCTGGCTGTTCCGGGACGCGCGGGCGCTCCTCGAGGGCCAGGAGAAGCCGGCGGCGCCGAGCCCGGCGGAGCGGTTCGAACTGGCGCTCACGCACGCCCGGCTGGCGCTCCGCCTCCAGGGCGACTCGCGCAAGACCGTGATCGAGTTTCGCAAGCACTTCGGCTGGTACACCAAGGGGCTGCACGGCGCGAGCGAGCTCCGCCAGCGGCTCTTCCAGGTGGAGTCGATCGCCGAGGCGGAGGAGATCTTCGTCAGGTACCTGGCCCCGCTGGCGCAGGTGGCGTGACCCCCGAACGGCTGGGCGCGCTGCTGGCGGAGGTGTCGGCGGGCCGGCTCACGCCGGCCGCCGCCCTCGAGCAACTGCGTCATTTTCCCTCCGAGCAGCTTCCCTTCGCCACTATCGATCATCACCGGGGGCTCCGGCAGGGGCAGCCCGAGGTCGTCTTCTGCGCGGGGAAGACGGTGGAGCAGGTCGTGGCGATCTGCGAGCGGCTGGCCGTGGCCTCGGGGAGCTTTCTCGGCACCCGCGCCACCGATGACCAGGCGGCGGCGCTGCGCGCGCGGTTTCCGCGCCTGGAATGGCACCCGCTGGCTCGCACGGTCTTCCTTGCCCCGGATCCGAGGCCGGCGCCGGCGGGGCGGGGCACGGTGCTCGTCGTGTGCGCCGGCACCAGCGACCTGCCGGTGGCGGAAGAGGCGGCGATCGTGGCCGAGGCCTGCGGCAACCGGGTGGAGCGGATGGCGGACGTCGGGGTGGCGGGGCTCCACCGGCTGATGGCCCAGGGGGAAAGGCTCCGTGAAGCGGCCGTGGTAATCGTGGTCGCCGGGATGGAAGGCGCGCTGCCGAGCGTGGTGGGCGGACTTGTGCGGGTGCCGGTCATCGCGGTACCGACGAGCGTGGGGTACGGCGCCTCGTTCGGCGGGCTGGCCGCGCTGCTGGGCATGCTCAACAGCTGCGCGGCGGGCGTCACGGTGGTCAACATCGACAACGGGTTCGGGGCCGCCGCGGCGGCCACCCGCATCAACCGCGGCGAGGAGGCCTGATGCTGGAAACGGTCCTGCGGCGGAACGGGCCCGACTTCGAGTGGCTGGACGCGACCGGCCCGACCCCGGATGAACTGGCCGGGCTCGCAGAATCGTACGGCCTGCACCCGATGTCGCTCCAGGACTGCCTCGATCCGGAGCACCTCCCCAAGTACGAGAAGCTGGGGGGCGCCACCTTCATCATCGTGCGCGCGTACGACACCGCCGCGCCGGCCGACGCCGTCACCATCCAGCAGATGACGCGCAAGGTGGCGGCGTTCGCGGGGCTGACGTTCCTGCTCACCGTCCACCGGAAGGCGATGCCATTCTTCGACGCCTTCAAGGCGGACTGTGCGCGTCGCAGCCCGGACGAAATCGGCCTGGGCGAGGCGCTGGTCGACCTGATCGCGGCGGTGGTGGCCACGTACGAGAAGCCGCTCGAGGAGGCCGAAAAGGTCCTCGACGATTTCGAGGAGGCGCTCTTCGACGGCCAGCGGGCGGAGGCGGGGCTGGAGGAGATCCACGTCGTGAAGCGCCGCGTGACGCTGATCAAGCGCACGCTCTGGCAGACGCTCGGCGTGGTGCAGAAGCTCCACCCGTCCTCCGAGGGCCACGCGCCGATCTACCAGGACCTGCGGGAGAGCATCGAGAGCCTGTATACGTACGCCGACGAAATCCACGACAACGTCAACAACCTCCTCACCGTCCAGCTCAACATCGCGTCGCACCGCACCAACGAGGTCATGCGCGTCCTCACGGTATTCTCGGCGTTCTTCCTGCCGCTCACCTTCATCGTCGGCATTTACGGGATGAACTTCCAGTTCATGCCGGAGCTCGGGTGGCGATTCGGCTATCCGCTGACCATCGGGGCCATGGCGGCCGTCTGCCTCGCCATCTTCCTCTGGTTCCGCCGTCGGGGGTGGATGCGGTGAACGCTGCGTGGCTCATCCTCCTTGCCGGCGGAGCGGGGGCCACGATCGGGTACCTGGTGGGCCGGCGACGGCCTGCACCTTCCTCCAGCCAGGCGAGCTCCCTCACGCGCGCCGCCACACCGCATCTCCTTCCCGATCCCGCGCTCGAGTGGCTTCGTCGCGCCTCCGGCGCCCGGGGCGTGTGGGCGCTCGAGTCGACGGCGCCCGGACTCGGCGAGAAGACGTACCAGAGTCTCGACCCGTCGTGGGCCGTGGGCGATGCAGAACTCGACGCCATCGAGCGCAGGCTGGCGTCCTCCGCCGCCCGCGATGGTGAGACCGCCGAGCGGATGGACGCCGGGTTGCTGCTCACGGCGTCGGCGGGCGGCGCCGTAGTGGGCGCCGTGCTGCCGCCCGATGTGCCGGCCACGCGGCAGGAGGCAGTCCGCGGCGACCTCGCCGCGCTGCTCGACGGGGTGGGGCGCCGACCGGTGCTGCACGACCTCTCCCAGGTCCAGGAGGGGCTCGCGATCGAGACGGTGGAGAGCGTGGGCATGCGGTTGGCATACCAGGTCGAGCGGATCGCCGGGGCCGAAGCCTACGTGGCGGTGGCGGAAGGTTCCGGAGTGCGGGTTATCGGCGTGTCGGGACTCGCCGACCGGCGCGCTCTGGGGCAGGTGCTCCCGTCCGACGCGACGCTGGCCCGGGTGGCGGCTGGCGTAGAGGAAGAAACTACGAGCGCCGATCCACTCGGCGGACCGGGCGCCGACCGCCGCCGCCACCCGCCGGCGCGAGTCGCGCCGTTGATTCGGCACGACGAGGCCATCGGCGCAGTGGCGTGGCGCGTGCCGGATGGTGGGGTGGTGGGGCCAGAGGCGATCCGCGAGGTGAACGAGGCGCTCCGTGCGGCGGCGCCTCGCCTCGAGATGGCCGCCCGGCTGGCCGCCGAAACGGCCAAGGCCATCAAGGACCCGCTCACCGGCCTCCTCAACCGTCGCGGGCTTTCCGAGCGCATGGGCCTGGTGGGCCCTGAGCGGGGCGCGCTCGTCTCGCTCGATCTCGACAAGTTCAAGCTGCTGAACGACACCCTCGGCCACGCCGCGGGAGACGCAGCACTGCTCCATCTGGCCAGGATCCTCCAGGAGCAGGTGCGCGGCGTGGATGCGGCGGCGCGGGTGGGTGGGGAGGAGTTCCTCCTCTGGCTGCCGGGCACCTCGCTGGAGGAAGGTGTCCGCGTGGCGGAGCGGATCCGGGTGCGCATCGGGACCTGCGGTTGGCAGTGGCAGGGCCGTTCCTGGCCGCTCTCCGCGTCGTTCGGCGTGGCTGGGTGGCCCGAGACCACCCGCAGCCGGGAGAACCTCGCTACCCAGGCGGACGCGGCGCTCTACGCGGCCAAGCGAGCGGGTCGTGACCGCGTCGTGACGTGGAGCACGTCGCTGAAGGACGTTTCAAGCTGACCCCATGAATTCCTGATGGTCGAGGGGTGGCCGGACGATTCGGAGGGTTTTACTGTTCGGGCCATTCGGAGGCCCCCCCGCTTCCGCGCCCGCTCCAACCCTTCTTGTCGTGAGGTCCGTCATGCGTGTCCTCCGTATTTCCCATTCCTTCCTCGCCATCGTGCCTGCGCTCCTTCTCTCGGCCACCGCCTGCTCCAAGGGCATGTCCGGGACCACCAGCGAATCCGTGGTGGCCGGTCCAGACGGGGCCATCGTCACCGAGACCTTCAGCACCACGGCCACCATCGTCGCGATTGACCAGGCGAAGATGAAGCTCACCCTGCAGACGCCCGACGGGAAGAAGACCAGCTTCAAGGCTTCGCCGAGCATGACGAACTTCCCGCAGCTCAGGGTCGGCGACCAGGTGATTGCCGTGGTCACGGAGCAGGTGGCCATCGCCATCTGGAAGGGCAGCAACCCGCCGGCGGACGCGGCCGCGGCCATGGTGGGCATCACGCCGACCGGAAGCCAGAACCCTGCGGGCTTTGCGGTGGCCACCGAGATGATCACCGCCCAGATCACCGCGATCGACGCGGCGAAGCGGAAGGTGACCGTGCAGTTCCAGGATGGCACCACCAAGACCTACAAGGCCCAGAAGGGCGTGGACCTCACCCAGGTGCAGGTGGGCGACAACATCACCCTGCAGGTCACCGAAGGCGCCGCGATCACGGTCACGAAGCAATAACTCCTTCGCCAATCACTCCATGACGGAGAACTCCATGCGCAAGGCCCGTGTCGCAGTCGCCGTGATGATGCTCGGAACTGTCGCCTCCGGTTGCGGCGGCGACCGACCCAGCGCCCTCGACCGGAAGGCGATTGCGGAGGAGGGGTTCATTTACGGCCTCCCGATCGTGATGAACTACGCCGTGCAATACTCGTACATCGTGGACTCGGGCGGATCCCAGTACAAGGCCCCCTACAACACCGTCTACAACGAGGCCCGGGTCTTCACCTGGCAGGACACCGCCATCGTGACGCCCAACAGCGACACTCCCTATTCGCTGCTCTGGCTCGACCTCCGCGCGGAGCCGGTGGTCATCTCGGTGCCGGCGGTGGACCCGAAGCGGTACTACTCGGTGCAGTTGGTGGACGGCAACACCTTCAATTACGGCTACATCGGGAGCCGGGCCACGGGAAGCGAGGCGGGCAGCTACCTCGTCGCCGGCCCGGACTGGCAGGGCGAGACGCCGGCCGGCATCAAGCAGGTGTTCCATGCCACGACGCAGTTCGGCCTGACGATCTTCCGGACCCAGCTGTTCGGCCCCGACGACATGCCGAACGTGGTGAAGGTCCAGGCGGGCTACAAGGTGCAGCCGCTCTCGGCCTTCCTGGGGCAGCCCGCACCGGCGCCGGCGCCGGCGGTGGACTGGCCGAAGATCAACGCCGAGATGGTGAAGACCAACTTCTTCGGGTACCTGGCGTTCGCGATGCAGTTCGCGCCGGCGGGGCCCGAGGAAGTGGCCATCCGGGAGCGGCTCGCCAGCATCGGCGTCAGGCCAGGGGAGCCGTTCGATTTCGAGGCCCTGCCGGATGACCAGAAACTCGAGATCGGTCTGGGGATGAAGGAAGGGGAAAAGAAGGTCGAGGAGGCGGTGGCCAATATTGGCAGCGACATCAACGGCTGGAAGGTCGGTGCCATCGTGGGTGACCGCGCCTTCTTCAACGGCAACTGGGTGCTCAGGGCCGCCGCCGCCAAGGCGGGGATCTACGGGAACGACGCCGTCGAGGCGATGTACCCGATGGCCAGGACGCTGGCCGATGGGACTCCGCTCGACGCCTCGCAGCACAATTACACCCTGACCTTCGCGGCCGGGCAGTTCCCGCCGGTCAACGCCTTCTGGTCGGTCACGATGTACGACGGCAAGACCCAGTTCCTGGTCAAGAACCCCAATGATCGCTACCTGATCAACTCCCCGATGCTGCCGCAGATGAAGACCAACGCGGACGGGTCGTTGACGCTCTACATCCAGAAGGATTCGCCGGGCAAGGACAAGGAGTCGAACTGGCTCCCCGCGCCGAACGGGCCGGTCTACCTGGTCATGCGGCTCTACTGGCCGAAGACGGATGCGCCGTCCATCCTGCCGCCCGGCAAGGGCACCTGGCAGCCGCCGGCGGTCGCGGTGGCACCGTGACGGCGCGTTCGTTCCCTGACATCCTCCATCGAAAGGTGATCCCGATGCGGAAGTTGCTCCTGGTGTCGATCCTGGCGCTCTCCATCCCAGCTGCCCTGGCGGCCCAGGAGGCCACCGAGGCGGAGGCCCAGGCCAAGGCGACGGAGTTGGCCAAGGCGGCCCAGAACCCGGTGGCCAACATGAATTCGATTCCGGTCCAATTCAACTGGACGACCGGTGGCGGCCTGGGCGATGAGACTCAATCCGTGATCAACGTCCAGCCGGTGCTCCCGCTCCCGATCAACGAGAAGTGGAACGTCATCTCGCGCACCGTGGTGCCGATCGTCAACCTCCCGGGCGGCGGCACCGAGCGGCTCACGGGCATCGCGGACATCCAGGAGCAGGTCTATTTCACGCCGGCCAAGTCGGGTGGCATCACATGGGGCTTCGGCCCGATCTTCTCGTTCCCGACGGCCACCAATCCCGCGATGGAAACGGGGCAGTTTGCCCTGGGCCCGACGTTTGTGGCGCTCAAGATCGGGAAGAAATGGGTGTACGGGGCGCTGGTGAACAACCTCTGGCGGATCGCCGGCAGCGAGACCACGACGCCGATCAACGCCTTCTTCCTCCAGCCGTTCATCAACTACAACCTGAAGCGTGGGTGGGCCATCAGCACGTCCCCGGCCATCACCGCCAACTGGAATGCGCCCAGCGGGCAGGAGTGGACCGTGCCGCTCGGCCTCGGCGTCTCGAAGATCACGATGGTCGGCAAGCAGCCGATGAACGTGATCTTGCAGTACTATCACAACGTCGAGCGGCCCACCGGGGCGGGTGCCGACATGGTGCGGATGCAGTTCACGCTGCTCTATCCGAGGGGCAAGTAACCGGCCGGCGAAGGGGGCCCGTGGACTGAATCCACGAAAGCACGAAACCACGAAGACACGAACGACGCGCTAGTACCTCATGTCTTCGTGTTTTCGTGTTTTCGTGTTTTCGTGTCTTCGTGGTTGCTGTTGGTCGGGTGGAGGGCGGCGACCTTGCCCGGGTAAGCCGAGATGCGTATCATTCTGACACACCCGGGGGCGATCGGCTTCGACGGGTTGGAAGAAGGAATTGCTGCGTGCCCAGGTCCAAGTCCCTGGCTAAACCGCTTGGAAACAACCAAACGCCAACGATAACCTGGCGCTGGCTGCGTAAGCTGAGCTGAAAAGCTCGCTTGTCGCACCTCCGGTTCGCTGAGCCCGCCCGGGGCGCAGAGGATCGGATCGCAAATCCGGGCTGGCTGAGCGTGGTCCTCCGACGCGCGAGGCGAGACATCAGGAGGTAGTCCCCGAAGCGGCCGGTCCCACGCCGGGTCGGGGAGACGCTGGAAGCGGGATCTACGCACGTAGATGCGGTTCTGGAACCACACTCGGACCAGGGTTCGATTCCCTGCGCCTCCACTAGGAAACAGGACTGAGAGAAGAGGACTGAGGACTGGGGGGACTCCCCAAGCGCCTTGGTCCTTTATCTTGCCTGGTCCTCTGTCCTCAGTCCT
>CAZNDK010000010.1:17716-67867 GCA_964571795.1 uncultured Gemmatimonadaceae bacterium | reverse complement strand
CTGAACAGCACGCAGGGCCCCCTGGCCGGCCGCTACCGGCTCGAGCACGAGCTCGGGCGCGGGGGCATGGCCATCGTGTACCTGGCCCACGACCTCAAGCACCAGCGCCGGGTGGCCATCAAGGTCCTCCGCCCCGACCTGGCGGCGTCCGTCGGGCGCGACCGCTTTCTCCGGGAAATCAGCGTCGCCGCCGGCCTCCAGCACCCCCACATCCTCCCGCTCTACGACAGCGGCGCGCTCGAGTCCGACGGCGGGGCGTTGCTGTACTACGTCATGCCGTACGTCGAAGGGGAGTCGCTGCGCGCCCGGCTGGAGCAGGAAGGCCAGCTCCCGCTCGAGACGGTGCTCGACATCGCGGGCGAGGTGCTGGCCGCGCTCGACCACGCGCATGCCCAGGGCGTGGTGCACCGTGACATCAAGCCTGAGAACATCCTCCTGTCGGGCGGGCACGCCCTCGTCGCGGACTTCGGCATCGCCCGGGCCGTGAGCGAGGCGGGCGACACCCGGCTCACCGAACGGGGCTCGGTGATCGGCACCCCCGCCTACATGAGCCCCGAGCAGGCCGCCGCCGAGCGGGAGGTGGACGCCCGGAGCGACCTGTACAGCCTGGCCTGTGTGCTCTACGAGATGCTCTCCGGGGAGCCGCCCTTCACGGGGCACACCGCGCAGGCCGTCATGGTCAAGCGGCTCACCGACGCGGCACCCTCGGTCCGTCGGCTGCGCGACAGCGTGCCGGAGGAGGTGGACCTCGCACTCACGCGGGGGCTGGCGCGCGCACCCGCGGACCGGTTCGCCACCGCCGCGGAATTCCGTTCAGCCCTCCGCGTCGGCCGGCAGACCCCGGTGCCGGCCGTCGCGCACCGGCGCACGCCGCGGCTCACGCCGGGGCTCGCGGCCGTCACGCTGCTGGCGCTCGCCGCCCTGGTCGCGGCGGCGGTGTTCTTCCGGCCGCGCCCGGCCCCTGCGCGGCAAGCGCCAAGACTCGCCCTGACCGACCTCGTCGTGGCGAGCCCGGACGCCTCCACCAACTATCTCCGCAGCGGCATTCCGGACTACCTGCTCTCGGCGCTCCACCGGCTCCCCGGGCTCGACGTGATTCCGATGAGCCTGGTCCGCCGGGACTCGACCATCACTTCCCCCGTGGAGCTCGGCCGGAAACTGGGCGCCACGGCCGTGCTGACCGGCACCCTGGCCCGCTTCGGCGGCCGCCTCACCATCAACAGCGAGCTGGTGCAGGTGTCCGACGGGCGCCTGCTCTGGTCGGGGCAGTTCCAGTATCCCGACACCAACTACACCGGCCTCATCCCGGCCGTCGTGGCGGGCATCGCCGATTCGCTGCAGCTCCAGTTGAGCGGCGGCGACCGGAGCGCCGTGCTCGCCCGGTCCACCGAGGACCCGGTAGTGCTCGACCTGCTGCTCCGGGCGCAGCACCTGTGGCTGCGCGGGATCGCCGGCGCCACCGGCGACTCCGCCACCGTGGACTCCGCCCGCGTGCTCTACGAGCGAGTCCTCGAACGGTCCCCACGAGACCCCCGCGCCATCGCCGGCCTCGGGGACTACTACAGCATCTCGTCCATCCGGGGCTGGGACGTCGCCGGGCTGACCTCGAGCCAGATCCAGGCCCGCGGCGATTCCCTGATCCAGCTCGCGCTGTCGCTCGACAACACGATCCTCTCCTCGTACAACCAGCTCCTGATCCGGCGTCTTTACCTGGAGGACGATTTCGACGGCGCGCGCGAGGCAGTCCAGCACATGCTGGCTCAGGATTCCGGGTACGCGGAGGCGTACCGGGACCGCGGTATCATCCGGCAGGAGCTGGACGGAAACCTCGAGGGGGGCTTGGCGGACTTCAATCGCGCCGTGGAACTGGAGCCGAGCGTGCTCCGCTACAACAGCCTCGCCGCGGGCCTCATGGCAGCGCGGCGCTACGCCGACGCCGCGACGGTGCTCGAGCGCTCGATGGCCACGCGCCCCAGTGGCGCCGCCCGGTACCGGTTGATCACTACCTACGACAAGCTCGGGCGCCACGCCGACGCCACGCGGCTCCGTCGGCTGGCGGACACCACCGGCCGCTCCGCTGCCCCCTTCGAGGCCGCGCTTGCCGCCGGCGACACCGCGGCATACCAGCGCGCCCGGCGCGCCGAGCTCCGCCACAGCGCCGACTCGCTCATTGCCCGGCTGGACCGCGCCGACGTGGTGCCGGCCGAGCGGTACAACGTGGCCGAAATCCGGATCGGCGCCCTGCTCTGTGAACTGGGAGACTCCAAGAAGGCGATGGACCTGGTCGAGAACCTCTACCGGATTCGCCCCAAGCGCCTCAACTGGATCGTCACCAACCCCGACCTGGGCTGCCTCCGCCAAGACCCGCGCTACCTGCCGATGGTCAAGGCGGCGGGGCTGGAGCCGTACCTCCGAAACTGACCGTTCGGCTTGCCCCACCCCTCCCCGCCGGGCTAAACTCCCTCCTGCCAATTTGGCTGTCCACCCCTCCCGCCACCGATCGGCCCATGCCCAAGCGCGACTTCCTCGCCATCCCCGATTTCTCCGCCGCCGAGGTGCTGTCGCTCCTGGACCTGGCGGGGAAGATGAAATCCGGGGCGTGGCGGGAGCGGCCGCTGGCCGGGAAGACGCTGGCGATGATCTTCGCCAAGAGTTCGACGCGCACCCGGGTGTCGTTCGAGGTGGGCGCCCTGCAGCTCGGCGGGCACGCGCTGTTCCTGTCGTCGCGCGACATCCAGCTGGGCCGCGGCGAGCCGATCCGCGACACCGCCCGCGTCCTCTCGCGGATGGTGGACGGCATCATGATCCGCACCTACGCCCACGACGACGTCGTCGAGCTCGCCAAGTTTGCCACCGTGCCGGTCATCAACGGGCTCACCGACCTGCTGCACCCCTGCCAGATCCTGGCCGACCTCCTCACCACCCTCGAGGCGTTCGGCACCCTCAAGGGGAAGACGGTGGCCTGGATCGGCGACGGCAACAACATGTGCAACAGCTGGCTCAACGCCGCCGGCACCCTCGGCTTCGAGCTGCGGCTGGCCTGCCCCGAGGGCTACGAGCCCGACCGGGCCATCTTCCAGCGCAACGCCGCGCTCACCAAGGTGCTGATGACCGAGGACCCCGACGAGGCGGTGGCGGGGGCGCACGTGGTCACCACCGACGTCTGGGCGTCGATGGGACAGGAGAGCGAGGCGGAGCTCCGGGCCCGCGCCTTCCAGGGCTACATGGTGGACGAGGCGCTCATCAAGCGCGCCGACCCGAAGGCCATCTTCCTCCACTGCCTCCCGGCGCACCGGGGGGAGGAAGTGACCGAGGCGGTGCTCGAGGGACCGCAGTCGCGGGTGTGGGACGAGGCGGAGAACCGCCTGCACGTGCAGAAGGCCCTGATGGCGACGCTGATGGGATAGGCGGCGCGGCCGCCCTCTCCCCCTTTCTACTTTCACACTGGTCAGGCTCATGGACACGCCGCTCAAGCGCACCCCGCTCTACGACATCCACGTGGCCCTCGGCGCCAAGATCGTGCCGTTCGCCGGCTGGGAAATGCCCGTGCAGTACCCCAGCGGCATCCAGGCCGAGCACAAGGCCACCCGCACCGGCGCGGGGATCTTCGACGTGTCGCACATGGGGGAATTCGAGGTCACCGGCCCCGACCGGAACGCCTTCGTCAACCGGATCTGCTGCAACGACGTCGGCGCCATGGCCGCGGGCGACGTGCAGTACTCGGCGCTGCTGACGCCCGAGGGCACCTTCGTGGACGACTGCACCGTCTACCGGTTCGAGGACAAGGTGATGATCGTGGTCAACGCCGCGAACATCGACAAGGACTGGGCCCACGTGGTGGCGCAGAAGGGCGGCGCCAACATCCGGCTCAAGAACATCTCCGACGACGTCGGCCTCTTGGCGCTGCAGGGCCCCGCCGCCGACTCCGTGCTGGCCCCCGTCACTGACATCAAGCTCGCCGACCTCGGCTACTACAAGTTCACCACCGGCAAGGTGGCGGGCGCCGACTGCTTCGTGAGCCGCACCGGCTACACCGGCGAGGACGGCTTCGAGATCTACTGCCGCTCCCGCGACACCGAGGCCATCTGGCGGGCGCTCGAGGGGCCCGGCCGCGCGCAGCCGATCGGCCTCGGCGCGCGCGACTCGCTCCGGCTCGAGGTGGCGTACCCGCTGTACGGCAACGACATCGACGACACCACCACCCCGCTCGAGGCCGGGCTCGGCTGGATCGTCAAGCTCGACAAGGGGGCGCCCTTCACCGGAAGCGACGCGCTCCGGGCCCAGAAGCAGCGCGGCGTCACCCGGCGCTTCGTGGGCTTCAAGCTCCTCGAGCGCGGCATCCCGCGGCACGGCTACCCGGTGTACTACGACGGCCACCAGGTGGACATCGTGCGGAGCGGCACCATGAGCCCGTCGCTCGGTATCCCGATCGGCACCACGTACCTGCCTGTGGCCGCCGCCAAGGTCGGCACCCGCTTCGAGGTGGATTCCCGCGGCACCCGTATCCCCGCCGAGGTGATCAGCCGCCCCTTCTACACGAAGGGGACGGCGCGGAAGGCCAAGTAGGTGCGCATTGCCATCCTGACCATCTCCGACGCCGGCAGCCGCGGCGAGCGCGCCGACGGCTCGGGCGACGCCATCGCCGCGTGGGCCGCTGCCAAGGGCCACGTCGTGGCGGCGCGGGCGCTGGTGCCCGATGAGACCGGGCCGATTGTGCGGACGCTTGCCGGCTGGGCCGACAGCGACGCCGCCGACCTGGTGCTTACCACCGGCGGCACCGGGCTCACCGCGCGGGACGTGACCCCGGAAGCCACCCGCGCCGTGCTGGAGCGAGAGGCGCCGGGCATCGCCGAGGCGATTCGGGGGAGTGCGCTGAAGGCCTTTCCCCTTGCGGCGCTGGGCCGGGGGCTGGCAGGAGCGCGGGGCCGCACGCTGATCGTCAACCTCCCCGGCAGCCCCGGCGGCGTGCGCGACGGGCTGGCCGTGCTCGACGGCATTGCGGCGCACGCGGTGGACCTGGTGCGCGGCACCGATACCTCTCACCCATCACCGGAGGGCTGACCACCGATGCCGGCGCAGATCCTCCTCACGATGGACGACCTCGAGACCGCCGTCCCGCTCAACGCGGCGCTCGAGGCCGCCGGCTACGCCACGACGATGGTCTCGGCGATGGACGACGTGCGTGCCGTGTTCCGGCGCGAGGGGCCGGACCTGCTGATCGTGACCGGCGCGGTGCACGAGTCGCCCGCCGTCGCGCTGGTGGCGCTGGCCCGCGAGGCCGAGGTGTCCACGCTGGCGCTGCTGGAGCCGACCGACTCCGAGCGCGCCGAGCGGGTGGCGCGGCTCGGCGCCACCGCGGTCATGACCAAGCCGGCGCGGCCCGACGAGCTGGTGGCCACCGCGCGGCGGCTGGTCGAGCGAAGGCGGCTGCAGCAGCGCACCGGCATCAGCGGTGAGAGCGCCGCGATCCAGGAAGTGCTGGTCAAGATCGAGCAGATGGCGCCGGTGTCGAGCACGGTGCTGGTGCAGGGCGAGTCGGGCACCGGCAAGGAGCTGGTGGCGAAGGCCATTCACGATCTGTCGCCGCGGCGGGGGCAGCCGTTCATCGCGGTGGACTGCGCCGCGATTCCCGACACGCTGCTCGAGTCGGAACTGTTCGGCCACGAGAAGGGTGCCTTTACCGGTGCGGCGGAGCGGCGGCTCGGGCGTTTCGAGCTGGCCGACGGCGGCACCATCTTCCTCGACGAAATCGGCGACATTCCGCCGTCCACCCAGGTCAAGTTGCTGCGCGTACTGGAAAGCCGCGCGTTCTTCCGGGTGGGCGGCATCCAGCCGATCAAGGTGGACGTGCGCGTGGTGGCGGCCACCAATCGCAACCTCCGCGACGCAGTGCAGCTCGGCGAATTCCGCGACGACCTGTACTACCGGCTGAGCGTGCTGAACATCTACCTGCCGCCGCTGCGCGAGCGGCGGGAGGACATTCCGCTCCTCCTCCGGCGCTTCATCCGAGAGTTTGCCAAGGCGCACGACCGGCCCTTCCGTGGCATAGCCCCCGAGGCGCTGGAGCGGCTTGTTGCGGCATCCTGGCCCGGCAACGTCCGCCAGCTTCGCAACCTGGTCGAATCGATGGTCGTGCTGGCCCCGGGCACCGAGATCCGGGCCAGCGATATCCCGCCCGATGTGCTGGAGGGGGCGGGGTCGCTCCTGCCGGTCCGGATCGCCCAGGGAGGGCGGGAGGTTTCCGGTCAGGAATTGGAGTTTATCTTACGTAATGTCATGGACTTACGGCTCCAGGTCGAGGAGCTCCGGCGGCGCATGGACTCGGGGCCCCAGCGGGTCCAGATTATCGACCTGGCGGACCGGCAGCCGGTGGCCGATCTGGTGGGGGAGTCCAACGGGGAGGAGCCCGGGGCCGTCCTGTACCGGTCTGGCATGACAATGGCTGAGGTGGAGAAGAGGGCCATCGAGGCCGCCCTGGAGGAGTACCGGGGCAACCGCCGGAAGGCCGCTGAGGTGCTGGGCATCGGAGAGCGGACACTGTACCGGAAAATCAAGGCGTTCGGACTCGGCTAAGTGGTTGTTTTCTTGATATTTGCGGGGTGTCACCTCTTGACAGTTCTCAGGTCCGGTCCGATATTGCCTTTGGGTCCCGCCGGCCACCCTTGGGTGGTGGCGTGATCTTTTCGATCGATTCCGAAGCCTGCGTGGCCTGTCTGGCCTGCGTACGCGTCTGCCCGACCGAGGCGGTCGCGGTCGACGGCGCGCAGGTGCAGATCGTGGATGAAGCGTGCATCGCGTGCGGGCTCTGCCTGCCGGCGTGTCCGCACCAAGCCATCCACGCCAGCGGAGAAATCGGCCGGGCGCTCACGGTGGCCGCACGGGGCGACGGCATCCTGATCCTGAGTCCGGAAGCGACGGCGCATTTTTATCCGGCCACGCCGGAGCAGGTGGTCAACGCCTGCTACGCGGCCGGGTTCCGCACGGTGCACCGCGGCGTCATCGGCGACGAGCTGGTGGCGGCGGAGTACCTGAGCCTCTGGCGGGACAAGGGCTGGGGCACGCTGATCCGCTCCACCGATCCGGTGGTGGTCGAGACGGTGCGCATCGATTATCCCGAGCTTGTGCCGTACCTGGCGCCGGTCACGATTCCCGCGGTGGCGGAGGCGCGCTACCTGCGCGCGCAGCACGGGCAGGACCTCCGGATCGTGTACGCGGGCGTCGCGGCACCGCGGAACACGCCGGAGCTCGACGCCGCCGTCACCTTCGAGGACCTGGAGCGGATCTTCCAGCTCCGCGGCGTGGCGGTGCTCGCGCAGCCTGATTTCTTCGCGCGGGTGCCGGAGGAGCGGCGCAGGCACCTGAGCGCCGCGGGCGGCCTTCCGCTCGCCATGCTGGAGGAGGCGCGCTACGCGAGCCGCCGCTTCCGCACCATGCGCGGGCTGCGGCACCTGCCGGCGCTGGCGCACGCGGTGGCGGTGGACCGGCTCGACCTGGGCTTCGTGGACCTGCTCTCCTTCGAGGGGAGCCTGGACCACCCGCTCCTCGGCCCGCGGGATCAGCTCTACTGGCGGCGGGCGCTCCTCGCGAGCGCCGAGGCGCCGCGGAGCGCGGTGCCGGTGGTGGACCCGACGCTGGTGGCCAGCGTGGGCGCCACGTTCGACATCCGGCCCCGGCGGCTGGCGTCGGACCCGACCGCGGTGGCGGCACTGCTCGACGCCATCGGGCCCGGCCCCAACGGGCGGCCCTGGGACTGCGGTGCCTGCGGCTTCACGACCTGCGCCCGGTTCGCCTCGGCGGCGGTGCTCGGCCGGGCCACGCTCCGCCAGTGTCCGCCCTACCAGGAGCGGCGGGCGGAGGAGGCCTCGAAGGAAGCGGCGGTGGACGTGCTCACCGGGCTCGCCACCTTCCGGGTCCTGCGCGACCGACTGGGCCACGAAATCGAGCGCAGCAAGCGCAGCGCCGAGGGCTTCGCGGTGATGTTCATCGACTTGGACCGGTTCAAGCACCTGAACGACCGGTTCGGGCACGAGGCGGGCAACGAGGTGCTGAAGGCGGTGGCCGCCGAAATCCGGAGCGCGGTCCGCGCCTCCGACCTGGCGGCCCGCTACGGCGGCGACGAATTCGTCGTCATCCTGACCCGGACCGACCTGCACGGCGCGCGGCGCGTGGGCGAGGCGCTCCGGGCTGGCATCGAGGGGGTCGGGCGGCGGTTGGGATATGAAGTCGGGGTCGTCACGGCGAGCATCGGGCTCGCGGAGTTCGACCCGGCGCACCCGGTCGAGGGAGACCTTTTGGTCACCGCCGACCGCGCACTGTACCAGGCCAAGGCGACGGGCCGGAACGCCGTCGCCAACGAAGGGGCCGCCTGAGGGCGGCCACAGCCCCCACAGGCACTCAGCGACAGGATACACCAGATGGCGTTCAATTCCGCGAAGCAGTCCGAGGCCGGCCACCAGTCGGGGCGCACCACGCCAAGTGGTGGGCTCGGCGGGGAAGCGCCCGATCCCTGGGGCGTGCGCCGGGCGGAAAACCTGCTCACCACGCTGGAGGGCATCCTCTCCGCGCGGGTGGTCACCACGCCGCTGGGCGAGGTGAGCGAGGTCCACATCCTGGCCCAGTCGGGGCTGGCGCCGAAGCAGCTGGTGCGTAACATCGAGTCAGCGCTCCTGGCCCAGCTCGGCCTGCGCGTGGACCACCGGAAGATCAGCATCGCGCAGACGGCCGACGTGAAGCCGATCGAGGCGCTCGAGAAGGAGGCGGTGCGCACCAAGTCGCTGCACCGGGCCATCCTGTTCGAGAACCTGGCGGTGGCGCCGGGCAAGCGCTCGCACCGGATCGGCATCAGCGTGAGCCTGAGCTACAACGGGCGCACCGAGACGGCGGAGGAGGAGAGCAGTGACACGCCGCGGAGCCGCGTGGAGGCGGCGGCCCGGGCCACGGTCATGGTGCTCGACCGGCTGCTGGACGACTCGTCGGTGGCGCTGGAGGGGGCCAAGATCGTGCCGGCCTTCGACCGGGAATTCGTGTTCGTGGCGGTGCAGGGGTTGGGCGGGCGCGAGTCGCTCGTGCTGACCGGCAGCGCGCAGATCAAGGAGAGCGCGGAGCGGGCCGCGGTGTTCGCGGTGCTCGACGCGACCAATCGATGGACGGAATTGCGCCGGCCGAAGTAGCATCGACCGGAGATTTCGACTAACCCGAGCGGAGGGAACAAAGCGAGGCAGGGGGATCGGGCTTCAAGAGACAGCGGAGTTTCGAAGGTAGGTGAGCGGAGCGTCTGGGAGGCCATAGCGAGGCCGACCACTTCCCGAGTGATGTTTGTCTCGAAGGGAGGTGACGCTCATGCTGCAGATTACGTGGCTTGCTGCCGCTGTGAAGTTCGTGGCAAATCTGTTCTTGGCCGAAGGCCAGGCCTGGAACTAAACACTGACGTCCCGGCCCCCCCGCCGAGCTGTTCCACTTCATGACAACGACGCGACGGACTAACCTGTATGTTCTGGCCACGGTCATTTCTTCTGTGGCGTTAGTCGTGCTGTCTTGGCAGTTTCGGCAACCCTCGCCTGGCATTTGGCCCCTTCTCAGCTTCATTCTCGTCGCGCTATTACTAGATCAGAGCCCGACGGAGTTGAAGGTCTCTGCTGTCGGCTCGACTTCATTCGTTGTACACATCTCCGCCGGAATTCTGTTTGGTGGGTTCTGGGGCGCGGTGATTGTAATGGTCTCAACGGCCCTCGCTCAGCTCGCACTGGGCAAAGAGCCTGCGAAGTTTGTATTCAACGTCTGCCAGAAGGCAGCCGCAGTAATGATCGCAGTGTTGGTGTACCACCTGCTTGGAGGTGCGCTGCCACCGGCTTATCTGCAGGTTGTAGGGGTCGTTGACTCATCGGCCCTGCAGAGGGATTTCTTCCTATTCTTCGCCTACGCCGCGACCTACTTCGCCGTAAACTCAATGGCTGTGAGTGGTGTCGTTGCAATTAGTAGCGAGCGGTCATTTCGGGATGTTTGGAATTTGAACACCCGAGGGGTCATCGCATACGATCTTGGAGCGAGTGCAATCGCACTCTTCCTTGCGTGGCTCTACACAAGGTTCCAGGTCAGTTGGGGGCTCGGTTCACTTGGTCTGGTTGGGGTTGTACTGCCAATCGTGGCCGTCCGGCATGTATACGGGCTGTACCACCAACTTCAGGACAGTGGGCAAGAGCTGCTCCAGGTCATGGTCAAGGCCATCGAGGCGCGCGACCCATACACCTCCGGCCACTCCCTCCGGGTGAGCCAATTGTCTCGCGTAATTGCATTGGAAATGGGTCTTCAGATTAAGGATGTTGAGCAAGTTCACACGGCTGCGCTGCTCCATGATGTTGGCAAGATTCACGAGGAATTCGCCCCACTCCTCCGTAAGGAGGACCGTCTAACGCCGGACGAAACCGCGCTGATGCAAACTCACTCCGCGCGAAGCGCGGAGCTGGTGGGAATCATCTCCAAGTTCAGGGGATTCATCCAGGAATCTGTGCGTCATCACCACGAACGGTGGGACGGCAAGGGCTACCCTCAAGGACTGAAGGGGCACGAGATCCCCCTTGCATCGCGGATCATCCTCGTGGCTGATACGATCGACGCCATGACCACCGACCGGCCCTACCGCAAGCGGCTGCCACTCGAAGTCGTGACCGCGGAACTACAGAAGTGTCGGGGAACGCAGTTCGACCCGGACGTCGTGGAGTTGGTTGTTTCGTCGGTGGCCGTACGGAGGCTCATCACCGTGGGTGTTGAGACCTCCCCGATGCCTGCCACAATGGTGATTTCCGACCCGAACGCGCGACGGACTGGTTGGAAGTCTAGGCCGTTTTGGAAGGGGCGGAGGGCATGAGGTAGCGTCCACCGACTAGAGGTCCATCATCCCGAGCCGCCTCAGTTCATCGAGCGCCCCAGCTGGGAGGCAAGACAGGCGTTCCGTCATCATCCTCCGTTCGTCCTCGTCCACGACACCGAGTCGGCTGTCCAGCCAGACCTTTGCATTAAGCACCTCCACCTGATCTATCAGATCCAGCCCATGGCCGCGATCCAGGAGCATCTGGAGTCTTCCGCGTACCTCCGATGAGTCTTCGTCGTCAGACACCGCGAGTCTGGCGGACCAGCGTGCGTATCGCCCGGCCGAAGATTCTGTCTGGAGGCCTGCCATTTCGCCCGATATCGCGCTTCGCGCTGCGGCGTATGCTTCCCTCGTGTGCCCGATCAACAAGAGGACATCGGCGACGCGGAGTCGCCACATTTGACGGACCCAAGCCATCTCGGTCTGCTCTGCTGCTATTGTACCTGTCTCCAAGGCAGCGATCGCCTCCTCGGCACGCCCTTGAACCGCGTGGGCTAGAGCCAGAATGAAGCTCGACTGTTGATCTAAGATTCCATCGACCACCTCCCACCTACCCCCGGTCGATTGCTCGGCCCACTCGACTTGAGCCGCCACGTCGCCGAGACGATAGTGACAGAGAGCGATGTTCGATGAGAAGTTGCGCGCCCGTCGCCCTTCGCCCATTTTGCGCGCGGTTCGGATTCCCTTTTCGTTGACCTTTATCGCAGCTGAATACTCACCCATCCCGATGTGGATGGCGCCGAGCCCGTCGATCAAAGAAAGGTAGATGGAGTTCGCCACGCCGTTCGACTCCAGGAGCCCGAGTATGCCGCTAATCACCTCAAGGCTTCGGGCTCGTTCCCCGGAATAGTACAGGCAATACGATTCGCAGAGGGCGTATTCAGCTTTGTCTTCAATGGAGAGCTCCTGCCAAGGCACCGCCTTCAGTCGTGTCGAAACATCTTCCAGAAGACGGGTGTCACGAAGCTCACGAAAGAACGCGGACGCCATCCACATGGCACGGAGACGCGTATTTGGCTCGGTAGCACTGTCGGATTCCAGGAGTAGATTGAACGCAATCCTACTGCGCTCATCTAGCGTGAGCCCCTCTGCAAACCTCTGCGCATAGAGTCGGAGCACGTTCCTTCGGGACAACACGGTTCCACTTGCGGTGTCGCTGACGCAATCGAGATACTCCATCGACTCCCGCATCCTGCCCTGTTCTTGCAAGGCTTCCCCCACAAGCAACATGGCTTCACTTCGATCAGGTTCCTGAAGGCGATCCATCGCAGTCGAGAGCCCCCGTTCCGCTTCGTTAGGCGCTCCTCCGCGCATCGATTCTCGCGCTCCACGGAGCAGGTATGGCGTCGCCTCGTCGCTTCGCCCAGCACGGATCAGATGCCAGGCGATCTCCAGCCCCGGTACGTGTCGGCCCTTCTCCTCGGTCGCCAGCAGTCGAGTCACAACTTCGCCGTGGAGCGCCGTCCGCATCGGTTTGGGGATGCTCAAGTAGGTGTGCCCGCGGATCAGTTCATTGACAAACTCGAGCCGTTCCTCGGTTTCCCGCAGCAGCCGCGCTGTCCGGAGGTTGGTCATCGCTTGGCCGGTAACCCCCAGCCCGAGGTCGATGATCTGGTACATCGAGAAGTCGTTGAGCCGCGCCCCGAGGACCGACGCCAATTGCAGTACGAGCCGGGAGTTGGCATCGAGCCCCTCGTGGATTCGGTCCAGTGCCATCCGGTAGGCGTCCTCCGGTGGCGGCCGCTGCCCGATGTCTTCCCGCATGGCGGGGACCGCCAGTGCCAGGCTGCTTTCCCCGCTGCCGATCCACTCGCTCACGAAGAGTTCCAGCGCCATCGGGTACCCTCCGGCGGCCCGGAGCATGGCGTCCCGCACCGTCTTGCCGGGAGCCGGCCCGTCCGCCGCGAGCGCATCGAGCATTGCGGCGGCCTCGTCATCGGCCATCGGCGGCAGCTCGAGCGACACAAATCCCAGCCGGCGGTGGCTCTCCCGCAGCTTGGCGATGTTCGGGGACTCGTTGGGACCGGTGGGCCTGGCGGCGAGCGCCAGCATGACGCGCTCCGCCTCGAAGCGGCGCGCCAGGAGATGGACCACCGCGGCGCTGGCGTCGTCGGCCAGGTGGAAGTCGTCCACCACCAGGATGACTGGCGTCTCTTCCGCGATGGTGCGGAGCAGCGCCTCCATGGCGTCGGTGATCCGTATCCGGAACGACTCGCCCTGCAGCTGAAGCGCGGTGGGAAGGTGCGGGAAGTGCTCGTGCACCGCCGGCACCGCCTGCGCCAGGTCGGCCAGCGAATTGGGAGAGGTGCCCTTCGCCTCGGGCCGTTCGAGCAGCCCGCGGACCAGAGCGCCCAACGCGGCATAGGGGATGTCGCGCTCAAGCTCGTAGCACTGCACCCGGCTGGTGACGGCTCCCTCCAGGCTCGCCGCGGTGAGGAGGCGCTGGATGAGCGTGCTCTTCCCGATGCCGGACTCCCCCAGTACCAGCGCGTGGGTCGGCTCCCGGTGGGTGGTCCGCTCCCATGCCTCATAGAGCGCGCGATACTCCCGTGCCCGGCCGATGAACGCCCGGTCCTTCCACTGTTCGGTGGGGACACGCGGCCGAGTGCCGTCGCCGCCACCCTCCAACGTGCCACGACGCAGCCGCCGGGCCATCGCCTCCAACTGGTCGGACGGTTCGGCGTCCAGTTCCTGGTGGAGCGAGCGCTTCCAGGTTTCGAAGGCGCGCAGTGCGCCGATCCGGTCGCCCGCGAAGGCGCGGGCTTCGATCCGGGCCCGAATGGCCGGCTCGCTCAGCGGATTGTGCTGCAGCGTGCGGTCGGCCAGCCGCACGATGCCGATGAAGTCTCCCGTGCGGCGACAATGGTCCATCTGGCGGACCAGTGCCGCCTCGATCAGGGGCCAGAGACGGGCGCGCTGCTGGTCGCGCCAGTGGTTGAAGGCGGGGGCGTCGGGGATCTCGAAGTCTTCGAGGAAGGCGTCCACTTCGAGGGCGGGCACCAGGTCGGTTGCGAGCACCTCGCCGCGCTCCAACCGTTCGAGATCGGTGCCGATTTCGGCGGTCATCCGAATGACCTGGTGGTTGCCTGGAAACCCGTGGGGGTCGACGTGACGGCGGAGTCCCGATATGGCGGTGCCCATCGAGTGGCGGCCGTCCTCCATGGAAGCCGACGACCAGAGGAGATCCGCCAGTCGGTCCCGGCGGACTGGCCCCCGGCCCTCGATGGCAAGGTAGACGAGCAGCGCGAGTTGCTTCTGGGTCCGGAGCCGGACCGGCGCACCGGTCGCATCGAGGAGCGCCGGCGTTCCGAGGCAGCGGACGGTGAAGGGAGGAACCACGGGTGCTCCGGGCATGGGGTGCGATCACCATAGCGCTTAGAGCGCAACAAATCCTCAACCAGCCCGGGCCGACTAGTTGAGGGTTTGTAATGTTCCTCCTGTCTTCCCTCTGTCCAGAGCGCATGAGAGAGGCCCCGGGCCCGAATCCATGTGGGGACTTGACGTCATGACGTTATGTCGCTAATATTCCCATATGCCGACCCAGAAGCGGGCCACCGTCTACTTCGATCCGCACCTCCATCGGGCGCTGCGCATCAAGGCCGCCTCGACGGAGCGGAGTGTTTCCGACCTGGTCAATGCCGCGATTCGAGCGAGTTTGGCCGAAGATGCCGAGGACCTGGCGGCCTTCTCCGACCGGGCGAAGGAAGCGTCGCTTGCCTTCGAGGATGTACTCAAGGAGTTGAAGCGGCGTGGCAAGCTATAGACTCGAGATCAAGCGATCGGCCGCCAAGGAACTGACCCTGCTGCCCCCGGAAGATCGGGGGCGCATTATTACGCGGATCCAAGCCCTCGCCGACGAACCGCGAGCGGTTGGCGCCGAGAAACTCTCGGGTCAGGAGCGGTATCGGGTCCGGCAGGGCGACTACCGCATCCTCTATGAAATCGAGGACGAGATCCTCAGGATCATGGTGGTCCGGATCGGTCACCGCCGAGATGTCTATCGCGGCTGAGGTTACCCGAGGCCAAGTATCGCTCCTGCAATGTGTTGCAGTTCACCCCGCGGCCCTCATGTTGCTGCCTCTCCCTCCGATTGCGTAACTTGTCCCCGCACGGACATACCCCGGCGCCCCCCCATTCCCCGCGCCCACACTGGAGGCCCTCCATGCCCAATAGCACGCTCCGCTTGGCCGCCGTGGCCCTGGCCTTGTCCCTCGGCCTCGCCGCCTGCAACGACAACACCGAGCCCGGCACCGACCCGCTCACCGCCCAGAACGCCCAGTCGGTTGGCGCGGCCGCCGCCAGCACCGCGGACCTGGCCCTTCTGGCCATCAACCCGATGGTGCCCACCTTCGGCGACGGCTTCCCGCTCCTCTTCGCCGCCGGCCGCCCCCTGGCCCCGCGCCCCGGCTTTACCCCGCCGGCCGGCGTGATCCCCGACGGCTGCCCCGCCGCCAGCAACCTGACCGACGCCGACGGCGACGGCGTGCCCGACGACGCTACCTGGACCTACACCGCCGACATCTGCACCGAAACCGATATCGAGGGCAACAGCACGGTCATCACCGGCAGCGTCGGCCTGTCCGACCCCGGCCTCACCGCCGGCTACAACCTCGACATGAACAGCCTGACCGCCTCGTACTACGAGAGCGGCGCCACGACGCCGGCGGCCCGGCTCGCCATGGACGGCCAGTGGGCGCTCCGCGGCACCAGCGACGCCCTCTCGCTCGACCAGCACTACAACTTCGCGCTGACCGTCGGCAGCCACTCGGCGGTGCTCGCCAACACCCTCGACGTCTCCTTCGACGCTCTCGCCGGCAACATCGCCTGGGGCGTGCCGCTCCCCGACGGCGCCCTGTCCATCGACGGCGCCTGGCAGGTGGACGCCGACGACCAGAGTCACCACCTGGTGCTCTACACCCTGACCCCGCTGGTCTACGACGACGCCTGCGGCGGCTTCGTGGACGGCGCCCTCCAGGCCGCCGGCGAGGGCGGCGCGGTCACCGTCACCTGGACCGCCTGCGGCGTGCACACCAGCACGTTCGTGCCGAACTGATCTGATCGGGTTCCGAACGCGAGAAGGGGCGCACAGCGGTGCGCCCCTTCTGTTTTTCGGCCCCGCTGCCCGGCTGCCCCGCCTATTTCAGCCAGTCCTTCCCGGCCACCAGCTCCTTCACCACGTCCTCGCTGGTCTTGTCTCCGGCTTCCGCCGCGAAGTTGGTGACCACCCGGTGCCGGAGCACCGTCATCGCCACCGACTTCACGTCGTCGAGGTCGGCCATCGGGCGGCCGGCCAGCGCCGCGCGCGCCTTGGCGCCCAGCACCAGGTACTGGCTGGCCCGCGGGCCCGCACCCCACTCCACGAACTCCCGCACCATAGCCGGCGCGCCCTCCTCGTTCGGTCGCGTCATCCGCGCCAGCGTCACCGCCGCGCGGATCAGCTGCTTCGACACCGGGATCCGCCGCACCAGCCCCTGCATGGCCAGCAGCGCGCGGGCGTCGAGCACCGGCTCCAGCGCCGCCGAGCGGCTGCCGGTGGTCTGCTCGACGATGGCCTCCTCCTCGGCGTGGCTCGGGTAGCCCACCCGGAGCTCGAACATGAAGCGGTCGAGCTGCGCCTCGGGCAGGGGATAGGTGCCCTCCTGCTCGATCGGGTTCTGGGTGGCCAGCACGAAGAATGGCTCCGGCAGGGAGTACGTCTGCCCGCCGACCGTCACCTGGTGCTCCTGCATGGCCTGCAGCAGCGCCGCCTGGGTCTTGGGCGGCGTGCGGTTGATCTCGTCGGCCAGCACCACGTTGGCGAACACCGGCCCCTTCACGAACCGGAATGCCCGCTTGCCGGTGGTGAGGTCCTCCTCGATGATCTCGGTGCCGGTGATGTCGCTCGGCATGAGGTCGGGAGTGAACTGGATGCGGTGGAAGGAGAGCGCCAGCGCCTCGGCCACGGTGTGGACCATCATCGTCTTGGCCAGACCGGGCACGCCGATCAAGAGCGCGTGCCCGCCGGCCAGGATGGCCGCGAGGATCCCCTCGACCGCCTCCTCCTGCCCCACGATGCGGCGCGCCACCTGGGCACGGAGGTGCTCGGCGGCCCTCGCCAGCTGGGCGAGTTGTTCGACGTCGGTCGGGGCGGGGCGGGTCGCTGTCATTCTCACTCACGGTCGGGGTGTTCAGTTCGCTACGACTGGCCGTGAGCGAAAGTTACACTGCGCCCTACTTCCACGGATGGTCGATCAACTGCGTGGCCACACAGAGCCACTGGCCGTTGGCTTGGCGGACCCAGGTGTCGGTCCACACCTCGTGGATCCGGGTGACCTTGCCCTTCTTGCTCGTGATGGAGAAGGTGGCCTCGCCGAAGTGCACCGCGGTGCCGCCGCTCACCGACACGGTGTACGGCCCGGGGGTCGCTGCGGAGTACTTGTTCCCGCTGTCCCGGAGACCGGCGAGGTAGGCGGTGCGGTCCACCCGCTTGCCGTCTCCGCCGGTCATGACATAGCCCGGTGCCAGGAAGGTGCCGACGGCGTCCCAGTTGCCCGCGGCCAGGGAGGCGCCCCACTGGATTTCGAGGTCGTTGATGCTCTTGGCGACGGCGGCGCTGTCCTGGGCGTGGAGGGGGACGGCAAGGGCGGCCGCGAGGCCGAGGGTCTTCAGGGCGTTGCGGATCATCGAATGCCTCCTGGAGGGAGCCAGGGCCCTTCAGGGGCCCCGGGCAGGGGCAATCTCCCGGTCCGGGAGGGGGGTGTCAACCGGTCGGGGGAGGGGCAAAAGTTGCTTGCGCATTTTTTCACAAGCGGCTAATTTCCCGCCCGATGAAGGAGCCGTTGGGGCCTCCGCGGGAGGTCGGTGAGGGGTACAAGTACGTGTCCCTCGGGCTCACCTTTGCCGGCGGGATCATCTTCTTCATGGGGATGGGCTTCCTGCTGGACCGGTGGCTCGGCTGGATGCCGGTCCTGACGGTGGCGGGCACGCTCCTGGGCGCGGTGCTGAGCTTCCTGAAGGTGTACTGGACGCTCCAGGCCGACGAGAAGGAGTACGACGCCGAGCACCCGCACGGCAGCCACGGGAAGCGGAAGGCCCCGTGAAGCAGCTCGTGCCCGGCCTGGTGCTGACGGCGGTGGTCTCGGCCCTGCTGGTGTGGGGGTTCGGCCGGGTGGCGCTGATGCCGGCGCTCCTCTTCGGGGGCATTGCCACGGCGGTGCAACTCGCGGCGGCCCGGTTCCTCCGGCAGGCGGCCGGCAAGCCCTTCGAGCAGCTGCTCAAGGCGTGGGGCCTCGGCATGGCCCTCCGGATGGCGGGGATGTTCCTGTTTCTCGGCGCAGTGCTGGCGGACCGGACGCTCTTTCCGCCGCTCCCGACCGCTCTGGCGTACGTGGGGGTCTTGATCCCCCTGATGTTCTCGGACCTACGGACGATACGATGATTGCTGGCCAGGCCCCCGACATCGGCGAGATGGTGCTCCACCACACGGCGGACGCGTGGACGATCGACCTCGAGCCGATCACCACGATCCACCTGCCGCGCTGGGCCGACATTCACATCGGCGGGATGACGCTCAACCTCTCCCCCACCAAGCACGTCGTCTACCTGATCCTGGCCGCCACCCTCGTGTTCCTGACGATGTGGCTGGCCGGGCGCTCACTCCGCCGCCAGCGGGCGGGGCAGCACGCCCCCAAGGGGTTCGCCGCGGCGATGGAGGGGATGGTCCTCTTCGTCCGGAACGACATCGCCATCGCCAACATCGGCGAGAACGGCGCCAAGTTCGCGCCGCTCATCATGGCGCTCTTCTTCTTCGTCCTCTTCGCCAACTTGCTCGGCCTGCTGCCGTGGGGCGCCTCGCCCACCGGCAACCTGGCCGTGACCGGCGCCCTGGCGGTGCTGGTGTTCCTGACGGTGGAAATCGCCGGCATGATCAAGCTGGGCACCAAGGGCTACATGGCCACGATCTTCCCGCACGTGCCGGGCATGCACGGCGTCGGGGCGGTGGCCTTCTCGGTGTTCATGGCGCCGATCGAGATCCTGGGCAAGCTGGTCAAGCCGTTCGCGCTCGCGGTCCGTCTCTTCGGCAACATGACGGCGGGCCACTTCGTCATCCTGTCGCTCTTCGGCATCATCTTCCTCTTCGGCGACATCAAGGGGTGGAACTGGGCCATTGGCGGGATGACGGCCGGGCTGGTGGTGGGCGTGATGATGCTGGAACTGATCGTGGCGTTCCTGCAGGCGTACGTCTTTGCGCTCCTGTCGGCCGTGTTCATCGGCCTGATGCAGCACGAGCACTAGCGGGTTGCAGGGCCCCGGCGCCGCGCGCTGCCGCCGCCGGGAAGTGACGTACTCCGCCGAACGGCGGACGATGCGCCCGCTGGCCCCTCCGGGGAGCCGATGGCGGGCCGCCGGGAAGGCCGCGCTGGAGACGCGGAACCGGACCGGGTGGCGCAACGACCTGACATCTCCACTCTTTGAACAGGACAGACAAATGTTCCTCCTCAGCCTCCTGCAGGAACCGGTCGTCTCCGACGTCGTCGTCGCGGCCAAGAACACCAACGCCCTCCTCGGCGCCGGCATCGGCATCGGGCTGGCCGTGCTGGGCGCCGGCATCGGCCTCGGCCGTATCGGTGGCCAGGCCGCCGAAGCGATCGCCCGCCAGCCCGAAGCGGCCGGCGAAATCCGCGGCGCCGCGCTGCTAATCGCCGTGCTCCTCGAGGGCGCCACGATCATCGCACTGGTGTTCGCCCTGCTGTTCAAGCTCATCGCGTAAGGCGGTTCCATGTATCTCGCGTTGCTCGCCTCTTCGGAGGGCGCGGCGGGGGCTCCGGTCTCACCGTTCGAGGTGAACCCCGGGCTCATCATCTGGACCTGGTTCGTCTTCGGCGTGCTCTTCCTGCTGTTGAAGAAGTACGCCTGGCCGGCCATCCTCAGCGTGACCGAGGAGCGCGAGGAGACCATCCGCAAGCACCTGGCGGAGGCGGAGCAGGCGCACGCCAAGGCGCAGGCGCTGCTGGCCGAGCAGCAGAAGCTGCTCGGCGAGTCGCGCGGCCAGGCCCAGGCCATCATGGCCGAGGCCAAGTCGGCGGCCGAGAAGGAGCGGGCGGTGGCGGTGCAGAAGACCCGCGAGGAGCAGGACGCGCTGCTGGCCCGCGCGCGGCGCGAAATCGCCGCCGAGGGCGAGAAGGCCCGGCAGGAACTCCGCCGCGAGGCGGTGGACCTGTCGCTGGCCGCGGCGTCGAAGCTCATCGGCGAGCGGCTTTCCGCCGAGGCCGACAAGAAGATCGTCATGGACTACCTGGCGAGCCTGGAGTCGTCCCATTGATGCATGAGACGGTGGCCCGGAACTACGCCGAGGCGCTGTTCGCCCTCGGCGAAGAGCACGGGGAGAGCGTGCGCTACGGCGAGCTCCTCGGCGGGCTGGCGTTTGCGGTGGCGGCCACGCCGAATGCGCAGGGGGTGCTGATGTCGCCCCGGGTGACCAAGGCGGCGAAGGCGAAGCTGCTGGCGGACACCCTGCCCGACGCACCGAAGCCCTTCGTGTCGTTCCTGCAGGCGCTGGTCAAGCGGAACCGCCAGGGGATCCTGACCGAAATCTCCACGGTGTACAACGGCCTGGTGGATGCCAAGCTCAACCGGGTGCGGGTGCAGGTCACGCTGGCACACGAATCCACGCCGGCCTTGGCCAGGCAGATCGCCGCGGCGCTGACGGCCGCGCTCGGCAAGGAGGCGCTGGTCGGGTTTGCGACCGACGCCACCGTGCTGGGCGGGGCGGTGGTCCGCGTGGGCGACCGGGTGCACGACGGCTCGCTTCGCCGCAAGCTCATCATGCTCCGCAGGCAGTTGCTGAACCGATAGGGTTCTGTCATTGCGAGTCCGCGAAGCGGCCGAAGCAATCTCGGGCTCATCCGAAAGGGTGGGCCCGTTTTGCATCTAGGTAGGGGTGGGCGTCCGGATAGGGGTGGGCTTATGCCCACCCCTTGCCGAAGGGAATCCCGGATTTGTGGTGGTGGAATGGTGTCGGTCGAATGGATGGGATGATGCGGGTGTACGGGGGCGGGGTAGGGTGGGGGGATCGGGGGAACCGTGTCGCGCAGCATCGTTCGGATCGGGGTGCACCTTGTGTGGGCCACCAAGCACCGGCGTCCGTGGTTGGAGCCGGATGTCCGGGGGAGGGTGATCCTCGTCCTCGCGGGGATCGTCCGGCGGCAAGGGTGCCGGCCCATCGAGATCGGGGGGTGGGTGGATCACCTTCACGTGTATCTGGCCCTCTCACCGGGAATCGCCGTGGCGCCCTTGGTCGTGTGCCTGAAGGCCAACTCGACACGGTGGGTAAGGACCCACATCCCGACCCTCCCCCAATTCGCCTGGCAGCGCGGGTTCTGCGCGTACGGCGTGGACCCGCGTGACGATGCCGCCCTCCGGGCATACATCCGGGATCAGGAAGAGATCCACTCGGCTCGCTGTGGAGGGGTGGGCGTACGCTACGGGGTGGGCTTACGCCCACCCCTTGCCGAGGGGTTCTAGATTCCCGTCATGGAGCCCAGTCTTACCTGACAATCGAGCTGCGGCCGCCTTCGCTGACTGGCCTCCTCGGGGAACATCTGCGCTGGCTGGAGGCCACGGGGTTCGCCCCGGCGACTATTCGGAGCCGGCGCAAGGCGCTCGACGGATTCGTCCGGTGGGCGACGAAGCAGGGCATCATCCACCCATCACAACTGACCTTGGCCGTCTTCGAGGGTTACCAACTCGTACTCAGCCGGGTGCGGCGCGCCGACGGCCGGCCGCTGGCCGTGGGGACGCAGGCGCTGGCCCTCACGGCGCTGAAGCGTTTCGGGAAGTGGCTGGTTCGGGCAGGGCACTCGCCGACGGACCCCGCGGAGGGACTGGTGCTGCCGAGGCGAGCGCAGCGCCTCCCGCGTGTGGTCTTGACCGCCGAGGAGGCGGAGCGGGTACTGGCGGGCCCGGATGTCCGCCTGAAGACTGGGCTCCGCGACCGGGCGATCCTGGAGACGTTCTACTCGACCGGCATTCGGCGGTTGGAGCTCATCCGCCTCAAGGTGAGCGACCTGGAGGCGGAGCGGGGAGTGGTCCTGATCCGGGAGGGGAAGGGCCGTCGGGACCGGGTGGTGCCGATCGGAAACCGGGCCCTTGTCTGGATCGGCCGATACTTGGAGGAGGTACGGCCGGGTTGGACCACTCCCGCCGATTCAGGCCACCTGTTCCTCACCAATCGCGGCAATCGTATCCGGGAGAATCGGCTCAGCGAACTGATTCGCGGGTACATTCGGGCCGCCGGATTGGGCAAGGAAGGGAGTTGCCACGTGTTCCGGCACACCATGGCCACGCTCCTTCTGGAAAACGGAGCGGATATCCGGGTGGTGCAGGAGATCCTGGGGCACGCCAGCCTCGCGACGACCGCCCTCTATACCCACGTGGCGATCGGCCGGATCAAGCAGGTGCACTCGGCGACCCATCCGGCGGAGCGGGGGGCTGGAGCCTGACCGGCCCGGCTTCAGGGAGATCGATCACTGTCCCTCAGGCCTGATGCGTCGCATCTGAATTCGGCATCCGCTGTCCGACCCAGCGTGGCGTGAAGGACCACATACCCAGACCACCCGGGCGCACCCAATGAAAACATGAGCTGCCCAGTCAACGGCATGTGCTCTACCGTGAAGACCAGCGCCATACACGTTAACTCGACTAGTTTAGCTTGTACCTACCGCTGCTTACCGCGTCTTGCCACGCCTTGGCTGCCTCTATCAACCCCTCTGGGGTAGTCTTCGGCAAGACTGCTCCAGCCCAGGCTTCCGAGTCGCCGCCCTCGGAGTACGCGACCATTTGTAGAGCGGCATAGCACATCAGCCCCTTTCGAACCGGCACGCCTTCATAGGTCGCTCGCGCGGGAGTGGTGTCTGCGAGGCAGGCCACCAGCGGGCGCACTGCCGAGTCGCCGAACTGTGGAAACGCACCGAGTAGGCCATCGGCCCCCTCGACGTGCCACGCCATGGCGGGTGTCGCCATCACGGTTGCTTGAACTCGTCCAAGGCTATCTATAAGCGAGATTAAGTCCGGTCGCGCTGCAGCAACTACTGACTGCGCACGAGGCGACGCCGGCGTGTCGACCGTCGATCGGTCGCAACCGACTGCGGCTAGCAAACACCCGACCGCTAATGGAAGTAGACCGTTGGATTTCATGCCATTTCCCCAACTGGCTTAGGGTGCATTGACAGTGACGTGCACATGGGCCGCATGCATACTCAGGAGCCGCTGGAGACGATCGAGCGTCAGAATGGGATGTCTTATGTCAAACGCCATCCCGGGTGTGGCGAGAATATGCGTGGCTCCCTGGGGTAGGCGGTTTACGATCTGCGCCCCAAGCCAATTTCCAGCCAGTTCACGCGTTTCGGCTGGCATCTGATTGAACTTCGTGCTTCCAATCTGATTGATGTCCACCGCCAGTCCATACTTGTGGCCCCCATCGTCCGAGTGACCGCAGCAGTCCTCTTTCCCAGCATTGATACCCAAATCCAACCCAAAGGCCATCGACGTACGCACGACAGCGTCCATCAATCGAGAATCGACCCCCGCGAGGTCGGTGTTGTTCGTAGATGTGTTGTGAATGTGGGCAGCCTGCCAGTTGTCTTTGATTTCCTGTGAACAGTCTTCGACAGTGCTGGTCTGTCCATCACCGCCGACTCGCTTCGGGCACAATCCAAACGGATCACTGAAGCTGACACCCCTATTGCGGGATCGGGGGTGGAGGGTACTCAGCAGCTCCTAGCCCGTCGACAGTCTCCGACGCACCCTCGGAGCACCCCTTACGAGGAGTGCTCCCATGATTTCCTTCCCCCGGCGCACCCGCGCCCAAACCGCCACGGCCTGCATCGGCGTCGATGCCGGCAAGTTCGCCCACGCCCTGGTGGTCCGCCCCAAGGGGCGGCCCGACTCGCCGCCCTGTACCTTCCCGACCACCCGGGCGGGCTTCGAGGAGGCCGTGGCGTTCATCCGGGCGCAGGTGCCGGGTGCCCTGGTCTCGTCGCTCCTGGTCGGCATCGAGTTCGCCGGCAATTACGGCTTCACCTTCGCCCATTTCCTCGATCAGCGTGGGATCCCCGTGGTGAGCGTCCTCCCAGCCCACACCAAGCGCTGGAAGGACGTGGCTCACAATCAGCCGCTCAAGACTGACGCCAAGGACGCCGCCACCATCACCGACCTCCTGGCCCAGGGCCACTTCGTCAGCTTCCCCTTCCTGGCTCCCGGCTACGCCGATCTCCGCTACCTGGTCGCGGCCCGGGAGCGGCTGGCCCTGCTCCGTCGCGGGACACTGACTCAGCTGCGGAGCCTCCTTCAGGTCGTCTTCCCCGAGTTCGAGGCCATCTTCCCCCTTGTGGCCAAGAAGACCCCGCTGGCGCTGCTCCGAGCGTTTCCCTCGCCCGAGGACCTGCTCCTCGCCTCCCGGGCCCGCGTCCTCCGGGTGCTGCACACCGCGAGTCGGGGGCATCTCGGGGCTGCGACCTACGCCGCGCTCCGCGACGCCGCCCGCGCCACCCTCGGACTCCCCGGCGCGCAGCGGCGGCTGCGGCAGGAGATCACCCTCACGCTGGACCGCCTCGCCCTCTTCGCCGCGCAGATTACGACCCTGGAGGCCGCCATGGTCGAGGCGCTGGCGCCCCTGCCGGAAACGCCCTGTCTGCTCAGCATCCCCAAGATCGCGCCCGTGACCGCGGCGGTGTTCCTCGGCTCGATCGGCGATCCACGCGCCTATGACAATGGCGCCCAGATTCTCCGGGTGGCCGGCCTCTCGCTCATCGAGCGCTCCAGCGGGATCCTGCGCGGTACCAAGCGGATATCCAAGCGCGGGCGGCCGCTGCTCCGGCAATCGGCCTACATGTTTGCGGTACGGAGCATCACCCAGGACGGCCTCTTCCGCACCGAGTACGACGCGCTCTGCGCCCGCAATGGCGGGCAGAAGATGAAGGCTGTGGTCGCGGTCATGCGCTCCGGGCTCCGGTTGATGTACAGCGTGGCCCGGGACCGCCGGGTGTTTACCCCTGAGGTGCCGGACTGGCGGGCGCGGCCGGCGCGGGAGGCTGCCATCGCCTGAGCCCGCTGCAGGACGGCTGGCTGGCCGGGACGCAGGAGCCCAGATCCTCTTGAAGGCGCCGTGAGGCGCGCTTCCCATCCGACACGGCTCCCCCGGCCTGAAGTCCGCTCGAGTCTCCGATAATGGGGTGTCGAGGGTCGCACGCCCACGGGCGTGCCACGCCTCCGAGTGGTGCTAGGATCGAGCTACGCGGACGCCGTCAGCCGGCAGGTGCTCTTTGACAATTGATGTACCACGCGGCATCCTGGGCAGGGGCCCGGCGCGGATCCGTGTTGTGAGTCGAGGCGCGCGCGGCGCGGCCTCCCACTGAACAGCTGATCGCGTGCGGGCCCGTCGGGAGGCGTGTGCCCCGGCGCGGATCCGATAACCCGAGTGATGGGTGCTCCGGCACCGCATCCGATCTGACACGCGATCGCGCCGGGGGACACTCCTGAGCATGCCCGCTTGATTGTGCGCCATGGGCACAGGGTCACACTGGCTACGTTCGTGGCTGTCTGCGCCATCTTTGCGTCAGTACTGCCAAGAATGCGTCGGCAAGGGCGTCGGCACTGGGGTAATCGATCACCTCGTAGTAGTCGCCCTTTCCGGAAAGGGTAAAGCTCACAGAATCCTCACGGATCCTCACGTCCAGTGCTTGCGCTCTGATGTGGGCGACGGCCTCCGGTGGGCCAGTGCGGGTGGCCGCCTCCTCCCAACCAACTCTGCGACTTTCAACCTGCAGCCCTAGCTCCTTGAGCGCAGTGTTCAGCCGCTGCTCAATGCGCGCTTGAAAGTCGTTCAGCGTCACTTGCCCCGGGTCCATTGTCCCCTCGATGTTAGTGGAACCACTCGGCAAGGGTTCCAAGGTCAACCAGGTTGACGTGGTCAACGCCCGCAACTTTCTTCACGACAGAGCCGGCCACTCGCAGTACGGCCCGCCCAGTTCCGCCACCCAGCTTCGAAACGCCGATGCGGAAGCCTTCGCGGCCCTTGTTGAGCGTGCCGTTGGTTCCAAGGAAATCCTCCGCAGCATTCACGAGCCACGTCCCGGCCGTCCGGGCAGGAGCGGACGTCGCAATCACGCCACCCTCTCGAACGCTAGTTGCGACAGCACCGCCAAGAGCAGCACCGGCTACCGCACCTCCGATCTGGCCTGTAAGATACAAGCCGCTGCTCTTGTCCACTTGGGCGTCAGACTCACCACGAAGAACTGCTGTGAGCCCAAACGTCAGCGCATCACCAAACCCTGCAGCAAGATTGGCCGCCGAACAAAGTGGATCAACCTGCCCCGGCGGAGGGGGGCATAAACCAAACGGATCGGTATAGGCTATCGGGTTGTTGCCTGCGTAGGCATACAGATTCACCCCGCCCGCCAGCCCGATGGGATCCTGCGTCAGGAATATTCCATCGCCGGCATCCTAGCCGTCCGACCGACGCGGCACAAACCCTGACGACGCAGCGCGCCTCTGGCGATCACCTGCTTCAAGGTAGCCGGCGAGGAAAGCTTAGAAAGGTGTTTCCGGCCCCCCCCGCGGAACGAGCGTCCGCCGAGGCCGAAACGCCGCCTGGCGAGGCCGGCGAGGACGGCCTGCCTGCGCCGATAGGAGCGATTGAGGGTCGCCCGACGGCATTCCAAGTTATTGGGGGTCAACGTGTTGCGTTTTCGTTGCGGATTCGATGCTATGCTATGTCCGACCCCCCGCCTATCCGCAACCCGGAGCAGCTCCACAAATGAAGACTCACCCGCCGGGCGTTCTTCCCGCGGCGCCGCCGGCATCCATGGAGGCTACCCTGGCTTCGGCTGCCCGGTACGCGGCCTTGCCGGAGGACATTCTCCTCGTGGGCCCCACCGGCTCTGGAAAGGGGCACCTGGCGGAGTTCATCCACCGGGCCAGCGGCAGGACCGGAGCCTTCGTGCCCGTCACTGGCGGTCAGCTCAGCGACACCCTCTGGGCCACCCAGCTTTTCGGTCACTTTGCCGGCGCCTTCACCGACGCAAAGACACGTGCCCTCGGTGCCTTCGAGCGCGCTGCCGGCGGGACGCTGTTCCTCGATGAGTTGCATCATTGGAGCGGCGCGGTCCAGGGTGGGCTCCTGCAGCCTCTCGAGAGCCGCCGCTACTTCCCCCTCGGCGCCCAGCGGGAAATCCCGGCGACCTGCCGTCTGGTCTTCGCCACGACGATGTGCCCGGACCAGCTGGTCGCGGAGCGCCGATTGCTACCCGACCTCCGGTATCGACTCCCCGCACTCGTCCTGACCATTCCTCCCCTGGCGGCACGACAGGGGGAGATTCTCACGCTCCTCGACCTCTTCACGGCCCGGACGATCGCCGCCTTCAAATGGGAGGTCGATCGTTTCCGGTGGTCGGCCTCCGCGGTGCGGGCGCTCCTCCTCTATCCTTGGCCTGGCAACATCCGGGAACTCCTGCATGTGGTGAAGCGGACCCTCGCCCGGATCGGGCCCGCTCCGGAGCGGGCCATCGACCAGACCGACCTGGACATTCCGGCGGCGCCGGGCGCCGACCTCACCGACCTGCTCGCGCCTGAAGTCATACGCCGTCTGGTATCCTGGGCGCTGGCCCGGACGGACGGGTCACGACAGGAGGCCGCGGACCTGCTCGGCGTGCACCGCAACACCCTCACGAGGTACATCGCTCGATGGGGTGGCGGCGTTTGCGCCGGCCATTCGCGTGCACCATCAGTCGAGCGAGGGAAGGCCCTTGATGAGCCTCTCGCGCTCCCGGAGTCGGCGTAACTTCAGCACGGCACGTGGGTTCGAGCTCTGCACCACCAAGGCTATCCGTTCGCTTCGCCGAAGCCGATATCATTTCCCGACTTAGCGCGTCGCACCAAACCGAGTGGTGCATGCAGGGTTGCTAGCCCCTCCAGTCAGCGTAAGTCATCATCCCTTGAATCAAAGAGTTAACGATTCGTCCGTTCAACTCGCGAGTGTGGTCCGTTCCCTGCCTTTCAGGTGAGCGTCCCGCGCCGCGAGGGCCGATGAGTCTGCCCGTGGAGCTCACTCCCGAGCTTCCCATCTCCGAACAGTTTCGCCCCGAGTACCTCCTCGATTGCGGCATCCTGCCGCTCCGGGTGGTCGAGGCACGTCTCGAAGTCGCCGCATGTGGCGATCCCGATCCAGACGTTCTCAAGGATCTCACACTCTTCTACGCCGCCACCGTCACCCTGATTCCCCTCGAGCGCGACGTCCTCGAGGAGGCGATCCGGCGGGCCTTCGCCGCATCGGAATCGGTGGGGGAACTGGTTCGAGGCCTCGAGGGTGAGCTCGACATCGATGCCGCGCTCGGTGGCGACGAACCCACCGACCTCCGGAGCCTCGCCAACCAGCCCCCGGTGATCCGCTACGTCAACCTCCTGGTCCGCGAGGCGTTCGACACCGGGGCCAGCGATGTGCACCTCGAAGCCACCCGGGACGGGTTGCGAGCCCGGCTCCGGCTCGACGGCGTCCTGAGCGAGATCGCGAGCCCGCCCCGCGGGCTGCAACACGCCGTGGTCTCGAGAGTCAAGCTGCTGGCGAGCCTCGATATCGCCGAACGCCGCGCGCCGCAGGACGGCCGAATCCGCGTCCGACTCGAAGCACGGGACCTCGATCTCAGGGTGTCCACGGTGCCGACGCTCCACGGTGAATCGGTGGTGCTCCGACTGCTCGACCGGGGCGGCCGCCCCGTGACGCTCGAGGAACTCGGGATGTCCGACGACCTCACCCGCCAGGTGCAGCGGCTGGCCCAGCGCCCGCACGGGATTGTGCTCGCCACAGGACCGACTGGCTCCGGAAAGACAACCACGCTGTATGCGGCGCTCGGACTGCGAGATCCTGCCGCCGAGAAGATCGTGACGGTCGAAGACCCGGTGGAATACCACCTGGCGGGGGTGACCCAGGTGCCGGTCCATGCCAAGGCCGGCGTGACCTTCGCTGCCGCGCTCCGGAGCCTCCTCCGGCAGGATCCCGATGTGATGATGATCGGCGAGATGCGCGATCCGGAAACGGCCGGGATTGCCGTGCAAGCCGCGATGACCGGCCACCTGGTCTTCTCGACCCTCCACACCAACGACGCCCTCGCCGCGCTGACCAGGCTGGCCGACCTGAAGGTCGAGCCGTACATGGTGGCGGCCACCGTCGAAGGGGTGCTTGCCCAGCGATTGGTGCGGCGGATCTGCGCGGAGTGCCGGGAGGCGTATGAACCCGAACCCGCCATCGCGGAGTTGATGCGCATGGAGGAACGCGAGCCGACTCCGGCCATCCAGCTCGCCGGTCGGCGCACGACTCGTACCTCGCTCTTCCGGGGTTCCGGCTGCCCCACGTGCCGGGGCACCGGCTACCGAGGCCGAACGGCGATCGCGGAACTCCTGCTGATGAGCGACGACATCCGGCAGGAACTGCTGGGCGCGGCGGGTCTGCCGCGGCTCCGGGAAATCGCCCGCAGAGAGGGGATGGCCACCCTGCGGCAGGACGGCTGGCGGAAGGTCCGCGCCGGGGTCACCACGGTGGAGGAGGTGCTGCGTGTCGCGGCCGACTGACGCTGTCGTGACGAGTTCGGCGAGTCCGCGGCGGGCCGGGTTCACGCTGATCGAGATCCTGGTGGTGATCACCGTCATCGCCATTCTCGCGGGCATGGTGACCCCCATGGTCTTTCGAAACGTCGGTGACGCAAAGGTGTCCACCGTTCGTGCGCAGATCGAGATTTTCGCGACTGCCCTCGATGCCTACCGCCTGGACAACGACTACTACCCCACCAGCGAACAGGGACTGGAGGCGCTCCGTCACGCGCCAGAGGCTAGTCCGGTACCTGTGAATTGGCGCGGACCGTATCTCCGCAAGGACCCGCCACTCGATCCCTGGAAGCGGCCATACATCTACCTGAGCCCCGGGGAATCCAACCCGGAGGCCTACGACCTGCTCTCCTACGGTCGGGACGGTGTACCGGGCGGCACCGGCGAGGACGCTGACTTCACGTCCTGGGAGTCCCAATGAAAGCGAAGTGGTAGTCGCGTGGCACGCTACCGGTACCGTGCCGCGCGGACCGATGGGTCGGTCCTCTCCGGCACCATAGAGGCCGAATCGCTGCACGACCTGCCCCGCCGATTCGCTGATCGAGGTCTGGTGCTCGTCGGCGCGACTCCGGAGCCGCCCGGCGCCAGGAATGCAGCGCCGAGCCGGGACCTGGCGGTGCTCTTCCAGAGCCTGGCCTCGCTGGTAGCGGCCGGCCTCACCATCGAGCGGGCGCTGGCTGCGTCCGAGGGCCTGGTGCATGGCCCCCTGCGGGATCTCATCGTGGACGCGCGCCGCGAACTCCGCGAGGGTCGGACCCTCGCCCAGGCGCTGGGTGCAGAGGCGGGGCTGGTCCCCGGAGTGGTGCTCGGGATGATCCGAGCCGGAGAACACGGAAGTCAGCTGGGTGCTGCCCTCGAGGAGGTGGCAGAACATCTGGAGCGGGAGGCCGAGCTTGCCTCGCACATCCGACACGCGCTCGCCTATCCGATGCTGCTGGGGGTCGCGGGAACGGTGACAGTCGTCGTCCTGGTGACCACCGTCATCCCGCGTTTCGCGGAGTTGCTGGCTGGCATGGGCGCGGAACTCCCCGCGGCGACTCGGCTCCTGCTCGGCGCGTCCGGCGTGGTCTCGCGGTTCGGCCTCTTGATCGTGCTCGCCTTGGCTGGCGCTGGTGCGCTCTTCTGGGATTGGCGCCGCCGGCCGGCGGGCACTCTGGCCTGGGAGGAATTCCTGCTCGACTTGCCGCTGGTGGGCTCCATCCGGCTTGCCCTCGCCTCCTCACGAGTCGGGCGTGCAGTCGGAGGCATGCTCCGGTCCGGGCTCCCTCTCCTGAAGGCCCTCGAGTACGCTCGCGAGGCGGCGGGCAACGCCGCGGTGGCCGAGCGGCTCGATCGGGCGAGGGAAGAGGTAAGCCAGGGCGCAGCGCTGACCCCGGCACTGGTCCGGGCCCGCGCCATGAGTACCTCGGCGCTGCAGCTGGTGGGCGTGGGAGAGGCCGGCGGCGAGCTGGCCACGATGATGAGCCGAGCGGGAGCGCTGGCGGGGCAGGAGGCCGAGCGCGGGCTCAAGACCTTCGTGGGCATGCTCGAACCGGCCCTGATCGTGGCGTTCGGCGGCCTCGTCGCCTTCGTGGCGGCTGCACTCCTACAGGCGGTGTATGCGATCCGCGCCAGTTGACCCCCGGGCGGGCGTGACGCTCGCCGAGCTGCTCGTGGTCCTCCTGATCATTGGCCTGACCGCCGGGGTGGCCGGGCTCTCGGTCGCGACGCTCCGCCGGCCACCGGAGGGTGAGCTCGGGCACAGGATCCAGGAGGCGCGCGCCATGGCGATCCGCGCGGGCACCTCTATCACAGTCCTATTCGACAGCGTCGGGCCAGAGCGGCGCGAGTCGATCGTGCGCTTCCTGCCCGACGGGCGGGTGATCGGGGCAGGTGTCGATCCGTGGACCGGGATCCCGATGACCTCAAGAGACTCTGCCTCACCATGAAAGGCCGATCCGGATTCGCCCTCCTCGAGTCGCTGATCGCCCTGGCCATCCTCGGCACGGCGGGCCTCTCGCTCGTGGCGCTGGTGCGTTCGGGGCTGGACGGCGAGCGCCGGGCACGCGAGCAGGAGGCGACGATCGAGACGGCGTCCCGGGTGCTGACGGCGATGACCCTGCTCACGCGGGCGGATCTCGACCGCCGGCTTGGCAGGCACCACATCGGTGAGTTCGCCGTCGAGGTGCAACGGCCGGAGCCAACGCTGTACCGGGTCGCCATTGCGACGGCGGATGCTCCGTTGAGTGAGTTGCTGGTCACCGTGGTGTACCGCCCATGAGGAGGCGATCCCGTGCCGGATTCACCCTCATCGAGCTGGTCGTGGCCCTGCTCATCGTCGGGATCGTGGTGTCCCTTACACACCAGCTGTTCGCGGTGGTCGTCGAGGGCGCCCGAGCCACCGAGGCGAGCCGGCTTGCGCTCGACCGCCGAGCCAATGCCCGGCGCTGGATGCAGGGAGCGTGGCTTTCCCTGGAGGTCGGTGGAAACGCCGGCGCCTTCGAAGGGCATCGCGGGTACGCCGAATTCACGACCTGGACGATGGCGCCGGGCGGATGGTTCGAGCCGGAACGGATCCGGCTGGAGGTGAGCGACTCCCAGTTGGTGGCCCGATCCGATGGCCGGGCATTGCGGCTGGCGGAACCGGTCGTGGAGGTGTCGTTCGATTATCTGCTGACACCGGGTGAGGCGAGCCAATGGGTGAGCGAATGGGTCTCGCCGGCCAGTGCACCACTCGCCGTGCGCGTCCGGGTCAAGAAGGCAGGGTGTCGGATGCAGTGCACCGACACCCTCCTCTTCCTGATCGGGCCCCGGGGATGAACCGGCGCAACGGCTTTGCCCTCCTGGCCGTTCTCTGGCTCGTCGCGGCCCTCGGCATCGTGGCGGCGGCGGGCCTCGCCATCGGTCGCACGGGCGCCGGCGTCACGCGGAATCGGATCCTTCTCGCACGGTCGGGCTGGGCCCGTGAAGCCTGCATCGCCATCCTCGCGGCGCGCGTTGCGGAGGATTCGGCCGCCGGGTCCACAGGGCTTGCAATTCGATCGCTCCCCCGGGTGGATCTCGGCCGGGACACCTGGTGCGACGCCCGCATCGAGGACCCCGCCGCGCGGATCAACCTCAACCGGGCGGATCAGGAGACGCTGGCGCGGTTGTTCGGGGACGCCGCGCTAGCCGCCGTGCTCGTGGACTGGCGCTCGAAACAGGGGCCGCTCGCCGACCCCGCCGAGCTGCGGTACGTGACCGGGTTCGACTCGATCACGGCATTGCGTTTCGCCGAGTTCACCACCACGCGGGGCTCGGGCGCCGTGAACCTGAACGAAGCGCCACCGGAGGTGCTCACCGCCCTTGTCGGACTGCCCCGGGAGGCAATGGAGTTGGTACTTGCCCGCCGTCGCGGCCGCCGCCCGATCGCGAGCCTGGACGAGTTGCTCGCGTTGACGTCTCGGGCCACTCAACAAGCTGTCCTGGAGGACTACACCGGCTGGCTGGCACGCGTGCGGTTCACGCCTGCCGACCTCGTCGCGACGGTCAGGGGTGGGGTGGCCGGCACGCCGATTACGAGCTCGGCGACCCTGACGCTCGTGCCCGTACCCGGGCGTCTGGCCATCGTCCGGCGGGAATCCGAATGAAGGGATCGCGAGGGGCCCGGCTCGTGCTCCGACTCCGGCCGGGTGTGGCGGTGGCGGAAGCGGTTCGCCGCGGCCAGGTCTTGTGGGCCACCGAACTCGCGTGGAGTGGGGCGGCGGACCTCTCGAGAATACTGACCGAGCTTGGGGCGACGCCCGAGGTGGGTCCGGAATACCGGGTCCTCTCCGTCCTGGTCGAGCGCCCCCTCATGCAGCTCCGGCGCGTCACGGAACTCCCTCCGGTGCGGCACGCGGTGCTCAAGTCGTTGGTCGGCACCCAGTCCACCCGCTACTTCCGCCGGAATGGGGTGGCGCTGGTTACGGACGCCAGGTGGATTGCAGTCGATGGCAGCCGTGTAGCCGAACTCTGTGCCATGGACGCGCCGCTGTTGGAGGCGCTGGCCGAGGGTGCCGAGGCGGCGGGGCTGACGCTGATGTCCGTCATGCCGGCCGAGGCGGATGGCTTGTCGCTCCTGCCACCTTCGACCATGGCTGCGCGCGTGGAGCGGCTTCGGCGTTCGGTAGCGTGGTGGAGCATGGCTGCACTGGTGGCCTGGGGGCTCGTCGGGTCCGCGTACCTCATTCGACTCACGGTGGAACGGCGGCGGGTGGAGCGTGCACTGCTTCGGCTGGAGGCGCCTGCGGCGGCGCTACGGACGCTCAGGAAGGAAATGCGCACCGCCCGCGACATGACCGAGGCCATCGCGGCAACCGAACAGGGAGCGCACGACCTGACCAGGCAACTCACCGAGGTGGCCAGCGCGCTCCCCGATTCCGCGTTCCTCACCTCGCTCACCATCTCAGCAGGTGGGAACGGCGCCATCACTGGGTACGCCCGACGAGCGGCGGAGGTCGTCGCGAGTCTCGAGCGTGCCGGTGGCACTCGCGCACCCCGGCTCGAGGGGCGCCTGGCCCGAGAGGCCCTCGGGGGTCGCGAGTGGGATCGATTCAGCATCGCATTCGGAGACTCTCCCCGTCCCGGGAGGCGACGTGGCAACTGAGCGTGGTGTCCGTCCTCGCCGCGCGGTCGCCGTGGGAGCGGCCGTCGTGCTCGGCACCTGGCTGGCGCTCCGGGCCGCGCCGGCCGCGGTGGGTCGGATCGACGACGCGAGCGAACTGCTGGCATCGCGGCGAGCCCTTCTCCAGCGGCTGGAGCAAGAACTGGCCGGGCTCGACGCGATGGCGGACACCGCGAATCAGTTGCAGGCGCGAGTCGTGGGGCTTGCGCCTCGCATCCTGACCGGCACCAGTCCAGCCGAGGCAGCCGCCGACCTCGTCGGCCGGATCACCCACGCCACAGACGCCAGCTCGGTCAAGCTCACGAGCGCCGAGCCGGTGCCCGATTCCACGGTGGCGGGTGGGCTGCGACGCGTGGCCGTGAGGATGGGGTTCGAGGGCGACATTCGTGGTGTGGTCGGCACGCTCCGCGCGCTCGAGCGGGACCCGGGCGCGCTGCAACTCGACGACCTCAGCGTTCTCTCCATGGAACCGACGGGCGAGGAGAACCGCCCCGAGGTGCTGCGGGCCGAGCTCACGGTGCGCGGATGGCATCAGGCGAAGGTCAAGACACCGTGAGTTCGCTCCGCATGCTCGGAATCGCACGCGTCCTCGCCATCCTCGCTACCGTCGCGGCGGCCCCCGTGGCCGTTCAGGCTCTCCGCCCGTGGCCGCCCTCAGCGGCGGGCGGTGCCGCCCCAATCGCGGTCGGGGCGGCGGCCGGCGCGGCCAGGCCGGACTCCCTCGACGAGAAGGTGATCGCGCGCGACCCCTTTCGGGCGACGCGCCGCCCGGCCAGCGTGGCCTTCGACCCGAATCCGATCCCGCCACCACCGGCCGAACCACCGCCGCCGAAGCCCGTGCTGGTCGTCTCCGGCATCATGTGGGGCCGTGATCCGAGCGCGGTGCTGGAGGGGCTTCCGGGGGTCGAGGGAGCCCGGCTGGTCAGGGCCGGAGAAGTCGTTGCGGGAATCCGGGTTCGCCGGATCACCGCCCATGCAGTCACCGTGACGGGAATGGACACGACATGGGTACTTCAGGTGCGGAAGCCGTGGTGAAGCGGACTCGCTCGGTGGCGATCCTGGTGGCACTCGGGCTTGGCGTGACGAGCGCTGCGCTTGCCCAGGACACCGTGGCTGTCCAGCTCGCGAACGACAGCGTCACCATCCGCCTGGTGGACACCGATCTCCGCGCAGCCATCCAGGCCCTCGGGCGTTACCTCACCAAACCGGTGGTGACCAGCGGGGTACCTGGCGACCGGATTACGCTCGAGACACCGGGGCCGGTGTCTCTCTCGGAGGTCCTGCCGCTCCTGAGTGGGTTGGTGGAATCCCGAGGCCTGGTGCTGACCGACATGGACACCTACTACCTGATCGGGCCCGCAACGACCGTGGACGCCGCACCGGCGCAGGGAGGAGGCCAGGGAAGCGGCGACGCGGGAGTCCGGCTCTTCGTGATCCGGCTGAGGCATGCCAAGGCGCCCGACGTGGCGGCCACCGTAAACCTGTTGTTCGGCGGCGGTGGGGAATTCTCCGGCCGCGGGCTTTCGGCGGGGCTTCTGTCCGACGAGCTCCGGCGCGACCGTGTGCCTCCGGTCGGCGCGGCCCGCCCGGTGGCACCCGCGGCTGGGGAGGCGATCGTCTCGGCGCTGGCGGGGCAGGTGACGGTGGTTCCGGATGGCCTCACCAATTCACTGCTGATCCGCGCGACCCCCGAGGACTTCGCGGTCATCAAGGAGGCGGTGGAACAGGTCGACGTGCGCCCCCTGCAGGTGCTGATCGAGGTGTTGATCGTCGAGGCCCGGCACGACAACCGGTTCTTTCTGGGCATCGACTACACCCTGCCTCCCCAGAGTGTGGCCGGCGGGACGGGTGAGGCCACCCTCAACGGGGGGCTTGGGCTCGGCGACCTGATCATCCGATTCATGAGCATCAGCAAGGCGGACATCGACGCCACGCTGCGGCTGGCCGCCAGCAAGGGAGACGTGAGCATCATCTCACGGCCCGTCCTCCTCGCCTCGAACGGCACGGAGGCCCGGTTCCTGGTGGGGAGCCAGCGGCCCTTCGTGCAGGTGCAGCGCTCGCTGCCGACGGAAACTGCCAATCGGGACCAGGTGGTGCAGTACAAAGACGTGGGCACCGAGCTCTCGGTGCTGCCGACGATCAACCAGGACGGATATGTGTCGCTCATCGTGCAACAGGAGATCAGCCAGGCCACTGAGGAGACCCAGTTCGACGCGCCGGTCATCTCGACCCGCGAGGCCCGTACGCAGGTGCTGGTGCGGGATGGCCAGACGATCGTGATCGGGGGGTTGCGCGACGAGCAGCGAAGCAACGTCCGGCAAGGGGTGCCGATTCTCTCGACCATCCCCTTGGTGGGCGGCTTGTTCGGCTCGGTCCGGAAGGGCAAGCAGGAGACGGAGATCTACATCTTCATCACGCCCCGCATCATCAAGACCGATGAAGACGCGGACCACCTCACGGCACCCCGGATCCCGCAGGGGGTGGCGCCATGAGCACCCTGCTCCGGCCGAGCGCCCCGGAGGGCTCCGAGGGAACGGATGCGTTTTGCGGGCTCGTCGGCCGGCATCCGCTGATGATGGCGTTGTTCGACCGGATCCAGCGGGCGGCAAGGCAGCACCTCCCGGTCCTTATCGTCGGAGAAACCGGGGCCGGGAAGGAACTGGCCGCCCAGGCGCTGCACGAACTTTCGGGGGCACGGGGGCCGTTGATCCCGCTCAACGTCGCGATGTTGTCGGAGCATCTCGCGGAGGCGGAGTTGTTCGGGACGGTCCGCGGGGCATTCACCGGTGCGGTGGATCGGCCCGGGCTGATCGAGGCGGCGGCGAGCGGCACGCTGTTCCTTGACGAAGCCTCGGAGCTCTCGCTCGGCACGCAAGCTAGGCTGCTGCGGGCGCTGGAATCGTACACTGTGCGGAGGGTCGGCGCGCGCCACGAGTACCCGGTGCGGTTTCGGCTCCTGTTGAGCCTCCAGCAGCCGGCGGCCACGCTGGTGGCGGGGGGCAGGTGGCGGGAGGACTTCTGCTATCGGGTGAACGGGATCACCCTCTCGTTGCCGCCGGTGCGCGAGCGCCTGGAGGACGTGCCGCTGCTGATCAATCACGCGCTCGCGCGGTTGGGACGGGCTCCGATTCCCGAACGCGAATTGGGCGGACTGACCTGCTACGGGTGGCCAGGCAACGTGCGGGAGGTGATCCGGGTGGTGGAGCGGGCGGCGTTCGCGGTGGGGGATGGGCAGCTCACCGCCCGGCACCTGGAGACCGAGTTGGCGGACTCGTCCACGGATACTCCCCGGCCGGGGGAGGTTGCGGTCACATCGCGGCGATCCGCCGAACGCATGTACATCGAGGGTGTCCTGCGGCGCACCGGCAGCGCGAAGGCGGCGGCGACGGCCCTCGACCTGTCGATTCACCAGCTCTACCGGAGGCTCCGGTCACTGGATATTGCTCCACCGAGGCGTCAGTGAAATTGCAGTTTTCGCAAATTGGCATCGCCGTGAGTGCAAATCTGCAAGTTCGGCATTCTTCGCCGCTTCATAAGCCCTTTGACATCAATTGAATATGGATTTGCAGTAGAGGCATGCCACCTGCCTTGAGGTGAGGCCAACTCGATCCCGGAGCTGGCCTGTGCGTCGTGTCCTTCTCGGTCTCCTCGCGTTTGTCGTCTGTACCGTGACTCAGGTTGAGGCTCAGGGGAAGCAAGGGGGTGTGGTCGTCCCACTTTGTGTGGAGGGGTGCGGTGGGGGCGGACCGGGCGTCAGCGTGACGCCGGATGGCGGCACTTTGGCTGTACCGGCCAATAGCGGGCTGAACGCGGTCACCTTCCTGGTTACGAACGGCTCTACGGGGGCCGCGACCTACTCCTTTGCCTGCACGGCGGTAGGGGTCACCTGCGGTACGGTGGACTACGCCTCCTACTCATTCGATCCGAACGAGACGATTGACGTCGAGGTCACGTTCACGGCGGGGAGCCAGTCTGGAACCGTGACGTTGACCGCCAGCGGTCCCGCGACCGATACGGGCACCTACAACATCACGCTGACAGCACCCGCGGCGCCGACGGTGACGCTCCGCAACCAGAATGGTGACAACATCGACCGGAGTCTGTGCCTAACGTCAAGCGCAGGTGAAAGCGCGGCGATGCAATGTGGAGATCTCCTCGTCGCGCACAGCACTCCGGCCTACGCGACGATGGGGCGGGAGCGGTCACTCGCCCTTGTCTATACCTCTGCTCAGGCCGTTCCTCAACCCGTAGTTGTCGCCACAGTGACTCAACCCATCGGTGCCGCTGCGCCGACCACGGTCCTTGCTGAACTCAAAGTGAAGTTGGGTGGGAGCTATGTCACCAAGGCCAGCGCATCCTATGTCGGTTGGGGCGCCACCACCACGCCCAACCGCCAAATCGCTCTTGCGTATGTTGATCAGGTGTCTGCGAGCGGGATTTACGAGTTCCAACTTACGGTCACAAATCAGTATCCTGGCTCGTATGCGACGACCGTCAGCGGAACACTCATACTCGTGAACCGCCTCTCATACCCGTTCGGACGCGGCTGGAGTCTTGCAGGGGTGGAGGAACTCAAGTTCAATCAACCGGTCGGAACCAGCACGGGAGATATCCTCTGGGTGGGGGGAGACGGATCGGCCAAGCGCTACACAAAGCTCAACGCGACCACATGGGTTGCACCGCCAGGATCGTTCCGGGACACGCTGGTGTATAGCACCACAGCTCAGACCTACACCCGCACGCTGCGTCATGGCGTGCAGGTCGTCTTCAATAGCTCAGGACGACACCTGCGGACTGTGAACAGGACGCAACAAAGCACTGCTTTCACTTGGAACGGGAGTGGCCAGCTCACCTCCATTCGCGTCCCACCAAATATCACCGGCGGCGTCACTTACACGCTGACCTACCTGGCCAACGGGTACCTCGACAAGATTACTGATCCCGCCGGCCGAGTCACCAAGGCCACGTTCAGCGGCGGGAGCCTGACCGCCATCGTGGATCCCGACACGACCATCGCCACTCAGTTTGTGTATGACGGTACTGGTCGACTCGTCGTACGTCTCAATCGGAGAGGCTACTCAGCCACTTACGCCTACGACCATGGTCTCCGCCTCACAAGAGCGGTCGTGCCAGGGACGATCTTGAGTGGGGATACTACGGTCTTCAGGCCATGGGATGAGCAGGGACTTGCCCTTGCTGTCACGGGGCAAATTGCGGTGGACACCTCCTTGGCCTTCACTGAGATTCTAGGCCCGCGTGTGGGGGTGGCGGACAACGCAAAGTTCTGGGTGGACCGATGGGGGGCACCTACGCGGATCACCAACGCACTGAACCAGACCACGACCCTCACGCGCGGCGATGCGACTAACCCCTCGCTCGTGACGAAGGTGGTGCAGCCGGACGGCCGCATCTCCCTCATGACTTATAACTCCCGCGGCAACCTGACCATGACGCGAGACAGCACATCGCACTTGCCGAACGGGCTGGCGACGGCCGTCAGTTCATGGGCGTACAATTCGCCCAACACGAAGGACGCGCCAAGCAGCACGACCGACCCAGAGAATATCCTGACCCAGTACCAGTACAACAGCTGGGGTTTGACCTCCTTGGTGATCGCACCGAACCTCCACCGGACGGCATTCGAGTACAAGCCTGCAGGCAGTGCCGACTCGCTTTATGGGCTCCTCCGCGCGGTGGTGGACAGCAACGTAGCCGCCTATGACTCGGCCAGTGGCACCGAACAGAACCGGCACCCCCGTGTCGCATTCAGCACGAATGCGCTCGGGAACGTTACGACCGACACCTCGGCGCTCGGGAGAGTGCGTACGATGGTCCGTGATGGTCGCCAGCTCGTGACCGATGTCTATGATGGTGCGGGGTATCGGACCGAGTTCACATACAATCAAGCCAATCTTGTGGTCCAAAGTCGGGTCCATGTGGAACAGGCTGGCGTACCTTCGAGCCTCTTCCCGGCAGACTCAGGTGCCACCGCCGCGCTGGTTACGACCCGTTACTACAGTTTCGGGCTTCTTGATTCGATCGCCGACCCCCGCGGAGTCAAGCAGCGCTTCATGTATGACGGCGCCGGACGCTTGGAAACCGAGAAGGACGCTTTCCTTGCCAGCCACATTACGTGGTACAATGCAGCGGGGCTCGTCGATTCGGTACAGCAGCGCACCGGCGGAACCGGCGGAAAGGTCCGTCACACCTACGATGCTGGCGGCCGGCTCCTGAAGTCACAATGGGATGCCCGCCAGGTCGCGGCAGACAGCGTCATTTACACCTATGACTCGGGCAACCGGATGCTCACGGCCACCCTCGGCAGCGGCCGCACGACAACGCGCACGTACTACGGCAACGGGGCGCTCAAGAGCGAGACGCAGGCCGGACCCCACATGTTCCGGCACACCTATTCCTACGACCGAGCCGGCAAGCGATTGACGTACGTGATCGGAAAGCCGGGTGATATGACGTCTAATGACAGCGTCAGCTATCGCTACGATCCAGCCACTGGGCTCCTGAGACGGATCTACGTGCGCTGGCGGCGGCCGACGGGGCTGAACGACCCCATTCAGGCAGACTCTGTTCGCTTCGCCTGGGACGCCTTGGGGCGCCGGGACACCGTAGCCTTCACGAACGGCGCTATTATCCGATTTGCGTATGATCTGGATGGCGCACTTCGCGTGCTCTGCAGTGAGCATAGTGGGACTATCAACGATGACTCGCTGAAGTTCAGCTTGCACAACAAGTGGATTGACCGGGGCGGACGTATCCGGAAGGTGACGCGGACCGGGCACACGCTATGCCCGACAGCTGGCGTGGGGGCACAGGAGTCCTCTTACCGCTATGATGTCCGGGGCCAACTGCTAGTCGACTCTACACAAGGCGCGGGCAATTGGATCTTTCGCTACGACGCGTCTGGCAACATGGTGCGCCGCCAGCGGCTCGACTTGCCCGACCTCAACGTCTTCACGATCGGTGCGGGGTCGAACCGAATCACCCGGCACGACCGCAACGGGAACTTCTGGTCCGCGATTGCCTATGACCCGGATGGGGCTCGCACCTCGGAATGCTCAAAGCTCTCGAGTGACGGCACAGTTTGCGTGGTCCAGGCAGGGTATCGCCAGTACAATTACGACGGCTTGGCCCGGACCGTCGCCACTTGGGAGTGGTCCTGCACATCCTATGACCCCGGCGATCCCTTATTCTGGGCCTGTGGTGCCCGAGGCAGCAGCGGAACGCAGGTGGACTGTGCGTATGAGCCCCTCGGGCGGCTCGGGCGCTCCTGCGAGGGCTTCGACTTGGGCTATGACAGCCAGAATGTCTCGCGCACCGTCAACGACAGCACGACGTTTGGCTGGACCTTTGTGCAGGGTCCGGGCACCGATGATCCGGTTCTGGGATATTCGACCGCGGCCGGAGGGGTTCACGCCTACTTCATCACAGATGGGGGGGGACGTCTCATCGCGGTCACCGATCGCAACGGCACCAGTCTGCGGGGTGGTGGCAGCGAGCCCAGCGTCCAGCAGCAGGCCTATCGCAATTGGGGTGGGGCGTACTCGGGGGGGACCGCTTCATCCAGCAATTTCAATGCGGAACGGTTCGAAAGTGGGGCCCAGTCCGGGTTGTCGTTCTTCCGTAACCGGGTGTATGACCAGGCAACGGGACGTTGGACCCAGGAGGATCCGATCGGGATCGCGGGCGGGCTGAATCTCTACCAGTTTAACGGGAACAACCCGGCCACGTTCACGGATCCTTTCGGATTATGTCCGAGAAGCCTCCGCGCGAAGGGCAAGGAAACACAGTGTCAAGAGTGGAATAACCAACGCGCCAACGAAGATGCACGACGAGTAATCAATGACAATGCGGGAAAGGGTGGAGTGCTCCCGCTCTCAGAGTCCATGCCTGTCATTGGTGTCAACGGAGATGAAATCGAAGCACGTTGTAGCGCGCTCGGCCCGACAGCTCCGAGAACAAATCGCAGCTGTAGAACGGCTGACGCGATCTTCGTGGATGCGGATCGGGAGCCAGAAAACATCGGAGCGGCCATTCAACATGAACTTGTCCATGGAAGTGACCTACAATCGCCTGGAGCCAGCCCACTGGGGCCAACAGGCGAAGCTTGCGCCGTCGCGACTGAGATGGCAACTCTGAGGATCTTTGGTGGGGTACCGGACCGGAAGTCACCGCTCGGCCCACCGAACCCCAAGCGCCAGTGCCGGTAGCGAGGTCACTGCGTAGGGTGGGCGCGGCCCTTCATTTACTGGGAGAGATCTGATGTTGAAAGCCTGTATTATTCTCTTGGCCTGCATCCAAATCGCCGGATGCCGTGAGAAGCCCCCTGACGATCATGCCGAGATTGTCAAAGCTGCGCTCCTCGCGCAAGCCGGCGGGCCGGGCGGCTGTCGCGAGCTCTTGACCGTCGACACCGTTGCGGAACCCTTCTTCCCTGCAGTGAAGTTCTTCCGCGGGGAGTGCGCGCTTGAGCATGGAACACTCTTCTCTGCCCTCACAGGGTTGGATGATAAGGGGGTCATCTACCTGTTGAATTCGCCCAGCGGCTTCCGGTTCCTGATCAGCGGGCATCCCCCAGTTGGAATCGACTCGACCACATTGGTCTCCTATGCGAAGCTTGGACTCGTCTTTTCGGGCGTGCTCCAACCTAGCGCGGCACTAGTGTGGGATCCGGCAGTAGTTCCTGATTCGGTGCTGATCGAGGCCCGACTCACACGGTCGGAGGTCACGCCGTCAGGCGTCCAGGCGTTCGGTCATGGGGCCGACATCGTTTGGGTAACAACACTCCAAGGAGGAAACATCCAGACGCACGGTGTCTGGGTCAATCGGGAGTCGGGTGAGGTGGTATTGGTCCGTGGAAATGCTGGAGGGTGATAGCCAAAGCACCAAGGGAGGACTCGAACCCCTGAGCGAGTTCAGAAGCCGAGGGCGGCGCAGGCCCCCGCTAGGCCAACCCGCTGATCGCGCTTGGGTTGGGTTGGACTCAGAATGACTCGTCGCGGGCGAGGGCTTTGTGACACGTTGCCTGGGGTCATTCCCAGAGAACGCGCTTTCTCATCACCCTCCGCTGCTCGGCATTGTCCATTGTGGCCCGCCGCATGAGCGCGTCTGACGGCCAATGGTCCGTACCGGCGATGCCACCTCCATTCAACGTCGGCGTTGTGGAATCATCGCGCGTGGGTAACTGGATGCACGTCAGCTCGCTCCGTCGCAAGCTGATCATGCTCCGGAGGCAGTTGTTGAACCGATAGTCCGCTATTCGACGTAGGGAACGGGCTCACCCCTTTGGGTGGGCCCGTTTACTTTTCCGTACCCAGTTCGCGCCGCTCTCACCCCGGACCCGACGATGCTCCTCGCCCTCGTTGCGCTCGCCAGCCTGCAGCAGGCCACGCCAGGCACCGGCCCCGCGCCCTATTGGCAACAACGTGTTTCCTACACGATCGACGCCTCGCTCGACGAACCGAAGGGGGTGCTCTCCGGGCACCAGCGGCTGGCGTACTACAACAATTCGCCCGACACGCTGCGGCAGCTGAGCTTCCACCTCTACCTCAACGCCTTCCGCCCCGGCAGCCGCTGGGCCGACGCCGATTCGCTGGAAAACAACCGCCGCTTCAATGACCTGAAGGAACCCAACTTCGGGTTCAACCACGTCTCCAATGTCCGGATCATGGGCCAGGCTGTCCAGGCCATTTACCCGTTCGCGCCGGACAGCACCATCGTCCGGTTCATGCTCCCCCGTCCGCTGGCGCCCGGCGATTCCCTCGTGGCCGACATGGACTGGGACGCCCGGCCCTCCATTCCACCTCGCCGCCAGGGGCGCCGGGGCCGGGCCTTCGACTTCGCCCAGTGGTACCCCCGCGTGGTGGTGTACGACCAGTACGGATGGGAAGAGCACCCCATGTACCCCGCCGGCGAGTTCTACGGCGAGTTCGGCACGTTTCTCCTCCGGCTCAACGTGCCCGAGGACGAGGTCATGGGTGCCACCGGCGTGCCAGTCTGCGGCGACCCGGGCTGGGCCCGCGCCAGCAAGCAACCCGGCCGCGCCATCGAGTACCAGCGCGACTACTACGGCGACCCGGCCCGATTCAACTGTGGCGCGGCGACCGCCGCGGCCGGCCGCAAGATCGTGACCTGGTACGCCGCCGACGTCCATCACTTCGCCATGTCGCTCAACCCCGACTATCGCTACGAAGGCGGCCGGTCGGGGGGCACGGTGGTCCACGTGCTCTACCAGCCCGGCGACGAAAAGTCCTGGGGCGGCGGCGTGGCGGTCCAGCGCACCGAGAAGGCGCTCGCCTGGCTGGACCAGACCTTCGGCACCTTCCCGTGGCCGCAGCTCACCAACGTCCACCGGATCGAGGGCGGCGGCACCGAGTTCCCGATGATGATCATGGACGGCTCGGCGGGGCAGGGGCTCATCGTCCACGAACTGGGCCACAACTACCTGATGGGCATCCTGGCCAACAACGAGTGGCGCGAAGGGTGGCTGGACGAGGGCTTCACCGAGTACCAGACCGGCCTGTTCGACGAGGCCGAGGGGCAGGCCGGTGACTTCGCCGCGCGCACCGAGCAGTTCCTGCTCGGCATGCAGCTCGACGGCTACGCCCAGCCCTACAGCATGACCAGCAACGAGTACAACGACTTCTTCACCTACAACACCAGCATCTACTCCGGCGGCGAGCTCTTCCTCCGCCGGTTGCAGTACGTGGTGGGCGACTCCACCATGCAGCGGATCCTCCGCCAGTACTATGACCAGTGGAAGCTCCGCCACGTGAACGAGGACCGCTTCCGTGCCGTGGCGGAGGAGACCTCCAAGCAGCCGCTGGGGCCGTTCTTCGCGCAGCAGCTCCACGGGGTGGACCTGACCGACTACGCCGTGGGCCGCACCAGCAAGACGCGGAGCCAGGACGGCAGCTGGGTGACCCGGGTAGAGGTGCTGCGGAAAGCGCCGAGGCAGATTCCTGTGGAGGTGCAGGTCATCGGCGCCACCGACACGGCCACGGTGCGCGCCGGGGGCAACGCCGACCGCGAGTGGGTGGTGGTCCGCACCCAGAGCGAGCCGAAGAGCGTCACCCTCGACCCGAAGGTGCAGACCGGCGACTGGAACTTCCTCGACAACCACAAGGCGTTCGGGCTCTTCCCCAACCCGGCCCGCGTCGAGCCCTACCTCGACACCTACTTCTCGACCCGCACCGCGCGCGACCACCTGACGATGGGCATCGCCCCCGAGGTGTGGTACAACGACGCCGGAGGTGTCACGGTCGGTCTACGGAGCCGGACCGACTACCTGGGCCGGTTCGACCAGAACATCCTCTCCCTCACCAGCGGCACCGGCTGGGGCGCGGACGACCCGGTGTACCGGTTCGACGTCTTTGCGCGCATCAAGAACCCGACCATCCTGCGCGCGCCGAACATGAGCCAGGTGTTCGAGGGCTTCTCGATGGAAGGCCGCGCCGGCGCCACGATCGCCTTCGAGAAGAAGCGGCGCGCGCACATGACGAGCGGTCCCACCGTCACCCAGGGCCTGTCACTCCGTTGGGTCACCACGACCGACATGGAATTCCTGGACCCCGGCTTCTACCAGGACGCCGGCACCATCGAGGCCACGAGCTACGGCGGCGTATCCAACCGGAGCGGCAGCTGGCAGCTCGGCGCCACCTCCTCGCTCGCCGGCGGCGTGGTGTACGACAACGAAGGGCCGGGGGTCACCACCGAGAACCGCTACGACACGCAGGCCTACCTGCGCTGGTCCGTGACGGGCACCGCGCGCCGCCCGCTCGGCAAGAAGATGAGCCTGGCCGTCCGCGGCTTTGCCGGCATGGCGCTCGCGGAGGACCCGCTGGTCAAGCAGCGGCAGGTGTACCTGGCCGGCGCCGACCCGTACCAGAGCCTCTACAACCCGTTCCTGCGTTCCGAAGGCGCCCTGCTGGTCCGGCCCGGGGTCTACTACCAGGCGCCGGGCGGCGCCAACCTCCGCGGCTTCGACCCGCACGCCAGCTCGCGGCAGGCCTACTCGCTGAATGCGCAGCTGGACCGGACGCTGGTCACGCGCCGCGGCAAGAAGCTCTTCAGCCAGGTGAGCGTCAGCGCCTGGGGAGACATCGCGCTCGCCGACCTCCCGTCGGGCACTGCGGTGTACGGCCCGCTCCGCGGTTTCGCCGACGCGGGGCTCGGCATCAGCGCCTCGCACCGGATCGGCAGCACCTCGTTCGTGACCCGCTTCGACGTGCCGATCTGGGTCAGCCAGGCCGGGCTGGCACAGGACACCGATCCGTCCGACACGGTGGGCTTCCGGTGGCTCTTCAGCTTCGTGCCGGCCATCTAGCCACAAGAACCGCCCACCTCGCCCCCCTCTCCCGGAGGGAGAGGGGGCCCCGGGGGTGAGGGGTTCAGAGCGGTTGGTGAAGGGCACAGCAGATTGCTTCGGCTACTTCGTAGCCTCGCAATGACAGAAACAGTTGTGCCTGCTAGACTTCCGGGATGAGCGCCCCATGGGATCGTCGCGGCGGCGACCGGCGGGACTTCTTCCGCGATGTCGTGGGCGACTGGGTCGAGCGGCTGGTGGCAAAGGCCGAGGACACCGTCATCCAGAAGCGGTACTTCCGGCCGCCGGGGGCGCTTCCGGAAGTGGGGTTCCTCACCGCCTGCACCCGCTGTGGCGCCTGTGGTGATGTCTGCCCGCCGCACGCGATCCAGTTCGCCGCCCCGGGCGCGGGGCTCGCCGCGGGCACGCCGTTTTACGACCCGAAGCTGCAGCCGTGCATCGCCTGTCAGGACATGCCCTGCGCCAAGGCCTGCCCGACCGACGCGCTCACGGTGCCGGCCGATGGCTGGGCGGGGGTGCATCTCGGGATTTTGGAGTTGATCCCCGAGCGCTGCATCACCTTCCACGGCTCCGAGTGCCGTGTGTGCGCCCAGGCTTGCCCGGTCGGGCCATCCGCCCTGACCATGGACGAGGCGGGCCACCCCGTCATCCGTGCCGAGGGGTGCGTGGGATGTGGAGTATGCGTGCGGGCGTGTGTGACGTCGCCCTCTTCCTTCAAACTTCGAGCGCTGGGGACCTGATGCCGGACGTGCCGTACCGCGTGGACAAGCCGTGGGGCCACGAGCTCATCTGGGCGCGCACCGACCGCTACGTGGGCAAGGTGCTGCACGTGAAGGCCGGCCACGTCCTGAGCCTGCAATACCACAACAAGAAGGACGAGACGATGCACGTGCTGTCCGGCGAGCTCATCCTTCGCACCCGGCCCGGCGACGAGCTGGTGGCCCGCGCCTTCCGCGCCGGCGAGTCGGTCCACATCCCCGCCGGCCTGGTGCACCAGATCGAGGCGGTGGTGGACAGCGACGTGCTCGAGGCCTCCACCCCCGAGCTCGACGACCTGGTCCGGCTCTCCGACCGCTACGGCCGCGGCAGCTGATGCAGGTCATCATCCCGCTGGCCGGCAAGGGCACGCGCCTTCGTCCGCACACCCACCTCGTGCCCAAGCCGATGCTCAAGGTGGCGGGCCGCCCGGTCATGGACTGGGTCATGGACCGCCTCGAGGGGCTCAACGTGACCGAGCTGATCTTCATCACCGGCCACCTGAAGGAGGCGGTCGAGGCCTACGCGAAGGACCGTTACGGCATTCCCTGCCGCTTCATCGAGCAGAAGGTGCAGGACGGCACCGCGGGCGCCATCAACCTCGCGCGGCCGTTCGTGACCGGCCCGGTGCTGATCATCTTCGTGGACACGGTGTTCGAGGCCGACCTGACGCTCATCAACCGCACCGACGCCGACGGGATCATCTGGGCCAGGGAGGTGGAGGACTACCAGCGCTTCGGCGTGGTGGTCACCGACTCCAAGGGCTTCATGACGAAGATCGTGGAGAAGCCCTCCACGCCGATTTCCAAGCTCGCCAACATCGGCCTCTACTACATCCGCGACGTGCAGGCCCTCTGGGCCGGCATCGACCACGTGCTCGCCGCCCCCGCCAACAGGGGCGAGTTCTACCTGACCGACGCCTTCCAGCACATGATCGAGCACAAGCGGCGCATCCTGGCCGCGGAGGTGGGTGGCTGGTACGACTGCGGCGCGCCAGGCACCCTGCTCGAAACCAACGGGATCCTCCTCGAGAAGGGCGCCGCGCGCCGCCGGGAATTCCCGGGCGTCGTGGTGGTGGACCCGGTGTACATCGAGGACGGCGTGGTCATCGAGCGGAGCACCATCGGCCCCAACGTATCTGTAGAGGCGGGCACCAGGATAACCGACAGCACCCTCCGCAACACCATCATCGGCCGCGACGCGGTCATCTCCGCCTCGGTGCTCGACGGCGCCCTCCTCGGCAACCGCGTCAAGGTGGACGGCCTCCGCGGCGACGCCAGCCTGGGCGACGACGCCGAACTCCGCGCGCGCTGAAGCGCGCGGAGGCGCTTGACGCCCCCGCCCCAAGGCACGAGACTTCGAGAATGAATCGCGACGATCTCGTTTACGACTGGAATGCCCAGAACACGGCCTTCGACTACGCGCGCGCGCCGGTCGTGCTGAACGACGAGACGCTGCGCGACGGGCTGCAGAGCCCGTCGGTCATCGACCCGCCGATGGACGTCAAGATCCGCCTCCTGCACCTGATGGCCGACCTCGGCGTCCGCGCCGCGGACATCGGCCTCCCCGGCGCCGGCCCTCGCGCGGTGGCGCAGGTGCGGGCCCTGGCGAAGGAAGTCGTGGACCAGAAGCTCCCCATCAACATGAATTGCGCGGCGCGGACGGTCATTGCCGACGTCGAGCCGATCGTGCGGGTGTCGGAGGAAGTGGGCGTGCCGATCGAGGCCGCCACCTTCATCGGCTCGTCGAGCATCCGGCAGTACGCCGAAGACTGGACTCTCGACAAGATGGTGCGGGTGTCGGAAGAGGCGGTGACCTTCGCCGTCAAGCACGGCCTCCCGGTCATGTACGTCACCGAGGACACCACGCGCGCCCGCCCCGAAACATTGAAGGCGCTCTACGGCGCGGCCATCCGGTGCGGCGCCCGACGCCTCTGCCTGGCCGACACCGTCGGCTTTGCCACGCCGGCCGGCGTGCGCGCGCTGATCAGCTTCATCCAGGACGAGATCGTGAAACCCTCCGGCGAGTCGATCAAGATCGACTGGCACGGCCACCGCGACCGCGGGCTCGGCATCGCCAACTGCCTGGCCGCCATCGAGGCCGGCGTGGACCGGGTGCACGGCACCGCGCTCGGCATCGGGGAGCGGGTGGGCAACGCCGAGATGGACCTGCTCATCGTCAACCTCTACCTGCTCGGGCTCCACACCGGCGACCTCTCGAAACTGAGCGAGTACTGCCAGCTCGCCTCCGACGCCACCGGCGTGCCGGTGCCGGCGCAGTATCCCGTGGTGGGGAGCGACGCCTTCCGCACCGCCACGGGCGTGCATGCCGCCGCCATCATGAAGGCGCGCAAAAAGGGCGACGAGTGGCTGGCCGACCGGGTGTACTCCAGCGTGCCGGCCGGCATCTTCGGATTCCGGCAGCGGATCGAGATTTCCCCGGTGTCGGGCCTGTCGAACGTGAAGTGCTGGCTCGGGGAGCACGGGTACGATCCGGAAGACGGCGTGGCCTCCGAGGCGCTGTTCGCCGCGGCCAAGCTCGCCGACCGCGTACTGGGCGAGGACGACTGTCACCGGCTCATCGCGGCGGCCCGGGCGCGGAGCGTGGCCGATGCCATCCGTCACTGACACGCTCGCGCGGTCCTACCTCGATCTTCGCTGGAACTTCGACCCCGCGGCGGGCACGGCGGTCGGCGACGCCGCCTCCGACGCGCGGCTGGGCGGCTTCGACGACGTCAGCGTCCGCCGGCAGCTCGCCGCCTTCCGGGCCATGGCCGGGGCGGTCGAGGAGCTGGAAATCGCCGACCTGCAGGACGAGATCGACCGCACCGCCCTCCTCGACGACATCCGGGTCACCATCTTCCGGTTCCAGCATGAACGCCCCCACGTGCACGACCCGGCGTTCTGGCTCTCGCATCTCTTCGCCGCGCTG
>CAZNDK010000010.1:0-17616 GCA_964571795.1 uncultured Gemmatimonadaceae bacterium | reverse complement strand
ACGCCCCCACGTGCACGACCCGGCGTTCTGGCTCTCGCATCTCTTCGCCGCGCTGCAGGGCCTCATCGACCGCGCCGACGACGACACCGAGCGCCGCGCCGACGCCGCGCTCGCGCGGCTCCAGGCCACTCCCGAGTTCCTGACCGGCGCCACCGCCACCCTCCGGAGCCCGCCGCCGGTCATGCTCGGCACCGCGCTCACCATGCTGGAGGGCGGCGCCGAGTTGCCGCGCATGGTGGCCGCGGAGTTCGCCCGCCGGGTGCCGGCGCACGCCGAGGCGCTCGCGGCCGCCGCGCACGAAGCCGCCGCCGCGCTGGCCCACTTCAAGACGACGCTCCGCACCGAGCTGCAGGCCAACCCCGCCGAGCTCTCCTTTGCCGTGGGCGAAGACGAGTTCAACCGGCGGCTGCATCACGAGCACGCCCTCCGATCCACGGCGCCCGAGCTCTGGCGCTATGGGCTCCGGCTGGTGGAGGAGGCGGGCGCGGCGATGCAGGAGGCCGCGCTCAAGCTCTCGCCCGGCGTGGCGTGGGCCGAGACGGTGCGCCGGCTCCGCGCGGAGGGCCCCCAGGTGCCGCTGCTCGAGGCCTACGCTGACGAGGTGGGCCGCGCGCGCGGCTTCCTGGCCGAGTCGGGGCTGGTGGCGCTGCCGCCGACCGAGCTCCGCGTGGAGCGGACCCCGACCCACCTGCAGCACTTCCTGCCCGCGGTCTGGTGCGTGCCGCCGGGCCCCGAGGAACGGGGCAGGGAGGGGCGTCTGTACGTGAGCGGGGCGGACAGCGGGGCTGTACACTCGCGGCACGAGACCTGGGCCTGGGCCGCCGCCGAGGCGTGGCCCGGTCACTTCCTCCAGCGGCAGACGGCGGCGGCGCAGCGATCGCTGGTGCGGAAGTATCTCTGGACGCCGCTGACGGTGCGCGGCTGGGCGCTGTACGCGGAGGAGCTGCTCGCCGAGGCGGGGTTCGCGGGCGGGGCGGAGGCACGGCTCGTCGGCACGATGCGGCGGCTCCGCGCCGCGGTGCGCGTCATCCTCGACGTGGGCCTCCACACCCGCGGGATGACGCCGGCCGAGGGGGTATCCTACGCGGTGGAGCACCTGGCGGTGGACAAGGACGAGGCGATGGAGATGGTGCGCCGCGCCTCGGCGCGCCCCACCTACGCCCTGGCCGACGCGGTCGGCCGCCGCGAGCTGTTGCAGCTCCGCGAGAGCTGGCGGGCGCGGGTGGGCCCCGCCATGCCGGTGCGCGCCTTTCACGACGCGGTGCTGGCCTACGGTGGCCTGCCGGTATCGCTGATCCGCTGGGGAATGGGGCTCGACGACTGACCCGAGGGAGGGCCGCCCGTGAGAATCACCGTGCTGACGTACGTGGAGGGGAAGGAGCGCTCCACCGAGTACGACGTGGTGGTGATGCAGGTGGCGCGGGCGCTCCGCCGCCAGGGGCACCAGGTGGCGATCCTCGGCGTCCACGCCGACGTGAAGCGGGTGCTGGCCGGGCTGCAGCGCCGCCGGCCCGACCTCGTGTTCAACCTGGTCGAGATGTTCGCCGAGAACATGTTCGGCGACATCGCGATGGAAGGGCTGCTCGACCTGCTCGGCCTGCAGTACACCGGCTGCGGCCCCGGCGAGTCGTACCTCACGCAGGACAAGGCCCTCTCCAAGAAGCTCCTCGCCTTCCACGGCATCCTGTACCCGCGGTTCGCCGTCTTTGCGCGCGACGCGGACTTCGAGACCGGCGGCAACCTGCGGATGCCGCTCTTTGTCAAGCCGCTCCGCACCGACGCCTCCATCGGCATCCGCAAGAACTCCCTCGTGACCGACATGAAGTCGCTGATGCGCCGCGTGGCCACCATCCACGAGGAGCTCAACGACTCGGCGCTGGCCGAGGAGTACATCGAGGGGCGGGAGTTCTACGTGGGGGTGCTGGGCAACTACGACCCGATCGCGCTGCCGCCGATCGAGCTGGACTTCTCGGGATTGCCCGAGGGAGCGCCCCACGTGCTCGACAGCAAGGCCAAGTGGGACGAGAACAGCGCGGAGTACAAGGGGACCAAGTCGGTGCTGGCCGACCTCCCCGACGAGCTCCGGGCCAAGCTGCAGAAGGTGTCGGTGGACGCCTACCGCGCGCTCCGCGTGCGGGACTACGGCCGGGTGGACCTCCGGCTCACCGACACCGGCGACATCTACGTGCTGGAGGTCAACGCGAGCTGCTACCTGGCCCGCGACAGCGAGTTCGCGATGGCGGCCGCGGCCGCTGGAATTCCGTATCCGGCGCTGATCCAGCGGATCGTGGACCTCGCCACCGACCGCTACCGGCGGGGCGCCGGGCTCCGGAAGAGCGCCGAGGGTGCCAAGAAGGCGGCGGAGCCCAGCAAGAAGAGCGTGGAGAACGCCAAGAAGCCCGCGGAGGCCTAGCTGCCCCGCTCCAGGCTGCTGCTCGCCGCGCTGCTCCTCGTCGGCGCCCGCGCCGCCGGGGCGCAGACCGGAACGGGCACCGTGGACGGCGTCTTCTGGCCGGAACTGGACGTTTACTACCAGGCGAGCGAGTTCGTCCGGCTCTACGGCCTCGCCACGTACACCTTCGGGCCCGAGCCGGTGGTGGACAACGCGCAGTACGGCGTCAACGTGGACCTGTTCGCCAAGCGCAGGCGGCTCTTTGCCCACCGTCCGGCCGTCGACGCGCTCGCCTTCGACCGCCTTCAGCCGCTGATGTTCCGCATGGGCTACCGGTACGCCACCGACCTCGGCGTATCGGACCCGACCACCCAGAACCGCGTGCTCTTCGAGCTCACCGGGCGCCTGCGAAAGGGCGTGTTCACCCTCGCCGACCGGAACGGCTTCGACTTCCGGTGGACCGACGGCGACTACTCCACGCGCTACCGCAACCGGCTCTGGCTCGAGGCGGTGCTGACGCTGGGGAGCTACCAGCCGGTTCCCTACGCCGATGCCGAGTGGTTCTACTCGATCCAGAACGGGGAATGGACCAAGGTGCGCTACGAGGCCGGTGTGCACTTCCCGGTCGGAAACGTCTTCGCCGTCGAGCCCTACGCCGCGTGGGAGGAGTACTGGGACGGCTCGCCCGACCAGCGCGGGCTGGGCCTCAATCTCGTGTTGTCGTGGTGAGGAACGGCGGGGACCGCTAGCGCAGGTAGGTGCCGGTCTGGACGTAGTTCATGGCGAGCGAGGTGACCAGCGTGGTGAGCGCCACCGTCACCGACGCCTCGTCGGCGGTCCGGTAGCGCAGGTCGAGCTGTTCGGCCCGGGCTCCGAGGTGGTCGATCAGCACGCGGGTCCGCTCCGGGAAGTGTCCCGTCCAGCGATAGACATTGCCCAGGAGTTCCCCTTCCAGCCGGTGAAGGAGCCCTGCGGCCGTCCGGAGCGCGTCGGGCCTGGCCGCGGGGGCGCCGGCGGGGAAGATGCTGCGAAGGGTGGCGTCGAGGTTGAGCGCCAGTCCCGCCTCGCCGGCGGAGAGGTCGCGGTAGAACTGGTCGAGTGAGTACTCGAGCTCGCCGACGTCCTCGTCGAGTTCGTCGTCTACCACCACCGGCTCGCGGTCCAGCAGCTCGAGGACGGTGCGCGCGCAGTACTCCAGCTTGGCCAGCGCCTCGGGCCGCGTGGCGTACTCTGCCCGCCAGTCGAGCCCCGGCGTCGAGAAGACAGCGAAGGTCTCCGCCCAGTCCTCGTCGGGGTGCTTCTGCGCGTACCAGCCCGGCAGGTGCCGGACATGCTTCCGGCTGAAGGGGACGGGGCGGTACTCCTCCTCGTACGGCTCGCTCATCGAGCCGAAGAGGCGCTCCCATTCGGCGTCGTCGTACAGCCGGTAGGCGTAGTTGACCACGTGCCCCATCTCGTGGCGCAGGTAGCGCAGGATCTCCTCCGGGTCGCGCCCCTCGACGTGGCCGGTCCGCGCGTCGTGCAGTTCCTGCAGTTCGGCGCTGGCCAGATAGAACGGGATGGCGATGGCCACCGTCTCGAACGGCACCCCCCACTCGGTGGAGAGGTAGAATCGGGGGGCGAGCCTGTGGAGCCCCAGCGCCTGGAGTTCCCGGCGGTACTCCGCCAGGATCGGCTCGAGGCGCGTTCCCTCGATGGTCAGGCCGAGGTCGCGGATCGGGGTGGACCGGATGGTCGCTTCCCGGAAGCCGGCGGTCTCGAGGTGGGGGGCGGTCATGGGGGGCCAAATCTAGTGGCATGGACCCTGGTGCACAGTCACAAAATCGTTCTCGACCACGGCCCGTTCATCGCAGGGCCTGTTAAGGTGTTTGGTGCCAATGACTTACACTGAGCCAAGTCCAGCTTCTCCGGCTTCCCGCCTCCCCGCCACCGTCAAGGGCCTCTCCCTCGTCTCGCTCTTCAACGACTTCGCGAGCGAGATGGTCTATCCGCTGCTCCCGGCCTTCGTGACGTCGCTCGGCGGCGGCGCCGCCATCCTCGGCGCGCTCGACGGCGCCTCCGATCTCACCTCCGCCGCGCTCAAGTGGATCAGCGGGCGCTGGTCGGACCGGCCTGGCTGGCGGAAGCCGCTGGTGCTCGTCGGCTATGGCACCGCGCTCCTCATCCGGCCGTTCATCGCCTTCGCCGGGTCGGCGATGCAGGTGGTGGGCTTCCGCGTCATCGACCGGGTGGGGAAGGGGCTTCGTACACCGGCCCGCGACGCGATGATCGCCGATTCCACTCCCGCGCCGCTCATGGGCCGGGCCTTCGGCTTCCACCGCGGGGCCGATCACTTCGGCGCGGTGCTGGGCTCGGTGGCCGCCTGGTTCCTGCTCCGGCGCGGCGTGGCGGTGCGCGACGTCATCGCCTGGACCTGGCTCCCGGGCCTCGTGGTGATGCTGATCCTCCTCTGGGTGCTGCGCCGCGCCACGCCGGTTCGGCCTCTTCCCGCGAGTCCAGCCGCCACGCGCGACGCGACCGGCCACGTGTTCTGGGGGCCGGTCGTGATGCTCTCGGCGCTGACCCTCTTCCGGGTGCCCGAGGCGCTGCTGCTGCTCCGCCTGCAGGGACTCGGCGTGGCGGTCGCGACGATACCGCTGGTGTGGGCGGGGCTGCACGTGGTGCGGAGTGCGGCGGCCTATCCGGGGGGATGGCTCAGCGACCGGATCGGCACGCGGGGCACGGTGGCGGCGGGAGGGTTGGTCTTTGCGGCGGTGTCGTACCTGATGGGCGGCACGCCGGGCGAGGTGGGCGGGGTGGCCACCTTCCTGGCATTGGGGCTGGCGAGCGGGCTGCTGGAGCCCGCCGAACGCTCACTGGTGGCCCAGCTGGCCCCCGTGCGCACCGGGCGCGGCTTCGGGGCCTACCACGCGCTGACGGGACTAGCGGCACTGCCGGCGGGGTTGGCGTTCGGCTGGGTCTACCAGGATGCCGGCGCCGGCACGGCGCTCCGCGCCTCGGCGGTGCTGATGGCGCTTACCGCGCTGGCGTGGCTGGTCCTTCGTTCGCCCGGTCGGACACCTCCACCACCCCGCCCGACACGATGAACGCCATCACGTCGCTGCTGGCGGAGTCGAGCGGCGTGACCTGGTCGGCCGGGAAGAGCAGCACCTGGCCGGCGAAGTTGTAGGACTGCGGCAGGTACACCGCCACCATGCCGTTGAGGCCGAGGTGGCCCAGTGATTCGCGGGTGAGGAACCCGAGGGCCAGCGCGTGCCCGCCGGGCATCAGCCGCACCACCACCGGCCGGTCGAACCGCTTCTTTTCTCCCACGAACGCGCCCAACACTTCCTTGAGCGAGTTGTAGAGGAAGCGAACCAGCGGCACCCGCTCCATCAATTGCTCGACGAGCCCGAACAGGGAATTCCACAGGTACGTGGTGGCCAGCCAGCCGACGAACACGATCAACCCGATCGTGGCGAGGAACCCGAGCCCCGGGATCGGCAGATTGAGCCAGCCGTCCACCGTGCGGAAGATCTGCCAGCACACGTACAGCGTGATGGCGATCGGCGTCGAGAGAATCAACCCGTTCACGAAATAGCGTACAAATCGACTCATTAGCAGCACCTCGTCGGGCCGTCGGAGTATCGGGCGGTCACGAACGCGGTAAAGTAGTCGCGCTCGCTCGGCACCGGCTGGCCGGGGTGGTGCGTACGCTGGTGCTCGACGAACGCCTGGTAGTCGGGCATGCCGGATACCCGCCGGAGCACGGCCATCCACCGGGTGGCGAGCCCGCGCACTTCAGGTGGCATAGGTGGTCTCCACGAAGGGAGTTTCGCGGCTCGTCACCGTGGAGCGGCCCCGCAGCACCCCCAGCCAGACCCGCACCGACGACACCACGACCAGCACGACCACCCCCATGAACAGTGCCGCCACCGCGGCGTCGAGCCGGTCGTTGAAGATGAGCCGCGCGCCGCGGCCCGGGTCCATCGTGCCGGCCGCCACCTGGGCCGCGGTGCTGGCGGCGTGCGCCAGGAAGCCGAGCCGCGGGTCCGCCGAGAAGATCTTGAGCCAGCCGGCGGTGAGGGTGACGACCAGGAGCCAGGCGAGCGGCAGGAGGGTGACCCACGCATAGCGGGCCCGGCCCGAGCGGATCAGGACCGTGGTGCCGACGGCGAGCGCCACGGCCGCCAGCAGCTGGTTACTGATGCCGAAGAGCGGCCAGAGGGTGTTGATGCCGCCGAGCGGGTCCTGCACCCCCTGGAGGAGGAACCAACCCCAGCCGGCCACCACCGCCGCAGAGGCGAAGATGATGCTGGGGTACCAGGAGGTGCGGCCCAGCGGCGCCCAGGCGTGGCCCGCCAGTTCCTGGAACATGAACCGCCCGACGCGGGTGCCGGTGTCCACCGTGGTCAGGATGAACAGCGCCTCAAACATGATGGCGAAGTGGTACCAAAGCGCCGTGAGGTGGGCGCCGAAGGCGCCGGAGAAGATCTGGGACATCCCCACCGCCAGCGAGGGCGCGCCGCCGGTGCGCGCGAGCAGGGTCGTTTCGCCCACCGAGGCGGCGAGGGCGTTCATCTGCTCGGGGGTCACCGAGAATCCCCACGTCCGGATGGTCTGAGCGGCAGTGTCGAGCGAGCCGCCCAGCGTGGCGAGCGGGGCGTTGATGGCGAAGTACACGCCGGGGTCGAGCACCGTGGCGGCGCAGAGCGCCATCACCGCCACGAACGACTCCATCAGCATCCCGCCGTAGCCGATGAGGGGAGCGTCAACCTCGCGGCGCAGCATCTTGGGCGTGGTGCCGCTCGCCACCATGGCGTGGAAACCGCTGATGGCGCCACAGGCGATCGTGATGAACGCGAAGGGAAAGAGCTTGCCGGCGAAGACCGGCCCGGTGCCGTCGATGAACTGGGTGAGCGCGGGCATCTTGAGCGGCGGCATCACCAGCAGGATCCCCACCGCCAGGAGGAGGATGGTGCCGATCTTCATGAAGGTGGAGAGGTAGTCCCGCGGGCAGAGCAGCATCCACACCGGGAGCACGCTGGCCACGAAGCCGTAGCCGATGATGAGCCAGGCGATCGTGGTGCCGCCGGCCGTGAAGAAGGGCGCCAGCGTGGCGCTCTCCGCCACGTACCGCCCGCCCACCAGCGCCGCGAGCAGCAGCACGATGCCGAACGCCGTGGCCTCCAGGGTGCGCCCCGGCCGCCAGACCTTCATCCAGAAGCCCATGATGAGCGCGATGGGGATCGTGCAGGCGATGGTGAACATGCCCCAGGGGCTGTCGCGGAGGGCGTTGACCACCACGAGCGCCAGCACGGCGAGCAGGATGATCATGATGGCCAGGATGGCGAGCATGGCCGCCATGCCGGTAACGGGGCCGATTTCTTCCTTGGCCATCTGGCCCAGCGACTTGCCGTCGCGGCGCATCGAGGCGAAGAGGATGACGAAGTCCTGCACCGCGCCGCCCAGCACCACGCCGAAGACGATCCAGAGGAGCCCGGGGAGGTAGCCGAACTGCGCGGCCAGCACTGGGCCCACCAGCGGGCCCGCCCCTGCGATGGCCGCGAAATGGTGGCCGAAGAGGACGCCGCGGGTGGTGGGCACGAAGTCCCGGCCGTTGCTGAGCCGTTCGGCGGGGGTCGCGCGCCGGGGGTCGATGCCCAGCACCCGCGAGGCCAGGAACCGCGCGTAGTAGCGGTACGCCACGAGGTAGGTGCCGACGGCGGCGAGCACCAGCCACGCGGCGCTGATCGTTTCCCCCCGGTGCAGCGCCACGACGCCCAACGCCGCCGCGCCGACCACCGAAATGAGGATCCAGAGCAGTTTGTGCATGGGCATAAGATGCGGCGTCCCGGCCCCGCCGGGAAGCTTGCCCTCCCCCATTCCGCGCCGTACCTTCGTCGGTCTATGACCACCCCTCCCCCCGAGTACAAGGGCGCCCACTGGCAGGCGGCCGCGAGCCGCCGGACCTCGGGCGCGGTGCTCGAGCAGCCGCAGCCGGTGACCGCCGAGACCGGATTCAAGGGCAAGGTGGCAGTCGTCACGGGCGGCGCCACAGGGCTCGGCCGTGCCATTGCGCTCGAGTTCGGGCGGCAGGGCTGTCACGTGGCGTTCTGCTATGTGAACCTGACCGGCCGCGACGTGACCGAGCAGGCGCTCCTGACGGAGACCGCGCTCCGCGCGATGGGCGTGCAGGTCTACGCTTCCAAGTGCGACGTGCGCGACGCCATGGCGGTCGAGCGGTTCATGACCGACGCGCGGAAGGAGCTCGGAGGGCTACATATCCTGGTCAACAACGCCGGCATCGCCATGGACGGCGCCCTCTGGCGGATGACCGACCGGGCGTGGAAGGAGGTCCTCGAGACCAACGTCACGGGCACCTTCCAGTGCATCCGGGCCGTGTCTCCTGTGTTCCGCGAGCAACAGTACGGCAAGATCGTCAACGTGAGCGCCCACCAGGCCGAACGGCCCGGCTTCGGCGTGGCCAACTACGCCGCCAGCAAGGCGGGGGTCATCGGCCTCACCCGTGCCGCGGCGGTGGAGCTCGGCCCGTCCAACGTGAATGTCAACGCGGTGGCCCCCGGGTTTATCCGCACCGAGCGGATGGGGATGCTGCCCGACGACGTCATCGAGCGCGCCAAGAAGCACTCGGTCCTCGGCCGGGTGGCCGAGCCGGCCGACGTGGCCAAGGTCATCGCCTTCCTCTGCTCCGATGATGCCCGCCACGTCACCGGCCAAGTCCTGGTCGTGGATGGCGGTCTTTCCCTCGAATAGCGCGCCCTCGCCCCCACCCCCGCTCCCCATTAGCTTTCCGGTGCTTCCGACCCTCCGCTGCCTTCAGGCGGCGGGCCGGTATCACGTTACCCAACCGCGACTTACCCGTGGCCGCCTGGCGCCCTGCACCCGCCGGCGGCCCCGACAAGGGAGTCCCCCGTGAAGCGCATATTTCGGATGGTGCTGGTGCTGGTCCTCGTCGCGTGTCTGGGCGGGAAGCAGTCCCCGGTGGGCCCCGACTTCGCCCAGGCGCAGACTGCCCCGCCGAAGCCGCCGACCAACGTGAAGATGCCGCCGGCCATTCCGCTCAACACGCAGGGCATCGCCGGCCAGGTGGTCGGAGTGCTGCCGTCCACGCTGGTCACCGCGCGCGACTCCCTCATCGGGAAGCCGCCCTTCGTCAACCGGACCGCCGCCACGCAGTGGGTCGATTCGCTGATCGGCGAGGGGCTCATGATGCGGGCGCCCGAGGTGAACTGGAAGCTGCCCGCGCAGATGCGCAGCATGGCGCGCCGGGCGCCGGGCATCGCGGCCGACCCAGACTACATGGGCCAGTCGGCGCTCCGGAACCCCGAGATGGACAAGGTGCCCGACCCGCTCATCTCGAACCTCCGCACCCTGATGGCCATCGCGGGCGGGCGGTTCGTCCTGGTGCCCGCCGCGCTTTCCTTCCAGCACGACAGCGCCGGCGCCGTCGAGGCCCGCGTCAACCTGGCGGGCGTGGACACCCGGGTCGGTACCGTCATCTTCCGGAGCTACATCATCGCCACCGGCGCCACGCCGGCCGCGGCGCTCGACTCCGTCATGCAGGTCCTCCTGCCCACCATCGCCGTCGATCCATGAGCCATGCCGTCACGCTGATTCCGGGAGACGGCATCGGCCCGGAGATCACCGCCGCCACCCGGAAGGTGCTCGAGGCCACCGGGGTCAAGTTCGAGTGGGACGAGCAGGTGGCGGGCATGGCCGGGGTGGACCGCGCCGGCGATCCGCTCCCCGACGCCACGGTCGAGAGCATCCGCCGCACCCACCTGGCGCTCAAGGGCCCGCTCACCACTCCGGTGGGCACCGGCTACCGCTCGGTGAACGTCGGGCTCCGCAAGGAATTCGAGCTCTACGCCAACCTCCGCCCGGTCCGCTCCTTCCAGGGCATCGGCAAGTTCGCCAACGTGGACCTGGTGCTGGTGCGCGAGAACGTCGAAGGGCTGTACGTGGGGGTCGAGCACTTCGTGCGCGTGGGCAGCGACCCACGGGCGGTGGCGGAGTCGATGGCCATCGTGACCCGCGTGGGCTGCGAGCGGATCGTGCGCTACGCCTTCGAGTACGCGCTGCGGAACGGGCGCAAGAAGGTCACGATCGTCCACAAGGCCAACATCCTGAAGATGGTGAGCGGGCTCTTCCTCGAGGTGGGCCGCACGGTGGGCGCGGAGTACGAGGGTCGGGTCGCGTTCAACGACCTGATCATCGACAACACCGCCATGCAGATGGTGATCCGGCCCGAGCAATTTGACGTGCTGGTGACCACCAACATGTTCGGCGACATCCTGAGCGACCTCGCCGCCGGGCTGGTCGGCGGGCTCGGGCTGGCGCCCGGCGGCAACATCGGCACCCACGCCGCCATTTTCGAGGCGGTGCACGGCAGCGCGCCCGACATCGCCGGCAAGGGCATCGCCAATCCAGCGGCCCTCATCCTGGCCGGCGCCATGATGCTCGACCACGTCGGCGAGGGTGCGGCGGGCAACGCCGTCCGCGCGGCGGTGGCCCGGGTCGTCGAGCAGGACCAGGTCCGCACCCGCGACCTGGGCGGCAGCGCCACCACCACGGAGTTCGGCGATGCAGTTGTCCGGCGGATCGCCTGACGTTCCCTGTCTCACCTGCGGCAAGCGGGTGTACGGCCTCAGCTGGGGCACCGACTGCCCCGACTGCCACGCAAGGCGCCAAGCCCGCGCCAGCCGGTTGGGCGGCCGCGTGGCGCTCGGCGCCACGGCGCTCATGGGGCTCTACGTCTGGCTCCGAGTGCCGCCTGAGCCCGCGCTGGGCCGGATCTACGGCATCGTCGCCGTGCTGGCCACCTACGTCATCGTGCGGCGGATCGTGAGCCGCATCGCCATGGAGTACCTCCCCCGATGAACACCTCCCGTCGTATTGCGGTGGCGGCCGCGCTGTTGCTGGCCGCCGCGGCGCCGTTGTCGGCGCAGACCGGCCTCACCATCTACAACTCCGGGCGAGTGCTGGTGCGGCGCACCCTCCCCGTGGCGGTGCCGAAGGGCGCCTCCGACCAGCGGGTGAGCCTCGGCACGCTCGACCCCGCCACGCTCTTTGCGCTCGACCCGGCAGTGAGCATCCTCGGCGCCACCTACGACGGCGGCACCGACCTGCAGAGCACCCTCCGGCGCGCCATCGGCCGGGAGCTGCTGTTCGTGCGGGAGCCGATGATGGGCCGCGAGAAGGGAGACACGGTAAGGGCCACGCTGCTCGCCGTCGACCCGGAGCGCTACCGCTACGCCGACGGCTCGGTCGGCTTCCAGGCGCCGGGGATGCCGCGCTTCCCGGCCGATCTGGTCGTCGTGGATCCGTCGGTGCGGCTCTCCCTCAAGAGCGCGCAGGCGCTCCCGACCCTCGGCCTCGGCTACTTCACCGGCGGCGCCGACTGGCAGGCGAGCTACCAGGTCATCCTGGCCGGCGCCAATGCGCGCGTGACGGGAACGGCGGTGGTGCAGTCGAGCACGTTGAGCGTCGCCGAGGCGGACCTCCAGCTGTTGGCGGGTGACGTCGGCGTGGCCCAGAACGACCAGGCGGCGTACAAGCGGGGTGTGCCGATGGCCGCGATGGCGATGGAGGCCGGGCCCGCCACCGAGCAGCGCATCGGCGAGGCGCACCTCTATACCGTGCCCGGCAAGGTGACGCTGCGGCCCGGGCAGACCTCGATGCTGGCGCTCTTCGAGCCCGCGAGTGCGCCCGTGGCGAAGCGGCTCGTCGTCCGGTCGGGCATCCCCTATTGGGGCGACCTGCCGCAGTACGGTGACGCGCAGGAAGTGCCGGTAGCCGTCACCTACGTCGTGAGCCGCGCGCTCAAGACCCCGTTCGGCGATACGCCGGTACCGGGTGGCGTGGCGCGCATCTACCAGAAGGACGACGCCGGCCGCCTGCAGCTCATCGGCGAGTCGGGCCTCGGCCACACCGCCGCGGGCCAGCCGCTGGAACTGAACGCCGGCACCGCCTTCGACCTCACCGCCAAGCGGACCCAGACCACCTACGCCAGTTCGCGCGACAAGAACGGGCGCGTCACCGCCACCGCCGACTACAGCGTGACGCTGGCCAACGCCACCGATTCCGCCGCCACCGTGGACGTGTACGAGGAGCGGGGCGGCGACTGGTCGGTACTGCAGAGCTCGGTGCCCGCCGAGAAGGTGTCGAGCACCCGCACGCGCTTCCGCGTCACGGTGCCGGCCAAGGGCGAGGTCACGCTCACGTACCGGATCAAGGCCACTTGGTGAGCCGATTCATCCTGGTCCACCTGTCGGACCTGCATTTCGGCCGGCACGTGGACCTGGACCAGATCCGCGCGGTGGAGCGTCAGCTCCCCTCCCTGGCGCCCGACGCGGTGGTACTCTCCGGCGACTCCACGCAGCGGAGCCGCCACGGCGAGCATCAGCGCGCGCTCGTATTCCTGGAACAGATCCAGAAATTGGCGCCGACGCTCCTGGTACCGGGCAACCACGACGTCGAGTGGTGGAAGAGCCCGTTTCACCTACTCGGTAAGCGGACGATTTATTCCAAGTACCGGAAGTATTTCGGCGAGGACCTGACGCCGGTGCTGCGGAAGCCGGGGCTGGTCGTGGCCGGGGCGCTTTCGGCGCACGGACTGGCGGCGGGCTCCGTCACCTGGAACCAGCGCGACCTGACGGTGAAGGGACACCTGCCGGCGTCCGAGACCAACCGCCTGGCCAAGCTCTTCGCCGCCGAGCCCGAGGGCACGATCAAGGTGGCGGTGCTGCACCATAACGTCCTCCGCGGCGACATCTCCCAGCGGATGGGCCTGGCCCACTGGGCCAGCGCGCAGCGCCGGCTCGACGCGACCGGGGCGGACGCGGTGCTCTGCGGGCACGATCACCAGGAGGGGGCGGGGCAGCTGCCGGGCGGCACCGTGATCAGCACCGCGAGCACGCTGAGCGACCGCACGCGCGGCAAGCGCCCCGCGGTGTTCAATGTGGTGCGCATTGACCGCGACGGTGTGCAGGTGGAACATTGGCGCTGGGACCGCGAGGCCGGCGTGTTTCGCGCCGGGGACAGCCACGCGTTCGCACGCCGAGGGGTACGCCATGAGGCTGTGGGGGCCGGCCGCGTCGCCTGAGACCGCCGAGGCGGAACTCCGCCGGCGGCTCGACGCACTGGGGATGCCCCCGTTCCGGGGCTTCGCGACGCACACCAACCGGACGGTGCTGCTGAGCGTTACCCCGCGCGGCGTGCTCCGGCTGCATCGGGGCTTCGCCTGGGCGCCCGACCGCGTGCTCTCGGCCATCGTGCGGTACGTGCGGCCGGGGAGCCACCGCGCCACGCGGCGGAGCGCCGAGCGGGAGTTCCTCACCTTTCCGGTGGAGGCGCACGCCCCGCCGACCCGGCCGAGCCGCCGCGGGGTCGAGCGCCCGCGGGCGGGAGACGAAGCCCTGCTCGTCCGGCTGGTTGAGATGCACGCGCGGCTCAATGCCGCGCACTTCGAGGGCCGGTTGCCGCCCATCAAGTTCCGGCTGTCGGGGCGCATGCGGACCCGGCTCGGCGAACTGGCGATGGATGCGAAGAACGCCCGGCCGCTCGAGATCGCGATGAGCCGGGCCCACCTGCGGCACGGGTGGGTGGAGGTGGAGCGGACCGTCCTGCACGAGATGGTCCACCAGTGGCAGGCCGAGTCGGGCCTGCCGGTCGATCACGGGACCGCATTCCGCCGGAAGGCGCGCGCCGTGGGCATCGAGCCCACCGCGCGGCGCCACCTGGGCCACTCGGGCCACCGGCGTACGACAGACTGACCTGTCAACGGCAATCGTTTCGAGGCATCACATGGCGAACACATTTGCGGGCGTGGATTTCTACGACGTGGACAGCCTGCTCTCCGAGGAGGAGCGCGCGGTGCGCGACACCGTCCGCTCCTGGGTGGACGAGCACCTCATGCCCGTCATCGGCGACGCCTACATCAAGGGCGAGTTCCCGAAGCACCTGATTCCCGGCATGGCCGAGCTGGGCTTCTTCGGCGCCAACCTGCCGGAGGAGTACGGCTGCGCGGGGCTCAACAACGTGGCGTACGGCCTCATCATGCAGGAGCTGGAGCGGGGCGACAGCGGCATCCGCTCCTTCGCGTCGGTGCAGGGGGCGCTGGTCATGTACCCGATCTACGCCTTCGGGTCGGAGGAGCAGAAGAAGAAGTGGCTCCCGCGGCTGGCCTCGGGCAAGGACATCGGCTGCTTCGGGCTCACCGAACCGGACTACGGCTCCAACCCGGGCGGCATGATCACCACCGCCAGGGAAACGAAGGACGGCTGGCTCCTCAACGGCGCCAAGATGTGGATTACCAACGGCTCGCAGGCCACCGTGTCGGTCATCTGGGCCAAGACCGGCGCCGTGGACGACGCCAAGTCGATACGCGGCTTCATCGTGCCGACCGACACCAAGGGCTACACCGCCAAGGACCAGAAGGGGAAGCTCTCGCTCCGTGCGAGCGACACCAGCGAAATCGTCCTGCAGGACTGCCTGGTGCCCAAGAACGCCATCCTGCCGAAGTCGGGCGGCATCAAGAGCCCGCTGATGTGCCTCACACAAGCGCGGTACGGCATCGCGTGGGGAGGCATCGGCGCCGCGATGGCCTGCTACGACGAGGCGCTGAGCTACTCCAAGGCCCGCGTCATGTTCGGGAAGCCGATCGGCCAGACCCAGCTGCAGCAGTCCCGCCTGGCGGAAATGCTGACTGAGATCACCAAGGCGCAGCTTCTCACCCTCCAGCTTGGCCGCCTGAAGGACAAGGGCACCATGACGCCGGAGCAGGTGTCGCTGGCCAAGCGGAACAACGTGAACATGGCGTGCGAGGCCGCGCGCGAGGCGCGCCGCCTGCTCGGCGCCAACGGGATCCTGGCCGAGTACCACTCGATGCGCCACATGGCCAACCTGGAATCGGTGTACACCTACGAGGGCACGCACGACATGCATACCCTCATCCTCGGCCAGGCCGTGACCGGCCTGGCGGCCTTCGTCTAGCACACGCCGCAGGGGAACCGCCGTGAAGATCGCCGTCTGCATCAAGCGGGTGCCGGACATGGACCTGCGATTCGCCATCGGAGCCGGGGGCAAGGCGCTCGACCCCGCCGGACTCAAGTTCGACATCGCCGACTTCGACGGGTACGCCGTCGAGGCGGGGCTGCAGCTGGTGGAAAAGCAGCCGCCGGGCGAGGTGGTCGTCGTGTCCGTCGGCCCCGCCGCGGTGCAGGAAACGCTTCGCAAGGCGCTCGGCATGGGCGCCGACCGCGCCATCCAGCTCTCCGCCGACGAGGTGCCGTTCGACGGGCACGCCATCGCCACGGCGCTGGCCGCCGAGCTGAAGGAGGGCGGCTACGACCTGGTGCTCTTCGGACGGATGGCCACCGACAGCGCCAACCAGACCGTGGGCCCGATGACGGCCCACCTGATGGGCATCCCCTGCGTCACAGCGGTATCGAAGCTGGACATCGCCGCGGGCCGCGGCAGCGCCGAGCGTCAGCTCGAGGGCGCCGCCGAGTCGGTCGAGTTTCCGCTGCCGGCCGTGGTCACGATCGACGAGGGCGTGGCCCGGCCGCGGCTGCCGTCGCTCAAGGGGATCATGGCTGCCAAAAAGAAGCCGCTCGAGGTGAAGCCGGCGCAGCTCGGCGAGGCGCGGCTCACCGTGCAGTCCATCGCGCTCCCGCCCGACCGGCCGCCGGGCCGGATCATCGGCGAGGGCGCCGACGCCGTGCCTGAACTCATCCGGCTCCTGCAGACCGAAGCGAAGGTGCTCTGATGGCCAACATGTTCGCATTCGCGGAATCGCGGGGCGGGGCCCTGCGGAAGGTCGCGCTCGAGGCGGTGAGCGCCGCGCGCAAGGCGGCCGACGCCACGGGCGGCGGCGAGGTGCACGCGCTGCTCATCGGCGGGCCCGGCATCGGCGGCAAGGCGGAGGCGCTCGGCAAGGCCGGCGCAGACGTCGTGATCGTGGTGGAACACGCCGGCCTGGCGCGCTACAGCCCGGAGGTGTTCGCGGCCACCGCGGCCGCGCGGCTCAAGTCCGGCGGGTACCGGGCCGCGTTCTTCGCCGCCTCCGCCGAGGGACGCGACCTCGCGCCCCGGGTAGCGGCCTCGCTCGGCGTGAGCATGGCGTCGGACCTGACGGGGTTCGCCCTCGAGGGTGACGCGCTGGTGGGGCAGCACCCGACCCACATCGGCAAGATCATCACGATGGTGCGGCTCACCGGGTCGCCGGCCATCGCGACGCTCCGGCCCGGCGCCATCGCCGTGGCCGACGCGCCGCGCACGCCGCGCGTGGAGCAGGCGGCGCCCGCGATGGACCCGGCGGCGGCAAGGGTGGTGGTCACGAACATCGGCGCCAAGGGCGACGCGCAACTCGACCTGGCCGACGCGCCGGTCGTCGTGAGCGGCGGCCGCGGGCTCCGCGAGGCCGGCAACTTCGCGCTGGTCGAGGCGCTGGCGGCGGCGTTCGGCAACGCGGCGGTGGGCGCCACCCGCGCCGTCACCGACGACGGCTGGCGCGACCCGTCCACCCAGATCGGGCAGACCGGCCGGACGGTGAGTCCGGACCTCTACGTGGCGGTGGGAATTTCCGGCGCCATCCAGCACCTGGCCGGGATGCGCACCTCGAAGACCATCGTGGCCATCAACAAGGACAAGGACGCGCCGATCTTCAAGCTCGCGGACTACGGGATCGTGGGCGACCTGTTCGAGATCGTGCCGCGGCTCACGGAAGAAGTCCGCAAGGCGCGCGCGAGCCACTAGTGGAAGAGGAACTCGTGGTGCTGCGGACCTTCGGCAACGAGCTTGATGCCTTGCTGGCGAAGTCGATTCTGGAGGCGAATCAGATTCCCTCCATCGTGAGCGGGGATACCGCGGGCGTGATGGAACCGCAACTGCAATTCGCGCGCGGAACGCGCCTCTCCGTGCGGCGCGCCGACGTAGACGCCGCGCGGGAACTCCTGGAAGAGGAATAGCGGGGCGTTCTCTCCTAGTGCCACCCCCCGGGCAGGATGCGCGGGACCTGCCTCCGGTACTCCTCGTATCCGTCCAGGCGCTGGGTGAGGAACCGTTCCTCTACCCGCGCCTTTTGCTCGAAGTACGCCACCGATACCGCGAACACCACCGCACCGGGCAGCCACCCGCCCCGCAGGAAGCCGTACCCCGCCAGGATCGTCGAGACCCCCAGGTAGATCGGGTGCCGCACCACGCGGTAGATGCCGCGTGTC
>CAZNDK010000009.1:0-74765 GCA_964571795.1 uncultured Gemmatimonadaceae bacterium | reverse complement strand
AGGTGGCAGACGTCGGCGCCGATGTCGCCGGGGCGGCAGAGGCCGACCTGGGCGTTCATGTTGGCGCCGTCCATGTACACCTGGCCGCCGTGCTGGTGCACGATGCGGCAGATGTCCTTGATGGACGACTCGAACACGCCGTGGGTGGAGGGATAGGTGACCATCAGCGCGGCGAGCGTGTCCTTGTGCTCCGCCGCCTTCTGCCTCAGGTCGGCCACGTCGATGTTGCCCTTCGCGTCGCTCTTGACGACGACGACGTTCATGCCGGCCATGACCGCGCTGGCGGGGTTGGTGCCGTGGGCCGACATCGGGATGAGGCAGGTGGTGCGCTTGTCGTCGCCGCGGGAGCGGTGGTAGGCGCGGATGACGAGCAGCCCCGCGTACTCCCCCTGCGAGCCCGCGTTGGGCTGCAGCGACACGGCGGCGAACCCGGTGATCTCAGCCAGCGCCGCCTCGAGGTGCCGGAACAGCATCTGGTAGCCCTGGGTCTGCTCCCGCGGCGCGAAGGGATGCAGGCGGTTGAACTCCCGCCAGCTGACCCCCGCCATCTCGGTAGTGGCGTTGAGCTTCATCGTGCAGGAGCCGAGCGGGATCATCGCCGAGGTGAGCGAGAGGTCCCTGGCTTCGAGCTTCCGCATGTAGCGGAGCATGTCGGTTTCCGACCGGTGCCGGTGGAACACCGGGTGGGTCAGGAACGCCGAGGTGCGCCGGAGCGCCGCCGGGATGGCCGGGTCCGCCTTCGCGCCGATGTCGCTCAGCATGAAGGGGAGCGCTTCGTTGAGCGAGAAGGTGGCGATCAAGTCCGCCAGGTCGTCGAGCGTCACCGTTTCGTCGAGCGCCACGCCGATCCGGTTGGCGCCGATGGGCCGGAGGTTGATCCGGCGGCCCCGCGCGTGGTCGAGGATGCGCGGCTGCGCCCAGGGCTCGACCTCGACGCAGAGGGTGTCGAAGTACGACTGGTGCACGAGGGTGTAGCGCAGCCGCCGGAGCGCGGCGGCCAGGAGCGAGGTCATGGAGTGGACCCGCTCGGCGATCCGCGTGAGCCCGTCCGGGCCGTGATAGACCGCGTACATGCTGGCCATGACAGCCAGGAGCACCTGTGCCGTGCAGATGTTGCTGGTGGCCTTGTCGCGGCGGATGTGCTGTTCGCGGGTCTGGAGCGCCATCCGGAGCGCCGGGTTGCCGTCCGAATCCTTGGACAGGCCGATGATCCGGCCCGGCAGGAACCGCTTGTGCGACTCGGTGGTAGCGAAGAACGCCGCGTGCGGGCCGCCGAACCCCATCGGCACGCCGAAGCGCTGGCTGTTGCCGATGGCGATGTCGGCGCCGAACTCGCCCGGCGGGGTGAGCAGCGTGAGCGCCAGCAGGTCGGTGGCCACGGTGACCAGCGCGCCGGCCTTGTGGGCCGCCTCGCAGAACTTGCGGAAGTCCCGGATGGCGCCGTCGGTGGCGGGGTACTGCAGCAGCGCGCCGACCACCCCCGGCTTGAACTTGAAGGTGTCGGGGTCGGCCACCACCACCTCGATGCCCCGCGCCTCGGCCCGGGTCTGCACCACGGCAATGGTCTGCGGGTGGCACTGGGCGTCCACCATGTACACCGGCGTGCCCTCGTGCGTCGTGACCGCCACCGTCATGTACATCGCCTCGGCGGCGGCGGTGGCTTCGTCGAGAAGGGACGCGTTGGCGATCGGGAGCCCGGTCAGGTCCGCCACGACCGTCTGGAAGTTGAGCAGCGCCTCGAGCCGTCCCTGCGCGATCTCGGCCTGGTACGGCGTGTAGGCGGTGTACCAGCCGGGGTTCTCGAGGATGTTGCGCTGCACCACCTGCGGCACGAAGGTGCCGGAGTAGCCCATGCCGATGTAGGAACGGAAGACCTGGTTCTGTCCGGCGATCCGCCGAAGCTCCTGCAGGACTTCGCGCTCGCTCCGGCCAGGGGCCAGTGCCAGGGGCCGGCGGAGCCGGATGTCCTCGGGCACCACGGCGTCGATGAAGGCGTCCATCGAGGGGTAGCCGACCACCTTGAGCATCTGCTCGAGGTCCGCGGGGCGGGGGCCGAGGTGGCGGGAGAGGAAGCGTTCGGTCTGGGTCAGCCCGGCGATCGGGGAGGCCGGGGTCTTGGCGGGAGCCATGGGGTCACACCCTCTGCGTATATAAGGATGCACGCCCCGTCCGGAGGGGAACGGGGCGCGCGGTCAACTCGGGCACTGCGTCATCGGCCGGTTACTCGCCGATGTGCTTCTTGTAGGCCTCGGCGGAGAGCAGCTTTCCGAGCGCGCCGGCGTCCGACACCCGGAGCTTCACCATGAAGCCGGCCCCGTACGGGTCGCGGTTGACGGCGGCGGGGTCGGCGTCGAGCGCCGCGTTGACCTCCACCACCTCGCCCGCCAGCGGGCTGTACAGCTCGGACACCGCCTTGACCGCCTCGATGGTGCCGAAGACGGCGTGCGCGCCGAACTTGTCGCCCTTCTTGGGGAGGTTCACGAAGACCACGTCGCCGAGCTCGCCCTGGGCGTAGTCGGTGATGCCGACCTGCACGACCGCGGGGTCGCTGGTCTTCTTCACGTACTCGTGGTCGGTGGTGTATTGGAGATCGGCCGGCACGTTGGACACGCGGGCTCCTGGAAAGATTGTCCGGGGCTGAGGATAGACGGGAATCGGCCCGAAATCAAGCGGCCGCGGCGCGCGCCTCCAGCGCGAGCCAGACGTCACGCGCGCGCCGCTCGAGCTGGGTGCGGTCGCCGTCGTTGTCGATGACGAACTGGCTGCGCTTGCGCTTGGCGTCGCTCGGCAGCTGTGTGGCAATGAGCCGCTCCGCGTCCTCGCGGGGCAGCCCGCGCATCGTGACCAGCCGGTGGAGCCGGGTGGCCTCCGGGGCGTCCACCAGGACCACCGCGTCGTACTCCGCGGGGTCGGAGGCCTCGAAGAGCAGCGGGATGTCGGCCACGATGATCCGGGCGCCGGCGGCGCGGGCCGCCGCCACCAGGGTGTCGCGCTGCGCGGCGACGGCGGGATGCACGATGGCGTTGAGGTCGGATCGGGCCCGGGTGTCGGCAAGGATCAGCCGTCGGAGGGCCGGCCGGTCGAGCTCCCCAGTGGGCGACTGGATGGCGGCGCCGAAGCGCTCCACGATCCGGCGGTGCACCTCGGTGCCGGGGCGCTGGAGGTCGCGCACCACCTGGTCGGCGTCGATGATCCCAGCGCCCCACTTGCGGAAGAGGGCCACCACGGTGGACTTGCCGGCGGCGATGTTGCCAGTGAGGGCGACGATCACAGGAGTGCCCGCTGGTCTTCGTCGGCGCTCGGCACCCGGTGGCAGTGCCGGCAGCGGGCCTCGTAGCTCTCCCGACCGCCGACCATGATGGTGGGGGAGTCGTAGCGTGCCGGCTTCCCGTCGATGAGCCGCTGGTTGCGGCAGGCCTCGTCGCCGCACACCACGCAAATGGCGCGCAGCTTGGTCACCTGCTCCGCCACGGCCATGAGCGAGCCCATCGGGCCGAACGGCTCGCCCCGGAAGTCAGTGTCGGTGCCGGCCAGCACCACCCGCACGCCGCGATTGGCGAGCGCGGTGGTGACTGTCACGATGTCGTGGTCGAGGAACTGGGCCTCGTCGATGGCCACCATCTCGGAGTCGGGGCTCACCTGGCGGAAGATCTCGGCGGCGGTGTCCACCGGCGTGGCGTCGATTTCGAGGCCGTCATGGCTGCTGACGCGGTAGAGGCCCGCGTAGCGGGAATCGAGGTGGGACTTGAAGACTTCCACGCGGCGCCGCGCGATGATGGCACGCCGCACCCGGCGGATGAGTTCCTCGCTCTTTCCGCTGAACATGACCCCGCTGATGACTTCGATGGATCCGGGTCGGCTTCCGTGGAACATCCAGGCGGTCTCCACAAGCGGGGGACGGTGAGGTTAGCGCGCGTGGAGGGCGGGGTCAAGCGCGCCGCCGTCGCAACAACTTCTCTCCGCTCTTGCGGCGCCGGAGTCCGGTGGCGCATATTGTCGCCGCCCTCTCCCCCGCCAGTGTTGCCGAAGGAGCCCAGTGTGAAGAAGTCGGAACTCGTGGCCGCCGCCGCCAAACGGCTCGGCCTCTCCAAGGCGCGTGCGGGCGACGTCGTGGACGTGTTCTTCGGGACCGAGGGCATCCTGGCGGGTGAGTTGCGGAAGGGCAGTACGGTCCAGATTTCGGGCTTCGGCAGCTTCGAGCCCCGCCAGCGCGGGGCCCGCAACGGGCGCGACCCGAAGACGGGCAAGAGCATCACCATCCGCCCGTCGGTGGTCCCGGCCTTCCGGCCGGGAAGTGCCCTCAAGGCGCTCGTGAACCGCCGGAAGTAGGCGCCCGGCGCTTCGGCGCCGGCGAGGCGGGCCCCCGGTCCACCTTGCACATGATCTTCTTGTTCCGCACCGTCCGCCCGTCCATTCCGCGCACGATCCTCTCCACCTCACCCGCCGGCAATTCGACCAGGCTGTAGGCTTCTTTCAGCTCGATCCGCCCGATCATCGACTTGTCCACTCGGACTTCCTTGGTCAGCACCGCCACCAGGTCCGATGCCGTGGTGCCGTCCTGCCGACCCACGCTCACGAACATCCGCGCGGTGGCGCCACTCGGCACCGCCTCCAGAGCCGCGGAGGCGGCCAGCGGCTGAGCCGGCAAGGCGGCCTGCGCCGGTGCACCTGGTGCGCCCGTCCACAATTGGTACATCGCGGCCGCCACGGCCGACGGGTCGTACCGCTCGAAGAGCGGGGCCAGCGCCAGGAGTCCCGTCCCGGGCACCCCCGCCTCGAGCACCTGCGCAATCGCACCGCGACGGCGCGCGGCCTCGTCCTGCGCCGCGTCCACCGCACCGCTGAGCCGCAGGCTCCGACGAGGGGACGCCACCCGTGCCACGTATTCCTCGGCGGACGGCGGCACGAGCAGGACCACGGGGCCCGCGGCCAACAGCGTGCGGAGGTGGGACGGGGTCGGCAGGTCGTAGGCGATGACCAGGTCGGACTGCTCCACCGTGCCGTCGGTGACGACCGCATCGAGGTCGTGCCCGGCCAGCGCCAGCCTGACCGCAGACACGCCAGCAGTGTCCAGGCACCAGATCGTCACGCGCGCCGGGTCGAGCAGCTCTGCCACCTCGGCCACCGCCGAGGCGCGGCGGCTCCATGCGACGCTCACGGTGCGCACCGGACCGGCCGGAGAAGCCGGCGGCGCCTCCGCCGGCGGAAGCCCGACGGTCAGCGACTTCCGCGCGTACCGCTCGATCACGTCGGCCGCGCGCTCCGGCAGGGCGGTGCAGACGATGCGCTGCGCGTCCTTGTCGAGGTCGTGCATGAGCACGGCTAGCGCCTCGGCGCCGCCCCACGATTCGGGCCAGGCGAGGAGGACGGCGGCGAGCTGGTCGGTCTTGAGGGCGGACTGTTCGAGGAGTTGCCGGGCCTGGGCCGGCGTCGCGATGAGCACCTGCGCCTGGCCGGCGCGGAGATGCCGCGCGGTGCGGGCCGGGGTGCCGGCCACTACGACACGGCAGCCGGGCATCGCGCGCGTGGCGACCTCGGCCCAGTCGGTGGCGGTATCGGATGTGGTGAGGATGAGGGCGCGGAGTCCAGGAGCGGGCGCGGCGGCAAGCCGGCGAGCCAGCGCGGCAAGGATGGGCGTGGCGCCAGCCGCGTTGGGCGGCATGGCGACGACGACATTGTGGCCGCGCTCGGCGGTGACGGCCGCCTCGGTCAGGTCGGCGGGAGCGGCAAACAGTTCGGACTCGGACACGGGACCCTCGATTGTCAAATAGCCGGCACGCGCCGGGGTCCAAAACTAAGCCCGTGGCAGCCCGGATGCCACCGCGGGCACAGTTGACATCAAGTTGCCGCGTGGGGAGCTTTCGGCTCGACAATTTCCCTCCGCTCCGGACCCCGCAATGGCCGAACCGCTGTCGCTGAACCTGGTGCATCTGAAGCCCTCCGAGACCATCGCGATCAGCGCCGAGACGAAGCGCCGCCGCGCCGCCGGGGAAGAGGTGTTCGACCTGAGCCTCGGCGAGCCGGACTTCGACACCCCGCCGCTGGTGGCGCAGGCGGGCATCCAGGCCATCCAGAAGGGAATGACCCACTATCCGCCGAATCCGGGCATTCCCGAGCTGCGGGCGGCCATCGCGAAGAACCTCTCGGAGCTGAGCGGCGGTCGCCCGGTGAGCGCCGACCAGGTCCTCGTGAGCTCCGGCTCCAAGCAGTCGCTCTTCAACGCCTGCTTCACCCTGTTCGGCCCCAACGACCAGGTGCTCATCCCGGCGCCGGCCTGGGTGTCGTACCCGCAGATCGTGCAGCTTTGCCGGGCAGAACCGGTGCTGGTGCCGGGAGACATCGAGTGGGGGCTCAAGGTGAGCGCCCGCGACCTCGACAAGCACTCCACCACGCGCACCAAGGGCCTCGTCATCTGCTCGCCCTGCAACCCCACGGGCGCGGTCTACACCCTGGCTGAGCTGCGGTCGATCGCCGAGTGGGCCAAGAAGAACGACATCTGGATCGTGGCGGACGAGATCTACCGGCGCATCAACTACGGCGCGCCCGCCGCGCCGAGCTTCCTCGACCTGTCGGACAACCTTCTGGAAAAGACCGTCGTCGTGTACGGCGCCAGCAAGGCGTACGCGATGACCGGGTGGCGCATCGGGTCGGCGCTGGCCCCGCCGCAGGTGTTCAAGGCGATGGCCGCGCTGCAGTCGCACACCACGACCGGGTCGAGCCACCCGGCGCAGTGGGCCGCGGCCACCGCGTTCGGCGACGAGCGGGTGGAAGCGGATGTGCTGCGAATGGTGGCGGCGTTTAGGGCTCGCCGGGACCGTCTGGTGGCGCGCTTCCGCGCCGAGGTGCCGGGGGTCGAGTTCGTCGAGCCGCACGGGGCGTTCTACTTCTTCTTCCGGGTGGACGGACTCACCGGCCCCGGCGGCGGGGGCACCGCATTCTGCGAGCGGTTGATGGCGGAGGAGGGCGTGGCCCTGGTGCCGGGCAGCGCCTTCGGCGACGACCGCTGGGCCCGGCTCAGCTATGCCGCTGCCGACAAGGAACTGGACGCCGGCGTGGACCGGATCCTCCGCTTCATCGGGCGGCTCGCGGCTGCCCGCGCGGCGTAGGAGCGCCATCGGATGAACATCGAGACCCGGGTCGAACCGCTCGACGGCGCGCTGCCCACCGTGGAATGGCGCTGGGACGTCGAGACCGACATTCTCTCCGGCAGCTTCCGGGGGGTGGTGGGTGGAAGCGGCCTCGAGGGGAGCGTGGAGCTGAGCGACGACGAGGGCTCGGTCGTGGTCCTCGACGTGGCGGGCGGCATGCTCTGCGGACTCGACGTGGTCGTCTGGCCGGAAGTGGACACGGTGCCCGGGCTCGCACCGCCGGCCGGCGCACGGGCAGGGCGCGTCGTGGTGCCGGGCCGCCCCGCGCGCCAGGGTGTGTCGGCGGTCGAGGTGGACACGACGCTCACCATCTCCGCCACGCCCGACGAGCGGACGGTGCACCTCCGCATCGGGAGCCGCCGCGACGTCGAAGTGATTCGCGTGGCGGATCACCTCCTGGTGGAACTGGACCACAAGCGGCGCCTCGCCGGGTTCTGGCTGACGGAGGTCCCGCCATTCGCCCCGCTCTGATCGGCCGCGTCGTCGCCACCGAAGTCCGGCCCTCCACTCCCCATCAATTCCAGTTCTGGACGGCGCGGGAATCTCCCGTGGGCATCGGCGCGATTGTGCGGGTCGAGGCGCCGGGCCGCGTCGTGTTCGGCGTCGTGACCGACGCGGCGGCCTACGACGACCTGGCCCGACCGCTGGACGCCGTCACCCGCGCGGATGGCGTGCCGGTGCCGATCGACCCGGCGGCTCCCCGCTCGGCCGAGATCCGCCTCTACACCGCGGCCGTCCTCCGGCAGGAGCCCGAGGAACCGCTGCAGCCGGTGCCGCTGGGAGAGGTCCGCATGGCGACCGACGCCGACGTGCGGCTGGCCCTCCGGATGGAAGGGTACACCGACGGCGCCCGCGCCACCGCGATGCCCGTGGGCACCTACGGCGCGGCCGGCCTCTCGGCGCCGGTGTACCTCGACGCGGACTTCCTGCTTGGGCCCGAGGCGGCGCACCTCAACATCACCGGCGTGTCGGGGCTGGCCACGAAGACCAGCGCGGTCGAGTTCTTCCTGACCAGCATCTTCCAGACCTTCCCGGCGCACAAGGGATCGGTCGCGGCGCTCTGCTTCAACGTGAAGGGCCCCGACCTCTGCTTCCTCGACCAGCCCGCCGTTCTTTCCGACGAGGACACCGCGCTGTACGCCAGGCTCGGGCTGGCCCCGCGCCCCTTCGATCCGGTCCGCTACTACGCTCCCTGCAAGCCGGACGGGGTCAACCTGAACACGCTCCGCACCCATCCGGACCTCGCCGGCAACACCGAGCCCCTCACCTGGGGGCTGCGCGAGGTGCTGGAGTACGCCGAGGTGGTGCTGAACCGCGACGACCTCGACGCCAAGGCCGACGCATTCATCGACTTCCTCGCGGACCGGGTGGTGGGAAAGGAGTTCCACGCGCCGGAACTGCAGCCCAAGGACTGGCGGGTGCTGACCTTCGCCGACCTCGAGGCGTTCTTTCGCGCGGTGTTCGACGCCCTGGAGCAGGGGAGCCGGGGCGACGTCTGGCGCACCCACCACATCGCCACCATCCGCAAAGTGCGGAACCGCCTCGGCAACATCACCACGCGCGCCAAGGGGCTGGTGACCGACGACGGCGCCGCCAACGACCTGCCGTGGGGCGCCTTCGAGGACCGCGGCGTGTACGTGATCGACGTGGCGGGCGTGGACCCGCTGGCGCAGGACCTCGTGTTCGCCCGCGTGGTGAGCATGCTCCGCGAGCACTTGGAGCGCCGGGACCTCGGCGTGGATCACGTGGTGGTCTTCGTGGACGAGCTCAACAAGTACGCCCCGGCCGACGGCTCCGACACCTATGTCCGGAAGATGCTCCTCGACCTGTCGGAGCGTGGGCGCTACCTGGGGCTCGTGCTCTTTTCCGCCCAGCAGTTCCGCTCACAGGTGCTCCGGCGGGTGGTCGGCAACGCCGGCACCACCATCTACGGGCGGATGGACCCCGACGAACTGGCCACCGCGGGCTACGCGACCCTGTCACCCGCCATCAAAATCAAACTCGCCACGCTGCCCAAGGGCGAGCTGATGATCCGCCATCCGCACTTCACGCAACCGGTGTTCGTCCGGTTTCCGCGGCCGTGCGTGCTCTCGGGGCGGGAGGGCGTCGAGCGCTTTCCTCCGTCGCCCGACCTGCCGTTCGACGAGGCGGTGGCACGGCAGCTCCGGACGCTGGATCGGACCGTCTCCACCGAGCGCGTGCGGGCGCTGGTGGACGGGCGCCGGGAAGAGGACGTGCGCCGGGCGCTCGCGCGGACGCGGCAGGTCCGCCCCGACGACCCCTTCGCCTACTTCAGCGCGGCGCTTGGCCGCCGAGTGGAGCCGGCACTGGCCACCAGGCGGGCCACCGTCACGCCCCTCAGGGGCACGCCCGACCCGTACGCCTCCTGATGCCCCGCTGAGGGGCCCCTCCGCGCCTTGCCACCCGCCTGTGGGCGGGCCATTCTCCTACCCGTGAAACTCGCCCACCTCGCCGACCTCCATCTCGGCTTCCGGCAGTACCACCGCCAGACCCCGGCCGGCATCAACCAGCGCGAGGCCGACACGGCTGCGGCGTTCCGCCAGGCGGTGGACGGCGTGCTCGCGGCGCGCCCCGATGTCATCGTGGTCGCGGGAGACTTGTTCCATTCGGTCCGCCCCACCAACGCCGCCATCGTGTTCGCCTTCCAGCAGTTCCAGCGGCTCCGGGCCGCACTGCCAGACACGCCGATCGTCCTGATTGCGGGCAACCACGACACGCCGCGCTCCACCGAAACGGGCAGCATCCTCCGGCTGTTCGACGAGCTGGGCGTGGACGTGGCCACCCACGAGGCGCGTCGCTTCAGCTATGAGTCGCTCGGGCTCAGCGTCCTCGCCGTGCCGCACGACGCGCTGGTGCAGGCGGAGCGCCCGGTGCTGCGCCCTGACGGCGGCGCGAATTACCAGGTTCTGGTGGCGCACGGGGAGGTGGACGGTGTCTTCCCGTCGGACCGGTCCGCCGTCGAGTACGGCGGCGCCGTCGTCCAGCCGGAGGAGTTTGCCGCGGGTGAGTGGAGCTATGTGGCGTTCGGGCACTACCACGTGCAGACGCCGCTCGGGCCCCGCGCCTGGTACTGCGGCGCGCTGGAGTACGTGAGCTCGAACCCCTGGGGCGAACTGCGGGACGAGGCCGAAAAGGGTGTTGGAGCGAAGGCCTGGCTGCTGGTGGACCTGGATACCGGCGTCGCGACGCCGCAGCCGATCGTGCCGGCCCGCCGGGTCATGGACCTGCCGCGCATTGACGGGACGGACCTCTCGCCGGAGGAGTTGCAGCCACTCATCGCCGCCCGGGTGGCGGAGGTGCCGGGCGGCATCGCCAACCAGGTCGTGCGGCTCGTGGTCACCGAAGTGCCGAGGCACGTGGCGCGCCAGCTCGACCACGCCGCCATCCGCGGATGGAAGGCCGAGGCGCTGCACTTCCAGCTCGACCTCCGGCGTCCGGAGCCGACGCGGACGACGGGCGTGGGCGCCCCCGGCCGCCGGCAGACGCTGCCCGACCTGGTGTCGGAGTACCTTGGCCGCCGCGCGCTGCCCGCCGGCGTCGACCGCGAGGCCTTCGTACGCGAGGGCCGGGAACTGGTCGAGGCCGCCGAACGCGAGCTGGTGGAAGACTGATGCAGATCCATCGCCTGCGGCTCGTGAACTTCCGCCAGCACGAGGACACCGAGCTGGTCCTCGGCGCCGGCCTCACCGGCATCGTCGGCCCCAACGGCGCCGGGAAATCGACGCTGCTCGAGGCCATCGCCTTCGCCATGTACGGCACGCCGGCGGCGCGCGGCACCCGGGAGTCGATCCGCCGGCGGGGTGCGCCGCCGCGCTCCCCGGTGCGCGTAGAGCTCGACTTCGCGCTCGGCGCACACGAGTTCCGCGTCGTGCGCGGCCTGAGCCAGGCCGAACTGTTCCAGGATGGGGACCCGGCGCCGATTGCCAACAGCCTGGGTGCCGTCACGGAGAAGCTCTCACGCCTCCTCGGGATGACCCGCGCGGAGTTCTTCAACACCTATTTCACGGGACAGAAGGAGCTCGCGGTGATGGCGGCCATGTCGGCGCCGGAGCGCGCGCAGTTCCTGTCGCGGGTGCTCGGGTTCGAGCGGCTCCGGGTGGCGCAGGACCGCCTGAAGGAAACCCGGAGCGAGCTCCGCGCCCGCCTGGCGACGGTGCAGGCGACGCTGGCGGACGCCGGACAGCTGGAGGCGGAGGAACAGCGGGTGGCGAGCCTGGTGGCCGCCGCGGGGGAGCGCGAGGCCGGCGCGCAGGAAGCGCTCCGGCTCGCGGCGGGGCGGCTGACCGAACTGGCGCCCCGGTGGGACGCCCTGCAGCAGCTGCGGCGGCGGATGCAATCGCTGGAGGGCGACCTTCGGGTGGCGGAGCACCAGGTCACGACTTCGCAGGAGCGGACCCGCGACCTCGACCGCCAGATCACGGAGGCGCTGCAGGCCCAGGCCCACCTGAACGCGCTCAGCGAAGAGCTGGCGCCGCTCCTCCCGCTCCGGGCGGAGCACGAGGCGCTGCAGCGGCTCTACGCGGCCTCGTCGCACCGCGCCGCGCTGCACGCCAGGCTGGAGGCGGCCCGGGCCAACCTGGCGGAGCTCGACCAGCGGATCGCGGCGCTGCCAAGCGCGGCGCAGGTGGAGGCCGCGCGCGCGGAGGCGGCGGCGAGCCGCGCCGCGTCAGTGGCGCTCGCCGAACAGGTGGAGGATCGCCGCACGGCGTGGGTCCGCGACCTCCAGGACGCACGGACCAAGCGCCAGTCGCTCCTGGACCAATACAGGGACCTGCAGGAGCAGCTCGACCGGATCACGGCGGCGGGCCAGGACGGCGCCTGCCCGACCTGCTCACGCCCGCTGGGCCCGGACTTCAAGCCGGTGCTCGCGGTGCTCGGACGCCAGGTGGACGAGGTCAAGTTCAACGGCCATTTCTACCGCCAGCGCATCGAGCAACTGCAGGACGAGCCGGGCGAGCTCAAGGAGCTCGAGCGGCAGCGCGCGGCGGCGGAATCGGCGGCGGAGGCGGCGGCTGCGGCGGCGAGCCGGCTCGAAGCGCCGCTCCGAGATGCCGGCACCCTGCGCGAAAGGCGCACGGCGCTCGAGGGCACGATTGCGGAGTTGCAGGCATCCTTGAGCGTGGCGGAGGGCACCTACGACCAGGATCGCCACCGGGAGGTGCAGCAGGCCCTCGCGGCGCTGGAGCCCAAGGCGCTCGAGGCCGAGCGCTATCGCGCGCTGGCGGAGCGGGCCGCCCGGCTGGCGCCGGAACTGCTGGCCGCGGAACAAGCCGTCTCCGCACGGGAGGAGGTGCTCGCCGCGCTCCGACGCCAGCACCAGGAGCTGGGGTTCTCGGAGCCGGAATTCGAGGAGGTTCGCGGCCTGATGGCGGCGGCGGTGGAGGAGCAGCGCCGCGCAGAGCTCGGCGTCATGGAGGCGCGCGGCGAGCGTGCCACCGCCGATGAGGCGGGGCGGGCCGCGGCGCAGCGCCGGCTGGAGCGCCAGGTGCGCGAAGCCGAGGCGCGGACGGTCGAGCGGCGCTTCCTTCTGGCACAGGAATTGGACCGCGCGCTGACCGACCTCCGCACCGACCTCAACGCCGCCCTCCGTCCCGACCTGTCGGAGTTGGCGTCGGGGTTCCTCCGCGACCTCACGGACGGCCGCTACACCGACCTCGAGCTCGACGAGAGCTACACGCCCACGCTCCTCGAGGAGGGCGAGGTCAAGCCGGTCATCTCCGGCGGCGAGGAGGACGTGGCGAACCTGGCGCTCCGCCTCGCGATCAGCCAGATGATCGCTGAGCGCGCGGGCCAGCCGCTCTCGCTCCTGATTCTCGACGAGATCTTCGGCTCGCTGGACGAGGAGCGGCGCGCGGCGGTCATGGACCTGCTGCGGAGCCTCGCCGACCGGTTCCCGCAGGTCATCCTGATCACGCATATCGAGGCGGTCCGCGAAGGGTTTGACCGCATCATCCGGGTCTCGCGCGATCCGGCGCGCCGGATCGCGGTGGCGCGCGAGGAGCCGCTCGAGGGCGGAGGGCACGATGTGGCGGCGTGAGCAGCGGACCTTCCTGGGCCCGGACCGTCCGGCGACGGCTGACATCGAGCCACTCAACCGGATCTTCGCGAATGCGTTCACCGATCGCTACCGCCGCGACGGGATGCCCGGCGTGCGCGTGCCACACCTCAACCCGGAAGTGTGGCGGTTCGCGCTGGAGTGCGCCGGCGCGGGCGCAATGGTCTGGCGCGACCGCGGCGGAGACATCGTGGCATTCAACCTGGCCCATCTCTCGGGCACCGAAGGCTGGATGGGCCCGCTGGCGGTGCGGCCCGACCGCCAGGGAGAAGGACTCGGCAAGCAGATTGTGCTGGCCGGCGTGGAATGGCTCAAGCAGCACTCGGCGAAGACCATCGGGCTTGAAACGATGCCCCGCACCGTCGAAAACGTGGGCTTCTACAGCGGTCTCGGCTTCCTCCCTGGCCACCTGACGATCACCCTCTCGCGCCGACCGGAGTCCGCGGGGGTAATGGGCTGCGCCCTGCTCTCGGCCGAGATGGCCGGGAGCGACCCGTACGCCGAGTGCGGCGCGTTGATGGCGCGCGTGGCGCCCGGCATCACGTTTGAACGGGAGCTCCGCCTCACGGCGGAGCTAGGCGTTGGCGACACGACACTCTACCGGCGTGGGGGCGCGGTGGCGGCGTTCGCGCTCTGGCACGCGGTGCCGCTCGCCGAGGGGCGGCCGCGCGAGGATGTGCGGGTGCTCAAGCTGGTGGCCGCGGATTTGGCCGCGTTGCAGGCGGTGCTGCTGGGCGTGGGGGAGGCGGCGGAGGCGTCAGGGGCGGAACGCGTGACGGTGCGGTGCCAGACCAGCTATGCGGACGCCTACGGCGCGCTCGTGGCCGACGGCTGGCAGGCGCACTGGACCGATCTCCGCATGACGCTCGCAGGATGGGGGGAGCAGCCGGTGTCGGGCATCGTGCTGTCGAACTGGGAAATCTGAACGCTCCCTACGACCGCTCCGGCCGGAGCGCCCACCATCGTACCGCCAGCATGACGCCCGCCGCGAGCAGCAGGTGCACCGCCCCCGCCTGGACCCGGACCACGAAGGCGAGCACGTACCAGAGCGCGAGCGCCGCGAGGGCGAGCGCCAGTGCGATGCGGGAAGACATGGACAGGCTCCAGCGTCGTTGTTGACGGGTTCGAGACCGTTCCCTATCTTAGCAGGGTCGGACGGTGGCGGGGAACCACGTGCTTGAGCCAACAGGTCCGATGATGGGTCCACATACCGTGGCCGATGCCATGCCCCCCGGGGGAAGGCAGACGCCAGGGCGAGGATACCGCGCATTCTCTTCGGGCTTCAAGACACCCTCCCCGCTGCCGTCCTCACTCGGGCGCCGACCCAACCAGTCGGCGCTTCGCGTTTCCGGGCATCCCGGCGCTTGACCTCGTCCGGGAATCGTCCAACTTCCCTCATCCCCATCTGGGACTTCCGATGCCGTCCTGCGCCGTGACCCGGCGGGTCCACTTCAATGCGGCCCACCGTCTCCATAATCCCGAGCAGTCCGACGCGTGGAACCGCGAGACCTTCGGATTGTGCAACAACCCCAACTTTCACGGCCACAACTACGAGCTGGAAGTGACGGTCGAGGGCCCGATCGACCCGGACACCGGCTATGTGCTGGACATCACGGTGCTGAAGCGGCTGGTGGACGAACGTGTCAGTACCGTACTGGACCACCGCAACCTGAACCTCGACGTGGCGTGGTTCCAGCACCGCATCCCGTCGGCCGAAAACATCGCCGTCTTCTGCTGGGAGGCGCTGGCGCCCGTGATTCCCGCCGGCCGCCTGCAGCGCATCCGTCTCTGGGAAACCCCGAGGAATTATGTCGAGTACCACGGTGGCTGACGCCCCGCTGGCCCCGCTGGTGCGCGGGCTGCTCACAGGCCTCGGCGAGGATCCCGAGCGCCCCGGCCTGGTGCGAACGCCGGAGCGCGTGGAGGCTTCGCTCCGCTTCCTGACCCGCGGGTACTCGCTGACCGTGCAGGACGCGGTCGGCGGCGCCCTGTTCGAGGAGGAGCACGAGAGCATGATCCTCGTGCGCGACATCGAGTTCTACTCGCTCTGCGAGCACCACCTGCTGCCGTTCTTCGGGTTGGCGCACGTGGCCTACGTGCCCGACCGCCGGATCCTCGGCCTCTCGAAGCTGCCCCGCATCGTGGACGTCTTCGCGCGGCGGCTGCAGGTCCAGGAGCGGCTGACCGACCAGATCGCCAATGCGATCATGGAGGTGGTGGCGCCGCGCGGCGCCGGCGTCGTGCTGGAGGCCTCGCACCTGTGCATGATGATGCGCGGCGTCGAGAAGCAGCGCTCCCGCACCGTCACGAGCGCCCTCCGCGGGATCTTCACCACCGATCCCAAAACGCGGGCCGAGTTCCTGCGCCTGGCGCACGGCGCGGGGCCCGAGGCCGAGTGAGCCAATTCGCCGGGCGCGTCGCGGTCGTCACCGGGGCGTCGCGCGGCATCGGCGCGGCCACCGCGGCGGCGCTGGCGCGCGAGGGCGCGCGGGTCGTGCGCCTCTCGCGGACGCTCGCCGAGCGCCGCGGCGACGACGGCCTCGACCTTCCGTGCGACGTGGCCGACGCGGCCCGTGTGTCGGTCGTGGCGGACCTGGTCCGCACGACCTTGGGGGCGCCCGACATCCTGGTGAACAATGCCGGCGCGTTCCTGCTCGCCCCGTTCGAGGAGACGTCCACCGCTGACTTCGACGCCCAGCTCGACGCAAACCTCCGGGGACCGTGGCTGGTGGCGCGGGCCTTCGTGCCGATGATGCGGGCGGCAGGCCGGGGGGTCGTCGTCACCGTGGGGTCGGTCGCGGACCACGTCGCGTTCCCGGGCAATGCCGCCTATGCCGCCTCCAAGTTCGGGGTGCGTGGCCTGCACGAGACGCTGCTGGCGGAATACCGCGGGAGCGGCGTGCGCTTCACGCTGGTCTCGCCGGGCCCGACGGACACCGCCGCGTGGGATGCCGTCGATCCGGACTCCCGGGAGGGCTTCACGCCCCGCGCGCGGATGCTCCGCCCCGACGATGTCGCGGCCGCGATACTCTTCGCCGCGGCGCGCCCGGCACACGTGCAGGTGGACTGGCTCCAAGTGGGCCCCGCATGAGGGGGCCGCATCCTTCCTCCGCCCTGGTGCGCACCATGATGCTCCGCCGCCTGGTGATGCTCGGCCTCCTGCTCGCGCCGGCGCCGCTTGCCGCCCAGAAGGCGCTGCCCCCGCTGCCCGACACCACCGGCTGGGGGGTCCACGTCCTGACCCTGGTGCGCGATCCGGCCGGCGGCGTCTGGGCCGGGACGTACGGACAGGGCATCTTCGTGCTGCCCGCGGGTGGGGCCGTCTGGCAGCAGATCAAGAGCGACACGGTGGCGGGCTCGCTGTCGTGGGACTTCGTGCATTCCATCGCGTTCGGCGGCAAGGGCGAGATCTGGTACGGCACTGTCGGGAACGGATGGGGCGTGTCGTTCGACGGCGGGCGCAGCTGGCGGAACTGGACGCTCCGCGAACTCGGCCCGGAATGGCAGTACGTGGCGCCGGCGGGTATCGTGGTGCGCGGCGATACCACCTGGGTCGGGACGGCGGATGGCGTCCAGATGACCCGCGACGCGGGGGCCCACTGGTCGGCCCTGGTGGACGCGACCGGCCCCGCGGCGCGCGGCCCCGCCGACACCGCATTGGTCATCCTGCCCAGCGAGTACATCCGCCGAATTGCCCGCGCGCGCACCGGCATCCTGCTCTCGACGCTGCGGGGGGCCATCTCCCTCGCCTTCAGCCCCGATGGGTCCGTGTCGCTGAGCCAGCGCGCCTACGCCGGCTTCCCGCCGCTCGCCCGGCTGGACGGGTGGCGCGGCACCCTCTGCGGAATTCGTGGGGTCAACGACAGCACCCCCTGTTACGAGAAGGCCGGACGCCTCGCGCGCCCCGCCGACGTTCCGGTGGCGCCGCGGACCGTCTGGTACCAGCGCCCGATCAGGCTGGCCGACAACAGCTACATCGACCAGACCTACCGGTACGGCTCCACCATGGGCGGCAACTTCCAGCCGCACCAGGGCGTGGAGTTCAACAACCCCGACGGCACGTCGGTGCACGCCATCGGCGACGGCGTCGTGGTCTATGCGGGGCCGGCCGAGGCGGGCGCGCTCACGGTGGCCATCCGGCACGACTCGATGCTCAACGTGGACGGCGGCAAGTACATCTTCTCCGTCTACTACCACAATTCGTCGCTGGGTGTCACGGTGGGGCAGCGCGTGCGCGCGGGCGACGTGATCAGCCAGGTCGGGAATACCGGCCGCGCCACCAACGACCACCTCCACCTGGAAGTGCACACCGCGCCGACCGACGACGTACACCAGATCGTGGACTCGCTGCAGCGCTATCCCGCATACACGACCAACCCGGAGCTCTGGATCACGCCGCTCCCCGGTACCGGCATCGTGGCCGGCCAGGTCTTCGACGGAGCGGGGCACCCGATCGAGCAGGCGCGGATCTACGGCATCGTGAAGCCCGAGCCCGCCGAAACGCCGTACTCCTTCGCCGAGACGTACGGCCCCAAGAACCATCCCCACCCGCTCTACGGGGAGCACTTCGCCGTGAGCGACGTGCCGCCGGGGGTCTACCTCATGGGCGTGGAGATCGAGGGCCGCAAGGTGTTCCGCAAGGTGACCGTCGAGGACGGCAAGCTCACCTGGGTCGTGTTCCGGCCATAGCGGATGTTCATCGAGCTCACCGACATCCTTCGCTGCCCTGCCGACCACGAGGAGAACGTCCTGGTCCTGTTGCCGGATGGCGTCACCGACCGCCAGGTCGAGTCCGGCCACCTCGGCTGCATGGAATGCGGCCTCGTCTATCCGGTGCGGGGCGGCGTGGCGGAGTTTGGTCCGGCGGGGATTGAGGTGCAGCGCTCGCCCCGGCTGACCGGGGCCGCGATGGCGGCACTGCTCGGGTTGGGCGGGCCGGGGGGCTACGTGGCGATGGTCGGGGGCGCGGCGGAGGACTGGGCGGGGTTCGCGGCGGTGGCGGAGGGCGTGCACGTCGTGGCGGTGAACCCGCCGGCGGGCGTCGCCGCGGGCCGCGGGGTGAGTGTCGTCCGGGCGGGGAGAATTCCCGTCAAGAGCCGGCACCTCCGCGGCGTGGTGCTCGGGCCCGGCTTCGCGGCGGACCCCGGTTGGGTGGCGGAGGCCATGCGTACCCTCCTGCCGAACCTCCACCTGGTGGGGGAAGGACCGACCCCGTCCGCGCCGGGGCTCGAGGTGCTGGCAGGCGCGGACGGGGTCTGGGTGGCGCGGGGCGCGAGCGGCTAGTAGACCGTTTCGACGCCGCCGGCGGCGTACAGTTCCTCGATCCGGTCGGCATGGATCTTCTCGACCACCCGCCGCTTCACCTTGAGCGTGGGGGTCAGTTCGCCCGCCTCGATGCTGAAGTCCCGGTCGAGGATGAGGAACTTCTTCGGCATCTCGTACTGGGCCAGCTCGCGCAGCGTCTTCTTGATCTCTCCGGTCAGCTTGTTGTGCACCACGATATCGCTCAGCAGCGCCTGGTCCGTCCGCCCGGTCATCCCTTCCGCTTCCGCCCATTTCCGCAGCTGCTCCATGTTCGGCACCACCAGCATGATCGGGTATTTCCGCTTGTCGCCGATCATGACGGCGCTGAGCACGAGCGGGTTGGTCTTGACCAGGTTCTCGATCGGCTGGGGCGCGATGTTCTTGCCGCCCGCCGTCACGATGATGTCCTTCTTCCGGTCGGTGATCTTGAGGAAACCGTCGGCGTCGACCTCGCCGATGTCGCCGGTGTGGAACCATCCACCCTCGGACATCACCTCGGCGGTGGCCTCCGGCTTGTTGTAGTAGCCCTTCATCACGTTCGGCCCGCGGGTCAGGATTTCGCCGTCGGCCGCGATCTTCACCTCGACCCCGGGCACTACCTTCCCGACCGTGCCGAGCCGCGCGCGCCCGAAGCCGTTGACGGTGATGACCGGCGACGTCTCGGTGAGACCGTACCCCTCCATGATCGGCAGCCCCGCCGCGAAGAAGAACCGCGCGATGTCCGCCGAGAGCGGCGCGCCGCCGGACACGAAGAAGCGCAGACGCCCGCCGACGCGCTGCGCCAGCTTGGTGAATACCAGCGCATAGGCCACGCGGTACTGCAGGCCCAGCGCAGCGGGCACGGGGCGGCCCTCGATGGCGAGCTCGGCCCAGGCCTCGCCCACCCGCTTGGCCCAGAGGAAGATCTTCTGCTTGAGCGGCGAGCCCGCCATCGCGTTCTCCAGGACACGGGCGTAGATCTTCTCGTAGAGCCGCGGCACCGAGCAGACCACCGTCGGCCGGAGCTCGCCCATCTCGATCGGCACGGCCTCGATGCTGGTGGCGTAGTTGATGATGGCGCCCTGCTGCGTCATGCAGTAGTGGCCGGCCATCCGTTCGAAGATGTGCGACAGGGGAAGGAACGAGAGGCACTCATCGCTCTGGCGCAGGTCGAGCACCTGCAGGCCCGCCACCACGTCGGAGGTGATGTTGCCGTGGGTGAGCATCACGCCCTTCGGGTCACCGGTGGTGCCCGAGGTGTAGATCAGGGTGGCGAGGTCGTCCGGCTTCACCGCGAGGGCGTCGGCGCGCCAGGTGGGGTACTTGCCGATGGCGGCCCGGCCGCGGGCCAGCACCGCCTCGAACGTCAGCGCGCCGGCGGTGGCCGCGTCGTTGTCGAACACGATGATCGTCTTGAGAGCCGGGAGGTTGCCGCGGATCTCGAGGATCTTGCCGAGCTGCGCCGCGGAGGAGCAGCAGACCGCCACCGCGCCGGAATCGCGCAGGATGTACTCGATCTGGTGCGGGGGCAGGGTCGGGTAGACCGGCACGTCGGCGCAGCGGCAGGCCAGGCAGGCGAAGTCGGTCACCGCCCATTCCGGCCGGTTCTCCGACAGGATGGCGAGACGATCGCCCGCGTTCACGCCGAGTTCGTGAAGTCCGATGCTGAACGCCTGCACCTGCGACAGCAGGTCAGCGAAGCTCAGCCCCACCCACGTGCCGCCGCGCTTGACGCGCATCGCGACCGGGCGGGTGGCCGAGCGGTCCATGGCTCCGAAGAACAGTTCGTTGAGGGTGCGTGGCGCGGTACTCACAAGGCCTCCAAGAGGTCGACCTAGTTGGTGAAGCGGACGATCCAGCGTTGCCCGGAGCCCGGCACCGGCTGGGTGCCCTGGTGCCGCGTGGCCCGGATTTCGACGATGGCGCTGTCGGGCGACACCTTCCCGGCGACACGCGACAGCGCGACGGTGGTGAGCGGCTCCCCGGACACGTCGGTCACCGCGGTGTCGGCCACCGCCCCGTTGCCGAACGCCACCGTGGCGTCGGCGGGCGTGGCGAACACCGGCTCGACCACCTCATAGTAGATGGCGCGTCCGCTCAGCGGGCCGACCGGGTTGAACGACTCGAGGCGGGCCACGAGCGGCGGCGAGCTCGTGGCCGGCAGGAGGTCGACCCGGACGGTGTCGGGGGGCACCAGGATGAGCGTGTCGGACGCGGCGATGACGTTCACGATGTTGAGGGAGGACACGAGCCCCTCGGAACTGGCCTGCACCCGGGCCTGGGTGCCGCCCTTCTTGCCGAGGACTTCGCCGGTGAGGCTGTCCACGGCGATGTTCGCGGTGTCGGGGGTGGCCCAGCGGATGGGGGCGGGGATCGGGTCGCCATCCCGGTTGAGCGCCACGGCGGTGTACTGCACCGTGTCGCCCACTTCCACGACTGCGCCTGGCGGGGCGGTGACCTGCAGCGCGATGACCGTCTCGTCGCTCGAACTGAGCTCGCTGCAGCCCGCCAGGGCCAGCGCGGCAAGCCACGCCGCGCGCATCCTCACGGGGTGCCCCGGTCGCCGGCCCGTTCCACCTCTTCGAGTGCCGACTCCGCGTGCTTGATCCAGCGGTCGGCGTCGGGCCCCTTCGGCGGTCGCGCCAGGAAGGCGCGCAGGTGCTCCGCCGCCTGCGCGGTGTCGCCCCGCTTCAGGAGCAGGAACGCAACACCGTAGTGCGCCCCGACCAGGCCGGGGTCGAGCTCGATGGCGCGGCGATAATGCCGGACGGCCTCGTCGGGCTGGCCCGTCTTGGTGAAGGCGATCGCCATGTTCTGGAGAATCCGGGTGTCCTGCGCGTTGTCGCGCAGCGCCAACCGGTAGGAGGTGAGCGCCGCTTCGAAGTCCCCCTGCCGCTCGAGTGCCAGGGCCTCGTTCAGGTAGTCGAGGCGCTGGGGCCGCAGCGTGGAGGACTTGCCCTTGCCCAGCAACCGACGCCAGAAGCTCATACGGTCGGCGGATCCTTGACCCGGGGTGAGAAGGCACTCAAGTCGTGGTGTCCTCGCAAGATAGCCCCAATTTGGGGGGGTCGCAACGTGGTTGCTCGGGCCCAATCGCCGGGGTAGCTTGCACGGAAGCCAGCGCGCGCCACCCGATTCCGGAACTCCGCCATGCCCCGAGCCCCCGCTCCCGACAACCGCGACGTGATGGAGATCGACTGGTCCTTCTTCGGCGAGGTCTGTCGCGCCCTCGCCCTCAAGGTGGCGCGCGACTTCGACCCCGAAATCGTCCTCGGCATCGCCAAGGCCGGGGTCATGCCAGGCGTCGTGGTCGCGTCGATCCTCCAGCGCGAGTTCGCCTCGATGGTCGTGACCCGCCGCAGCGCCCGGAAGGAACCTGTGCTGGTGGCGGGGCCGCCCGCCACGATCCGCGGGCGCCGGGTGCTGGTGGTAGACGAAACCTGCGAGTCCGGCAGCACCATGAAGCTCGCGCTGAGCGAGGTGCGCCTGCTGCAGCCCTCCGAGGTGCGCACCGCCGTCTCCTTCAAGACCGGCCCGTACACCCCCGATTACCACGCCTTCGAGACCGACAAGTTCATCATCCTCCCGTGGGACCGTGAGATCGTGGTGGACGGCGAGCTCGTCCCCCACCCCGAGTACGCCGCCCGACGCCAGTGAAGAACCGGCTCCGCGACGCGCTGAAGACCTCCCGGTCCGACTTCACGGAAATCCGCCTGGAGCGGAGCGTGACCTCCGCGGTCACCTTCCGCGGCCCCCGGCTGGAGGGGGCCACCGTCAGCACCGACCAGGGCGGGTTTGTCCGCTGCCTCAACCGGGGCTGCGGCTGGGGTATGGCGAGCTTCACCTCGCTGGACGACCTCCCTGCGATGATCGCCCGGGCTCACGAGCTCTCGCTGGCCGTGCGGCTCGAAACGCCCATCCGGCTCGCCGACGTGCCGGTGCGCGAGGCGGACGTGGCCCTCCCGCTCGGCGGCGACGTTCGCGGCATTTCCCTCGACACGAAGAAGCGCCACCTCGAGGCGCTCAACGCGCTCATGCTGGGCCGCGACCGCCGGGTGGTGGACACGCAGGCAGCCTACCGCGACGAGGTGGTCGAGTATTGGTACGCCAACTCCGAGGGCACGATGCTCTCGGAACTCCGGCCCGAGGTGACCCTTTCCGCGGTGGCCGTGGCCCGGGACCAGGGGACGATCGAGCGGGCGCTCGAGTCCCTGGGTCGGCGCTCGGGGTGGGATGCCGTCCAGGGGCGCGAGGAGCAGTTCCTCGCGGCGGCCGACCGTGCGGTGGCGCTGTTGGCGGCGCCCCGCGTGCGCGGCGGCACCTACCCGGTGGTGCTCGATCCCAAGCTGGCGGGGGTCTTCATCCACGAGGCGTTCGGCCACCTGAGCGAGGCCGACTTCGTCTACGAGAATCCGGAAGCCCGGGAGATGATGACACTCGGGCGCCGGTTCGGCGGGCCCGAGCTCACCATCGGCGACGATGGGAGCGCGGCCGCGCTCCGGGGCACGCTGCCGTTCGACGACGAGGGCACCCCCACCCGGAACACGGTCCTGGTGCAGAACGGCGTGCTCGTTGGGCGGCTCCACTCCCGTGAGACGGCCGCGCGGATGGGCGAGGACGCCACCGGCAACGCCCGCGCCCTGTCGTTCCGCCATCCGCCCATCGTGCGGATGACCAACACCTACATCGCCAATGGCCGCGGCACCCGCGACGACCTCGTCAAGGACATCGCCCTCGGCATCTACGCCTGCGACGCACAGGGCGGGCAAACCTACCTCGAGGACTTCTCCTTCACCGCCGGCCACGGTTACATGATCCGCGAGGGGCAGATCTGTGAGCTGGTGAAGGACGTGGTGATCGCGGGCAATCTCTTCCAGACGCTGGACCGGATCGACCGGATCGCGGGCGATTTCCAGTGGAACGAGATGGGGGGCGGTTGCGGGAAGGGCGGGCAGGCGCCCCTCCCGGTGACCGAGGGAGCCCCCCACGTGCGGATCAGCGATGCGCTGGTCGGCGGGAGCGTCGGGTGATCATCCGACTCCTCGAGCAGGCGGCGCGTCGCGCGGAAGCCGCCGACGCCACCGTCAAGGCGGACGAGACGGTCACCCTGCTCTGGGAGTCAGGGCGCCTCAAGAGCTGCTCGTGGTCGCAGGAACGAGGCGTCAACCTGCGCGTCCGCGCGGACGGCCGGCTGGGCGTTGCCGGCTCGACCGCGGGCAGCCCCGAGACACTGGTCGAGGCGGCGCTCGCCTCCGCCGCCATCGGCGAGCCGGTGGACCTGATCCTTCCGGCCCCATCGCCGCTCCCCACGGTGCGGACTCACTCCCCCGCGGCGGGGGCGGCCTCCGTGCCGGAGCTGACGGCGCTGGGCCAGGGACTGGTCGAGCGGCTGGCGCACGACGGCTGGCAGGTCAACGTGACGGTGGAGCGGAGTGCGGGCTCAGTCCGCGTCGCGAACTCCAGGGGCGTCGAGGCCACCTACGACATCACGGCGGTCGCACTCGCCGCCGAGGTCACCCGGGTGGACGGCGACGACATCCTGATGGTCTCGGATCACTATGCGGCGGCGGACCTGCCGGGCGAACCCCAGGTGGCCGCGCTGGCCGACTCGATCCGTCGGCGCGTCGAGTGGGCTTCCCGGGCCGCCCCGCCGCCGCGCGGGGAGTTGCCGGTGCTCTTCACTCCTGCCGGCGCCACCGCGCTCTTCCTCCCGCTCCGACAGGCCTGCCTCGGGAAGGCCGTGCTCCAGGGCGTGTCTCCGCTGGGCGGCCGCCTCGGCGAGCGCGCGTTCGACCCGCTCCTCACGCTCACCGACGACCCGTGGGTGCCCGGCGCCTCGGGGTCGCGCGCGGTCGACGATGAGGGCGTGCCGACCCGCCCGATGGCCCTGGTGCGCCAGGGGGTCATCGGCGGCTTCATCTATGATCTCGAGACCGCGGCGCGGGCGGCGATGCCCGCCACTGGCCACGCCAGGCGGACCACGTTCGGGAAGCCGCAGGCCGCCTACTCAAATCTCGTGGTGTCCGCCGGTGCGGAAGGTTGGGACGAGTTGCTGGCCCGGATCCCCGACGGATTGCTGGTGGATGAACTCATCGGCGTGGGACAGGGTAACGTGATCGGCGGGGCATTTTCGCATCCCGTGGCCCTAGCCTACCGCGTGAGCGGCGGGGAAATCGTGGGTCGCGTTAAGGACGCGGCCGTGGCGGGCAACGCCTACGAGCTGCTTGGCCAAATTGCCGGCCTCGGCCGCGACGTGGAGTGGCGGGGGAGCCTGGCCCTCCCGCCGATCCTCCTGGAGGGGGTGTCCGTCGCCCCCCGCTAGGCGGCGCTGCAACCTTTTCCCATCCTGACCCGTCCAACCTCCTGATCCCTTCCCTCAGGAGACCGCGCCGTGCCTCATCCCGTCCGCTCTTTGGCCGCCAGCCTGGCCCTCGTCACCGCCACGATCGCGCCGCTCGCCGCCCAGCAGCCGGAACGTTTCGATCTCACCGGCACCAACCTGAAGCTCTACAACCTCATCGGCACGCTCCGGGTGGAAGCCGCGAGCGGCTCGACCGCGTCCGCGGAGATTTCCCGGCAGGGTGCCGACGGCTCCAAGCTGACCGTCCGGAACACCGGCGGGACGCTTGCCGTGGTGTATCCCGGCAATTCGTTCGTGTACCCTGCGCTCGGCGAGAACTACGAAACGACCGTGCGGGTGCGGGACGACGGGACCTTCAATGACGACTGGAACGGGAACGGCGGCAGGAAGGTGCGCATTTCCAGCCGGGGCGACGGGCTCTCGGCGTGGGCCGACATCCGGGTGATGGTGCCCGCCGGTGCACATGTCGACCTCAACCTCGGCATGGGGAAGGTGACGCTGGCCAACGTGAACGGCACCATTTCGGTCGAGACCTCCGCCGGTGACGTCCAGGCCACCTCCACAACGGGCGCGCTCTCGATCGACACCGGCTCGGGCGACGTGACCGTCGGGACCCACAACGGCGACTTGAGCGTGGACACCGGCTCGGGCGACATCGAGTTGTCCTCGGTGACCGCCACCACCCTCTCCCTCGACACCGGCTCCGGCGACATCCGGGTCAACGGGCTCACCGGAACGCAGCTCAAGGTGGACACCGGCTCCGGGGACATCGTCGTGACCGGCGCCTCGGTGCGCGGCGTGCACGTGGACACCGGCAGCGGCGACATTCGCCTCGGGCTGACCGCGGACGTGGATGAGCTGTCCGTGGACACCGGTTCCGGAGACGTGGAGGTGATCGCGCCCAGCTCTCTCGGCGTCACGGTCAACATCGAGACCAGCAGTGGGGACATCAACACCGAATTTCCGCTCCAGGTGACGCGGAAGGGGCGCGACGGATTGTCGGGGACGATCGGGAACGGGAAGGGTACGATGTCGCTCGAGACGGCGTCCGGCAACGTGACGCTGAGGAAGCAGCCCTAGATTGCCCCGCGGGAGGGGCGCACCGCGGTGCGCCCCTACTGCGCGGGTCCCAGTGCCTCCGCGTAGTTCAGCCCGCGCGACATCCGGTCGTACAGGACCGACAGCGAATCCGGCGCCCCGACGAGGAAGCGGCAGCGGCTGTCCCCACGGGTGCGGCACTCCACCTCCATTACAGCCACCGGGCCCTGGGCCATCCGGCCCAGGAAATCGGCGAGCAGCCCGCTCGTCAGGTGGCATGACGGGTACGAGCTCCCCTGTTCCGGTGCCGCCTCCGCCCAGTCCTCGCTGTCCAGCGCCATGACCGCCGGTGCGAGCTCGCTCACTGCCAGGGTGCCCCACCCGTAATCCCCGAAGAATCCGCGCAGCGCCTCCGGCAGGTAGGCGGCGTCGAGGTCGCCGGGCTGCACCACGCCGTAGGCCGTCTGCAGCCAGGCGCCGAAGGCGGCATACAGCCCCTCGCCACCGGCGACGCCGGCCTCCTGGAGCAGCGCGGCCGTCTGGACGCCGCGGTCACGCTCGAGGCTGGCCCGGAGCTGGTGCAGGGCGCGCCGGCCAAGGCCGAGGCACTGATACTGGGAAAACGGGGCGGGGCTCGTCATGGGATTCTCCTCGCCGGAAGATTACGGGCGCGGCCCGACGCGGCGCAAGAGCTCCGCCTCGTCGATGACCGGGACGCCGAGGGACGTCGCCTTCTCGAGCTTGCTGCCGGCGTCGCTGCCTGCCACCACGAAGGTGGTCTTCTTGCTGACCGACCCGGCCACGTGCCCACCGGCGCGTTGCACCAGCGCGGCGGCTTCCGTGCGCGAAAGCGTGGGCAGGGTGCCCGTCAGCACCACCGTCATCCCGGCCAGGGGGCCGTCGGCCTCCGCGGCATCGGGCTCCGTCATGCCGAGCCCGAGGGCCTCGAGCCGCTCGACAAGGTGGCGGTTGCGGCCAGTGCGGAAGAACTGGTGCACCGCCGAGGCGATGACCGGTCCGACGCCCGGCACGGCATTGATCTGCTCCGCGGGGGCGTCCCGAAGCGCGGCCATGGTGCCGAAGCGGCGGGCGAGGAGGACCGCCACGGTCTTGCCGACGTGGTGGATGCCGAGCCCGAAGAGCAGCGTGGAGAGGGGCCGCGCGCGGGAGGCGGCAATCGCCTGCACGAGCTGCGAGGCCGACTGCTCCCCAAGCCGGTCCAGCTCGGCCAGGCGCGCCGCCTCGAGCGAGTACAGGTCGGCTACGTCGTCGATCAGCTTCGCGTCGAGCAGTTGGCGCACCCGCTCGTAGCCCAGGCCGCGGATGTCCATCGCCTCGCGCGAGGCGAAGTGGACGATGCCCTCGAGCACGCGCCCCGGGCAGGAAACGTTCGGGCAGTACTTCACGACCTCGTCGACGGGGCGTTCCACCGGCGTGCCACACGCGGGGCATTTGCCGGGCATCTCGAACGGCTGCTCGCTCCCGTCGCGCCGGTCCCGCAGGGGGCCCACCACCTGCGGAATGACCTCCCCCGCCCGCACGATCTCGACCCAGTCGCCCATGCGGATGTCCTTCTGGGCGATGATCTCCTCGTTGTGCAGCGTGGCGGTGCTGATGGTGACCCCGCCCAGTTCCACCGGGTCGAGCACGGCGTACGGCGTGAGCGCACCGGTCCGGCCCACGTTGACGCGGATGTCGAGCAGCCGGGTGACGGCCACCTCGGGCGCAAACTTGCGCGCCACCGCCCAGCGCGGCTCCCGTCCGCCCACGACGCCGAGGTCGTCGTGCAGGGCGAGCCGGTCGATCTTCACGACCACGCCGTCAGCCTCGAACGGAAGTGACGGGAGCAGCGTCTCGTAGCCGGCGACGGCCTGGCGGACGGCGGCAAGATCGGCGTGCCGCGCCCGGTGCGGCGCCACGGGAAAGCCCCACCCTTCGAGCAGGTCCAGCACTTCCCACTGCGTCGTCGCCCTCAGGCTACCCTCGATGACCTCGACGTGGAACGCGAACATGCCGAGCCGGCGGCTTCGCGTGATGCGTGCGTCGAGCTGGCGCAGGCTGCCGGCGGCGGCGTTGCGCGGATTGGCGAACGGCTCGTCGCCGGCCTGCTCCCGGTCGGCGTTGAGCCGCGCGAACGCCTTCGCGGAGAAGTACACCTCGCCCCGGACTTCCATCAGCGCGGGATGGACCTTGCCCTGCAGCGCGAGCGGCAGGCCGGGGATGGTCCGGAGATTGGCGGTCACGTCCTCGCCGATGGTCCCGTTGCCCCGCGTGGCGCCGGTCACGAAGCGGCCCTTGGCGTACGTCAGGTTCACGGCCGCGCCGTCGATCTTGATCTCGGTGGTGTACCCGCCGTGGCGGGCGTCGGCGTTGAGCCGGGCGTTACGGTCCTCCCAGGCGATCAGCTCGTCGTCGCTGAAGGCGTTCGCCAGGGACAGCATGGGGCGGAGGTGGGGGTGCTTGCGGAGCGCGGAGGCGGGTTCGGCGCCGATCCGCTGGGTGGGGCTGTCGGAGGTGGCGAGGTCCGGGTGCTCCGCCTCGAGGGCCTGGAGCTCCCGGAACAGCCGGTCGTATTCCGCGTCCGAGATCTCGGGCGCGTCGTGCACGTAGTAGGCGATGTTGGCGCGGTCGATCAGCCGGCGCAGCTCGGCCGCACGGTCCGCTGGCGTCACCGCCCGGCCGCCTCCTGCGCCAGCACGGTCCTCGCCACGCCCACCAGCCGGTCGAGCTCCTCGGCGGTGGCACGGCCCAGCTGGCCCTCCTCCCACGGTCCTTCCTTCTGGGCGTAGGCCTCCAGCAGCCGGCGGATGAACCCGAGCAGGGCCACCCGCTCCCGGTCCTCGTAGCGCCCGGGGCTGTCCTCGCCGCGCCGCGACTGCAGGCGCTCGAAGCGGTGGGCGTTGCGGAGCGCCTTGGCGGTCAGGCTCGCGACCACCTGGCAGAACTTGACGTCCACGTCGGAAAAGCTGGGGCCGTCGCGGAAGGTCCGGAGGAAGATGGCGCCGATGGGCGCGCCCCTCCACGTGATCGGCACGACGGTGATCGACTTGACGCGCCGGTGCGTCAGGGCGCCGCGCACGTGCCGGAGGGTCGGGTCGTTGACCGCATCGGGGATGAAGACCGTCTGGCCCGAATGAATGGCGCGCTTCAGCTCCGGGTACCGGTCGAGATCCACGACGTAATTCCGGATGCTCGGGTCCTCGAAGCTGGCCACCAGCCGGACCGTCTGCCCGCCCCGCTCCGAGAGATAGATGGCGCAGCGGTCGAGCCCGAACGCCTCGCCGAGCTTCTTGGCGATCGACTGCACGATGTCGGCGAAATGGAGCGACCCGCCGATCTCCTCGAGGATCTCGATGACCGCCAGGAGGTGTCGGCGCTCGTGCTCGAGGGCCTGAACGCGTGCGGAGAGCCGTTCGAGCTCTTCGTGCGAGGTGCCGGCGGACTGGATCATGAGAAGCCGTCCTGTCAGTTCTTGTTCGCGATGGACCGGAGGAGGCGGGCGGCCTCTTCCTTCCAGACTGGGTCCATGACGTCGATCAGCGGCAGCGAGGGGATGAGCTCGAACTGCTGCCGGGCCAGGGCCCACTGCTTGGTGTCCATGTAGATCAGGGCCAGGTCGTAATGATGATAGATGAACTCGGGGCGAATCTCGATGGCCTTCTTCATGTACGACACGGCGTTGGGCCACGAGGCCTGGTTGAACACGGCGCCCCCGAGGAAGCTCTTGGCGAAGAAGCGCTGGAAGCTCGACAGCCGCATGATCTCGGCGTTCCACCGACCCATGACGTGGAAGGCGCCGTCCTGCCGTGGGTTGAGCTCGATGGCCCGGAGGGCGTCAGTCCGGATTTCCGCCGCGCGGCGGACCCGCTCCTTCTTGCCGAGTGTCAGGGAGGTCCGCCCGATGGCGTTGGCCAGGGCGAAGTAGCCGTCCGCACCGTCGGGGTTCGCCGCGACCGCCCGGGCCGCGTACCTTTCGGCGAGGCGGTACAGCGAGTCCCTGGAGGGGCTGGGGATGCTGTCCGGGGTCTGCTTGCCGATGTCCACCGCCGCGATCGAGGCGCGCCAGTTGGCCTCGTAGCTGGTCGAATCGACCGCCAACGCCGCCTGGAAGTCCCGCAGCGCCTGGGCTGGGTTGCGGGCGTCCGCAGCGGCCACGCCAGCGGCTACCAGGGTCGGCGCGGTCTGGGCGGCCGCGGGGGTCGAGATCAGCACCGCGAGCACGGCGGCAGGCCACAGGCGCACGGAGACTCCAAGTGTGGGGGTCCATCGGCTCGGAAGGATGCCTTAATGGTGATTCCATCGCTCATCGAACGCAAGCGAGACGGTGCGGCGCTGGCCCCCGGCGCCTGGGCGGCCATCGTGCGCGCCTACGCCGCCGGCGACATCCCCGACTACCAGATGTCGGCGATGCTGATGGCGGTCGTCTGGCGCGGACTCACCGCCGACGAACTGTCGGAGCTCACCACCGCCATGCTCGAGTCCGGCGACCGCCTGAAATTCGAGGGGTGGACGGTCCCGCGGGTCGACAAACATTCGACCGGCGGCGTGGGAGACAAGACATCGCTGCTCCTGGCGCCGATGGTGGCCTGCTGCGGGGTGGCCGTCCCCATGATGTCCGGCCGCGGGCTTGGCCACACCGGCGGGACCCTCGACAAGCTGGAGTCCATCCCCGGGTTTTCGACGCAGCTGCCGCTGCCGACGGCCGTGGCGCAGGTCCGGCAGCTCGGCTGCGCGCTCTTCGGCCAGACCCCGGAAATCGCGCCGGTGGATCGGCGGCTGTACGCGCTCCGCGACGTCACCGGGACGGTCTCCTCGGTGCCGCTCATCGCCGCGAGCATCATGTCGAAGAAGCTGGCCGAGGGGCTCGACGCGCTGGTGCTCGACGTGAAGGTGGGGAGCGGCGCCTTCCTCCCCGATGAGGCGCTCGCGCTCGAGCTGGCGCGTACCATGATCGGGCTCGGCGAGGCCCACGGGGTGCGGACCATCGCGCTGCTGACGGCCATGGACCGCCCGCTGGGCCACGCCTGCGGCAACGCGCTCGAGGTGGAGGAGTGCCTCCTGGCCCTTCAGGGCGAGGGGCCCGACGACCTCATGGAGGTCACCGCCGCCCTCGGGGCCGAGATGCTGCTTGCCGCGGGAGTCGAGAAGACCGTGGCGGCCGCACGGGCGAGGCTGGAGGAGACAATCCGCTCGGGTGCCGCGCTCCGGAAGCTGGCGGAGGTCATCGAGGCGCAGGGCGGCAATCCCGCCGTCACGGAGGACCCGGCGCTCCTGCCGCAGGCGGCGGAGAGTGCCGTGTACACCGCGCCTGCGGCTGGCCGGGTCGTGGCGGTGCACCCCCGGCCGATCGGCCATGGGGTGATCGCCATGGGCGGGGGCAGGTCGCGGGTGGAGGACACCGTGGACCCGTCCGTGGGGTACGTGATCACAGCGCGCCCCGGCGATCAGGTCGTCGCGGGGCAGCCCCTCGCCACGGTGTTCGCGGCGGACCGCGCGGGGCTGGAAGCGGGAGACGCCGCCCTGCGGGACGCGATCCAGATCGGCGGGGCCGGCTCTCCCCCGAGGCCTCTCGTGTCCCATCGTGTCACCGCCCGGGGCATCGAGCCCTTGGGCAGCGCATAGCCCTGTTCCCCGTCATCCCCCTTTTCGAGGACACCATGGCCGAAGCCGCACCCCAACAGTTGTCGAATCATGCCCGGTACGTGCCGGGCTACCACTTCGTGCTCTCCACCCTCCTGCTGCTCGTCCTCGGATGGGCCATCGTGAACGTCGCCCGTGCGCCCGGGGTACCCACCGCGCTCGGGCTGGTGCTCGCCGTCAGCCTCATCCTGATGTACTGGTACATGCGGGCGTTCGCGGTGCGGGTGCAGGACCGGGTCATTCGGCTCGAGGAGCGGCTGCGGATGGCGGCGCTGCTGCCCGCGGAGCTGCAGCGGCGGATCCCGGAATTCTCGCCGGAGCAGCTGGTGGCGCTGCGGTTTGCGTCGGATGGGGAGCTTCCGGCGCTTGCGCGGCGGGTGCTCGACGAGAAGATCACGGATTCGAAGGCCATCAAGCAGCTGGTGCGGGAGTGGCGGGCGGACCACCTGCGGGCGTGACGCCAACAGGCCACCGAGACACCAAACGCCCCCCGCATCGCGGAGGGCGTTTGACGTTCGGGGCGCAGGGTGCGCTCAGACGTCCAGATTCGTCACGTAGTGGGCGTTTCGCTCGATGAAGAGCCGGCGCGGCTCCACTTCGTCGCCCATCAGCTCCTCGAACAGGTTGGAGGCCGTCACCGCCTCCTCCAGGGTGACCCGCAGCACCGTGCGCTTCTCCGGGTCCATGGTGGTGTTCCAGAGCTGCTCGGGGTTCATCTCGCCCAGGCCCTTGTAGCGCTGGATCATGATGCCGGTCTTGCCGTCGCCCGCGCCGAGGCGCTTGGCGTATTCATCGCGCTCGGGCTCGCTGTAGGCGTAGTACTCCTCTTTGCCCTTGGCCACCCGGTAGAGCGGCGGCTGGGCGATGTACACATACCCCGCGTCGATCAGCTCGCGCATCTGCCGGAAGAAGAAGGTGAGCAGCAGCGTCCGGATGTGCGCGCCGTCCACGTCGGCGTCGGTCATCAGGATGATCTTGTGGTACCGGACGTCGTCCAGCTTGAACTCGCCGCCGACGCCGGCCCCGATGGCCGTGATCATCGACCGGATTTCCTCGTTGCTGAGGATCTTGTCGATGCGGGCCCGCTCCACGTTGAGGATCTTCCCGCGGAGCGGCAGGATGGCCTGGAAGGCCCGGTTGCGGCCCTGCTTGGCGCTGCCGCCGGCCGAGTCGCCCTCGACGAGGTAGATCTCGCAGAGCGCCGGGTCGTCCAGCGAGCAGTCCGCGAGCTTGCCCGGGAGCACCGCGTTCTCGAGCCCAGACTTCTTCCGGACCAGGTCCCGCGCCTTGCGCGCCGCCTCGCGCGCCAGGGCGGCGCTCACCGCCTTGTCGAGGATGGCCCGCACGACGGGCGGGTGCTCCTCGAGGAAGCTGCCGAGGTGCTCGTTGACCACCTGCCGGACAATGCCCTCGACCTCGCCGTTGCCCAGCTTGGTCTTCGTCTGGCCCTCGAACTGGGGCTCCTTCACCTTCACGTGGAGGACGCAGGTGAGGCCCTCGCGCACGTCGTCGCCCGACAGGGTGAAGTCGGCCTTCTTGAGGGAGCCGGCGCGCTTGGCCGCCTCGTTGACCGTGCGGGTCAGGGCCGACTTGAAGCCGGTGAGGTGGGTGCCGCCCTCGTGGGTGTTGATGTTGTTGACGAAGGTGAAGGTGTTCTCGTTGTAGCCGTCCTCGTACTGGAGGGCCACGTCCACCTCGACGTCGTCCTTGACCGCGGTGAAGGCGATCGGCTTGGGGTGCAGCGCCTTCTTGTTCCGGTTGAGCCACTCCACGAACTGGACCAGCCCGCCCTTGGCGAAGAACTTGTCCTCGCGCGGCTCCTCCTTGCGCTCGTCACGCAGGGTGATCGTGATCCCCTTGTTCAGGAACGAGAGCTGCCGGAGCCGGTCGGCCAGGGTCGAGTAGTTGAAGTCGAGCACCGAGAAGATCTCGGGGTCGGGCTTGAAGGTGACGGTGGTGCCGGTGCCCTTGGCCTTGCCGAGGACGCTCAGCGCCTTGGTGGTGCGCCCGCGCGCGAACGCCATGTGGTGCCGGCTGCCGTCGCGGTCCACCACCACCTCGAGCCGCTCCGAGAGGGCGTTGACCACCGAGACGCCCACGCCGTGGAGGCCGCCCGACACCTTGTAGGTGGACTTGTCGAACTTGCCGCCGGCGTGCAGCACGGTGAGCGCCAGTTCCACCCCAGGGATCTTCTCGGTCGGGTGGATGTCCACCGGAATGCCGCGCCCGTTGTCGGTGACGGAGACGACGTTCTCCTTCTTGATCGTGACCGAGATCTGGTCGCAGAAGCCGGCCAGCGCCTCGTCGATCGAGTTGTCCACGATCTCGTAGACCAGGTGGTGGAGCCCGTTCTCGCCGGTGGACCCGATGTACATCGCGGGCCGCTTGCGGACCGCCTCGAGCCCCTTGAGGACCTGGATCGAGCCGGCGCCGTACTCCTGGGCCTTCAGTGCGTCTGTCATCTCGTGGCCACGTCCCCGGAACGGGTTACAGGGTAGGCCGGCCCAGCGGGCCGGCAATCCATCGGATCTGGTTGATGCGGCCCTGGCGCCCCGCGTTGACACGGGCCAGGATCCGCGGCGTCATCAGGCTGAGCTCGGTGGCCCAGGGCGCGGTGGCCACCCGGACCCGCAGCACGCCGTCGGCGGACACCGACTCGGCCTGGGTCACCGCGGCGATCTGCGGCCCCACGAGCTCGGGCCAGCGCTGCACCACCTCCGCGCGCTCGACGCCCTTGTCCAGCCCGGAGGCCGCCAGGTACTCCTCGAGCACCTGCGCGAGTGGGGCGAGCGGGCGCTTGTTGGTCACGGGCTTCATTCCTCGCGTCATGCGGCCGCCGTCACGGCGCCCTGGCTCACCGACCAGACCGGGAGCGCCAAGCCGACGGGCAGCTCATCCTGTCGCGGGGCGGTGATGAACACCTGGCCCCGCCGCCGGGCCAGCAGACGGTCGGCGAGGCGCGCCTGCCGGTCGGCGTCCAGCTCGGCGAACACGTCGTCGAGCAGCAGGGCGGGGGCCACGCCGCGCGCGGCCTCGATGGTGTCCAGTTCCAGGAGCCGCAGCGCCACGGCGGCGCTTCTCAACTGGCCGGTCGACCCGAAATCCCTCAGCGAGCGGCCGCCGACGCTCAGCACGAGGTCGTCGCGGTGCGGGCCGACGGTGGTCATCCTCCGCGCCATGTCGCGCCCGCGCGCCCGGTCCAGCGCGTCGACCCACCCTCCAGCCTCGGTGAGCGCGGCGTCGCCGCGATAGCCAAGCTCCGCGGTGCCGGGCTCGCCGAGCGCCGCGAAGCCCTCGGCGAAGCGCGGCGCGGCGGTCGACACCCAGCGCATCCGGGCTTGCATGACCATCGCCCCTGCTTCGGCCAGCGGCGCGTCGAAGGCACGGGCCACGAGGTCCTGCCCGGCCCGGAGCGCGGCGTTCCTCTGCAAGAGCGCCGCCCGGTAGCGCGCCAGCGCCCGGAGATAGTCGGCGGACGCGAGCGAGAGCATCCGGTCGAGATACTGGCGCCGTTCCGGGGCGGCCCCGCCGGCCAGCGCCACATCCCGCGGGAGGAACGCGACGGCCACCCACGCGCCGACGGCTTCGGAGAGCCGGGACACCGGCGCGTCGTCCAGCGTGATCCGCTTCTTCCGGTTGCCCGCCGTGTACGCGACCACAGCCGTCCGGGCGCGGCCCGCCTCCGCGAATGCGGCTTCGAGCCGGAAGCCGGAGCCGCCGAACGCGGCCACTTCGCTGTCCGGCGCGCCCCGGAGGGCGCGGAAGAGGACGGGGTAGCCCACCGCCTCCAGGAAGTTCGTCTTGCCCTGCGCGTTGCGCCCCAGGAGGACGGCGCCCTCCGGGGGGAGGGCTAGGTCGAGATCACGAAGATTCCGGAATCCCCGAAGGACGATCCGCTCGAGGTGCACGGAGTGAAAAATAGGGGGTTGGAGGCCGAAATGCAGGGCGAAACCGGGGCCGGTCAGCGGCCCCGGAACGACGCCGTCCGCTTCTCCAGGAAGGCGCCCATCCCCTCGCGCATGTCCTCGGTGGACGCCAGGAGGCCGAAGTGGTTGGCCTCGAGGAGCAGCGCCTCCTCCAGGCTCATTTCGAGCCCGGCGTCGACGGCCTCGATGCAGAGCCGGACGGCCAGCGGACCGTTCGCCAGGATCGTGCGCAGGAGCGCTTCCGCCTCGGCCATCAGCTTGTCGGCAGGCACCACCCGATTCACCAGCCCCATCTGGAGGGCCTCCTCGGCGCCGACCATCCGTGCGGTCAGCAGCAGGTCGAGCGCCCGGCCCTTGCCGACCAGCCTCGGGAGGCGGACAGTGCCGCCGTACCCGGGGCCGATGCCGAGCTTGACCTCGGGCTGCCCGAACTTCGCGCTCTCGCTGGCCACCCGGAGATGGCAGGCCATGGCCAGCTCGCAGCCGCCGCCGAGGGCGAACCCGTTCACCGCGGCCACCACCGGCTTGCCGCAGCGTTCCAGCCGGCGGAAGACCGCCTGGCCTCGCATGGCGCGCGCCTTCCCCGACATCTGCTTCTGCTGGGCGAGCTCCCCGATGTCGGCCCCGGCCACGAACGCCTTCGGCCCGGCCCCGGTCAGGATGACTCCGGCGATGGCGTCCTCGGACTCGATGCGCTCCACCGCGCGGTCGAGGTCGGCGATGACGGCGTCGTTGAGCGCGTTCAGCTTGTCGGGGCGGTTGACGGTGACGATCGCGATGCCGTCGCGGACGTCGAAGAGCAGGTTCTGGTAGGTCATGGGTGGGGTGGGGTTGGAGGTCGGTGGCCATCTTCCCGTGACGAGAGCATCTTAATGCCATGACGCATCGCGCGCCCGCTCCGCCGGGCTCTCAGGTGGCGCGGGCCGAGGCGGCCATGGTGGTGGTGGTCCTCATCTGGGGCGCCAACTTCAGCTTCATGCGGATGGCGCTGGTCGAAATCCCGGGCCTGAGCTTCGCCGGGCTGCGGTTCGTGCTGGCCGCGGTGGTCCTGCTTGTGGTGCTGCAGTGGCGGGAAGGATCCATCGGCGCACCCCGCGAGGCCTGGTGGTCGCTCCTCTGGATGGGCGTGCTGAGCAACACGCTGTACCAGGTGTTCTTCATGTACGGGCTGACACACACATCGGTGGCCAACGCCTCGCTCATCGTCGCGACAACGCCGCTCATCGTGTCGTTCCTCGGCGCCGCCACCGGCATCGAGGCGCTCCGCCGGCCGGTGGTGATCGGGGGCGTCCTGGGCTTCGCCGGCGTCGTGCTCATCCTGGCCGGCAAGGGGGCGGCCCTCGGCGTCGGCCGCCTCGCGGGCGACGCGGCGGTCTTCGCGGCCACCCTCTGCTGGGCGGTGTTCACCCTCGGCGTGCGGGCGCTCCGGGTGCCGATCTCGACGCTCCGGCTCACCGCGCTCACGATGCTGACGGGCGCGCCCGGCCTGCTGCTACTCGGCTGGGGCGGCCTGGCGCGGCTCGACTGGAGAGGTCTCGGCGCCCCCGCGTGGACCGGGATTGCGTATTCCACGCTCCTGGCGATCGTCGTGGCGTACCTGCTCTGGAACAACGCCGTCCGCGTGGTGGGCAGCGGACGCACGGCCATCTTCAATTCGATGATCCCGCTCGTGGCCATGCTGGTGGCCTGGCCCCTCCTCGGCGAGCACCCACGCCCGGTCCAGATCGGCGGGGCGGCGCTCATCGTGGGCGGTGTGCTCCTCTCTCGGCGACCGGTGCTGCCCGTCAGGCCGACGGCACCGCTTCCCCGCTGACCCGCCTCCCCGCCTTCTCATGCCTTCCATCCTCGCGATCGACCAGGGCACCACCGGCTCCACCGCGCTCGTCATCCATCAGGACGGGACCGTCATCGGGCGCGGGTACCGCGAGGTGCCGCAACACTTCCCCCGGCCCGGCTGGGTCGAGCACGACCCGATGGACCTCTTCCGGGGTGCGGTGGAGGCGGCGCGCGAGGCGGTGGCGCAGGTGGGTGAGCGTCCGGTCGGGCTGGGGATCACCAACCAGCGGGAGACCGTGGTCCTCTGGGACCGCGCCACGCTCGAGCCGCTCGGCCGGGCCATCGTCTGGCAGGACCGGCGGACCGCGGCGCGCTGCGCGGAGCTCCGCGCGCAGGGCCTGACGGACATGCTGCGGGAGCGGACCGGGCTGGTGCCCGACCCGTACTTCTCGGCCACCAAGCTCGAGTTGCTGCTCTCCGACCGCGACGTGCGGCGGCGCGCCGAGCGGGGGGAACTCGCCGCCGGCACGGTGGACAGCTGGCTCGTCGCCCGGCTCACCGGCGGCGCCGCGCACGTCACCGACCATACCAACGCCTCGCGCACACTGCTCTACGGGCTCGAATCCCGCACCTGGGACCCGGAACTCCTGGCCCTGTTCGGCGTGCCGCCGCAGGTGCTGCCTGCCATCGTTCCGTCCGGTGGGGTGTGCGGGGAGTGCCGTCCGGAGCACCTCGGGGTGGCGCTGCCAATCGCGGGGGTCGCGGGAGATCAGCAGGCCGCGCTGTTCGGGCAGGGATGCGTGACGGCGGGGAGCGCCAAGAACACCTACGGCACCGGCACCTTCCTCCTGATGCACACCGGGGCGCGGCGGCCCCACTCGGCGCACGGGCTCCTGGCCACCGCCGCCTGCGGGCCGACGGGGCAGCCGGCCTACGCGCTCGAGGGGAGCGTGTTCATCGCCGGCGCCGCGGTGCAGTGGCTGCGCGACGGCCTCGGCCTGGTGGCGCGCGCCGACGAGTCGGAGGCGCTGGCCCGGAGCGTGCCCGACACCGGCGGCGTCCACTTCGTCCCGGCCTTCGTGGGGCTCGGCTCCCCGCACTGGGAGGCCGAGGCGCGGGGCACCGTCACCGGGCTCACGCGGGGCACCAGCAAGGCGCACCTGGTGCGCGCCGCGCTGGAGGCGATGGCCTTCAGCAGCGCCGAGCTGGTGGAGATGATGACCGACGACGCCGGGCTCGAGGCGGGGGCGCTTCGTGTGGACGGCGGGGCCAGCGCCAACGACTGGCTCATGCAGTTCCTGGCCGACGTGCTCGGCTCGCCGGTCGAGCGTCCCGACATGGTCGAGACCACGGCCCTGGGGGCCGCCGGGCTGGCCGGGATCGCGCTCGGCGTCTGGCGGGACACGGCGCAGTTCCTCGAGGGCCGCCGCTTCGCCCGATTCGAGCCGACCACCAGCGAGGCGGACCGGGCGAGCCGTCGTGCCGGGTGGGAGCGCGCAGTCCACGCGACGCTGGCCTGGGCCCGGTTCCAGCGCTGACCGCCACGAACGGTGAACGGCCCCGGGCAGCGTGCCCGGGGCCGTTCGTCCGTCGAGGCGCCGATCACCTTACTTGATGGTGATCTTGCTCCGCACTTCCGGTGCGGCCTTCGGCAGCGTCACCTGCAGCACGCCGTCGGTGTAGTGCGCCTCGATCTTCCCCTCCACCACATGCGCCGGCAGCCGGAGTGTCCGGACGAACTTGCCGGTCTCCCGCTCCCGATACAGGAAGTTCTCGCCGGGAACTTCCTTCGCGGCCTCGCGATGGCCGGAGATGGTCAGCACCTCTCCGGTGAGTTTCACGTCCAAGTTCTCCTTCGGCATGCCGGGCACCTCGCACCGGACCACGAAGGCCGCGTCGTTCTCGGCCAGGTCCAGTGTCGGGACCCATGTGCCCTCGAAGCCCTTGACCATGAGCTCGGGGAAGAGCGGCCCCGTGAGGAAGGGATCGAACAGCCGATCGATCTTCTCCACGTTGCCGAGGATTGGATTCAGCTTGGCGAGTTTCATAATGCCCCCTGGTGAGTGGTGCGACACAAGAATAGGACCGGGGGGGTTAAATGACCGTGAACGTGCCGCGAAATCTTCTTCTGTCCCGCCGTCAGCGCGCGAGAAGGAGGCCGGCCGACGCGCCGACGGCATAGAGGAGGAACGCCTGCAGGGTCATCGCCTGCGCTGGTACGAGGCGGGCTGTGTCTTCCGGCGCGGAGAACAGCAGGCGGGCGGCGGGAATGAACCGCACGGCCGCAATCCCGCCGAGCCAGGCCTCCCAGGGGAGTCCCCTGAGGGGCAGCACGGCCAGCAGCAGGCCCGCCGACGCGCCGAGTGCCACGAAGCCCCATGCCGCCGCCGGGCGGCCCAGGCGCACCACCAGCGTGCGCTTGCCGGACATCGCGTCGGCGGCGAAGTCCGGAAATTCGTTGATCCAGAGGAACGCGGCGATCAGGAGGCCGAGGGGCAGGGAAATCAGGACGATCGTGATCGGGATGCTTCCGCGCTGCACGAGGTAGGTGCCGGCGCAGAGCAGCGGACCGTACGCCACCGCCACGGCGAGCTCGCCGAGCCCCCGGTAGCTCAGGCGGAGCGGCGGCGCATGGTAGAAATAGGCCAGCGCCATCCCGACCGCGCCGATCCAGAGAACGCCGCCTGCGCGCCAGCGCACGACGGCCAGCCCCGCGAGCATGGCGACCAGGTAGCCGCCGGCCGCGATGCCCCAGGTTTCCCCGCGGGTGAGCAGCCCGTCCACCAGCACGCGCTTGCCGCCGGAAAAGGGGCTGCGATCCTCCGCGCGGACCCGGAGGTCGGTTCCCGAATCCCAGTCGAACACTTCCCCGGAGGCGTTCTTGGCCACTTCGACCGCGAAGCTCCCGATCACGGTGACGACCAGCCACCCGACGTCCAGCGGCCCGGCCGCTGCGGCCGCCGACGCGCCGAGCAGCATGGACGCCGCGGAGGCGAGAGAAATCTTCGGGTCGGCGAGGCGCCAGAATCCCTGCGCAAACTTCGTGGCCATGATTTCAACTCCGCTTCACGGGCGCTTCAACGGTCCAGTGCTATTGTGGGGGCGCAGTCCCACCCAGGAGGATATATGAACATCATCAAGGCCGCCCCAGTCATGGCCCGGGTCCGCGAGGACATCGATGAGGTGTTCGACCGGTTCTTCGGCAACGCCATCGCCCCCGAGACCATGTTCCGCACACGCCAGGCCCCAGCCGCCGCGTGGGTGCCTGCATTCGACCTGATCGAGACGGAGGCCGAGTACATGGTCCGCCTCGACGTCCCGGGCGCCCACCGGGAAAACCTCGACATCACCCTCGTCGGCACGCTGCTCACACTGAGCGGCCGCCGTGAGTTCCCCCAGCCGGAGAAGGGGGAGCGCTACCTGCTCGCGGAGCGGGAGTGGGGTGAGTTCCATCGGATGATCCGCCTGCCGGCCCCGGTCCAGCAGGAAAAGATCGTGGCGAACTACCAGGAGGGGGTGCTGATCCTCCACCTGCCGAAGGTGCCGTCGGCAGTCACAAGCAAGATCCTGATCAAGTAGCATTGGTCAGGCGGCGGACGTAGGAACGGCCCCGGGCACGGATGTCCGGGGCCGTTCTGCGTCTGCGTCCGTCAACCCGGGCGACCGGACCTACTTGCCGCCGGGGATGAGCGTGCCGTGGCAGACGGTGCACATCTGGGGGTTCTTCTGCCGCAGCCGGTCGGCGTCGAAGCCCGGCCCGTGCGGATTGAACCCGCGGCCGTACAGCGCCGAGTGGCAGGTCAGGCAGTCCCGCTCGGTGTGGCAGGAGGTGCAGCTCTCGAGGCTCTGGCGCGCCGCCTGGCCGTGGTTCAGCAGGAAGCCGGGAAAGGCGTCGTGGTACCCGGCGGTGAGCGGTCCGTTCGGGCTGCCCAAGCCGGCCTGCACGTGGCAGTTCTGGCAGAACGCGGCCGAGTTGTGGCAGTCGCTGCAGTTCGTTTCCCGCGCGTAGGCAGCCGCCGGGTGCCGCTCGAGGAAGGTCTGCGGGTGGTACTGCGGCGTGCGCTCCGGCGTCCCACGGTGACAGTCGAGGCACTGCGGCCGCGCGTGGCAGCCTTGGCACGACTGCTGGTTGCTGCTGGCCACCGGGGCGTGGCTGTCGCTGAAGTCCGCCAGGTGGGTGGCCGGCCGGTTCCGGACGATCTGCGCCCCCGCGCCGCGACCCGGTCCCGCGGCGTACAGCGCCGTCACGGGCTTCGGCGGGCTCACGTGGCACGCCTCGCAGCTCTCCTGGGTGTGGCAGGTCTGGCAGGCCGTGGTGCTCTTCCGGGCCGCCTTGCCGTGCGTCGTGAGGAAGCCGCCCTGCGCGTGGCTCGGCGGAGCCTCGAGCTCCACGGGGATGGCCAGCGAGCGGCGGTCCAGTGCCAGCGCCTGGATGGCCGGCGTTTCGGGCGCGTCCACATGGCAGGTGATGCAGAACTCCCGGGCGTGGCAGGTCGCACAGCTTGGGGCCACGCCATAGGTGGCGCTTCCGGTCCCGGCCCTCGCCTGGGTGCCGTGCCCGCCCGCGGCCATGAAGCCAGGGGCCTCGTGCGACGGTGGCGTGGGGAAGGCCTTCACGTCCGCGGTGGTGAGTGCCGTGGCCTGGGCCAGCGTCAGGTGGCAGGTGGCGCAGGCGGTATCCGGCGCCTCCAGGTGGGCCGTGCGCACGCCGTGGCAGCTGAGACACTGCGGCACCACGGCCGCCTCGACCGTCATCCAGGGGGAGCCCTGGGGGGTGTGGCAGGCCTGGCAGGCCAGCGTCGAGTCGGGCCGGGTCTTGGCGCGTACTTCACGGCCGTGCTCCGCATGCGTGAACCGGAGATTGGTCGCTTCGGGGGCGGCGGCCGTCCAGGCCACCCGCCGCTCGATCGTCCCGTCGTGGCACGACACGCATCCCTGGCCGCTCGGCAGGAGCGGCATCGTGCCGTCCTTCGCCCCGGCGTGGCACGCGGTGCAGGTCGGAAAGACCTTGGCGTGCTGCGGATGGTCGAACCGGTCGGGCTGCTGCGCCATGGCCGGGGCGACAGCGAGGAGCAGGGCGAGCAGGAGCGGGGGGACGATGCGTCGCATCTCAGTACCCCGCCGGGCGGTTGGTGATGGCCTTGGGGAGGGGCATCCGGTCGGCCGAGCTGAAGGTCATGACCACCTTGGCCCCGAACCGGAGCTGGTCCCACTCGAACGAGGCGGCGTCGGGACGCTCCCGGTCCTCGTCATAGCGGGCGAGCGTGAACGCCACGCTCACGTTGTCCCGCGCCACGACCGACGCCTGCATCCCATACACCAGGACCTTCGAGTCGTCCCAGCGATACTCCAGCGGTCGGGCCAGGGAATTGCCATACAGCATGATGGAGTAGCGGTCGGTCGGGGCGAACGTCACGCTGGCGTCCCACCCGCTGCTGGAGGCGCCGGCGCCGAACTCGTCGTGATACCCGAGTTGTGCCTGGAAGGCCCGGGTGAACTGGTACGTGGCGCCGCCGGAGGCCCGCCATCCGCCGTCCTCGATCTGGACCAGCGGGGTCTCCACGTCGGCGTTCTCGAAGGCGTACGACTCGCCGCGCACGCGCAGCTGGAGCTTATTGGTGGCCTGGACCGAGAGCGATCCGTACACGGCGTTGTAGGGCACCGGGCTGAAGGCCCCCCACACCGTCCAGAGTTCATAGAACGGCGCGTAGCGCCGGTACCCCGCCACGACACCGAACCGCGGCTTCGTGAACCGCAGCGCGGCGTCCGCGCTGCCCCACAGCCCGCTCGCCATGTCGTAGATGGCGCCGCCCACGAGGCTCCAGGCGCCGTAGGGCCGGATGGTGGCGGAGGCCGCCACCCGTTCCGAGGCGAAGTAGTCGGTCGTCTGGTCCACCTCGCGCCGGTACTCCGCGGTCAGCTCGGCGTGATTCGAGGTCCACGAGCCGATGATCCCGGCCGCCAGCGGGCTCTGTCCCGGGCGGTATTCATCCTGCGGGTCGAGGGCGTTCGCCGTGATCGGGAGGTTTGAGCCCTGCGCGAGGCCGACGCCGATGTATCCCGAGAGCTGGAGCCCGGCGCTCGGCAGCCGGCCGGTGAGCTGGCCGCCGTCGAAGCCGTAGGTGCCCAGGCGCCCCGACACGATCTTCCGTCCCGCCACCACGGTGAACGCGGGGGCGGCGTACTCGAGGTAGCCCTCGATCAGCTGGAAGTTCGGCGAGGTGCCGGGCCAGGAGGCGGCGTCATTGAAGTCGGTCGTGGCGTAGGCGTTGACCTGGACCCGGAGGCCGGGCAGCCCGAGCCCCCACATGCTCAGCGCCGCCTGCGCCACCGCGGGGCTGGTGGTCCGGATCGGTCCCGGAATCCAGTAGTCGCAATACGGGGCGTTGGAGGTGCAGCTCACCGCGTACCCGGTGGGCGTTTCGAGCCCGCCGTTCGGATTGACCACGACGCTGTCCACCCGGATGCTGTCGGCGCTGTACCCGCGGAAGCTCACGCCCTGGATGCCGCCATCGAGGCGCAGGGTGTACCCCTGCGCGAAGGCCGCGCCCGGGAGGAGGCCGACCAGCGCCGCCGCGGCGGCCAGCACCCGACCTTTCATGTGCCCTTCCCGCCGACGAGACGGCGCTGCCACTCGACCGGCGTCGCGTCGAGGTGGCAGGGGGTGCACTCCCGGGCCGGGTAGTGCTCCGCCTGCGGCTGGTGGCAGGTCAGGCAGAACGGCCGCGACGGGGTGAGCATCGCGATCCGGGCCGGCGTGTGGCAGGCGTCGCAGCCCTCATGGGCCACCGCCGGCGGGGTGTGCGGCGTCCCCACGTCGCCCCCGGCGTGACAGGCCGCGCAATCCTTCGCCTCCGTGTGGTGCTGTTCGTGGCAGGATACGCAGGCCTTGGCCCCCGCCGACGGTTCCAGTGACACCGACGTCGCGTGGCATTCCTTGCAGGCCACCTGCTGGTGCTCGCCGTGCTCGAAGCTCACCTGGCGCGGCCGGGGCGCGTGGGCGGGCACCGTCACCGTGACGCTGACCGCCTCCGGCACCAGCTCGGCGGAGGTGTGGCAGGCGGCGCAGTCCTTCCGTGACGCCGCGGTGTGGTGGCAGATCTGGCACCCGCGCGGGGCGCTGAAATTGAGCGTGGCGTTCGGATTCGAGGTGGTGTGGCAGGCGATGCAGGCCAGCTCCTTGTGCCGGCTATGCTCGAAGCTGTCCGCAGGGGCCCGAGAGAACAACGCCGCCGGAGGATCATCATCCGGCGGCGCGTCGCCCTTCCCGTGGGGGCCGATCGGGTCTGGCAGCGCCGACACCGACCGGAGCGCCTTGGTCGTGTCGAAGGGCAGTGGAGGCTTCTTCACCGCCGCCCCGGTGGCGGACCCGCGCACCCGTTCGTGGCAGCTGGCGCAGGCGCTGGCGTCCACACGTGCCGCGTGCGGCGTGTGGCAGGTCTCGCAGTTCTCGATCCCCTTGCGGTGCGCGGCGCCGGTGTGGAATTCGACTTTGCGCCAGTCGCCGTGGCAGGCAGCTGTTGCGCAGGTCTTGAGGGCATCGGCCGGCTTCACGTTCGTGTGCGGGTTGTGGCACATGCCGCACTTGCCGTTGTGCGGGTCGCGGGTCGGGTCGAAGTCCGCCAGCCGGTTCTTCATCTCGTGACAGCTGAAGCACTGGCTGTTGCCGGGCACCAGGGTGCCGGTGGCCGAATCCACCGTGGCCAGCTTCGGCACGGCTGCGGTGAACTCGTGGCAGACCGCGCAGTGCATGCCGGTCTGGTCGGCCATCTTGCCGAGGCGGATCGTCACGTCGTCGGTGAGGTGGCATCCCTGCTGGGCGCAGGTCGAGTCCACCGGCACGAACCGGTGCGCGGATCGGGCGTGGCAGGTCAGGCACTCGACGTTCTTGTCCTTCAGGGAGTCGGACTCGAAGTGGACCCGGTGGCCCGCCGTCGTGATGATCTCCTGCCAGCTCTCCTTGGCCTCGCCCTGTTCGTGGCAGCTCTTGCAGACCGTGGGCGGCACCTTCTCGTGGGGCGGCACCTTGTCGGGCCGGTCCACCATCCAGAGCACCAGCTCCTGGGCCTGGGCGATCTTGTCGGGCAGGTGGCAGTCGTGGCACTCAAGGGTGTCGTGCTTGCCCTCGAGCTGGTTGACGAGCAGGTAAGTGCCGGTGTCGGGCGCCACGAAGGGCTGCCCGGCCGGGATGAAGATGTGGCAGCCCCGGCAGAAGTTGTTGTTGTGCTCCATGTAGTCGTTGGCCGTGTAGGCCGCGCCGAGCGCGACCACCAGGAAGACGCCTACGGTGGAGGCCATGGCGATCTTGGTGCCCCGGCTCCTGGTCGTGAGCCAGGTCCAGATGTCGCGGCGGTGCTTCCAGAGGTACCAGAGCGCCACCACGGCCACGACCGCGCCGATGACGATGCCCGAGATCATGACCCAGCCGGGCCGCTGGAAGATCCACTGGACCAGGTTGACGACCGGGTCCGGCAGCGGGGATGGGACCAGCCCGCTGTCGGGTCGGGCGGCCTGCAACGAATCGACCATGGCCCCCGGCGTGGTGCCGGAAGCCATGGTCGGATAGAGCGGGTGAATCGGCTGGAAGGTCACACGCCTAACGTGCGGCGCTGATCTTGGTTTGTCCAGCCGGGTAGTGGACGCCCTTGCGGCTGAGCGCCTTGTTCATGAGGGCCTGGACCGCCGCGCTGGGCGGGGCCGGGAGGAACGCGGCATACACCGACTGGACTTCGGCGATGCTCGCGGCCAGCAGGGCCTCGTAGTAGAACGGGTTGTGGACGCCGTACGAGCCGTCGTTGTGGCCGTACAGGTTTTCGGCCAGCATCATGGCGTTGTAGAGCGCGCCTTCCGCCGGGGACACCTTCGCGTCCGTGCCGTTGAACGCCTGCGTGCCGTTCACCGTCGGATTGCCCGCATTGAACAGCAGGTACTTAAGGTCTCCGGAGTCGCCGGCGTCCATGTACGGCTCGCCCCCGTTGTTCAGCGTGGGATTGACGTCGTTCCACAACTGGTTGGCGAGGTTCTGCACGGTGGTCCGCTCGTTGGAGAGGGCGGACGCCGCGACGTCGGCGCTGGCGTGGCAGCCGGCCGCGACGCAGCCGGACCAGTTCCGGGTGGTGCTGGGCAGGTAGGCGCAGGTGTTGTCCGCCGTCGGGACGCCGTTGGCGTCGACGCAGGGGTCAGGCGAGAACAGGTGGCCGACCGACTGGAACTGGAAGGCGCCCGTCGCCGCGTCGGTGACCGTGAACCGCGTCACGTGGCAGCCGGCGCAGAGCCGCGGGTTCCGGCTCGAGTTGTGGGACGTGTAGGCCGCCGTGGTATCGAAGATGAACCCCTGCGGGATGTAGCCGGCGCCCTCGCCGAGCAGGACCGGACCCTGGGCGGAGTGCGAGCCCCGCGAGGTGGTTGTTTGTGTCGAGGCGGTGAAGCTGCCGGACGGAGTGGTGCTCCGGTTGTGGCAGCTCATGCAGAGGTTCAGGGTCAGGTCCGGCACGTCGATCGGCGCCCGCAGCTGGCCCTCGTAGGGGCTGCCGTGCGGGTCGTGGCAGACGGCGCAGGTGGCCGGGGGCAGCGTGGTCTGCTGGCCGACCGAGTCCTTCTCCACATAGTGGCTCGGCTCGCCGTTGAACCGGGCCATGGCGGTCCGGCCCTCGTGGCAGGAGGCGCCGCAGCCCGGCGTGGTCAGCGTGCCGGCCGGCGAGGCGTTGGCCGCCGAGTCGGCGTGGGCGGTCTGGGCCCACTGCTCGATGAACGGCTCGTGCGTGCCGCTGTGGCACCCGCCGCAGCTGGCGCTGGTGTCCTTGTTGGCCTCGGACGGGGCGCCCTTCATGCCGTACACGCCCACGCGGGCCAGGGGATGGTTGGTGGTGGACGGGCTCGACACGTGCTCGTAGCCCGGGCCGTGGCAGCTCTCGCACTGCACGTCGTGATAGGCCGTGCTCGCCACCGCGTTGTAGCCGGCGGTGAGGGAGTCGGCGGTGACCGCGACGGAGTTGCCGTAGCCGCTCACGGTGTGGCAGCCGTAGCAGTACCCGGCGGCGTGCCCGGAGTTGACCAGGTCGTCATAGGCGTCGGCGTGCGCCGTGTTGACCCACTGACCCTGGTAGCTCACGTGGCAGTTGCCGCAGGTCGTCTGCTTCGTGCTGGCCGTGTAGTAGCCCATGAAGCCGTTGACCGAGTCCGGCGGCGGATTGAACTGCGGCCGCTCGACGTATTCGGTGTTGGTCTCGGTACAGCCGGCCAGGACCACGAGCGCCAGCGTGCCGAGGAAGGCCGCGAAGGACCGGGAACGAAGGATGGGAGACGTCATGTGAATGACCCTTATGCGAGAGAAGACGCGGTCAATCTTCCTCGCTCCGCACATCCGCGCAATCCCCCTCCGTGGCAATACGGGGTGTTCGTTACAAACTTTAGCGTTCCTTCACATCTCCTTGCGGAAATCTTGCTCGCGCAACGCGTTTCCCACTCTGCGCGAGGCGCGAGCGGAGGGCCGCGACGGAGCGGCTCCGTATCTCTACTGAAGTGATCTTCAGAAACTCTTCAAGACAGGTTTACCCCGCCGGCGGATACTGTGTGACGTGCAGTTTCCCCCGACGGCGGGTTCCGCCCGCCGCCGGTCCATCCCGCACCAATGGACCGGAGGTCAACCGAGATGTTCTTCCCGACGCAGTTCCCCTGGGCCAAAGACCAGACCCTCGGCGAGCACCTCGAGGCGAGCGGCGTGTCGCGCCGCGAGTTTCTCGAGTTCTGCGGCCAGATGGCCGTGCTCCTGGGCCTGACCGAGATGGCCGCTCCGCGAGTCGCCGCCGCCCTGGAAGGGGTCAAGCGACCCGTGGTCATCTGGATCCAGCTGCAGGAGTGCACCGGATGCGTCGAGAGCATCCTCCGGAGCGGTGAGCCGAGCATCGGCGAGCTGATCCTCAACCTCGTCTCCCTCGACTACTCCCACACCCTGATGGCGGCCTCCGGCACCGCCGCCGAGGCGGCGCTCGCCTCGTCCATGAAGGCCAATATGGGGGAGTACCTCCTCGTCGTGACCGGGTCGGTGCCGCTCGCGGAGGACGGCATCTACACGACCCTGGGCGGCCGGACCGCCAAGGATGTGCTGGTGGACGTCGCCGCCGGGGCCAAGGCGATCTTCGCGGTGGGCGCCTGCGCCCACTGGGGGAGCGTGCAGGCGGCCAAGCCGAACCCGACGGGTGCGGTGGGCGTGGCCGACGTGATCAAGGACAAACCGATCGTGCACCTGACCGGCTGCCCGCCGATCGCCGAGACCATTACTGCCACGCTGGTGCACTACCTGACCTTCGGCGGCATCCCGGCGCTCGATGCCGACGGCCGGCCGCTCTTCGCGTACGGCGCCCGGATCCACGACCAGTGCCCGCGGCGCGCCAACTTCGACGCTGGCCAGTACGTAGAGCTCTTCGACGACGACGCCGCCCGCCTGGGGTGGTGCCTGTACAAGGTGGGGTGCAAGGGGCCCGCGACCTTCAGCCCCTGCCCGATCTTCATGTGGAACATGAAGACCAGCTGGCCAATCGGCGCCGGGCACCCGTGCATCGGCTGCACCGAGCGCCACTTCTGGGATACCATGACCCCGTTCTACAACCGCCTCCCGAACGTGGCCGGGATCGGCATCGAAAAGACCGCCGACACGATCGGCGCGGCGCTCGCCGCCGGGGCGCTGGCCGGTGTGGCCGCGCACGCCGCCGCCACCACCGTCCACCAGATCCGGTCGCACCGCAAGGCGGCGTCGGCCGAGGGAGGTTCCGATGGCAACAACTAAGGTGGTCGTCGACCCCATCACCCGCATCGAGGGGCACCTCCGGATCGAGGCGCAGGCCGAGGCGGGCATGATCAAGACCGCCTGGGCCTCCTCCACCCAGTTCCGCGGCATCGAGATCATCATGCAGGGGCGCGACCCGCGGGACGCCTGGGCCTTCACCCAGCGGATCTGCGGCGTGTGCACCGTCGTGCATGCGGTGGCCTCCTGCCGGGCGGTCGAGGACGCCTTGGGCATCACCATCCCGCCCAACGCCACCCTGATCCGGAACCTGGTCCACGGCATGCAGACCGTGCAGGACCACGTCATCCACTTCTACCACCTGCACGCGCTCGACTGGGTGGACGTGATCAGCGCACTCAGCGCCGACCCGGCCAAGACTTCCGCCATCGCCAAGAGCATCTCGCCCTGGCCCAACAACTCCTCGACCTACTTCGCCGAGGTGCAGAACCGCATCAAGACCTTCGCGGCGGGCGGCCAGCTCGGGATCTTCACCAACGGCTACTGGGGCCATCCGGCCTACCAGCTCCCGCCCGAGGTGAACCTCCTCGCCGTGGCGCACTACCTCGAGGCGCTGGACTGGCAGAAGGACGTCATCCGGCTGCACACCATCTTCGGCGGCAAGAACCCGCACCCCAACTTCCTCGTGGGCGGCATGGCCTCGGCCATCAACCTGAACGACACCGCTACGATCAACGCGGCGAGGCTGGCCGACGTGCAGGCCATGATCACCCGCGCCAAGCGGTTCGTGGACGAGGTGTACTGGCCCGACGTGCAGGCCATCGCCGGCTTCTACAAGAACTGGGGGGCCATCGGCGGCGGCACCGGCAACTACCTCACTGTCGGCGAATACGCCGCGGTGGACTCCAACGACCTCGGCTCGCTCTACTTCCCGCGCGGCATCGTCATGAACCGCGACCTCTCCAAGGTGTACCCCTACGACCACACCCTGGTGAAGGAAGGGATCACGAGCTCCTGGTACGAGTACGCCGGTGGCGACGCCGCCACCCTGCACCCATGGGAGGGGGAGACCGCCCCGAAGTACACCGGGCCGCCGACCCCGTGGACCTACCTCCAGGGCGAGAAGAAGTACACCTGGATGAAGTCGCCCCGGTACGACGGACGCGCCATGGAGGTCGGCCCGCTCTCCCGGATGCTGGTGGGCTACGCGGCGGGCCAGCCCGACATCAAGGAGATCGTCACCGAGCTCCTCAACCGGCTGGACGTGCCGCCCGCGGCGCTCTTCTCGACTCTCGGCCGGGTCGGCGCCCGCTGCATGGAGACGGTGCTGGTGGCCAACCAGATGCAGAACTGGTTCGGCCAGCTCGTGGGCCGCATCAAGGGTGGCGACGTCCGCACCTTCAACGGCGACAAGTGGGAGCCCGACAGCTGGCCCAAGGGCAAGGTGCAGGGCTACGGCTACCTCGATGCCGCCCGCGGCGCGCTGGGGCACTGGGTCGAGATCGAGAACGGCAAGATCTCGCGCTACCAGTGCGTGGTGCCCAGCACCTGGAACTGCTCCCCGCGTGATGAGGCCGGCGTCCCCGGCCCGTACGAGGCGGCGCTGATGGACCACCACCCGCTGCTCCGGCCCGAACAGCCGCTGGAGATCCTGCGAACCATCCACTCCTTCGACCCCTGCATGTCCTGCGGCGTGCACGTGCTCGACGCCGAAGGCCGGCCGGTGGTGGAGGTCAAGGTCCAATGACCTCCTCCACGCCGCGCCACGGCCCCGCGCCGCCGCCCCTGGCCGATTCGCCGCTCTTCCCGATCGGGCGCCGCTTCGCGGCGCCCACGGGTGACTACCGCTGGGTGGAGCCCTGGGGCGGCCCCCTCCGGGTCATGCATTGGGTGGCCGCGATCGCCATCGTCGTGTTGATCGTGACCGGGTTCTACATCGGACGCCCCTACTTCCTGACCACCGGGGGCCCGCCGCAGTACCTGATGGGCTACATCCGGCTCGGCCATTTCGTGGCCGCCGGCGTGCTCGTCATGACGGGCGTCGTCCGGGTCTACTGGCTCTTCGCCGGCAACCAGTTCGAGCGGCTCCCGGCGCTCTTCCCGATCCGCATGCGGGACTGGGTCAACCTGGTCAAGCAGGTCAAGTACTACCTGATGATCGACCCGGAGCGGGCCCCGCATTACATCGGGCACAACCCGCTCCAGCAATTGAGCTACACAACCACCTACGTCCTGACCGTCGTGATGGTGCTGACCGGCTTCGCCATGTACGGGCAGGCCGCCCCTGGCGGGTTCTTCTACACGATCACGAACCCGCTGGTCAGCCTGGTTGGCGGGTTGCAGATCATCCGGCTCACCCACCACCTCAGCACCTGGTGGTTCATCATCTTCCCCGTCATCCACGTGTACCTCGTCCTCCGGGCCGAGATCACGGAGCACGGCGGCGGGCTGTCCGGGATCTTCAGCGGCGGACACTACATCCGCGCGGATCTCGAGTATGTGGACGAATAATCCACGGCCGGTGCTGGTGCTGGGCCTCGGCAACCCGATCATGGGGGACGACGGCGTGGGCATCGTCGCGCTCGAGCGGTTCCGCGAGCGCTTCGAGGTGGGTGACGGCGTCGAGCTGATGGACGGCGGCACCTGGGGCATGAACCTGCTCCCCTACATCGAGTCCGCCGGGAAGCTGGTCCTGGTGGACGCCATCCGCGCCGGGCTCGAGCCCGGCGCGGACGTCTTCCTCGACGGGCCCGACCTGCCGCGGGTGCTGGGCCAGAAGCTGTCCGTGCACCAGGTGGACATCGTGGACGTGCTGACCCTCGCCCAGGTCCGCGGCACCCTGCCGACGGTGACCGTGGCCCTCGGGGTGGAACCGGTGCGCATCGAAATGCGGTCCGACTTCACCCCCGCGGTGGCGCGGGGCGTCGACCGGCTCCCCGAGCGGATGGCGGGGCAGTTGCGGGAGTGGGGCATCCGTGTGACCCCGCGGGCGCTGGCGCATGCATGAGATGAGCGTGGCGGTGGAAGTCTGCCGCCTCGCGGAAGAGCGCCTGACGCCGGCGCAACTGCCGCAGCTCATCTCGGTGGGGCTGGACGTGGGCGATGATTCCGGCCTCGAACCCGACAACCTTCTGTTCTGCCTGGAAGCGCTCCTGGCCGCGCCGCCGTTCCGGCAGGCGCGGCCGGTGCTTTCCCGCTGCCAGGGCGATGTCCTCCGCGTGACCTACCTGGAGCTCGACGATGACCGTCCGGACGATTGAACTTCGTGAGCCGGTGATGGCCCGGAACAACGAGATCGCGCAGTCGGTGCGCGGGCGGCTGGCCGCCGCCGGGGTGCCGGCCCTCAACTTCGTCTCCTCGCCCGGGTCCGGAAAGACGCTGCTGCTCGAGCGCACCCTGGCCCGGCTCGGCGACGAACTCCGGATGGCGGTCGTCACGGGCGACGTCCAGACCCAGAATGATGCCGACCGGCTGGCCCGGCACACCGCGCACCTGGTCCAGGCCGTGGTGACCGGCGGCGCCTGCCACCTCGACGCGAAGCAGGTCGAGACGGCGCTCGAGGCCATCGACCTCGCCGCCACCGACCTCCTGTTCGTCGAAAACGTCGGCAACCTGGTGTGCCCGGCGAGCTGGGACCTGGGGGAGGACGCCAAGGTGGTGCTCTTCTCGGTGACCGAGGGCGAGGACAAGCCGCTCAAGTATCCCAAGGTGTTCCGCCAGGCGCAGTATGTCGTGCTCACCAAGACCGATCTCCTGCCGTACGTGCCGTTCGACGTCGAACTGGCGCTGGGCTACGCGCGGCAGGTGAATCCCGCCCTGCGGTTCTTCCGGACCTCTTCCCAGACCGGCGAGGGCCTCGACGAGTGGTTCGACTTCCTGCGGCAGCTGGCGCGACGCCCCGTCCCGGTCTGATGGACCGCGAAGGGCTCGCCGTCCGGGTCAGGGGCGTGGTGCAGGGGGTGGGCTTCCGCCCCTTCGTGCACCGGCTCGCCGCGCGGCACCACCTCGACGGCTGGGTACTGAACTCGGCCGGCGAGGTGCAGATCGAGCTTGAGGGCGCGCCGGACTCGCTGCGGCACTTCCTCGAGGCCCTCGGCCCCGAGGCCCCCCCGCTGGCGCGGATCGAGCGCATCGACGTCGAGCATCACGCCCCCACCGGCCTCAGCGGCTTCGCCATCGAGGCCAGCCAGGACGACCCCGACCGGCGGCAGCCGGTGTCGCCCGACGTGGCCATCTGTGCCTCCTGCGAGGCGGAGCTTCGCGATCCCGCCAATCGCCGGTTCGAGTATCCGTTCATCACCTGCACCGATTGCGGGCCGCGCTTCACGGTCATCACCGCCATGCCCTACGACCGGGAGCGCACCAGCATGGCGGCCTTCACCCAGTGCCCGGCCTGCCAGCGCGAATACGAGACGCCCGGGGACCGGCGGCACCATTCCGAAACCAACAGCTGCCCCGCCTGTGGACCCCGGCTCTGGTTCGCGACGCCCAAGGGCGCGCCGCAGACCGTAGGGACCGAGGAAGCCCTCGCGGCGGCCGCGGCAGTGCTGGAAGGCGGCCGGATCCTGGCGCTGCGCGGGGTCGGCGGATTCCAGCTGGCGGTCGATGCGACCGATCCCATCGCCGTGATGCGCCTGCGGGAGCGGAAGCGGCGCGAGGCGAAGCCGCTCGCCGTGATGGTCCGCACGCTGGAGGATGCCGCCCGGCTCGGGACCGTCGGGGCCCTGGAGGCCGAACTGCTCCAGTCCGCGGAGCGGCCCGTGGTGCTGCTGGAGCGCGTGGCCGGCACTCTCCTGGCCGACGGGGTGGCGCCCGGACTCGCGGCCGTCGGGGTCATGCTGCCGACCACGCCGCTCCATCACCTGCTGATGGACCGGCTCCGCCGTCCGCTCGTCATGACGAGCGGCAACCTGAGCGAGGAGCCGATCGCCACCGGCAACCAGGAGGCGATCGAGCGGCTGGGCACCGTGGCCGACGGGTTCCTGCTGCACGACCGGGAAATCGTGGCGCGCTACGACGATTCGGTGCTCCGGAGCACAGAGCTCGGGCCGATCGTCCTGCGCCGGGCACGGGGCTACGCGCCCCTTCCGTTCGACCTGCCGGTCGGCAGTCCCATCCCCCTGCTCGCGGTCGGCCCGCACCTCAAGAACACTTTCGCCCTGGTGCACGGTCGCCGCGCGTACGTCAGCCAGCATATCGGCGACCTCGAGAACCTCGAGACCCTCGAGCACTTCCACGCGGCGCTCCAGCGGTTCGAGACCCTCTTCCGCATCCAGCCGACCGCCGTGGTCCACGACCTCCATCCGGGCTACTTCTCGACCCGCGTGGCGCTGGAGCTCGGGCTTCCGGTGCTTCCCCCGGTGCAGCATCACCACGCCCACGCCGCGGCCGTCATGGCCGAACATGGGCGCGAGGAAGCGGTGCTGGCGGCCACCTACGACGGCGTGGGCTTCGGCGAGGACGGCACCATCTGGGGCGGCGAAATCCTCCAGGCGGACCTGCTCGGCTTCAAGCGGGTCGGGCACCTTCGGCCCGCGCCCCTCCCCGGAGGCGACCTGGCTTCCCGGAATCCCTGGCGGGCCGCGCTCGGGTACCTGATGCTCGACCCGCACCTCTCGTCCGCCTTCGCCCTGGCCTTCTCCGGCATTCCCGACGCCGAGCGCACGCTCGCCGAGCTCCAGGTGGCCCGGGGGCTCAACGCGCCGTGGGCCTCCTCCATGGGCCGGCTCTTCGATGCCGCCGCCGCCGTGCTCGGGGTCCGTCAGCACGCGCATTACGAGGGGCAGGCCGCGATGGAGCTCGAGGCGCTGGCGGGACGGCGTACCGCGTCCGAGATTCGCGTGGGGCTGGAGCGGGGCGAGGACGGTGCGTGGGTCATCGATCCGCTCCACCTCCTGGCCGTCCTCGGCTCCCACCGCCAGCGGGGCGACGACGTGTCCGACCTGGCCGCCGACTTCCATGCCAGCGTCGCCTGGGCCACCGCGGAAGTGCTGCGGCGCCTGGCAGATGAGACCGGTGTGCGGACCGTCGCGCTGGGGGGCGGCACCTTCCAGAACGCGCGCCTGCTCACTTCGCTGGTGCGCCGCCTCCGCGGATTCGGCCTGACGGTGCTGTGGCCCCGGCGGCTGAGCCCCAACGACGGCGCGGTGAGCTACGGGCAGGCCGCGGTGGCCGCTGCCCGGCTGGCCCGCGGATTGACCGGCTGACCCCAGAGGAGGCTGTCCCATGTGTCTCGGCATCCCAGGACGGATCGTGGACATCCGCGGCGATCGCGGGCTTCCGATGGGCACCGTGGATTTCGGCGGTGTGCGGCGGGAGGTGTGCCTCGCCTACGTGGCCGACGAGGTCAAGCCGGGCGACTACGTCGTGGTGCACGTGGGCTTCGCCATTTCGCGGGTGGACGAGGTCGAGGCGAACCGGACCTACGAAATGCTCCGGGAAATGAGCCTGCTCGACGAGGAATTGGGGGCCACCCAATGAGGTACCTCAACGAGTATCGCGACCCGGCGGTGGCGCGCGCCCTCATTCACCAGATCCTGGATACAGCCACCAGGCGCTGGGTGCTGATGGAGGTCTGCGGCGGCCAGACCCACACGATCGTGAAGCAGGGCCTCGACGAGATCCTGGCCCCCGCCGTCGAGATGATCCACGGCCCCGGGTGCCCGGTGTGCGTCACCTCGCTCGAGCAGATCGACAAGGCGCTCCTCCTGGCGGCGCGCCCCGACGTGATCTTCACCTCCTTCGGCGACATGCTGCGGGTGCCGGGCAGCGAGTGCGACCTCCAGCAGATCCGCTCCCGCGGCGGAAACGTGCGGGTGGTCTACTCGCCGCTCGACGCCCTCGAACTCGCCATCAAGCACCCGGACAAGCAGGTGGTGTTCTTCGCCGTCGGCTTCGAGACCACGGCGCCGGCCAACGCCATGGCCGTCTGGCGCGCCCGGGAACTCGGCGTGGGCAATTTCAGCGTGCTGGTGTCGCACGTGACGGTGCCGCCGGCGATGGTCGCCATCCTCGACGCCCCCGACAACCGGGTGCAGGGGTTCCTCGCCGCCGGGCACGTCTGCAGCGTGATGGGGTGGACCGAATACGAGCCCATCGCCGCGCGGTACCAGGTGCCGATCGTCGTCACGGGCTTCGAGCCGGTGGACATTCTCGAAGGCATCGCGATGGCGGTCCGGCAGTTGGAGGAAGGGCGCCACGAGGTGGAAAACCAGTACGTCCGGGCGGTGCGCCGCGCGGGCACGCCGCCGGCGCGCGACCTGGTCTTCCAGGTCTTCGAACTCGTCGACCGGAAGTGGCGGGGTGTGGGCACCATTCCCCGGAGTGGGCTCGCCCTTCGGCCCGAGTTTTCCGATTTCGACGCGGAACTGCGGTTCGGGCTTGGCGCGCTCGAGGTGGAGGAGCCCGCCGAGTGCCGCGCCGGCGAGGTGTTGCGCGGCACCCTCAAGCCGCACCAGTGCCCGGCCTTCGGAACCCTGTGCACGCCCGAGCGCCCGCTGGGCGCGCCGATGGTCTCGTCGGAGGGGGCCTGCGCCGCCTACTACAATTACGGCCGCCACCGGGCGGCCGCGGCCCCGGAGGCGTGACATGACCACCGCACTCGGGGCGGGCCCCAGCTGCCCGGTGCCGCTGGTGGCCACCGACCGGATCCAGCTTGGGCACGGGTCGGGTGGCAAAATGAGCGCGGCGCTCCTCCGCGACCGGTTCCTGCCCCACCTGGGCAACGCCGTCCTCGACCAGCTCGGGGACGCCGCGGTGCTGTCGGTGCACGGCGGCGACATCGCCATGTCCACCGACACCTTTGTCGTCTCTCCGGTCGAGTTCCCCGGCGGGAACATCGGGTCGCTGGCGGTGCACGGCACCCTCAACGACCTGGCCATGATGGGGGCCCGGCCGCTTTGCCTCACGGCGGGATTCGTGCTGGAGGAGGGGCTCGACATCGGGCTTCTCGACCGGGTGCTTGCCTCGATGGCCGCCGCCGCAGGGGCCGCCGAGGTGTCCGTGGTGTCGGGCGACACCAAGGTGGTGGAGCGGGGCAAGGCCGACCAGCTCTACATCAACACGACCGGCATCGGGGTGTTGCGGCCCGACTTCCGGCCCGCCCCCGACAGGGCCCGCGCGGGTGACGCCATCCTGGTGAGCGGGCCGATCGGCTCCCACGGCATGGCCATCATGGCCGCGCGCGAGGGGATCGCCTTCGAGGCCGCCATCGAGAGCGACGCCGCCACGCTCTTCCCGCTGGTGGAGCTGCTGCGGGAGTCGGTGGGCGACGCGGTCCATGTGCTGCGCGATCCCACCCGCGGCGGGCTCGCGAGCGCGCTCAACGAGATCGCGTCCGCGTCGCGGGTCGGGGTGGTGCTCGAGGACGGTGCGCTCCGCGTGCCGGGCCCGGTGGCCTCGGTGTGCGACCTGCTCGGGCTCGACGTGATGTACGTGGCGAACGAAGGGGTGCTGGTGGCGTTCGTGGCGGCGGAACGGGCCGAGGCGGCCCTCGCGGCGCTCCGGAGCCACCCGCTCGGCGCGGAGGCGGTCATCGCCGGCACGGCCGTCGAGGCGCATCCCGGCATGGTGGTGCTGCGGACCGGACTCGGTGGCACCCGCATCGTGGACATGCTGCCTGGAGACCAGCTCCCCCGCATCTGCTGAGCCGCCCGCGCGAATTCCGCTCCCAATCGCCCCCCGGTCCCGCTAGATTCTCCGGGGGGACGACCCCAGACCTCATACCCGGATCCTGCCCGATGGCCTCCAAGACCACCAAGTGTCCGTCCTGCGGCGCCGATGCCGAAGGGAATTTCTGTCGCCACTGCGGCGCCTCCCTGGGCCCCCGCGCGTGTCCCTCCTGCCGGGCGCCGCTTGCGGCCGGGGCGCGCTTCTGCACGCAGTGCGGTACCCCGACGGCGGGTGGATCGGCGCCTGCAGGCGCCCTCTCGGGCGACCGGAAGGCCTGGGCGGTCGCCGCCACCGTCTCCGCCATCCTGCTCGTGGCGGTGCTGGCGCTGGTTGTCAGGGGCAACAAGGCCCCGCCGGAGGCCGCGGGTGGGGTCGGTGCCACCGGGGCCGTGGCGCCCTTCGCCGACGGGGCGGGAGGTACGCCGCCCGACCTGAGCACCATGACCCCGCGCGAGCGGTTCGACCGCCTGTACAACCGGATCATGCGGGCGTCGGAAAGCGGCGACCAGAACACCGTCACGACGTTCACGCCGATGGCGCTCCAGGCCTACGAGCAGCTCGACACCGTGGATGCCGACGCGCGGTTCCATCTGGCCACGCTCAAGCTCCACAGCGGCGACGTGGACGGCGCCAGCGCCATTGCCGACACCCTGCTCAGGAAGGACCCGGGGCACCTGTTCGGGTATGTGATCCAGGGCACGGTGGCCCGCTGGAAGAAGGACGATGCTGCGCTCAAGAAGGCCTACGCCGCCTTCCTGTCACATTACGATGCAGAGATGAAGAAGGCCCGGCCGGAGTACGCCGACCACGAGCGGATGATGACCGACTTCCGGCAGTCGGCGACCACTGGGGAGTGACACTAAGATCGGCGTGAAGATCTCCTTACTCGACCGTCCGGGCCTTGCTCCCGGGCGGCCGGGTGTCGATTGTTGAGGAGTCTGGTCGGAATCCACCACACGCAGGGAGACGGCCCATGAAGCCTGGCCACAAGTTCCTGTTCGGCGCCGTGCTGATCGTCGGCAGCGTCGGCCTCCTGATGTTCCAGGGAGTGAAGGAAACGGGCGTCTATTTCCTGACGCCGACCGAGCTCGCCTCGAAAGCCTCCGCCGATCCGACCTTCCACAACGTCGGCGTGAAGATGGGCGCCCGCGTGGTGCCCGGGTCGGTGCGCCGCGACGCCGCTACCCAGACGGTCGATTTCCAGGTCACCGACGGTTCGCAGGTCTACCCTGTCACCTATCGGGGCCTGGTGCCCGACACCTTCACCGACGCCAGCGACATCGAGGTCGTGGTGGAAGGCCGGCTGGGCGCCGACGGCGTGTTCCACGCCACCGACGTGCTGGCGAAGTGCGGGTCGCGGTACGAAGCCGTGCCCAAGGCGTAGCCGCCGATGACCCTGCTCGGACAATTCGCGCTGTGGGTGGCGTTCCTCATCGGCTCCTTCGGCGCGGTGCTGTCGTTCTCGGGGCGCTGGCGGGACCGCCCCGACCTCGAGCGGACCGTGATCCGTTGCGTGTACGCGCTGGCCGCGGCCCTGCTCGTCGCGTCGCTGTCGCTCTGGAAGGGCCTCTTCGCGCACGACTTCAACATCGAGTACGTCGCGTCGTACACTTCACGTAATCTCCCCACCTACTACATCGTCTCCGCGTTCTGGGCCGGCCAGAAGGGCTCCCTGCTCTTCTGGGCCGTGGTCCTCGCCTGCTTCGCGGCGGTGGCGCAGCTCCTCACCTCCCGCCGGTACGCCGACCTGCTGCCGTACGTGGCCGGCGTGACCTCGACGGTCGTGGTCTTCTTCGTGGTCGTGATGCTGTTCGCCGCAAACCCGTTTGCCCGCCTGGCGTTCATTCCCGAGGACGGCCGCGGCCTCAACCCGCAGCTGCAGAACGTCGGCATGGTCATGCACCCGCCGATGCTCTACCTCGGCTACATCAGCATCACCATCCCGTTCGCCTTTGCCATCGCGGCGCTGCTTCGGCGCCGGCTGGACAGCGGCTGGATCGTGGCCATCCGGAAGTGGACCCTGGTGTCGTGGGTGTTCCTCTCCATCGGCATCGTGCTGGGCATGTGGTGGGCGTACGTGGAGCTCGGTTGGGGCGGGTACTGGGCCTGGGACCCGGTGGAGAACGCCAGCTTCCTGCCCTGGCTCACCATGACGGCGTTCCTGCACTCGGTCATGATCCAGGAAAAGCGGGGCATGCTCAAGCGGTGGAACGTGGCGCTGATCATCGGCACCTTCCTCCTGAGCATCTTCGGCACCTTCATCACCCGCTCCGGCGTCATCGCCAGCGTGCACAGCTTTACGCAGTCGAACGTGGGGTACTTCTTCCTGGCGTTCCTGCTGGTGGCCGCCGTCCTGAGCTTCACGCTGCTCTATACCCGCTGGCTGGAGCTGGAGCCCGAGGCCAAGCTGGAGTCCATGCTGAGCCGTGAGGCCGCGTTCCTCTTCAACAACCTCGCCCTGGTGGGGATCGCGTTCTCGGTGCTGTGGGGCACCCTCTTCCCGATCCTCTCCGAGGCGGTGCGAGGCACCAAGATCACGGTCGGCCCCCCCTTCTTCAACCGGGTCAACGTGCCCCTCGGGCTCTTCCTCCTCGCGCTCACGGGCATCGGCCCGTTGATCGCCTGGCGGAAGGCGTCGGCACGGAACCTCCAGCGCCAGTTCGTGCTGCCGGTGGGCTTCGGCCTCCTCGTGGCCGTGGCCCTCCTGGTCGACGGCATGCGCGACGGGTACGTCCTCACCGCGATCGGCCTCGGCGCGTTCGTGCTCGGCACCGTGGTCCAGGAGTTCTACAGGGGCATCCGGGCCCGCCGGCGGATGCACGGCGAATCGGTCGTCGGGGCGCTGTTCAACCTGATCGCCCGGAATCGCCGCCGCTATGGTGGCTACGTGGTGCACGTGGGCATCCTGCTCATGTTCGTGGCGTTTACCGGCATGGCCTTCCGGGTGGACCAGGAGGCGACGCTCAAGCCCGGCGAGTCGGTCGAGATGAAGAGCCCCTACGGGGGCACCTACAAGCTGACCCACCTCGGTGTGTCGCAGTACAACGCCCTCAACCGGGTGGTCTCCGCCGCCACGGTGCAGGTGGACTACGACGGCCGTTCCCTGGGCGTGATGAAGTCCGAAAAGCGCCAGCACGTGGACAGCTTCGGGCGCCCCACCTTCGAGCCCTCGACCGAGGTCGGGATCCGCAGCGACCTCCGCGAGGACCTCTACATCGTGTACGCCGGGTCGGTGGACGGGACGGAAGAGGCGGTCTATCGCTTCACCATCAACCCGCTGGTCTGGTGGGTGTGGTTCGCCGGCATCGTGCTGGTGGTCGGTGGCATCCTGACGATGTGGCCGGGCGGCGGGGGCATCGCCGACACGCGCCGCACCCAGGCCGGCTACGAGGCCACGCTCGTGGGCGCCGAGACGGTCTGAGATGAGCGACGAACGGTCGGAGCGGCGGGAGTTTCTGCGGCACCTGGCAGTCGGCGGGCTGGCGTTGGTGGGCGCCCGGGCGCTGAGCGCCCAGGCCGCGACCCAGGCGCTCCCCGGGGGCGGGGAAACCGGCAAGCTCTACAACCCCGGGGCGGTGCAGCAGCGCACCCCGACCGTCGGGGCCGACAACGATGCCTTCATCATGGGCGTCGAGAAGACGCTGAAGTGCCAGTGCGGCTGCAATCTCGACGTCTACACCTGCCGCACGACCGACTTCACCTGCACCACGTCTCCCGCGCTCCACCGCGACATCGTGGCCCTGCGCAACAACGGCATGACCGCCGAGCAGATCCGCGAGGACTTCGTCCGACAATACGGCGAGCAGGCCCTGATGGCGCCGAAGGCCGAGGGGTTCAATCTCGCGGGGTATTTCGTGCCGGGCATCCTGATGCTGGCCGGCATCGGCGCCCTGTCGGCGTGGATGATCCACCGGCAGCGGCAGATTGCCGCTGCGCCCGCGGCGCCCGAGGGTGCGCGCGTGCCCGACGTGGCGGCGGTGGCCGGCGCCACACCCGAGGAACTCGAGCGCCTCCGGCGCCTGCTGACCGAGGTGAAGGACTGATGTGGATCGAAGTGCTGGCCGCGGCGCTGGTGGGAGTCTCGCTTCTCTGGCTGGTCTTCGAGCCGCTCTTCGTGGCGGCCCGTCCACGCGCCGCCGACGCGCTCGACCTCGAGGCGCTGGAGGAGGCCGAGGACACCCGCAGCGGCGTGGCGCTGACGGCCCTGAAGGAAATCGAGTTCGACCGGGAAACCGGCAAGCTGAGCGACGACGACTACGCCTTCCTGAAGCAGAAGTACACCGTCGAGGCGCTCACGGCGCTCCGCTCCGAAGCGGACGATGCCGGCCCGGATGTGGAGGCCCAGGTGGCCGCACGGGTCGCCGCCATCCGGGCCGAGGCCGCCAGCGCGACCGCCTGTCCGGGTTGCGGAGCCGGCGCCGAGCCTGGCGCCCGGTTTTGCCCCTCCTGCGGGACCCCGCTCGGGCACCCCCGCGCCTGCGCCAATTGCGGCAGCGACCTCCCGGCCGGCAGCCGCTTCTGCGCCGCCTGCGGGGGCCGGGTCGCGGCCTGAAACCAGCCCCTCCCTCTTCCCGTCCGCATTAATAGCTGTAGGCTGAACCTCGACGCGCCCGGACCGGGCGCCGTCGGGGCATACCGCACGCCCCACGCCCCACCCGCCTGCCCTGGAGTCCGCCATGCCTGGACGAGGATTCGTTCGTATTCCGCTCGCCTTCCTGGGCGCCGCTTCTCTCGCCTGCGCCTCCGGAAACGTCGCCGTGACGTCGCCGACCCCCGCCTCGGCTCAAACGCCCGCCAAGCCCGGCGGCGACAAGCCGGGCGGGGACAAGCCGGCCGCCGCGAAGACGGTCGCCGAGCTGACCAAGAGTTCCGCAAAGTTCGCCGGGCTCTTCACCATCTACCAGGATACCGCGACCGGGGCGCTCCAGATGGTGGTCCGGAAGGACCAGATCGGCAAGCAGTTCATCTATTTCTCGGTGACCGACGAGGGCGCTCTTCCGGCCGGGGAGTTCCGCGGGGCCTTCGGCCCCAACACCGTCTTCGCCGTGCGGAAGAACTTCAACAAGATCGAGTTCGTCACCCTCAATACCGCCTTCTACTTCAATCCCGCGAGCCCGCTCAGCCGCGCGGCCGACGCCAACATCAGTCCCGGCCTGCTCGCCTCGATCGAAATCGCGGCTACCGACTCCGCCACCGGGGAGTACCTGATCAAGGCCGACGACCTCTTCCTGACGGAAACCCTCCGCCAGGTCAAGCCGACGCCGAATCCCAACGCCCGGCCAGGCGCGCAGTTCCAGCTCGGGTCGCTGAGCAAGAGCAAGACGCACGTCGTGTCGGTCAAGTCGTACCCGCTCAACACCGACGTGGTCGTGGAGTACGTCTACGAGAATCCGGCGCCGCTGAACGACGGCGGCCCGGATATCACCGACGCGCGCAACGTCAGCCTCAAGATCCAGCACAGCTTCATCGAAATGCCGGTCAACGACTACCAGCCCCGGTACGCCGATCCGCGAGTGGGGTACTTCACGACCGAGGTGACCGACCTGACCTCCACCAGCGTCACGCCGTGGCGAGACCTGGTGCAGCGCTGGAACCTCGTCAAGAAGGATCCGTCGGCCCCGCTCTCGGACCCGGTGGAACCGATCACCTGGTGGATCGAGAACACCACGCCGGCCGAATTGCGGCCCGCCATCCGCGAAGGGGTGCTGCGCTGGAACGAGGCGTTCCAGACCGCCGGGTTCACCAACGCGATGGTCGTCAAGGAGCAGCCCGACACCGCCACGTGGGACGCCGGGGACCTCCGGTACAACGTGCTCCGGTGGACTGCCTCGCCCAACCCGCCATTCGGCGGGTATGGCCCGAGCTTCGTCAATCCGCGCACCGGCCAGATCCTCGGCGCGGACATCATGCTGGAGTTCATTTTCGTGACCAACCGGCTGCTGCAGTCGCAGCTCTTCGAATACGCCGGCCAGTCCATGCTCCTCCCGGCCGAGGCGGGGGACGCGCGCCTCTGCTCGGTGCAGGCGCAGATGCAGCAGCAGGCGCTCTTCGGGGCCACCGCGCTCCGGATGACCGGCGCCACGCCCGCGGAAATCGACGCCTACGTGTACCAGGCCGTGGTGAGCCTGGTCCTGCACGAGGTCGGGCACACGCTGGGCCTGAATCACAACATGAAGGCCAGCCAGCTGCTCTCGCCGGCGCAGCTGCAGGACTCGGCCCTGGTGGCCGCCCGCGGTGTGTCGGGGTCCGTCATGGACTATCACGCCGTGAACATTGCCCCGCCCGGCGGCAAGCGGGCCCCGGCCTTCGACACCCATCCCGGCTCGTACGACCGCTGGGCCATCGAGTTCGGATACCGTCCGTCGTTGGCCACGCCGGCCGCCGAGGCGGCCCGGACGACCGCGCTGCTCAACAAGTCCACCGAGCCTGAAATGGCCTTCGGGAACGATGCGGACGACATGCGGTCGCCGTTCGGAGGCATCGACCCGCGGGTGATGGTCGGTGACTTGAGCAACGACGCGCTGACCTGGGCCACCGGTCGGATGATCCTGAGCGACAGCCTCCTCAAGAACATCGGGGAGCGCTACCCGCAGCCGGGGCAGGACTATGCCACGCTGCGTACGGCGTACCTGATGGTGACCGGGCAGAAGGCCAACGCGGCGGTGGTGGCCTCGCGCTACATCGGTGGCGTGTACGTGAGCCGGGGGGTGGACGGGCAGCCCGGCGCCGGCGCGCCGTTCACCCCCGTTCCGCTGCCGGAGCAGCAGCGCGCCATGCAGCTGCTGCGGACGCGGTTCTTTGCCCCGGACGCTTGGAACGCCTCGCCGGCGCTTATGGACCGGCTGCAGGATCCGCGTCGCGGGTTCAGCGGGCCGGGCGAGCCGCTGCCCCACGCGCGGGTGCTGGCCGCCCAGCGCGGGGTGCTCCAGTTCCTCCTGGCGCCGCGGACGCAGGCGCGGCTGACGGACTCGCGGCTGTACGGCAACCAGTACTCCGCCGCCCAGATGATGAGCGACCTGACCGACGCGGTCTTTGCGGCGGACGCGCGCGGCAACGTGAACACCTATCGCCAGAACCTCCAGCTCGAGTACGCCACCCAGCTCGCCGCCATGGTGCGAGGCCCGACCGCGAACGCCTACGACTACGTGTCGAGGTCGGCCGCCGTGGCCAGCCTCAAGCGGATCCAGGCCCAGGTGGCGGTGCCTGCGGGAGACGCCGAAACACGGGCCCACCGCCAGCATTTGTCGCTGGTGGTGAAGCAGGCGCTCGATCCGAAGACCTGAGCGCTAGAAGGAGACCTGGACGCCGAGGCCGGCCCGACCGGTCCAGAGCGTCGACGGTTCGAACTCCGCCGGAAGTTCGCTGGCCTCGAATGGGGAACCCGCCAGGGACCCACCAGCCGAGGCCAGCAGCTTCCAGTCGGGCGAGATCGGGGCGGAAAGCTGGAGCAGTGCCAGCGCCCCGAAGCGTGACCGGCCGTCGCCGCCGGACACGCTCCAGTGGTCCAGGGTGGGGCCGGCGGAGATGGTGAACTCGGCGCCCTCCCCGATGTGCAAGATGGGCAGCGACGCCAGGACGGCCACCTCGAACTGGCGCATGTAGAGCTCGTCCGTCACCACGGACACCCCCGACCCCGCCACCTCGAGCCCAGCCGAGAGGTAGCTGAGCGCGACGCCGATCCACACCCGCCCCACGCGCCGGTCGGCGCCCAGTGACCATGCGGTGCTCGCCGCCGGGCCCAGGCGAAGGCCCCCGCCGGTGGTGTCCGTGACGCCGCCGCCGAACCAGACCTGGCTCGCGCCCCCCGATATCCTCCAGTCGCCTTCCTGGGCGGACAGCCCGGCGGGGCCGACGGCCGCGGCCGCCAGCCCGAGGGTGAAGCACGCCGCCCAATGCCTGATGTCGTACATCCGGCCTCCCGGGGTGGGGCGGGGGAGTGGCCTCCCCCGCCGCAGCAGCTCATTTCATTTCGAGATTCAGCCAGCCGTTGACCTTCGTCTTCCCCTCCATCACCGCCCAGTGTCCTACCGGGCTGGTCCTGCCGAGCACGGAGTCCGCCATCGCGATGCCGATCAGGTCGTCGTTGGACTTGATCAGGTTGGCGATGGCCGTGATGAGGCTCGCCCCGCTCTTGGCGGCCACGATCACCCGGACGATGCCGCCGGGGGTGAACACCTTGATGTCCTTCACGCCGATGTAGCTCTGATAGGCGTTCTTGAGCGCATCGAGTGCCGCTCCGAAGCGGTCCTCGCCAGTCTTGATTTCGCACGCCGTGTCGTCGTCCTCCAGGGCGAGGATGAGGTACGACTTGCCCGGGAAGGCCAGGTTCATGGCGTCCATCTGCGCCTGGGAGAACACCTTGGCGCCTGTGACGCTGCTCCAGTTGGTGCTGTTCATGTCCCACTGGTACCCGGCCGGCGCGTGCTCCCCGACGCACTGGAAGGACACCATGGTGGCCGAATCCGCCGAGTTGACCGGGCCGAGGACATGCAGCTCAAACTCGGGATTCCCCTTCAACCAACCCTCAAACGTGTCCACGAACTGGGCACGGGTGAGGTACAGGGACTGGGTGGGGGGCGAGCCTCCCGGCCCGCCAGTGCCCCCGGTGCCCCCCGTGCCACCGCCGCTCCCGCCCCCACCGCCGTCGGGACAGGTGTCGAAGCCGCAGATGACTCCCGCTGGCCCCTGCACCCGGTCGAAGTCGGTTTCCTGGGGCACCAGGGCCAGCACCGGCGTGCTCGGCGGGGCCTTCGGGTCGAGCAGGACCCGCCGGCCTCGGGTGTCGAACGCCACGGGGGCATCGTGATCGCCGATGGCGGTGGCCACGAGCAGGTCCGGCCCTCCACTCCATCGCTCGAGGTGCCCGGGCACCGGGAAATACACTTCCGCGCCGATCCCCTCGTTGGCGTCCGCCGAGACGCTTGCCTCGGCCTCGCCGTCGGCGCGGGCCATGGCGCTCAGGGCCCGGCGGCCGTCCCTCGCCAGGAACCGCTGGAACTGGAGCTTGTGTTCGACCACCGGCGATTCGGCGAGCTGGGCCCGCAGGTACTGCCGGAAGCCGGGATCGTCGAGGGCGCGTGCCAGCCGCCGTGCCTGTCGCTCCAGCCGGCGCGCCTCGGGCGAATTGCCGGGCAGGGGAGCGCCGGCCTCCGGACCGGCTACCGCGGCCGGCCCGGCGAGCGGGGAGGAAGGATCGTGATCGGCACAGCCGACCGCCGCCGCCAGCAGCGCGAGCGCTGCCAGCCTCTGTCTGGCGAACATGGAACCTCCTTGGGAGTTGGGCAGACGCAGACGGCGTGCGCCGGGATGACGGCGCGCCCAAGGTAGGTCCGGCTATTTGGTGGATCGGTACCGCGAAGGTGCGAGCGGGGGCTAGAGTTCGAGCGCTTGGAGGCGCCGGAGGCCGACGCGGAGTGGAAGGATCGTCGAGACGGCGCAGAGGGCCGCCACCGCCACCATGCTGAGGACCAGTTCCGTGCTCAGACTCGGCGTTTCCCCGGTGGCGATGGCGCGCAGGTAGCTGGCCACTGGCAGGGCCTCGATGACGATGACCAGGGCCAGGAGGCTCAGGCTCGACATCATGAACACCAGGCCGCCGAAGCTGGTGGGGATCTGCGCGGCGTTTTCGGTGCCGAACTGCGGAAAGAGCGCGCCCAGCCCCAGGGCCAGCGCGCTCGCTGCCATGGTATAGAGCGAGATGGTGATCACGCTCATCAGCATGATGAAGGTGCTGGCGTGCAGCAGGGCGTTGGTCACCAGGGTGAGCGTCAGCGCCACCACCATCAGTGGCAGCGTGCCGATGAAGTACTTGCTCCAGAACATGGCCCGGAGGTCCAGCGGGCTCGACTTGAGCAGCCAGAGCTCCCGGCCTTCCAGCGAGATGGCGGGGAAGATGAACCGGGCCGCGATGGCCGCGAGCACGAACCCCGCCAGGCCCTGGTTGAGGAAGACGACCAGCGTCACGAAAAAGACCGGGACCTGCTCACCGGAAAAAAGTTGCAGCGTCTGGATGTTGAAGACGTACACCGCCAGCAGGACCGCCAGCAGGATGAGCTGGCTCCACTGGGTCGTATCGCGGAAGAAGAGCCGCAGGTCCTTCAGGATGAACTCGCGGCGTGCGGGGCCCGCGGTCCGAAGGAACGGCGCGAGCGCCCGCTCCCAGGCGCCCCCGCGCACGAACGAGTCCTTCCCCTCCTGCGCCTTGCTGTAGCCGGCGAGGTAGAGTCGCTGGTGCGCCGCCGACCCGACCACCCCGAGCACGGCCGCGGTGGTCCAGAGGAGCAGGATGGGCAGCGGGTCGCCGACGCGGAGCAGCCAGTTCATCACCATGTCCGCCGCCCACTCACTCGGCAGGAAGGGATTGGTCGGGCCCTGCAGCATGGAGAAGTAATCCAGCAGGTTGCGGAACCCCTCCGGGCGGGCCAGCTGTTCGGGCCGGATGAGGCGGAGGAGCAGCACCACGCCGCCGACCGCGCCGACGGCTACCAGGGTCAGCAGGTCGCGCGTCTTCCGGGCCGGAAAGATGTTGACCAGGAGCAGGGTCACGAGCGTCCCGAGGATCGCCGGCATGACCAGGAACGGGATCAGCGCCGCGACGACGATCATCGGGTAGAGGGGGCCGCCGTCGAACACCATGCCGTACGCGGTGAAGATCGGCGCGGCCACCAGCGCCACCATCCACGATGAATGGACCGTGGTCTCGCCGAGCTTGGCGATGTACACCCGCAGCCAGTCCACCGGCGCGGACACGACAAGGTCGAGGTCGGACGCCAGGAAGAAGGTGGAGAGGGCCGTGATGATGTTCGAGAGGAGCAGGATCCCGAGGAAGGCGAGCAGCAGGACGGCGAGCAGCTTGGTCGCCACCAGCGTGCCGATGTCGGGCACCCCGCGGAAGTACTTCAGCACCCGGTAGGACACCCCGAACACCGCCGACCAGAACCCGAAGCCGACCAGCGCGAGGAGGAGAAGCCGCATTCCCGCCCCCGAGCGCTCCTGGCGGACCCGGGCGAGCGCGGTCCGCCACTTCGGGGCGAGCAGGGTCCAGATGCCCGGTTGCGGTGGAGGGGCGGCCGGCGCCGCCACGCTCGCGGTGGCGTCAGTCATCGAACATGCCGGTGAGCGAGCTCGGCACCTCGCCGCCGGTGAGCTTGAGGAACAGCCGTTCCAGCGTGAGGCCCTCGGACGCCGTTTCACGGCGCAGGTCCTCCATCGTGCCGGAGGCCGCAAGCCGGCCGTGATGGATGATGGCGATCCGGTCGCACATCGCCTCCGCTACCTCCAGCGTGTGCGTACTCATCAGGACCGTGCCGCCCCGCTGGACGAAGACCCGGAGGAGGTCCTTCAGGGTCCGCGCGCTCTTCGGGTCGAGCCCCACCATCGGCTCGTCCACCACGACGACCTCGGGCCGGTGCACCAGGGCGCTCGAGATCAGCAGCTTCTGGCGCATGCCGTGACTGTACGACTCGGTCAGCTCGTCCTTCCACGGCGCCAGCTCGAACAACTCGAGGAGTTCGTCCATCCGGCGTTCCACTCCGGCGCCCTCCTGCCCGTAGAGCGCCGCCACGAAGCGCAGGAACTCCGCGCCGGTCAGCTTCTCGTACACGTACGGGCGGTCGGGCACGAACCCGAGCTTCGCCTTGGCGCCCTCCGGGTTCGCATGGAGGTCCTCGCCGCCGATGGTGACCGAACCGGACGTCGGCTGCAGGATCCCGGCGATCATCCGAAGCGTGGTCGTCTTGCCGGCGCCGTTGGGTCCCAGGAAGCCGAACAACTCTCCCTTGGGGACTTCGAGCGTGAGTTGATCTACGGCGGTGAAGCGGCCGTAGTTCTTCGAGAGCGCGTGCAACTGGATCATGGCACCGTCGTCGGGGTGTCGAGGGTGGGGCGGACCGCCCCGATCAGGGAGACGATCGCGGCCGGCCGTGCCGTCGAGTGCGTCAACAGTCGAATGTGCCCGGCGCCGACAGGCTGGCCGAGTGTCGGGTCCACCGGCACCCAGGCGCCCAGCCACACCTCCGCCCAGGCACGGTACCGGAGGCGCCCGCCGCCCGTGAGGAGCCCGGCCACCGGGCGCGCGGGGATGCCAAGCGCACGGGCCATCTCGACCAGCAGCTCGGCGCGGTCGGAACTGTCACCACGGCGGCGGAGGAGCGCCTGCTGGGCCCCGCCGAACGCCGGGGAACCCGGCACGATGGCGGCACTGATCCACGCCGACAGCCGCGTCACCGCCTTGACGGGGTCGCTCGTATCAGCCGCCGCGATTCGCCTGGCCTCCACGGCGACCCGTCCTGACGTCGGCATGGCGCGGTCCGAGGCCGGGATGGAGTCGGGCACCGGAGCGCCGGGGCGGGGCCGGGGTCCCGTGGCGGACCGCGTTTCGATGCCGCCCGGCACCACCGTCTGCCACGGAGTGGCCAGCATTGGGGCGGCGTCGCGCAGGTCGACCGGGCCGAGCCGGACCCGCGCCGGTCCGGGCACTGTCTCCGATGGCACGGCGACTTCGAGCGGGATGGCCTGGACGTTTCGCGGGCGGCGGCGCACGTACCCGGTGTTCACCATCTCGAACGGCCCGCGGCGGAAAGTGAGCCCGAGCGGGGTGGTCCGCTCGATCACCGCACCCTGGCGGTCGATCCACGCGCTGACCGGGAGCCCGTGCTCCAACCAGCGCACGCGCCAGGCGCGGGTCGGATTGATGCCCGCGGGCACCCAGGCGCCCGTCGCGGGGTCCTGGATCGCGCTGTCCGCCACCGCCAGCGTGCTCTCCGCGCTCACCCGGAGCTCCAGCGACATCACCCTGAGGTCCAGCGGGTCGAGCACCGACAGCGTCGTGACGGCCCGGGAGGCCAGCCCTCCGCGGGCGGCGAGCGCCAGCGGCACGGCGTCGGACAGGAGCACGCCCTCCGGAACCCGTATCTCCACGGTGTCCGAGGCCGTGATGCCGCGGCCGCTGATCACCACCGACAGGAGGGTTTCGCTCAGCGCCGTGGCGCTGACCGTGACCTGCCCCGCCTCACCGCTGGCGGTCGTGGTGAATCCCTGGAGGCGAAGCCGGCGGTCATAGAGCGCTTCCGTGATGGCCAAGAGCCGTCGTGGCACCAGCGGCAACGGCACGTCCACGTCGGTTCGCGAGGTGATGCGAAGACCGTCGGCGAGGGTGTCGGTGGTGATGGAGTAGAGCCCGACCTGGCTCGGCCCGGCACGCAGCGCATAGAACGTGCTGGTCGGCGGGAGCTGGATCGTCGAGGGTGCGGTGTTGCCGCCCTCGGCCGCCGGGCCGTACTCGCGCACGACCAGCCAGCCGAGGGCGGCCAGCCACGTCAGGACGACCCCGGTTGCGAGGTTCTTCCGCTTCAGCGTCCCACCTGCTGGATGGCGGCCTCGATGATGGCGCGTTCGTCTTCGCGATCCGCCACGATCTGGAGATGGAGGTTCGGCCGCCCGCCGCGGCAATGCTCCTCGAACGTCCCGGCCATCAACTCGACCGCGTCCGCCAGCCCGAGCTGGCCGGCGCCGGCGCCGATCGGCGGGCTGGCGATGCGCTCAAGGCCAAATGCGGAGGCCTGTCGCCATGCCGAGGTGAGGGCGCGCCGCACCGTGTCACGAGTGGCGTTTTCCTCTTCCCCGCGGATGACCGCGTGGATGACGAACTGCGCCGAGAGCTCGCCGGCGCCCGTGACCACGGCCGACCCGACCTCGAGCGCGGACTGGACGTGGCGCGCGCTGGCGAAGGCGGTGCCCGCGAGCCGGTCCAGCCGGCTCGACACCGACGCCACCGGGTCGAGGGTGTCGCTCGCCGGCCGCAGGATCGCGTCCACCGCCATGAACGCGAGGTCGTCCACCACCACCTCGATCATCGCGGTGCCGCCTCACGCGCCCGGCGGTACATCTCGCGGGCCTCCTCCGGCCGGCCAAGCCGGTCGAGGACGCGCCCCATCAACTGTAGCGGCTTCGGGTTGCCGGCGTCGAGCGCCGCCGCTCGTTCCAGCGCCGCGAGCGCGCCGACGTCGTCGCCCAGCTGGTGGAGGGATTCCCCCAGGTAATGCTCGGCGTCCGCCCGCTCCGGGGCCAGGGCCGCCGCGCGGCGGAGATGCTCGGCAGCCTCGCCGGCCAGACCCTTCCGCCAGAGCGCGAATCCGAGCTCGAAGTGCCCGTCGGCCAACCCGGGGGCCGCCCGGATGGCCCGCTGCAGGTCGGCCTCGGCTTCCGGGTGCCGCTTGAGCCTGGCCAGGAAGGCGCCCCGCGCGATGAGCGGTTCCGCCTGGTCGGGCCGGAGGCGCGTGATCTCCGTCAGGTGGCCGTACGCCTCGTCGATGTCGCCATGTTGCTCGTGGAGCCGGGCCAGTTCGATGCGGCCAGCCAGGTGACTCGGCTCGAGCTCCAGCAGCTGGTGGAACGCCGCCAGGGCGTCGGCCCGCCGGCCACGTCGGACGGCCTCGCGGGCGAGCCGGAGTTGGCGCTCGACGGGAGTCTCCTGGGCCTCGGCGTGGGGATCCACGCCGGCGTCGCGGGGGATCTCCGCCGCGAAGGGCCTGAGCGGGAAGCTCGCATCGGCCGTGCGGGCGGTCGGCTCACCCTCGAGGGCGTCCGGGGCGAACAGGTCCCCGAGCGCCTCCTGGCGACCGCTGGTCCGGCTGGTTCTGGAACGCCGCATGGGAATCTGGGAAACGGGGGACGGACGACATCACCGCAGAGATGCCGAAAAGTGTCGGATTCCGCCACAAAAGGGAACGGCCCTCCCCGCAGATGCGCAGGGGGCCAGTTGAATCGGGCTGCCGGTCGGGGGTATCCTCCAAGGCTATGGCCGAAGAATTCCTGGTCGTCCGCGGGGCCCGTGAGCACAACCTCAAGGGCATCTCGGTCACGATCCCGCGCAATCGCCTGACGGTCATCACCGGGCTTTCGGGTTCCGGCAAGTCGTCGCTTGCCTTCGACACGATCTACGCCGAGGGCCAGCGGCGCTACGTCGAGTCGCTGTCGGCCTACGCCCGCCAGTTCCTGGGCCTGATGGAAAAGCCCGACGTGGACGTGATCGAGGGCCTTTCCCCCGCCATCTCCATCGAGCAGAAATCCACCGGGCACAATCCCCGCTCCACCGTCGGGACCGTCACCGAGGTGTACGACTACCTGCGGCTCCTCTGGGCCCGCGCCGGGGTGCCCCATTGCCCCAACGACGGCAGCCCCGTGGAGCGGCAGAGCGCCAGCCAGATCACCGATGCCGTGCTGGCCTGGCCCGAGGGAACCCGCATCGAGGTACTGGCCCCGCTGGTCCGCGGTCGGAAGGGAGAGTTCAAGGACCTGTTCGACGACATCCGGAAGCGCGGCTTCGTCCGCGCCCGGGTGGACGGCGAAACCTATGACCTCGCCGACATTCCGACCCTGAATCGCCGGAAGAACCACGACGTGGCCGTCGTGGTGGACCGCCTGGTGGTCAAGGCGGCCGACCGCGGCCGCCTGAATGACTCGATCGAGACGGCGCTGAAGGTGGCGGATGGCGTGGTCGAGGTGGTGAAACACGGCGCGGAAGGCGGAAAGCGGGGAAGCACGCCGGAATCGGTGACGTTTTCGGAGCGCTTCGCCTGCCCGACCTGCGGACTTTCGATGCCGGAGCTGGAGCCCCGCCAGTTCTCGTTCAACTCGCCCTTCGGCGTCTGCGCGGAGTGCCATGGACTCGGCACCCGCCGGACCGTCACCCCCGAGTTGATCCTCGGCGACCCGCGGATCTCGATTCTCGAGGGGGTCATCCTCCCCTGGGGCGAGCCGACCGGCTACCTGCGGAAAGTGGTCCTGCCGACCCTGGCCAAGGCACTGCATTTCGACCTGGCCGCCCCCTGGAGCGCCCACAGCGAGTCGGTGCGCCACGCGCTGCTCCAGGGCATTCCGGACCGGAAGTTCAAGTTCCAGGTTGACGGCCGCTCGGGGAAGAGCGACTACGAGAGCGAGTGGGAAGGGGTGCTGCGGAACGTCGAGCGCCGCTACCACGAGACCGCCAGCGACGCCGCGCGGGCCGCCCTCGAGGAGTACATGGTCGAGCAGCCCTGCCTGGCCTGCGGGGGCCGCCGGCTCAAGGCCGAGAGCCTCGCGGTGCTGGTGCAGGGCACCAGCATCGGCGACATCGTCGAGCTCCCCGTCGAGCGCGCCCTGGAGTTCTTCGAGGGGCTCCCGCTCCGCGCGCCGGCGCGCGCGGGCCTCGACCCGGAGATTGCCGGGCCGATCCTGAAGGAAGTGACCGACCGGCTCCGCTTCCTCCGCGACGTGGGGCTCGAGTACCTGACGCTGGGTCGCGCCGCGGGGTCGCTGTCGGGAGGCGAAGCCCAGCGCATTCGCCTGGCCACCCAGATCGGCTCCCGGCTGGTGGGCGTGCTCTACATCCTCGACGAGCCGAGCATCGGGCTCCACCAGCGGGACAACGAGCGGCTGCTCGGCACGTTGCGCGGCCTCCGCGACCTCGGGAACACGGTCATCGTCGTGGAGCACGACGAGGAGACCATCCGCGCCGCCGACCACGTCATCGACCTCGGGCCGAGGGCCGGGCGGTTCGGGGGCGAGGTGATGGCGGAAGGCACGGTGGACCAGGTGCTGGCCCACCCCACCTCGCTCACCGCCCGGTACCTGCGGCGTGAATTGCGGATCCCGGTGCCATCGGCCCGCCGGCTGGCGGTGCCCGGCAGGCAGCTGCGGATCGTCGGCGCGCGCGCCAACAACCTGCGCGACCTGACGGTGGAGGTGCCCCTCGGGCTCTTCGTGGCGGTGACCGGCGTGTCGGGCTCCGGCAAGTCGAGTTTGGTAACCGACATCCTCTACCGGTCGCTGGCCCGCCACTTCTACCGGGCGCGGGTGGTGCCGGGCGCGCACGCCCGGATCGAGGGCCTCGACTACATCGACAAGGTCATCGAGATCGACCAGAGCCCGATCGGGCGCACGCCGCGATCGAACCCCGCCACCTACACCGGCCTCTTCACCCCGATCAGGGAGCTGTTCACCCAGCTGCCGGAGGCCAAGATCCGGGGCTATGGGCCGGGCCGGTTCTCCTTCAACGTGAAGGGCGGCCGCTGCGAATCGTGCCAGGGCGACGGGCTCGTCAAGATCGAGATGCATTTCCTGCCCG
>CAZNDK010000008.1:0-77699 GCA_964571795.1 uncultured Gemmatimonadaceae bacterium | reverse complement strand
ACGACGCCCACGATGTTCTTGCCGATGTCGTGCACGTCGCCCTTGACGGTGGCCAGGAGGATCTTTCCCTTGGGCCGTCCCCCGTCGCGGGCCTTGGCGGCCTCGATGAAGGGAATCAGGTGCGCCACCGCGCGCTTCATGACGCGGGCGCTCTTCACCACCTGGGGCAGGAACATCCGGCCGGCACCGAAGCGGTCGCCCACCTCGTTCATGCCGTCCATCAGCGCGCCCTCGATCACGTCCAGCGGGTGCGCCGCCTGCAACCGGGCCTCCTCGGTGTCCGCCTCGATCCAGTCGGTCAGCCCCTCGACGAGCGAATGCACCAGCCGCTCGCGCACCGGTGTGTCGCGCCAGGCGAGGTTCGGCCCCGCGGCCACGGCCTGCCCCGCGACGCCGGCGGCCACGGCGAGCAGGCGCTCGGTGGCGTCGGCCCGGCGGTTGAGCACCAGGTCCTCCACCCGCTCCCGCAGGTCGGCGGGGAGGTCGTCGTACAGCGCCAGCTGCCCGGCATTGACGATGCCCATGTCGAGCCCGGCGCGGATGGCGTGGAAGAGGAACACCGCGTGGATCGCCTCGCGCACCGGGTCGTTGCCGCGGAACGCGAACGACACGTTGCTGATCCCGCCGCTCACCGAGGCGTGCGGCAGCTCCGCCTTGATCCGGCGGGTGGACTCGACGAAGGCCAGGCCGTAGGCGGCGTGCTCCTCGAGCCCGGTGCCGATGGCGAAGACGTTCGGGTCGATGATGATGTCCTCGGGCGGGAACCCGGCCTTCGTGGTGAGGAGCGCGTAGGCCCGCGCGGCGATGGCCACCTTCCGGTCCACCGTGTCGGCCTGGCCCTGCTCGTCGAACGCCATGACGACCACGGCGGCGCCGTAGCGCCGCACCAGCCGCGCCTGCCGGAGGAACGGCTCCTCCCCCTCCTTCAGGGAGATGCTGTTGACGACGCTCTTGCCCTGCACGCACTTGAGCCCGGCCTCCAGCACCTCCCACCGCGACGAGTCGATCATCACCGGCACCTTGGCGATGCCCGGCTCCACCGCTGCGAGGCGGAGGAAGCGCGTCATGGCCGCCACGGCGTCGAGCATCCCCTCGTCCATGTTCACGTCGATCAGCTGCGCGCCGTTGTCCACCTGCTGGCGGGCCACCTCCAGCGCCTCTTCGAAACGGCCGTCGAGGATCAGCTTGGCAAACCGGCGCGAGCCCGTCACGTTGGTGCGCTCGCCGATGTTCACGAAGTTGGTGGTCGGGCCCACGACCAGCGGCTCCAGCCCGCTGAGCCGGAGCCGCGGCTCCACCTCCGGCGGGCGGCGCGGCGGGAGGCCGTGCACCGCCTCCGCCACCGCCCTGATGTGCGCCGGCGTGGTGCCGCAGCACCCGCCGACGATGTTGACCAGGCCGTGCTGCGCAAACTCCCCGATCACCTCGGCCAGCTCAGCGGGTGCTTCGTCGTACCCGCCGAAGGCGTTGGGCAGGCCGGCGTTGGGATATACGCTGATCCGCACCGGTGCCACGCGCGCGAGCTCCTGCAGGTGGGGGCGCAGCGCCTTGGCGCCCAGCGCGCAGTTGAGCCCGACCGCCAGCGGGCGCGCATGCGCCACCGCCAGCCAGAAGGCCTCGACCGTCTGGCCGGACAGGGTGCGGCCGCTCTGGTCCACCACCGTGCCGCTGATGATGACCGGCAGCCGAGCCCCCCAGCGCTCGAAGCACTCCTCGATGGCGAAGATGGCGGCCTTCGCGTTGAGGGTGTCGAAGATGGTCTCCACGATGAGGAGGTCGGCGCCCCCCTCGACCAGCCCTTCGACCGCCTCCCGGTACGCCCCGGCCAGGGTGTCGAAGTCCACGTTCCGATGGCCCGGGTCGTTCACGTCGGGGCTGAGCGAGGCCGTGCGGTTGGTGGGCCCGAGCGCGCCGGCCACGTAGCGGAAGCGGCCAGGCTCGCGCGCCTCCGCCCGGTCCGCGGCCGCGCGGGCCACCTCCGCCGAGGCGCGATTGAGTTCCCGCGCGATCGGGACGAGCCCGTAGTCCGCCAGGGCGATCGATGTGGAATTGAAGGAGTTGGATTCGATCAGGTCGGCGCCGGCGTCGAGATAGGCGTCGTGAATGCCGCCGATCACGTCGGGGCGTGTCAGGGAAAGCAGGTCATTGCAGCCGCGGAGATCGCTCGGGTGTTCCCGGAAGCGCTCGCCGCGGAAGTCGGCCTCGGTCAGCTGGTGGGTCTGGATCATGGTGCCCATCGCGCCGTCGAGCACGAGGATGCGCTCGGCGAGCAGCCGTTCGAGCGCCGCCAACCGGCGGGCGCGGGCGGGGTGGGCAGGACCTGGCAGGGACATCAGGCAGGGCTCCAACGACGACGCCCGGGGCCAAAACGGCTCCGGGCGGGCGTTTTAGCGGGTTGTTTAACGTGGCCGCAATATGCGCAAATCACCACGGATCGAATTGTCGGCAGGAAAGCTGTCGCGGCGGGCCCGGGATGGCAAGGGTCGCCTAGTCCCCCGCCAGGCCCAGGGCCCGCGCCGCGGCGGCCGGGTTCACCCCCGCCACGGTCACCGTCTTCAGGCGGCCGCCGTGCCCGGCCGTGATCTCGACTGCCCGCCGCGGCACGCCGAGTGTCTCGGCGAGGTGCCGCACCAGTTCCTCGTTCGCTGCGCCGTCCACCGGCGGGGCCGCCAGGCGGATCCGGATGGTATCGCCGTGCAGGCCAACGACCTCGCTGCGCGACGCCCGGGGCTGGACCCGGAGCCGGAGGCGGACGCCTCCAGGGGTGGCCTCGAAAGGAGTCACCGCAGGAGCGACAGGAGGAGACCGCGGGCGAGCACCAGCACCAGCCAGGCGACCAAAGGGCTGAAGTCGATCATGCCGGTGGGAGGGAGCAGGCGCCGGATGGGACCGACGAGCCACTCCGTGAGCAGGATGACCGGGCGAAAATACGGGTTGTACGCGCCGATCCGGAGCCACGACGCCACCACGCGGACGAACAGGGCGGCGACGAGCAGGGTGAAGACGCCATTGACCACGAACGCCGCCACACCGCCCGCGCCGCTTCCTGCGGCGATCCGGGCGCTCCACGCGAACCCGATCAGCCAGTCGGTCAGGGAGATCAGCAGCAGACCGCCGGCCACCGCGAAGCCGAAGAGCCAGAGCGGCGCGTCCTGCGGATTGCGTCCCGCCCGTGAGAGCCGGCGTTCGATGGGGGCGAGGATCGGGTCGGCGACGCGGCGCACCGCCCTCGGCCAGGCGCCGAACGGGCCGATGCGACGGCTCCGGACGAGGTAGAAGGTGAGGGCCACCAGCGAAGTGAACCCGAGCGCCGCAACGGCGAGTCCGCGCGCCACCTGGGCGATCACGCCCATGGCAGGCTCACCGACCCGAGGCCCGATGGACCTTGTAGGCGGCGCTTTGTCCCTGGGAGTCGGTGCAGGTCACGGTGAACTGGCCGTCGTTGAGGGCCGATTCCTCGAGCAGGTCCGTGGTGCCGCGGCAGCTGGTCAGCTGGTGGCCGAGCGGATTGCGGAACATCGAGAACGCCATCGGCGGCGAGCTGCGCGTGTCGATCCGGCGCGCCAGCTTGGGAGTCAGGCTGTCGATCCCTCCCTCGCGCAGCGACACCGGGTACTTCCGCTGATTGGAGGCGGCGTAGGCGGCCAAGCGGTCCAGCAGCTCGAAGACGTCCCGGCCGAGGAGGGTGGCCTCCTGCTCGGCCACGTCGCCCGATGGGGGCGCCGGCCGGGCGGGCGGCGCGGACGGCCCACCGGACTTGTCGCGTCCGCAGGCGGTGAGGACGACCACCGCAGCGGCCAGGGCCCACCTACTCCATGGCGAATTCACGATTGAACACCACCTCGAAGGAGAAGGTCTTGGCGCGGCTCCGGGTCTCGATCAACTCGGCGATGCGGCGCAGCCGGTCCGGCACCGCCATGATCCGCTCCTGCGCCTTCCGCCCCATCTCGTTCAGCCCCTCGATCTTCTCGATCTTCCAGTAGGCGATCTGTTCCTTGACGATCTTGAGATAGTCCCGCGGGCCGTAGATCCCGGCCCGGCGGATGACCTCGGCGAAGTCGCGGAAGCCGGGAATCGTCACGCCGGGCATGTCGATGCCCGGCAGGATGTGGGAGGCCGACTCCAGCGCGCCGTTCGGGTCGCGCTTGAGCACCTCGCTGAACACCGACCGGTAGAAGGTGAAGTGCCGGGCCTCCTCCTGCGCCACCTTCTCGAGCACGGCGCCGAGGAGCGGATCGTATTCCGCCACCAGCTTGCCGGTCTCGGAGTGCGAGCGCTGGGTGGCGCGCTCCTGAACAGAGGTGTACACGAAGACCCGGTAGGGATCCTTGTCCCAGTCGGGGTTGAACCCCGCCCGCATGTACTCAAACTGCATCTCCTCCAGCCGGCGCTGGTCGAGCAGGCCGGTGTCGCGCACGTAGTCGTGCAGGACCTGGCCGTGCCGGTCCTCCTCGGCAGTCCAGAGGTTGAGCCACTCCCGCCAGTGGCTGTCCTCGCCCGCGTGCGCCGCGAACACCCGGTGGAAGTGCGGCAACCCCTCCTCCGTGAGGAGGTTGAGCGCCACGGCGGCGCGGGCCGGCACCGGGATGCCTTCGGCGCGGCGGCGGGCCTTTTCACGGTGCTCCTTGATGGACTCGTCGGGGCCCGGCCCGATCAGGTCGTGCGGAAACCACAGGGGGCGCTTTTCCTCGTGCGAGGCCATCAGGTCGCGCACGGTGTCCTCGAAGTCCCGCAGGACCTCGAACTTGGCGATCAGGTCGCGCGCGGTGTCCAGCATGGTCACGGTGCCTCCGGGGGCTGCCGGCCCGGAACGAGAAGGAGCCGGAGTGGCCACGCCACCCCGACTCCCTAAGCTAACGCCGGATTCGCCATGCCGCAGGAGGGGCTCAGGACGGGTCGATGGTCTTTTCCATCAGGTACCAGGTGCGCCCGCCGATGTACCCGGGGCGCGCCAGCATCCGCCGCCAGCCGATGGCCGTCAGCAGCGCTTCGGAGCGAAGATCGTCGGTCCAGAATTCCACCAGGTGCGCGCCGTGGGCGGCGGCCCGTTCCTCGAAGGCACTCAGCAGCCGGTGCGCGTGGCCCCGCCGCCGCTCGGTCGGCGTCACGGCCACCTCCACGAGGTGCGCCACGCCACCCTGCAACGTGTACCGCAGTCCGCCGACCCAGTCGCCGATTTCGCTGCTCAGGACCAGGTAACGGTCCTCGACCCGGCTCGACGTGCCTTCGGCAGCGTCCTCCTCGCTCAGGAGGTCCGAAAACCAGGCCGAAAACTCCTCGTCCTGCTCCATTTCTCGGATCGTGATTTCACTCATCGGTCCGGTGTCTCCGGTGTCGGGCCATGCGGAACGGCACTTCCACCCCTGATTGTTTGCAACTTGGGTGCCACCCGGCAGGGGGCGGCTCCGGCGGCAGGGGGGGAACGCCTGCTGCCTGCTGATGTTACAACGGGCGGGGGCGCTTCGTTCCCGCCCGGCAGGCGTCCCACCCGGTGGACGGAATGGCCGTGCGAAATCCCGATCAGGCCAGCCCCATGGCGATGGCGGTGGCGAGCGCGGCGGCCGCCAGGAGCGTGAGCATTCCCAGGACCGGCAGCGCGAAGCGCCACCAGGTTTCGAGGCGGACGCCGACGGCGGCGATCATCGCCAGGAGGGCGCCGTTGGTGGGGTTGATCACGTCGATCAGCCCGACGCCGTACTGGTAGGCAAGGACGGTCACTTGTCGGGAGAGGCCGAGGAGGTCGGACAGGGGCACCAGGAGCGGCATCGTCAGGACCGCCTGCCCGCTGGTGCTCGGCACCGGGATGTGGAGCAGGGCGTGGGCCGCCATCATGGCCAGGGCGGTCAGGGTGACGGGCAGGTCGGCGACCGGGGCGAAGATGCCCCTGACCACCGTATCCACGATGTGCCCCTCGCTCATCACCACGTAGATGGCGCGGGCGAACCCGACGATGAGCGCCGCGTAGGCCATCGACCGGAAGCCGTCCACGTACGCCTCCGCCGTGCCCTCGAGCCCGAGCTTCCCGACCAGCCCGACCACGATGCCCATGGCGAAGAAGAGCGCCGACATCTGGTCGAAGTCCCACCCCCACCGCAGGACGCCCACCACGAACAGGGCGAAGGTGGACACGATCAGCACCAGGATCGTCCGCATCCGCCAGCCGGAGGCCCCGGGGGCCGCCTCCTGCGCCGTGACGGCCACCGCCGCGGTGCGGGTGCGCTCGGCGTGGCGCATGGTGTACCAGATCCAGATGCCGAGGGCGGGGAAGAGGAACGCGAGGCGGAAGGCGGAGCCCGACAGCAGCGGGACGTCGGCCACCTTTTGGGCGATCCCGACCATGAACGGATCGATCGGGCTGAACGTGGCGCCGATGACGGCGGCCCCGATGCTCATCGCGACGGCGGTGACCCGGTCGAAGCCGAGCCGGGCCACGAGCAGCACGAGGATCGGCGCGAAGGCGATCAGCTCTTCCTGCATCTGGATCAGCGCGCCGCCGGCCGCGAAGACCAGGCAGGAAATGGGGATGACCAGCGCGTCGTGCCCGCGCAGCGATTCGACGAGCGCGTCCAGCAGCGTGCCGAAGACCCCGGTGCGCTCGACCACGGTCCACGCCGCGCCCACCAGGAACACGAGGAAGATGACCGAGGCGGCGTCGGCCATGCCCTTGGGGATGTCCACCAGCGCCTCGGTGAGGGACACCGGCGCCGGCGCCACGGTGCGGTAGGTGCCGGGCACCACGACCTGACGGCCGGTGGCCGGGTCGTCCCGGCGATCGTACTGGCCCGCAGGCACCACCCACGTGAGGAGCGCCGCCGCCAGCACGAACCCCACCAGCAGGATGAGGGGGTGCGGGAAGCGGAACCGCGGCATCGTCAAATGGACCGGCAGGACTTGGCCACGGGCACGACCTTTCCGCACGCGATCGACTCGTTCATGCCGCTGATGATCGGGCCGCATGCGGTGGTCTGGGCCTGCTGCAGCGCCTCGGACTCGCTGGCGCCGGAGGCGGTGGCGGAGTTGCTCCGCCCGTTGTACTCGACGGTGACCGAGCACTCCACGTTCTGGCTGGTGAGCGTGGAATAGAGGAGCATCACACCGAACGCGACGGCGACGACGATCGTGATGATGGTACTGCGCTTCATGGGTCCGCCCGCAGGATGAGGTCACGTTCAGAATAGCGGCGCCGGGCCGCCAGCGTAACTGCGCCACCTTGCTCCGCTTCGGTGGCTGCCGCTACCCTCCACCCCATGCGCGTTCTCTCTTGTGTTCACGGCCTGGCGATCGGGTGCCTGCTGGCAGCCGGTTCCGCCGCGCCTGTGCTTGCACAGCTGCAGTTCCGAGACCTCGACCCGCTGCATCCAGTGCCGGTGGAGGACGCCTTCCCGGTGGCGCGGTACGCCTTCGAGCTGCTCACGCCGTACGACTACGTGCAGCCCACGGGAGAGGCAGGCCGGAACCAGCTCGACCTCGACCTGGTGTACGGGGCGTTCCTGAACGCGCAGCTCGGCGTTCGGCTGCCGATCGGCTTCGGGCCCGGCGGGGAAACCGGCGTGGCCGGCGCCGGAGTGTTCGGGCTCTACAACCCGGTGCGCGAGGGGCCGCACCTGCCGGCGCTGTCGCTCCGGGCCGACCTGTTTGCCCCGACCGGCGCGCCGGCGGTCGCGGGGGTCACCGCGATCGCCACCCGAAGCGTCGGCGCCGCGCGGCTGCACGCCAACCTGGGCGCCGCGACCGGCTCGGGCGCCGCCGACGAACTCCCGCGCTGGGGGGCGGGGCTCGCGTTCGACTACACCTTTTTCCGGCCCAGCCTGCTGGTGGTCGGGGCGCTGTCGGTTTCGGAGCTGGACGGCGGCGAACCGGCCGCCACGGTGGCCAGCGCCGGCCTCCGGTGGCAATGGTCGCCCACCATGGTGCTGGAGGCGGGGGCGGGGCGGCGGCTCGGCGATACCGGTCCCGACCTGCGCCTCACCGTTGGACTATCAAGCACCTTCGCGCTGCGAGCGCTGGTGCCCGTCCGCCCACCCTCGGGTCCGTCGAGTGTCCACGGGCGGAGCGAGCAGTTCTACTACCCGGGGAGCTTCAACTGGCAGTTCCTCCGCGCCTATCCCGATGCCGCGCGGCTCTTCCACGCGTTCGACTACGGCCACGCCGTGCTGTACGAGCGGCTCGCCACGGCGCCGCGGGGCGACCCCGCCTGGCTCGAGGTGAAGCAGTTCGACTACCTGACGAAGGACCTGCTGGTCAACCCGCCGCGCCTGCCGATCGCGGAGGAGGCCGTCTTCCCGGCCTACGCCCAGCGCTACTGGCCGGCCGCGCTCGCCTTCGACTGGGCCCACCTGCTGCACCGCCAGATCTACGACGTGTTGAGCGACGAGCGGCTGGCGCCCGCCGCGCGCGACTCCCTCGTGGAACGGCTGACCGACTACTACCTCTCGCGGCGGGACGTCGCGTTCGCCCCGGTGCCCAAGAGCATGTCGCTGATGACCGGAGCGCCGTACAGCGGCGCCTTCATCCGGTCCTACCCCCGCTTTAACGGCCTGATCTGGGCCTACCACTGGCTGCAGGTCGGGTTGTACGAGCCGTTGATGGTGGAGCAGCAGCCGGCGGCGCGGCGGGCCGGCATCGACGGCGCGGTCTCTCGATTCCGGGCCATGATCCCCGACGACTTTCCCACCTCGATGCCGATGACCCCGATGGTGGCCCCGGTCTTCGCGGCCCGGCATCCGCGCGCCGCCGCCATCTTCGACAACCTGCACAGCCTGCACGACATCATCTCCGACATCCTGGCCTCCGAGCTGGTGGCGCCGGACGCCAAGAGGGCCGCCATCATGGCGGCCCTCGAGGAGTTTCGGGACGGCACCCGGAACGTGATGCCGGACGCGGAATGGCGGGGGATGGCGGCCCCCCACCAGCACTGACCTCAGCCGCTCATCAGGGCGCCAACCAGGGTAGGGAGCGCGCCGAGTATCCAGACGACGGCGGCGCCGACCAGCGCCTTGCTCATCGGCACCTTGCCCACCACGCGCAGCCCGACCGCCACCAGGAACGTGATCCAGAGCGTGAAGACGTCCACCCGGAGCAGCACCGCCATCAGCATGGACGAAGCGGTGTCGGGGTCGAATCCGCGTGCCAGGCCGAGCGAGGTCGACGCCCTCCCCGTCAGTTGCTCCTCGGGGAGCAGGAGCGCCTGCGCGCCGGAGACCAGGAGCTCGAGCACCCTGGGGAAGAAGCTGTAGGTCGCGATCATCATCGCCGCGCCCATCGACACGGCGGCGCCAGCCAGTTTGCCGCCGAGCCAGGTGGACAGCCCGATGAGGAGCACGGTGACCGGCACCGCGATCGTCACGATGATCGGGGCGAGCTTGGCGCCGGTGGCGCTGCGGCCGGCCATCATCTCTTCGGTGATCTGGGGATTCTTCGCCATCACCTTGGCGATGGCGCGGGCGTTCTCCGCGTCCATGATTGGCTGGAAGGCGCCCCGCAGGCCGAAGAAGATGAGCCCGAACAGGACGGTCACCACCAGGAGCGGCATCGCGAATCCGGCCGCCTTGCGGCGCTCGAACACCGCCGCCGGCTTGATGAAGATCTCGAGGAAATCCTCCCACAACGCGGCGCGTTCAGGGGCCGGAGCGGCTGGGGCGGTCACGTGGACTCCCGGGCTGAGGGTGCGGTCTCGGCGCGAATCCAGTCGAGGTAGTCGATGGCGCCGGCGGTGATGGCGGTGGCGATGATTTCAGGAACCCGATAGCCGTGCGTACGGAGGACGTGGCGACGAAGTTCCGGAAACCGGGCGCGCGTGGTCTTGAGGAGGCAGAGCCATTCCTCGGCCTGCTCCACCTTGCCCTCCCACCGATACGTGGAACTCACCGGGCCGACGACCTGGCCGCAGGCGGCCAGGCGCTCTTCCACCGCCGTCCGGGTGATGCGATCGGCCTCCTCCCGCGAGGCGGCCGCCACCGTCACCTGGAGGCAGTCGTCGTTCACGACGCGGGAGCGGCCGCCGGCACGCCGGGGGTTTCGCTGCCGCGCCGGCCGTCGGCGATCGGGTCCACCGCCGTGCGCCACCCGCTCTTGAACTGGATGGTGAGGCGGTGGCCAAGGCTGTCGGGAGTCACGTTCACGACATCGGGCATCGTGCGGGCGTAGGCGACGCCGGCGGCGGCCTGCGCGCCGTAGGCCGCGGGGGTGTCGCCCTGGTAGGCGTACCCGAACTCGCGGGCGATGGCGACGGCCTGGGCCTGCTCGCGGCCGTAACGCGCGAACTGATCGGGCGGCACCAGCCCCTTCTGCGAGACCACCGGGGAGTAGTTGTCGTAGCTCGGGCAGCCCATCAGGGTCAGGGCGAGGAGCGGCAGCGGGAGCAGGCGTCGCATGACGGGAATCCTGGTTGGAATTGAAGTGCCCAGTGGTCCCGGCCGTACCCGCGGGCCGGGGCCACAGGTACCTTAGATAATGCCAAGTGCACGTTCTCCCAAGGGGGGGTGGTGCCCGCTCCTCCTCGGGGTGGGGATGCTCGTCGGGACGGCGCTGCCCGTCCGTGCGCAGGCCCCTCCCGCGCCGCACCAGATCCAGTGGTACGAGCCGGTCATCGTCGCGGCCGGGGTGTCCGTCTTCTTCCTCGTGGACAATCCGGTCCGGACCTACATGCTGGACAACCAGACCAGCGGGAAGGACAACGCCGCCGCCCTCTTCAGGGGCGTCGGCGAGCCGGAGGTCTGGGCGTTGGTGCCCGCGGTGATGATCGGGACGGGGTTGGTGTTCAAGAAGCCGGGGCTGACGCACACGGGGCTCCGGGCGGTGACCTCCGCGGCGCTGGCCGGCGGCGTGGTGGCGGTGCTGAAGTTCGCGTTCGGCCGAGAGCGCCCCAATGTGCCCGGCTCGGAACCGATGGACTTCGAGCCGTTCGAGAACATCAGCGACGACGCCTCGTTCCCGTCAGGGCATACCGCGACGGCCTTCGGGTTCGCGTCGAGCCTCGCGGACGACGTGCACCCACTCTGGGCCAAGATCGGCCTCTATGCGCTCGCCACGGGAACCGCGTGGTCGCGAGTGTACGACAACAAGCACTGGACCAGCGACGTGGTGGCCGGCGCCGTGGTGGGCATCGCGTCCGCCAAGATCGTGCGCGGGTCGTGGCAGGTCTGGGGCATCCGGATGCCCGCGGTCTTCACCGACGGCCACCAGGTGACGGTGAGCTGGCACGGCACGTTCTAGGAGGGTCCTCCATGCGCGCATCCCGATCCCTGCGACTTGCCACCGTTGTGGCGCTGCTGCTCGCCGGGGCTCCGCTCGCCGCCTGTGCCCAGGCACCGCTGACTGGGGACCTCGTCGTCTTCAATGCCGGAAGCCTTGGCCTCCCGTTCCGGAACCTGCTGCAGGCGTTCAAGAAGGAGAATCCCGGCGTTCGGACCGCGCAGGAGTCGTCGGGGAGCCTCGAGGCGGCGCGGAAGATCACCGAGCTCGGCAAGACCCCGGACGTCCTGGGCGTGGCCGACTACGCCATCATCCCGAAGCTGCTGGTCCCGGCCCACGCCGATTGGTATGCCACCTTCGCGACCAACGCGCTGGTACTCGCCTACCGGAACGAGTCGCAGGGCGGGCTCGAGATTGCCGACTACAACTGGTACCGGATTCTCCTGCGGCCCGGCATCCGCACCGGGCGCTCCGACCCCACGCTCGATCCGTCCGGGTACCGCACCCTGATGGTGTGGCAGCTGGCGCAGGACTATTACCGCCAGCCGCAGCTCGCCACCCAGTTGCAGGCCGCCAGCCCGCTCAAGTACATGCGGCCGAAGGAGGCCGACCTCACCGCGCTCCTCCAGCTCGGCGAGCTCGACTACATCTGGACCTATCGCTCGATCGCCCAGGCCAACGGGTTCCGCTGGCTCGACCTGCCCAAAGAGGTCAACCTGAGCGATCCCGCCATGGCGGCCACCTACGCGCGGGCGAAGGTGACCCTGCCGGGCGCCACGCAGGCGAAGGGCGACACGGTCGTATTCACCGGCGAGCCGATCGTGTACGCGCTGACGATTCCGAAGAACGCCCCCCACGCCGAAACGGCGGAGGCCTTCGTCCGCTTCATCTTCTCACCGGCGGGCCAGCGGATCCTCGCAGATGCCGGCCTCACGCCGGTAGTGCCCCCGGCGCTCGGCGGGCCGGGACAGCCGCCGTTATCTTTGCGGGGCCTTTTCCAACACGAGTGAGCCGACATGAGCGCCTTTCGCACCCCCGCCCCCCGCAACGAACCCGTCCTCAACTACGCCCCCGGCTCGCCGGAGCGGGCCGCCCTCAAGGCGGCCCTGGCGCGGATGTCGGGCGAGACCATCGATATCCCTGTCGTCATCGGCGGGCAGGAGTTCCGGACCGGCCGCACCGTCAACGTGGTGGCCCCGCATGAACACGCGCGGGTCCTGGCCAAGGCCCACCTGGCCGACCCCGCGCTGATCGCGAAGGCAGTGGACTCGGCGGTCGAGGCGCAACGCGGCTGGGCGGCGATGCCGTTCGCCGACCGGGCGGCCGTGTTCCTGAAGGCCGCCGACCTCCTGGCCGGGCCCTGGCGCCAGGTGGTGAACGCCGCGACGATGCTGGGCCAGAGCAAGACGGCGTACCAGGCGGAAATCGACAGCGCGTGCGAGCTCATCGACTTCTTCCGGCTGAACGTGCACTTCGCCGAGCGGCTCTACGAGGAGCAGCCGTTCTCCTCGCCGGGCATCTGGAACCGGATGGACCACCGGCCGCTCGAGGGGTTCATCTACGCCATCACGCCGTTCAACTTCACGGCCATCGGCGGCAACCTTCCCACCACCCCGGCCATTCTCGGCAACGTCGCCGTCTGGAAGCCGGCCGCGTCGGCGCTGCTCAGCAACTGGTACGTGTACAAGCTGCTCGAGGCGGCGGGGCTGCCGCCCGGCGTGATCAACTTTGTGCCCGGGAGCGCCGCCCAGGTGTCGGACCTGCTCCTGGCCGACCGCCGGCTGGCCGGCATCCACTTCACCGGCTCGACCGAGGTTTTCCAGTCGCTGTGGCGCACCGTCGGGCAGAACCTGCCGACCTACGCCGGCTACCCGCGGCTGGTGGGCGAGACCGGTGGCAAGGACTTCGTGCTGGCCCACCAGAGCGCCGACGTGGACGCTCTCGCGGTGGCCCTGGTGCGGGGCGCCTTCGAATACCAGGGGCAGAAGTGCAGCGCCGCCTCGCGGGCCTACGTGCCGGACAACCTCTGGCCGGCGGTGCGGGAGCGGATGGTGGCGATGATGGCCGACATCCGGATGGGCAACGTCGCGGACTTCCGGAACTTCGTGGGCGCCGTCATCGACAAGAAGGGGTTCGACAAGATCTCGGAGTACATCCAGACGGCGAAGAAGGCGAAGGGGGTCGAGCTGGTGGCCGGCGGCAAGGCGGACGACACGGAGGGGTACTTCATCGAGCCGACGCTGTTCCGGGTGGACGACCCGCGCTACCGCACGATGTGCGAGGAAATCTTCGGCCCGGTGCTCACGCTGCACGTGTACCCGGCGGCGAAGTGGACCGAGACGCTCGCCCTGGTGGACGGAACCAGCCCATACGCCCTGACCGGCGCGGTCTTCGCGCAGGACCGCCGGGTGATCGCCGAGGCCACCGACGCCCTCCGGAACGCGGCCGGCAACTTCTACCTGAACGACAAGCCGACCGGGGCGGTGGTGGGCCAGCAGCCGTTCGGGGGCGCCCGGGCCAGCGGCACCAACGACAAGGCGGGCTCGATCCTCAACCTGATGCGGTGGATTTCGCCGCGCAGCATCAAGGAGACGTTCGTGCCGCCGGTGAACTACCGGTATCCGTTCATGGATTCGGAGTAACGACCACTCCCCCCTTCATCACCCACGTCACGCGCTCCAGCGCGCTGATGTCGGCGAGCGGGTCCTCGGGCAGGGCGATCAGGTCGGCCCACCGCCCGGGGGCCACGCTCCCGAGGTTCGGGCTCTGCCCCAGCAGGTCCGCGGCGACCGAGGTGGCGGAGCGGATGACCTGCATCGGGGTCATGCCATACTGCACCATGTAGGACATCTCCTTGGCCTGGTGCTCGGTCCAGGCGTACCCGCCGGCGTCCGTGCCGTAGGCGATGAGCACCCCGCGCTTCAATGCCAGGCCAAAGGCGATCCGCTCGATGTCCACCATCTTCGGCCAGATCCCCCCGCGCCCCTCCGCCACATAGGCGCCGACGTAGATCGTCGGGCACCAGAAGACCCCCTGCTTGACCATCCGGTCCATCAGGTCGGGCGTCAGTCCGTCGCCGTGCTCGATGCTGTTGAAGCCGGCGCGTAGCGCAGCGTCGATGCCGTCCCACCCGATGGCGTGCGCCGCCGCCCGCTTGCCGAGCCGGTGCGCCTCGTCCACGAACATCTTCAGCTCTTCGTCGGTGAAGTTGACCCAGCTCCGGAGCCGGCCGTCCTCGCCGAGGTAGTAGCGGCGGTCCACGTACACCTTGATCCAGTCCGCGCCGTACTTCACCTGCTCGCGCACGCCCTTCCGGATCTCCTCGGGTCCGTCCACGATCTGCACGCCGTCGGGCACCTTCAGCTCCCAGGAGTATCCCGAGAGCGGGTACATCCCGGTGGCGCTGAACGCCCGCGTGGCGACGAACAGCCGTGGGCCCGGCACGATGTCGCGCGCGAACGCACGCTTCAGGTCGACGTCGGCGAACATCGCGCCCTCGGTTTCGAGGTCGCGCAGCGTCGTGAAGCCGTGCATGAGCGCCACCCGCCCCGCCGCCACGGCCCGGATGGTCCGGTAGGGAATGGATTCCTTGAGCAGTTGTTCGTCGTATTCCGCGGCGGTGATGTCGCCCTGGAGGAGCAGGTGGGTGTGGGCGTCGATGAGGCCCGGAAGGACCGTCATCCGGCTCAGGTCCACGGTGGGAGCCCCCGCGCCGCGAGCCGCGATCTCCGCCCAGGCCCCGACGGCGGCCACGCGCCCGTCCTCGACCAGAATCCCCTGGTCGGTACGCGCCGGCGCGCCCGTGCCGTCGATCAATCGGCCGGCGCGGATGAGCGTCCGCACCGGCGCCGCCGCGGGCTGCTGGGCCGCCAGGGGGAGAGGTGCCAGGAGGAAGAGCGCGATGAGCTGGGCGGACATGCGCATGGGGTGGTCCGGTGTGGAAGGGGATGGGTTGGACAGGGAGAGAGGATGCAGCCACATTGGCCGTCATGCAAGTGACGCGATGGTTCCTGGGCGTCGGCCTCCTCGCCTGCGCGCGCCCCGGCGCCGCACAGGCGCCGGCGTACGACGCGCGCACCATCGGCTGCGCCCGGTTTGCCGAGTCGGTGCGCAGCGGGGTGCAGTCGAGCTACGGCGCGGTGCGAAGGAAGGAGCAAGTCGGGCGCGATGGCATCCTGGTGGTCCGCGCCCGGCCGGACAGCGGCGGGCTGGCCGTGGAGTCCTGGTACGATTCGCTCGCGGTGTTTCGCGAGGGTCCCGAGGGAAGGGTGGTTCCGGACGCGGAAGGCATCCTCGGCGGGCGCTACCGGGGCACGCTTGACCCGTGGGGAGACTATCTCGCCGAGGTCAGCCCGTTCGTGCCTGCCGCGATCAGGGAGGTGTTCGACTTCGCGCGGGTCGTGCTGCACTTCTTCCCGCCGCTGCCTCGCGCGGCCATCGCGCCGGGCCGCGAGTGGTCGGACGGGGCGGGGCTGACCATCTGGCGGGTAGCCGACAGCGCCGCCGCAGGGGGCCCCGTATCGAGGTACCGCTGGACGCGTCGCGAGGCGTGGGAGGAAGGGGTGGCCGCCGGCGACTCCACCGTGACAATCCATCGGACCGAAGTGGAAAACGGCAGCCTCCGGTGGGGGGAGGCGGCCGGGCCGCTCGGTTGGGAGAGCTCGGTCGTGGCCGGGATCGAATTTCCGCGTGGCGCGGGGCGAACCGAGGTGACGCAGCAGGTCCGCGTGCGCCGGGTGGCGGGGGCCTGCCCGGCGAGCTAGTGCGCGGCGCCGCCGCCCGCGGCGGCCTTGCCGGTCCGGAACAGGAGCAGCAGCGGGAGCGCCAGCAGGAAGGCGAGCCCCATCGTCAGGAACACTCGCTCGAAGGCGATGACCGACGCCTGCTGGTGCACCAGCCCCTCGAGCGCGGCCAGGGACTTTTGCGTGGCCTCGGCCGGCGTGCCGCCCTGGCGGAGGAAGACCTGCTGCAGCCCGGCCAGCCACTCGCGCGGCAGTGCGTCGGTGACGGACAGGTGCGGACGGAGCGCATCCCGCGCCTGCTCGGTGTAGCGGGTGAGCAGCGTGGCGGTGATGGCGATGCCGAAGCTGCCCCCGAGCTGCCGCGACAGGTTGAAGAGCCCCGTCCCCTGGGCCATCTGCTGCGGCTTGAGGTCCGCCACCGTCACGCCGGTGAGCGGGACGAAGATCAGCCCCATCGCCACGCCGCGCAGGATCATCGGCAGGAGCAGGTCGCCCATGCCGAGCGCGAGCGTGAAGTGATAGTGCTGCCACATCGAGAGCCCGAAGAGCAGGATCCCGGCCGTGATGCTGAGGCGCGCGTCGATCCGGCCGCTGAACTTCCCTGCGAACGCCATCGTGACGGCGCTGGCCAGCGCGCCGGGCAGGATCACCTTGCCGGTGTCCCACGCCGTGTACCCGAGGAGGTTCTGCAGGAAGACCGGCAGGGCGAAGACGCTGGAATAGAGCGCGAAGCCGAGAAGCAGCCCGAAGATGACGCCGGTGGCCAGCTGGCGGTTCTTCAGGATGCGGAGGTTGACGACCGGGTGCGGCGTGCGGAGCTCGTGCCAGACGAACAGCAGCAGCGCCGTCACGGCCACGAAGGTTTCCGTCACGATCTCCCGCGAGGCGAACCAGTCGTGGCTCTCGCCGCGCTCCAGCAGGATCTGCAGCGAGCCGATGCCGAGGATCAGCAGTGCCAGCCCCTTCCAGTCCACGTGGTCGGGCATCTCGATGTGGTGGTCGGGCTCCGGCACGTAGCGCCAGGTGAGCGCCCCCGCCAGGATGCCGAGCGGGATGTTGATGTAGAAGATCCAGGGCCAGGCGTAGTTGTCGGTGATCCACCCGCCGAGCGTGGGGCCGAGGGTCGGGCCCACCATCACGCCCATCCCGAAGATGGCCATCGCCGTGCCGGCCTCCTCGCGCGGGAAGACGTCGAAGAGGATGGCCTGCGCGGTGGAAATCAGCGCCCCGCCGCCCAGCCCCTGCACGATGCGCCAGAAGACGAGGCTCTCGAGCGTGCCGGCGTTGCCGCAGAAGAACGAGGCCACGGTGAAGAGCACGATCGAGCCGGTGTAGTAGTTGCGGCGCCCCAGCCGTTCCGACAACCAGCCCGTCAGCGGCAGGACGATCACGTTGGCCACGATGTAGCCGGTGCTGACCCAGGCGATCTCCTCGAGGGTGGCGCCCAGGTTGCCCATCATGTGGGGGATGGCCACGTTCACGATGCTCGTGTCCACGAGCTCGAGGACGCTCGCCAGCGTGACCGCGAACGCGATCAGGTAGCGCGCGCCGTACACCTCGGCGCGCGAGAGCTGTTGCCGGCCGCCGAACGGCAGGGCGATGGAGCTCACGACCGGGTCAGCGGGTGCGGATCGTGACGTCGGCCGAGAGGCCGGGGCGGAGCGGGTAGTCCGAGGTCCCGTCGGGCAGGACGGCGATCCGGACCGGCACGCGCTGGACCACCTTGGTGAAGTTGCCGGTCGCGTTGTCGGGCGGGAGCAGAGCGAAGCGCGCGCCCGTCGCCGGGCTCACGCTCTCCACCGTGCCGCGGAATGTCTGGCCCGGGTAGGCGTCCACCGTGAAGGTCGCCGGGTCGCCGGGGTTGACGTTCTCGAGCTGCGTTTCCTTCAGGTTGGCGGTGACCCACACCGCTTCCGTCGGCACCACCGTCATCAGGGTCTGTCCCGGCTGCACCAGTTCGCCGGGCTCCACCTTGCGGCGCGCCACGATCCCGGAGGACGGCGCGAGGATCGTGGTGTACCCGAGCTGCAGTTGCGCGGTTTCCACCGCCGCCTCGGCGGCGGCGAGTCGGGCATCGGCGCCCTGGAGCGCCGCCATCGAGGCCGTCACCTGTTCGCCGGCGGCGCCGGCCTGCCGCCGCGCGGCCTCGGCCTGGGCGGCGGCCACCGCGTACGCCGCCTCCGCGGCGTCGAGCTGCTGGGCCGACACCACGTTGGTGGCCGCCAGCCGGCGCGCGCGCTCCACATCGGCCTGTGCCTTCCGCACCGACGCCTCGGCGGACAGCACGGTGGCCTGGGCCCCCGCCGCGTTCGCGCGGCTGGCCGAGAGCTGCGCCTGCATCTGCCCCGCGCGCCGGTTGGTGCCGGCCATCGAGCGGGCCAGGGCCAGGTCGGCCTGCGCCTGTAACAGCCGGGCCCGCGCGTCACGCGCGTCGATCGTGACCAGCGTGTCGCCCTCCTGGACCCGCTGATTCTCCTCCACCAGCACCCGGAGGACGAACCCGCCGACCTTGGGGGCCACCGGCGTGATGTGGCCATCCACTTGGGCGTTGTCGGTGCTCACGTGGCTCCGCCCGTAGAGCCAGCTGCGGACGGCCCAGCCGCCGCCGCCGAGGAGGAAGAGGACCAGAAGTACGAGAGGAGCCTTCGACCCGCTGCGCGGGGATGCGGGGATCGGGGCGCGCGCGGCGGCCGGAGCCTCGTCGATCTGCAAAGTGGCGGTCATGCTCGTGTCGGTGATGAGTGTGGTCGGGTTACTGGAGCCGGTCGAGGACGCCGAGGGACTGATACAGGGTGATGCGGGCCACGCCGTAGCTGGCGCGGGCCTGGATGAGCGCATTGCGGGCCGCCACCACGACGGCCTGGGCCTGCGTCGTTTCCACGCTGCCGGCCACGCCGGCCTCGAACCGCTCGCGGGCCTGCTGCAGCTCCAGCGTGGCGAGCTCGACGCGGTCGGTGGCGATTGCCACCGCGCTTTCCGCGGTGCCCAGGTCGAGCAGGGCACGGCGCACCTCCTGCTCCGCCTGGCGAGACACGTCCTGCTGCCGGAGCAACTGCGCATCGAGGCGGATCGACTGCTCCGATGCGCGGCGCTGGCGCCGGAGGCCGTCGAAGATCGGGACCTGGATCCCGAACTGCAGGCGGTAGCTGTAGAGCATCCGGTCGGTTTCCTGGCCGGACCACTCCCATTGGCCCTGGAAGCCGAGGCTCGGCAGGTTCTCGTTGTTGATGGCGCGGAGGCTCTTGCGGGCCACTTCGGTCCGTCCCGTCTCGGCGGTCACGTCCGCGCGGTGCTCCATGGCGAACGGGACCGCGAGCGCGGGGGCGAGCGGCACGTCGGCCGGCGGGGTGCCGAGACTGTCGGTCAACCGCAGCGGCGCGTCGAGCGGCAGGTTCAGGATCCGGAGCAGGTCGAGCCGCGCCCGCCCGAGCTCGTTGCGGGCGGCGAGCAGCTCCGACTGTACGGTGCGGGCGTTCACCTCGTTGCGCGTGAGGTCGATGGCGGGGGTGACGCCGGCCGCCTGGAACTGGCGGGCCTGGGCCAACAGGGTGGCGGCGATGGCGCTGTCCGCCACGCGGGCCGCGACCGTCTCGGTGGCCGCCAGCACGCGGAGGTAGGCGAGGCCGGCGGCCGCACCCATCAAGCTCCCGGCGTGCTGGGCGTCGAGCCCAGCCACCTTGGCGGAATCGGAGGCGGCCTTGAGGCGCTCGATGACGCTGGCGTCGAAGATCACCTGGCTGGCGCGGAACTGGGCCGCGTAGAGCGTGAAAGGCGGCGTGACGCCGACGGCGGTCGGCAGGCCGAACTGCTCGAGGTTGACGGTCTGCGGGGCGACGGCGCCGTTGCCGGAGATCTGCGGGAGCAGGTCGGCACGGCGGATGTCCACCTTGTTCTGCGCCAGCTGCGCGTTGAGGTTCGCCAGCGTGGCGGCCACCGCCTGCTGCCGGCCGAGGCTGACCGCCCCCAGCAGCGAGAGCTCGGTGGGCACCTGGGGCGCGGCCTGCGCGGCGAGCGGCGACGCGGCGAGCGCGCCGGCCAGCGCCAGCACGGAAGAACGAAGCCAGTGGGGCATGGTCATGCCGCCGGGCCGGCCGATGGCCGGGCCTCGACGCCGTGGAGGAAGAGGTCGAGGATGCCCTCCAGCACCTGGTCATCGCCCAGGCGCTCGGGGTCCATGGTGGCGAAGAAGCACTGGGTCTGCGCCGAGAACACCATCAGGTGCGGCAGCCCGCGGGACGCGAAGCCGTGCAGGTCGGCCCGGAACTCGCCGCTGGCCACGCCGCGGTCGAGCACCGACTTGATCATGCGGCGGCCGCGGAGGATCACGTCCTCGAAGTAGAAGCGGCCGAGCTCCGGAAACTCGTGGAGCTCCGAGTGGACCAGGCGGACGATCGAGGCCATGGGCGGGTCGCGCATGGTGTCCCACATGCGGCGGATGAGCAGCGCGAGCAACTCCCGCGAGGTGCCCTGGTAGTTGCGGATGAACTCCTCGCCCGCCGCGAGGACGGTCACCACGTTCGCGCGCACCATCGCGCGGAAGAGCGCTTCCTTGGAGTCGAAGTACCGGTAGAGGGTGCCCTTGCTCACCTTGGCGCGCCGCGCGACGTCCTCGAGCTTGGTGCGCGCGAAGCCCGCGGTGGCGAACACTTCGGTGGCCGCCGCGATGATTTCCTCGTGGCGGGCTTCGGGGCGGCGATGCCAGCGGGGGCGCGGCGCGCGGCGACGGGTGGGACTCATGGGCTCCGGGGGCTGAAATTAGTAACTGACCGGTCAGTAACATATTTCTTCACCCGCGCCTGTCAACCCCCGGCCCCACCCGCCGGCCCACCCCGCAACTCCCTGTCATCCCTACTCTTGCGGCGGACCCCCTCCCTATCCTACTTTGGTGCAACCTGCCTCCGGAGGCACCGCCGATGTCGGATAGCTTTCTCAGCTCCGACGAATACGACGAGAACGCCCATTCCCTCTATAACGAAGGCCGGTACGACGAAGCGCTGGACCTGCTCCGCGTCGGGGTGACGCTCTACCCGCACGCGGTCGAGCTGCACGTAGGCATGGCCTACGCCTACCTCGCGCGCGAGGAATACGCCTGGGCACGGCGCAGCTTTGAACGCGCCATCGCGCAGGACCCCGACCACGAAGACGCGCTGGCCGGGCTCGGCGAGTCCCTCCTCAAAATCGGCGACCGCGGCGGCGCCCTGGCCGCCTTCGAGCGCGTCGTGGCGCTCGGCTTCCGCGACGACCACGAGCTCATGCTGCAGCTCGGCCGCGCCCTGTTCCGCGAAGGGCTCCTGGCCCAGGCCCACCGCTTCTTCGAATTCGCGGTGTCGGCGCATCCCGACTCGCCGGAAGCCGCCGCCTGCGTCGGCTATGCCTCGCACCGCCTCGGCAACGACAGCGGCGCGCTCTACTGGCTCCGCCGCGCCCTCGAGATCGACCCGACCTACGCCGAGGCGCGCGTGTACCTCGCCAACCTGCTGTACGACCGCGGGGAGTCGGAGGCCGCGCTCCACCACCTCGAGCGCACCCAGCCGGAGGAGCATTTCGACGAGCTCGCCCTCTGGCGCTACATCGAGCTGAAGAAGTCGCTCTTCCGCCTGCCCGACGACGACCCCGAGCTGGCGCCCTGGCTCGCGCGGTTGGGCGAGGTGGCGGCGGAACCCGACTCGATCGACATGCTGCTGGCGGAAATGGAAGCGCTGCTGCCCGACGGCACGCTCCGCGACCCCAACCAGCTTGAACTCTTCGGCACGCTGCTCACCGAACTGCAGGCCATGCAGAAGCGCCCCAACGTGGGCGAGTCCCACCTCGTGGCCACGCTGTCCGGGCATCTCTTCAACGGGACGTGGGAGGAAATCCTCCTCCAGATGAAGGCCGCCGACCGAGAGGCATCGACCGCGTCGCTCGTGGAATTCATGGCGAGCTTGGCGCGGCGCGGGCAGGCGGAAACCGGCATTGTCATCCCGGTCACCGACGCCGAGGCGTTCATCCGCGGCAGTTCCGAAGCCGGCGTCCTCCGCATCATCCAGTAGGGCCGCACCCGACGACGCAATCTTCACCGGGGCCCGCGAGGGCCCCGTCGTGCATCCCGCCCTCGTCCCTTTACCTTTCATCATGGCCACCACGCGATCCTGGACCGCGGGCGTCGTCCGCGAAGTGCTCCCGAACGGCCTCACCGTCCTGGTGCAGCGCGAAAGCTCCGCCCCGGCGGTCGCCGTGGTTACCCACGTCAAGGCCGGGTTCTTCGACGAACCCGATCGCTGGGCCGGCATCAGCCACGTCCTCGAGCACATGTTCTTCAAGGGGACGCCCACGCTCGGTGTGGGCGAGGTGGCCCGCCAGACCAAGGCCGCCGGCGGCTACCTCAACGCCGGCACGTCGTACGACTACACCACGTATTACGTCACCCTGCCGGCCGCCGAGCTCGACACCGCGCTCGACATCCAGGCCGACGCGCTGCAGCACGCGCTCATCGACCCGGGGGAACTGGCGCGGGAACTCCAGGTGATCATCCAGGAAGCGAAGCGGAAGCTGGATTCGCCGGGCTCCCTGGCGCACGAGACGCTGCACGAGGTGCTCTTCGACCGGCACCGCATCCGCCGGTGGAGGATCGGGACCGAGGCGGCGCTGGCCGGGTTCACCCGGGGCGACGTGGCGGGGTACTACGAATCCCGCTACGTGCCGCACCGGACGATCGTCGCCATCGTGGGCGACATCGATCCCGGCCGCGCCCTCGAGGCGGCGCGGGCACGATACGCCGCCTGGCCCGCGCGCCCAGCCGCGGTCGATCCCTCGCCCGAGGAGCCGCCGCATCGCGAAGTGCGGGCCCGCACCCTCCGCGGTCCCATCACGCTCGCCCAGCTCGCGATCGGCTGGCGCACGGTGCCGCCGCTCCACCCGGACGCCGCCGCCCTCGACCTGGCGGCGGCGGTGCTGGGGAGCGGCCGCGGATCCTGGCTCTATCGCGGCGTGCGAACGCCCGGCCTGGCCACCTCGGTGTCGGCCTATCACTACGGGCCGACGGAGGTCGGCGTGTTCAGCATCGCCGCGGAGCTCGACCCGGAGCGGCTGCCGGCAGCGCTCGCCGAAATTGCTCGCGCGGTGCTGGCGCTGCGCACCGCCGGCCCCACGGCCGCGGACCTCGAACGCGCGCGGGCGCTGCTCCTCACCCGGTGGGTGCGACGGCTCGAGACTATGGACGGCCGCGCCAGTGCGCTGGCCTCCGCCGAGGCGCTGCGCGACCTGGCGCTGCTGGACGAGGAGTTCGCGCTCCTGGGCGCCGTGACGCCGGCGGACGTCCGCGCCGTCGCCGAGCGGTATCTGGTGCCCGACGGGGTCGGGGCCGTGGCGTATCTCCCGGAGGGGCGGGGTGCGGACCTCGACGCCGCGGGGCTCGCGGCCGCCTTCCAGGCACCCGTACCGTCGCGGGTGCCGGCCGCGGCAGAGCCGGAGCTCGCGGTCCCGCCGGTCAACGGTCGCCCGGCCGGCGCACGGCGCGGGGGCGTACTGCACGTGGAACTCGCCGGCGCGGACCTGCTGCTGCGCCACAAGGCCGGGGTGCCGACCGTGACCCTCGGCGTGTACGCCGCGCGCGGCGACGGGGAGCGCCCCTCCGAGGCGGGGCTCGGGGCGCTGACGCTCCGGAGCGCCATCCGGGGAGCGGGTCGGTACGACGCGGAGCAATTCTCGCTCGCCTTCGAGCGCCTGGGCGGGAGCGTCGGCTCCTCCAGCGCCACCGACTGGCTCGGGATGAGCACCAGCGTGATGGCCGACCGGGTGGCTCCCGCGGCGGTGCTGCTGCGGCTGGCGCTCGACGAGCCACGGCTGGAGGCCGGCGACGTCATCCGCGAGCGCGACCTCATGATCGAGGAAGCGCGCCAGGTGGCGGACGACACTTTCCGGTATCCCTTCCAGCTGGCGTTCCGTGGCGCCTTCGGTGACACCGCCTACGGACTCCCGGCCGGCGGGCTCGAGGAGACGCTCGCCACGCTCACGCCGGAGCGTGTGTCCGCCTGGCAGGGTGAGGCGATCCGTGGCAAGCGCCTCACCGTCGTGGCCGTGGGCGACCTCGACCCGGAGCGCGCCGCCGACGAACTCGCCGCGGTCTTCGCCGACTGGCGGGGGACGGCGCGCGCGGCGGCGGCCCCCCTCGACTGGGGGCCCGCCACCGCGCCGGTCGAGCGGGTGGTGGAGCTCGGCAAGGCGCAGTCCGCGTTCGCGATGCTCTTCCCGGGCCCGTCACGGCGAGATCCCGCCCGGCACGCGGCGGAGGTGTGGGCCGCGGTGGCGAGCGGCCTCGGCGGCCGGCTCTTCGACGCGCTCCGCGATCAGCGCTCGCTCGCGTACACCGTGCTGGCGATGGCGTGGCAGCGGGGTCGTGCCGGCGCGCTGGCCACATACATCGCCACCTCGCCCGGTCGTGAGGTGGAGGCGCGCGGGGCGATGCTCGAGGAACTCGCCCGGTTCGCCGGAGAGCCGGTAACGGCCGAGGAACTGCGCGCCGCCATCGGTTACCTGGCGGGGCAGGCCGAGGTCCAGCGCCAGAGCGCCGGGCACGTGGCGGGGGAAATCGTCGAGGCGTGGATGATCGGGGAAGGGCTGGGCGAGCTCGACGATCCGGCGGCGCCGTATCGCCGGGTCACGGCGGAGGATGTCTGGCGCGTGGCGCGGGAGTCGCTCCAACCCGGGCGGCGGGCCGAGGGCGTGGTGCGGGGGACTGGCGGCGGACGCTAGAACATCGACATCGCGAGAATCGAGCGAAGATTGTCGTTCGTGGCGCGGAGCCGCACGGAGAGCAGGCGGACCATGTTGCGGAGCACCTTGCCGGCCAGGTCGGGGTCGAGGTCCAGCACCACCTCGAGGTCCGCGCGGCTGATGGTCAGCAGGCGGCACCCCCCGTTGCTGATCGCGTCGGTGGAGCGTTCCGATCGGTCGAAGACCGCCATCTCGCCGAAGCAGGCGCCCGGCTTCAGGATGGCGAGGGCCTCCTCGCCGCTGCCGGGGATGTCGCGGCTGATGCGGACGTCGCCCTCGAGGATCAGGAAGAGCCGGTTGCCGGGCTCCCCTTCCTTGAAGATGGTCTGGCCGGGATGGAAGCTCTGTTCGCGGCTGATCTCCGAGATCTTGGCGAGCTCGGCGTCGTCGAGGCCGGCAAAGAGGGCGACCTGGCGGAGCAGGGGTTCATGCATGCGCGTCTCGCAGCTCAGGGGGGTGGATGACCGAAGCTAGGGACGGCTCCGGGAGCGGGCAAGCTCCGCGCAACAGCTTCACGGTAGCCGATCTCTTCACCGTGATCCGCCTGCCGCTGGCCGTCGCGTTCCCATTGGTGGACCACTCCTGGCGGCTGGTCGTGCTGGCCGTTGCCGGCGGCTCGGACCTGCTCGACGGCTTCCTCGCGCGCCGCATCGGGAGCTCGCGCTTCGGGCCGGTCATCGACCCGGTGGCCGACAAGCTCTTCATGGCGTCGGCGTTCGGCACCGTGCTCTTTTCCGGCGAGCTCGCCTGGTGGGAACTGCTGGGCGTGCTGGCCCGGGACATCACCGCCACTGTCGCGTTCGTCGTGACGGCCATCCGGGGCCACGCCAGCGCCATCCCCGCTCGGGCGGGAGGGAAGGCGGTCACCGCGCTCCAGGTCGCGACGCTCTTCGCCTTCGTGCTTGGCTCGCCGTTTCTGCGGCCGCTCGCCTGGGCCACGGCGGCCGTCGCGCTCTACGCCATTTGGGATTACGTCCGGGCCGCCCGTACCTCTACTCGTCCCGTCTAGGAAAGCGATCATGGCCGACACGCCCGAGACCAAGCACGTCACCCTCACCTGGCGGGGAGACCTCCGGTTCGTCGGCGGCGAGCCCGGCGGCCCGACGGTGGAGATCGACGCCGACAACGCGACGGCCCCGGGGCCGATGCTCCAGCTGCTGCTCGCCGCCGCCTCCTGCAGCGCAGCGGACGCGGTGCTGATCTTCGGGAAGATGCGGGTGAAACTGGAGTCGCTCGAGGTCAAGCTGGACGGACTCCGCCGGGTGGACGACCCGAGGCGGTACACCGCCATCCACTTCGACTGGACCATGCGTGGCGCCGGGCTCGACGAAGCCAAGGCCCGGCGCGCCATCGACCTCTCCATCCAGAAGTACTGCTCCGTCATCCACTCGCTGGCGCCCGACATCAAGCTCAGCTATGACCTCCACCTGGGCTAGCGTGGCGGTGGCGGCCTGCCTGGCGGCGCCGCTCTCCGCTCAGTCCAATGTGGTCCGCGAGGCGGGACTGGCCACGGTGGTCACCTTCGCGGAACCGGCGGTCTACACCGCCGGGCTCACGGCCTCGCTCCGGCCCTCGCTGCGGACGCGCGTGGGGCTGTACGCGGGGGGCGGCGTGTCGGACGGCGAGGGTGTGGGCCGGGCCGAACTGGTGGCCCACTTTCTCCTCACCCCGCGCAGCGCGCACACGGGGGTGTACGGCGGGGGAGGGCTCGCCGGCGTCTTCGGGAGCGGGTTCGCGGACGGTTACATCGTGCTGCTGGTCGGCGTCGAGGGCGCACCGGGGGGGCGGGGGGGATGGTTCGTGGAGGCAGGGATCGGCGGAGGAGCGCGCCTCGCGGCGGGATATCGGTGGCGAAAACTCCCGCCGGGGTGGCGGGCCAAGGGATGACGCGAAACCGCCCCGGGAGGACCTCCCGGGGCGGTGCGTCTTACTCTGCCGATCCGCTTCCGACCGGCTCGGCCTGCCGCTGGACCACCGGCCGACAGTAACGCTCGCCCAGGAGGCGAAGGTTGGCGCGGTCTTCCTCGGCGAGGTCTGGGTAGCGCTCGGTGAGGTACTGCATCGTGTCGTCGAACCAGTCCTTCTGGTGTTCAAGCTCGGCTTCCATCACGCCGCACCGAAGGATGTGGCTGAAGAGTTCGTCGCGCGCCTGATCGAACGAGGCGGGCGGCACCGACCGCTGGGTCTTTTTCTTGGTCATGCACCTTCCTCTGGGTGGAACGGGCCCCGGTTTCGACGGCGCCGGGCGTGCTGAAACATAACAAGGGAACGGGGTTATTCGCAAAGGTGAACTTCCGAGCGGCAGGCCCGTAATCCATTACATTCCAGCCGGTTGATGCCGCCGCCCCGCCCGCCGGGGGCGGTTTTCCCTACCCCTGACCGACCCAATCGAGGACGATTCGACATGGCTGGCACCAGCTCGCTCAACCGGTTCTACCTGGTCCTCCTCGCCGTGGCAGTGGGCGGGGGTGGGCTGCTCTTCTGGCAGGTGCGCGGCGGAGTGACCAGCATCCCCGCCAACGTCACGGTCACGGCGGCCGACACGGCGGGATTCCAGGGCTACTTTCTCGGCGATCCCAGCGCCCCGGTAGTGGTGACGGAGTACGCCGATTACCAGTGCCCCAGTTGCCAGGACTTCGACATCGTGCAGTTCCCGGAAGTCACTCGCCAGCTGATCGAGACCGGCAAGGTCCGGTGGCGGTATCGGGACTTCCCGCTCGACCGGCTGCACCCCTTCGCTCGGCTCGCGGCGCATTCCGCGGCGTGCGCCGACGACCAGGGCAAGTACTGGCAGCAGCACGCGCTCATCTATCAGGGTGGATCAACCTGGTCTCGTGAGTCGGAGCCTTCGGGCACCTTCCGTGGCTATGCGCAGCAGGCTGGCCTCGAGATGTCCGCCTACGATGCCTGCATGAAGTCCGCCAAGTACGCCGGCCGGATCCAGGCCAGCCTCGATGAAGGGAACCGCGTCGGGGTGAACGGGACTCCCACCTTCCTGATCGGCGACCGGCTGTACAACGGGATGTCAAACTCGGATGCGCTGAAAAAGGTGATCGATTCGCTGGTCCCGGCGGGCGCGGCCGCTCCATGAGGTACCGGATGGGCACGGCCGTCCTGAGCCTGACCGGACTGCTGATCTCGGCATACCTCTGGATGTTCAAGCACGGATACATCGGGTCCCTGGCCTGCGGCACCGGCGAGTGCGCCACCGTGCAGCTGAGCCCCTACAGCAGGTTCCTCGGCGTCGACGTGTCGCTGCTCGGGGCGGTGGCCTACACCGTCCTGCTCGGCATCGCGCTCGTCGGGCTGCAGCCGGCGTGGCAGGATCGCCGTGAGCCCGCCCGCGCCACCCTGCTGCTCGCCACCGGTGGCGTGCTCTTCGCGGCCTACCTGACGGGGCTCGAGCTCTTCGTGATCCACGCCATCTGCCGGTGGTGCGTGGCGTCGGCCGTGATCATCACGCTGGTGTTCCTCCTGGCGCTGCTCGACGTCCGGCGGGTGGCGCGGCGCTGACATGACCGACCACGAGGAGCGACCGGGGCACGATCATGGCGCGGGCCTCGCCGCGCTGGCCCTCGGGGCGCTCGGCGTGGTCTATGGAGACATCGGCACCAGCCCGCTCTACGCCATGAAGGAGGCGTTTACCGGGCCGCACGGACTCCCGCCCACCGCCGACAACGTCTACGGCGTCCTCTCGCTGGTGTTCTGGTCGCTGAACTTCGTGGTCTCCTTCAAGTACATCGGGCACGTGATGCGGGCCGACAACCGGGGCGAGGGCGGCATCCTGGCGCTGCTCGCCCTGGTGCGTTCCCGCGGCGCGCGCGGGCGGGGCCAGGCGCTGCTCATCGGCCTGGGCCTCTTCGGCGCCGCGCTGCTGTATGGAGACGGGGTCATCACCCCGGCCATCAGCGTCCTCGGCGCCATCGAGGGCATCGAGGTCGCGACGCCCGCCTTCGCGGCCTTCGTCGTCCCGATCTCGGTGCTCATCATCGGCGGCCTCTTCTGGTTCCAGCATCACGGCACCGACCGGATCGGCCGGGCGTTCGGACCGATCATGCTGACCTGGTTCGTCTGCATCGCGGTGCTGGGCGTGCGGGGCATCTCCCTGCACCCGGAAGTGCTCCGGGCCGTGAATCCGTGGTACGCCGTGGAGTTCTTCATCAACGACGGCGTGAAGGGATTCCTGATCCTGGGGGCGGTGGTGCTGGTCATCACCGGCGGCGAGGCGCTCTACGCCGACATGGGTCACTTCGGCCGGAAGCCGATCCGGCTCGCCTGGTTCGCCTTTGCCCTGCCGGCGCTGCTCCTCAACTATTTCGGCCAGGCGGCGCTGCTCATCGAGACGCCGGGCGTCGAGAACCCGTTCTACGCACTGGTGCCGGGGTGGTTCCTCTACCCGATGATCGTCATCGCCACCTTGGCGGCCATCGTGGCGTCACAGGCGCTGATTTCCGGGGCGTTTTCGCTGACCCGACAGGCGGTGCAACTCGGCTACAGCCCGCGCGTGACGATCGTCCACACCTCGCACACCGAAGTGGGCCAGATCTACGTGCCCGAGGTCAACCAGGCGCTCGCCGTCGCCTGCATCCTCCTCGTCCTGGGCTTCCGGAGCTCCACCAACCTGGCGGCCGCGTATGGCATCGCGGTCACCGGCACGATGATCATCACCACCGTGCTCTTCTACCGGGTGGCGCGCGACCTCTGGCACTGGAGCGTCTGGACGGCCGGCGGCCTCTGCGGACTCTTTCTGGTGGTGGACCTCGCGTTCTTCGGCGCGAACATCGTGAAGTTCGTCGACGGCGGCTGGTTCCCGCTGGTCGTCGCCGCGGGCGTCTATACCATGATGTCCACCTGGAAGCGGGGCCGCGCCAAGCTCGCCAGCCTGGTGCAGCAATCCAGCCTGCCGATCGACCTCTTCCTGGCGGACGTGCGGAAGCGGCCGCCGGTGCGCGTCCCGGGCACCGCCATCTTCCTCACCTCGGCCCTCGACATCGCGCCGCCGGTGCTGTTGCACCACCTCAAGCACAACAAGGTGCTGCACCAGCGGATCATCCTCCTCTCGATGGTGACGGAGGAGGTGCCGCAGGTGAGCGTCGCCGAGCGGCTGGAGTTCCGTGAGCTGGGGGAGGGGTTCTGGCGGGTGGTGGGGCACTACGGCTTCATGGAAAGCCCGGACGTGCCGGCCCTGCTGACGCTGATGGGCGAATCGGAGCTGCCCGGCTCGCCGGGCGCGGTCTTCCTGACGCAGACGTCGTTCTTCCTCGGCCGCGAAACGCTGATCGCGACCCCGCGTGCGCAGGTCCCGAAGCGTCTCCCCGGCGACCCGCGGCCGATGTCCTACTGGCGTCGCCGGCTCTTCGTCATCATGACCCGCAACGCCCGCTCGGCGACGGCGTTCTTCGGGCTGCCACCGAATCGGGTGGTGGAATTGGGCGCGCAGATACAGATCTAGCTACTGGACCCCGGCTTCCGCCGGGGTGACGGCCGCACCAGATTTCTGCCCCGCCTACTCCTTGTCCTCGTACATCTCCTTCAGCCGCGCCACCACGTTCGGGTCCGCCAGGGTGGTCGTGTCGCCCAGCGCCCGGCCCTCCGCGATGTCCTTGAGCAGCCGCCGCATGATCTTCCCGCTTCTGGTCTTCGGCAGGTCCGCCGAGAAGAGGATGTCGTCGGGCTTGGCGATGGCGCCGATCTTCCGGGCCACGTGGTCGCGCAGGTCCTCCCGGAGTTCGGCCGAGGCTTTGACCCCTTCCTTCACGGTGACGAACGCCGCGATCGCCTGCCCCTTGAGCTCGTGGGCCTTGCCGACGACGGCTGCCTCCGCCACCGACGGGTGGTCCACCAGGGCGCTCTCCACTTCCATGGTGCCGATCCGGTGCCCGGCCACGTTGAGCACGTCGTCCACCCGGCCCAGCAGCCACCAGTAGCCGTCGTCGTCCACCTTGGCGCCGTCGCCCGCGAAATAGCGGCCGGGAAACCGGCTCCAGTAGGTGTCGCGGTAGCGCGCGTCGTCGCCATAGATGGTGCGGAGCATGCCGGGCCAGGGCTCGGTGAGCGTGAGGAACCCGCCGCCCTTCTCCATCGGCTTGCCCGTGGTGTCCACCAGTTGCGCGGAAATGCCGGGGAACGGGACCGTGGCGGAGCCGGGCTTGGTGGTGATCACGCCCGGGAGCGGGGTGATCATGATCCCGCCGGTCTCCGTTTGCCACCAGGTGTCCACGATGGGGCACTGCCCGCGGCCGATGTGCTCGTGGTACCACATCCACGCCTCGGGGTTGATCGGCTCGCCGACGCTGCCGAGGAGGCGGAGGGTGGAAAGGTCGTGGGCGGCGGGATGCGTCGCGCCCCACTTCATGAACGCCCGGATGGCGGTGGGCGCGGTGTAGAACACCGTCACGCCGTGCCGCGCGATCATTTTCCAGAACCGGTCGCGCTCGGGCCAGTCGGGCGCCCCCTCGTACATGAGCACCGTGGCGCCGTTGGCGAGCGGGCCGTACACCACGTAGGAGTGTCCGGTGACCCACCCGACGTCGGCGGTGCACCAGAAGATGTCCTCCTCCCGCAGGTCGAACACGTACCGCGTCGTGGCGGTGACCTGGGTCAGGTAGCCCGCGGTGGTGTGGACGATCCCCTTCGGCTTCCCGGTGGTGCCCGAGGTGTAGAGGATGAAGAGCAGGTCCTCGGATTCCATCGGCTCCGCGGGACAGTTGGGGCTCTCTTTGTCGAGGAGCCGGTGCCACCAGTGGTCGCGGCCCTCGGTCATTTCCGCGAAGGTCTCGTCGCCGCTGCCGCCGGCGCCGCGCCGCACCACCACCACATGGCGAATGCTCGGGCATTCAGCGAGCGCCTCGTCGGCGATCCGCTTGAGCGGGAGCATCTGGCCTCGCCGGTACCCGCCGTCCGCGGTGATCAGTACTGACGCGGTGGCATCCTGGATCCGGTCGCGGAGCGATTCGGCCGAGAATCCGCCGAACACCACCGAGTGCACCGCGCCGATGCGGGCGCAGGCCAGCATGGCGATGGCGGCTTCCGGCACCATCGGGAGGTAGATCGCCACCCGGTCGCCCTTGCGGACGCCGAGGCGCCGGAGCGCGTTCGCCGCCCGCCCGACCTCCCGCGCCAGCCCCCAATAGGTATAGACGCGGCGGTCGCCGGGCTCGCCCTCCCAGATGATGGCGGCCTTGTTGCGACGGGGGCCGGCCAGGTGGCGGTCGAGGCAGTTGGCCGCCACGTTGAGCCGCCCGCCGCCGAACCACCTGGCGTGCGGCGGCGCCCATTCCAGGACGCTCTGCCAGGGGGTGATCCAGTCCAGGGTGCGCGCCATCTCCTCCCAGAACGCGAGCCGGTCGCGGCTGGCCGAGTCGTAGAGCGCCTGGGTGGCGGCCGCACGGGCGGCGAACTCGGGAGTGGGAGCGAAGCGCCGCTCCTCGGACAGGAGCGTGTCGAGCTGGTCGGCCATGATCGGGAGGTCCTCCGGTCGGGTCGGGTCCGAAGCAGGCTGCGGCTCTTGCAGGGAGGCCGCCGGGGTCGCGGAGTGCGGGAGGCCGGGTCGCTGAAAGCCCTTGCAGTTCGGCCCCAACTGCTTGCGTGAGCGTGGGTTAAGCCGTTGGCACCAAATTCGCCTTTTCCTACGGCGGGAGGCATGGTGCCTTCCGGGAACAATACAACTGATCCGCCCGATAATAGCACACCCGGAGCGATCCGGGGCCGCAAAACTGGAGGTCTCATCCCGTCGGGGTGAGATAGCTCGGTGCCGAAGGTGGAATGCACACGACTTGTTAGAGCGTGGCGTTTCGGCCGGCTGGCGTGGCGAAACGACCACGCTTTGCTGTTGTCGGGCAAGGGAGATACCTCGATGGGTACCGACCGCCCGACCGTTCGACAACTGACTGCGCCGGCCTCGCTCGGCCTCGACACGCGCGCGTCCTTCCGGCAGGAGGCCGTCACGGCCCTGGAGGCGATGCCGGAGGGCGAGAGCCGGCTGGTCATCGACCTGAGCGCCACGCACCACGTGGACTCCGCCGGGCTCGGGGCGCTGATGCTGGTCCAGCGCCGCGCCGGGGAGCGCCGGCAGCGCGTGGCGCTCCGTTCCGCGAGCGAGGAACTGCGCTTCCTGCTCATGCTCACCAAGCTCGAGGACCTGTTCGAACTGGAACCGGGGAAGGTGTAGTCTTATAATCAGAGGTCATGACCGACCAGCCGAACCCGCGCCGGGTGCTGTTCATCGAAGATGAGCCCGCCCTGCGCATCAGCTATGAACGCTTTTTCCGGCCGCGCTACGCGATGTCGTTCGCGTCGTCCGGGGCCGAGGCGCTGACCCGCCTCGCCGAGGCGCCGCCAGACGTGGTCGTCCTCGACATGCGCCTCCCCGACACCGACGGGGTGGACCTCCTCCGCCGCATCCGCGGCATCCAGCCCGGCCTCCCGGTCATCATCACCACCGCCTACGTGAGCGTCGAGCCCCAGCTGCGCGTGCTCGACCTGGCGCACAGCGCCTACCTGATCAAGCCGTTCGATCTCGACGAGCTCGGCGCCGCCATTGACCGCGCCAGCTGACGCGCCGCTGCTTTCGGCGCACGGCCTGGTCCGTGCCTTCGGCGCGCTGCAGGTCCTCCGTGGGGTCGATCTCGAGGTGCGCGCCGGGGAGATGCTCGCCGTGGCCGGGCCCAATGGCGCCGGCAAGACGACGCTGCTCCGCCTGCTCGCCGGCCTCATGCGGCCAAACGCCGGCGAGGTTCGGGTTCGGGGCCGCCGCCTCTCCCGCGACGACCCGGGCGCGCGCCGGAGCATCGGGCTCCTCTCGCATCACACCTTTCTCTACGACGACCTGACGCCCGCCGAAAACCTCCAGTTTACGGCGCGCCTCTACGGCCTGCCGGACCCGGCGGCCGCCACCCGCGCGGCGCTCGAGGAGGTGGGGCTGGCCGGCCGGGCGGACACCCCGGTGCGCCACCTGAGCCGCGGGCTCCTGCAGCGCGCCGCGATTGCCCGCGCGCTGCTGCACCAGCCGGACATCCTGCTCCTCGACGAGCCGTTCACCGGCCTCGACGCCCCGGCGGCCGACCGGTTCCGCGCGCTCCTCGGCTCGCAGCTCGCCCGCGGCCGCGCGCTCATCCTCGTCAGCCATCACCTGGCCGAAGCGTGGGAACTCGCCACCCGGGTGGCGGTCCTGGCCCGTGGCCGCTGGGCCCTCGAGAGCGCCCGGCCCGCCGACCTGGCCGCCTTCCACGTGCGGTACGCCGAGCTCGTCAGTGGGTGAGTTCCTCCGGCTGGCGGTGGCCATCGCGGCCAAGGACATCCGGCTCGAGCTCCGCAGCCGGACTGCGCTGCTGTCCGCCATCGTCTTCTCGGCGCTGGTGCTCGTGGTGTTCAACTTCGCGCGCGACCCGACCGCGCTGGCGGCGGTGGACCTCGCGCCGAGCGTGCTGTGGGTGACCTTCGCCTTCGGCGCGGTGATCGCGCTCAACCGGGCGTTCTACGTGGAGCGGGAGAACGCCGCCCTCGACGGCATCCTGCTCGCCCCGGTGCCGCGGAGCGCCCTCTATGTCGGGAAGCTGCTGGCCAACCTCGCCTTCGTGACCGTGGTCGAGGCGGTGGCGCTGCCGCTCTTCGTGCTCTTCTTCAACGTCGGGCTGGGCCACGCGCTGCCGGGCATCCTGGCCGTCACCGCGCTGGCCACGCTGGGCTTCGTGGCGGTCGGGACCATCTTCAGCGCCATGGTGGTCCGGACCCGCTTCGCGGAGCTCATGCTCCCCGTGCTGCTGCTGCCGTTCATGGTGCCGCCGCTGGTCGGGGCGGTGCAGGTCACCGCCAAGCTGCTCGCGGGGCGGCCGTTGAGCGAGATGCTGGGCTGGCTTAGGTTACTGACGCTGTTCGATGTCGTCTTCGTCACCCTGTGCATCCTCGTCTTTCCGGCGGTCGTCGACGAATGACACCTGACCTCCTCGCCGCCCGGCGCATCGTGCGCCGCGGCCAAGTCCTCACCGTCCTCGGGCTCCTGGCCGCGGCGGGGGTGTACGTCCTCGCCCTCGAGTACACACCGATGGAAGTGCGCCAGGGCCTGGCGCAGAAGATCTTCTACGTCCACGCCCCCGCCGCCTGGGGGGCGCTGGTCGCCTTCGCCATCGTCGGCATCGTGAGCATCCTCTACCTCTGGCTCCACGACGAGCGGCTCGACCTGCTCGCGGCGAGCTCCGCCGAGGTGGGCATCGCCTTTTCCCTGGTGATGCTCACGACCGGCCCGATCTGGGGAAAGACGGTCTGGGGCACCTGGTGGACCTGGGACGCGCGGCTCACGCTGACGCTCTTCCTCTTCTTCCTCTTCGTGGGCTATCTGGCGCTCCGGGCCGCGGTGCAGGACCGCGGCGAACGGGCCCGGTTCAGCGCGGTGGTCGGCATCATGGGCCTCGTGCTCGTGCCGTTCATCCACCTGAGCGTGTACCTCTTCCGCACGCTGCACCCGCAGCCGGTGCTGCTCAAGCCGAGCGCGCCCTCCATGCCGCCCGAAATGCTGCGGGCGCTGCTCTCGGGGATGGCCGCGTTCACGCTGCTCTACCTCGGGTTCCTGACCCTGCGCTACGGGCTGGCGCGGGTGGACAATCTGCGCGCGGGGGCCGGCGATGCCGTTTGAGACGCCACAGAACGGGGGGTTCCTGCTCGCCGCGTACGTGGTGGCGGCGGTGATCTATCTCGGCTACGCCACGACCCTGTGGGCGCGCGCGGCGCGGGCGCTGCGGGAGGCGGAGAAGCGGGGCGGCGGGGAAGGCTGACCGAGGCGGTCGGTTCGGCAATGCAAACGGCCCTCCGGACATCCGGAGGGCCGTTCGATTTCGTGTCCGTCAGACCGCGTCAGTCGGTCGCCTTGGGCAGCAGCAGCTTTTCCCAAAGGAAGGCCGCCAGCAGCGCGCCGAGGATCGGGCCGACCCAGTAGACGCCCTGGCTGACCCACTGGCCTGACACGAACGCGGGGCCGAAGGCACGGGCCGGGTTGAGCGCCGCACCGGTGAGCGGGCCGCCGAAGAGGATGCCGATTACCAGCGTGAGGCCGACCCCGAAGCCGCCGATCTTGTGCGAGGCGGGGGAGATGGCGGTGCCCATGACCGCGCTCATCAGGAAGAAGGTGAGGAGGGTCTCGATGGCGATCGCCTTGCCCAGGGTGATGGTGGCGGCGATGGACGGGGTCCCGATGGCCAGGACCTTCGTGACGCCCGGGGGCAGGAGCGACTTGAGCGCCAGCGCCGCGAGCACCGCGCCCAGCAGCTGCGCCACGATGTACAGGAGCCCCGTCTTGGCGTCGATCCGGCGGATGGCCATCATGCCGGCGGTGACGGCCGGGTTCAGGTGCCCGCCCGAAATGGACATGGTGGCCGTGATGCCGATGGCCAGCGCGAGGCCGTGGGCCAGCGCGATGCCGATCAGGCCGAAGTCGCCCTTCGGGAAGTTCGTGGTCATGATGGCGCCGGCGCCGAAGAACACGAGCATGAACGTGCCGAACAACTCGGCGACCAGCCGACGGGTCATGGAATGCATCCTGCTACCTCGCAATTCGGGGAGAGGGGCCGTCCGGACGGCGGCGAATCTAATCACTCGGCGCGGCGCAGCACCAGCGCCGCGTTGATGCCGCCAAACCCGAACGAGTTGCTCATGAGGTACTCCGGCCGCGCTGCGCGGCCGCCGGCCGCAAGATAGTCGAGGTCGCAGGCGGGGTCGGGCCGGTGGAGGTTGATGGTCGGGGGGAGCCACTCCCGATGGCTGGCCAGGGCGCAAATGGCGGCCTCGATGGCCCCGCTCGCGCCGAGGGCGTGCCCGTAGTACCCCTTGGTGCCGCTGACGGCCAGGCGGGCGGCGTGGTCCCCGAAGACCTGCTTGAGGGCGCCGGTCTCGGTCGAGTCGTTGAGCGGGGTCGAGGAGCCGTGCGCGTTGACGTACCCGACCGCGCCGGCCTTCGCCCCGGCCTCCGACAGCGCCTGCCGCATGGCGCGCGCCGCGTGCGCCCCGTCGGGGCGGGGCGCCGTCATATGGTGCGCATCATTGGTGATGCCGTAGCCGCACACCTCGGCGTAGATCCGCGCCCCTCGCGCCAGCGCGCGGCCCCGCTCCTCCAGCACCAGCACCGCGGCGCCCTCGCCCATCACGAAGCCGTCCCGCTCCGCGTCGAAGGGGCGGCTGGCGGTGCCGGGGTCGTCGTTGCGGGTAGACATCGCGCGGATGATCGCGAACGCGCCGAAACTGAGCGGGGCCAGGGGCGCCTCCGCGCCTCCGGCCAGCATCACGTCCGCGTCGCCGCGGCGGATGGCGCGGAAGCCGTCACCGATGGCGATGGTGCCCGAGGCGCAACTCATCCCGTTGGTGCTGTTGGGCCCGGACACCCCGAACTCGATGGCCACGTTGCAGCTCGCGGCCCCCGCGAACACCATCAGCGCAAGCGCCGGGTCCACCGCCCGGATGCCCCCCTCCACGTACCGGGCGTGCTGGCTCTCGGCCATGCCGACCCCGCCGAGCGCCGTACCCATCATGACGCCGGTGCGCTCGCGGTCTTCCCGGTCGAGGTCGAGTTCGGCGTTCTCGATGGCCAGCCGGGTGGCGGCCACGGTGAACTGCCCGAAGCGGTCGATGCGGCGCGCCTTCCGTTCCTCGAGATGATCGGTGGCGTGGAAGTCGTCCACCTGCGCGGCGATCCGGGTGCGGAACGGCTCCGGATCGAACCGGGTGATGGTGCGGACGGCCGAGGCCCCGGCGCGGAGTCCGTTCCAAAGCCCCTCGACCCCGATGCCGATCGGCGTGACGGCGCCGATGCCGGTGATCACCACCCGGCGCGGCTCACTCATGCCCGGACTCCACGGCGCGCGCCAGCCCGGCCAGCGTCCGCGACGCAATGCCGTGCACGAACACCGGGCCGATGACCCAGTCCGCCGCGGGCACGCGGATGAGCGGCCACTCGGGGCCCCGCCAGGTGTGCACGATGGTCACGTCGGTCTCCCTGCCGCGCGGCTCGAGCCGCCAGGTGACGTCCATCCCCGCCGTGACGCCGCGGAGGTGACGATACCGGACTTCCAGCTTCGCGCGGTCGATCCACATTTCCGATTCCCACCAGACGGGCCAGGCCAGCGGGCCGAACGGCCGGACCGCGGCCATCTCGACCACGCCGCCGTCCGGCCGGCGCTGGCCGAACCGAACCCAGCGGTAGTGCGCCAGCCGCTCCGGCCAGCGCTCCACGTTCGCCGCCGCCTCGAACATCGGCTCCGCCGGCGCACGCACGAGGAGTTGGTCCACGGTGCGCATCAGTGGGTCCGCCAGGTGGCCACGAGGCGGAACCCCGGCCGGCGCCGCACCTCGCCCGCCTGGCCGGCGCGGGCGACGAGCTCGGCCAGTTCGTCCCGGTGGTACCCGCGCCGCACCGAGGTGATCCCGTCGGCGCGGGTCACGGCGTCGAAACCCAATGCGGCGCTCCCGACCCTGAACGCCGCCATCGCCACTGCCGAACGCCGGAGGTCGGCAACCACCACGCCGAGGCGGGCCACCGCGCTCGCCGCGCGGAACAGCGCCGTCGCGGCCGGGGCGGAGAGATGATGCGCCACCTGACTGATGAGGACGATGTCCACGCCCTCTGCTCGCACCGGCAGCGCCCCGACACAGGCGAGCACGACCGGGATACCCCGCCCTGATGCCAGCCGCGCCGCCACCGGGCTCCGCTCCAGCCCGAGAGGGCGGATGGTCCGCCCGCGGCGCGCGGCCCAGGCCACGGCGGCCATCGGCAGGTCGCCGGCGCCCGTGCCGAGGTCGAGCAGGGTGACGACCCGTTCGGGCGGGACGCCGAGCAGGAGCCGCTCGATGCCCCAGAGCGCCGCGGAACGGCCGCCGAACCACCGGTTGGCGCGCGCGATGTTGGTGAGGGACCGCACTACGGTGAACGGATCCGCCGAAGGGTCGTCCAGCAGCTCGGTGCCGAAGGGCGCCACGCCGGGCCCGCTCACTCGCGGCCGAGCCCGGTGTAGCCGCCGCGGTAGTACACCAGCGGCGCCGCGTCGCTGGTGCCGCCGTGCAGCACGCGGCCGACGAGGATGCTGTGATCGCCCCCGGGGTAGCTGGCGAAGTGGGCGCACTCGATCCACGCCAGGGCGCCGTCGAGGATCGGCTGCCCCCCCGGGGAGTCGCGATACCCGACGCCGTCGAACCGGTCCGTGTGGTCGGCGGCGAACCGACGCGAGAGCGCCTCCTGGCGGGCGGAGAGGATGTTGACCACGAAGACGGGGGCGGCAAGCAGCGCATCGTGCAGCTCCGCCTGGTGGTCGATGCACGCCGATAGGAGCGGCGGCTCGAGTGACACCGAGGCGAGGCTGTTGGCCGTCATCCCGGCCGGCCGGCCGTCCGGCAGGCGTGTGGTGATGACGGTGACGCCGGTGGTGAACCGGCCGAGCAGCTGGCGGAAGTGGGCGGCGTCGATATCGGGCGGCGTCATAGCATCATCCGCATCAGGAAGCGGGGGTTGAGCACCCGGCCCGCGGGGACGAAGTCGCCGGTGACTCCGATGAGCGTGCTCGCCATGCCGGGAACCCGTCCGAGGCGCGCCACTGCGCGGTCGAAGAGCGCAGGGAAGTACATCCCGTAGCCGATGAGGCGCTCGACCGCCCACTTGCCCGCAAACGTGCGGCGCCGGAGCGCCCGGTAGGGCGCCAGCGCGGCCGCGGTGGCGGTTCCCGCGTCCAAGAGGGCGCCGGAGGCGATGTTTGCGGCGAGCTCCGCGCCGCGGAGCGCCGAATAGATGCCCTGTCCGGTGAAGGGGTCGAAGAAGTCGGCGGCGTCGCCGACGAGGAGGGCGCCGGCCGCGCTCACCCGGCCGGAGCGCGCCGCGAAGGGCCCGGTCACCAGTACCTCCCGCGCCAGCCTGCGGATGTCCACGCGGCCCCGCACGCCGGGAAACTCCGCCAGCATCCGGAAGAAGAACTCCGTGACGTTGCCGCGGGCGGCGGACGCGGCGGGCTGCGGCACCACGAGCGCCACGTTGTAGAGATCCGCGCCGATCCGGTTGAGCCCGACATACCCTTCGCGTCCGACGTGCATCTCGGCGGTGCGGCCCAGGTCGGCGACGCCCGCGACGTGCGCCACGAAGGCCACGCGGCGGGGAAGAGTGTGGCGGCGGCGCCCGAGCCGCCGGGCCACGAGCGAGCCGAGCCCGTCGGCCCCGATGGTCAGCCGGGCGCGGATCGGCGTGTGCCGGCCGTCCGGGCCGCGCACCAGCGCGCCCGCCACCGCGCCCCCGTCGTACAGCGGCGCCTCCACCCGGGTGCGTTCCCGGACGTCGGCGCCGGCCTCGCGCGCGGCCTGCACCAGCCTGGCGTCGAGAACGCGCCGGGGGAGCGAAAGCCCCGATGGCCGGAAGGGGGCGGGATCCGCCTCTTGGAAGAGTCCGGTCAGCCGGCTGCCCAGCGGGCCGAACACCGTCGTGCCCTCGAGGGGCACGGCCCCCGCCGCCTGGAGGTCGGCCACGACGCCGAGGCGGTCGAGGAGGCGGACGGCCTCGGGGCTCATGTACTCGGAGCAGGCCTTGTCGCGCGGGAAGGCGGCGCGGTCCACCACCACCACCCGCCACCCCGCACGCGCGAGATGCACCGCCGCGGCGCTGCCGGCCGGGCCGGCGCCGGCGATCAGGACGTCTGCATCAGTGGTGCTCAGGTGATCCGCTCGTAGGTGATCCCCTGGAGGATCATGGTATCGGGGTCGTTGAGGGGAAACTCGAATGTGTAGTCGGTGGCGGCCATGGCGGCTTCGTAGAGCACGTGGATGATGCCCTGCCCGACGGAGTAGGTGCAGCCGCGCACGGTGGTGTAGATGACGCCTTCGGAAAACTGCTCGGTCCGGATCGTCTGCAGGCACTCGGTGTTGGCCTTGAAGATCCAGGTGGTTTCGGTCGTGATGAAGTCGTTGGCGGGGAGGGTGATGATGGTCGTGGCCTCCCACGTCCCCACGACCTGCGCCGCTCCGCCGCCGCCCCCGCCGCCGGTGCCGGGGTTTCCCCCGCCCGGCGCGGGCAGATAGTCCGGCGTGGTCGGGGAACCGGCCTCGCAGCCGCCGAGGGCGAGGGTCAGGGTGAGCAGCGCCAGGCCCAGGCCGCCCACCCGGCCGCGGTGGCCGCCGCGGTGGCAAGCGCGTTGACTCCGTCGTTGGTCAGCCATGAGACCCCCCCGAGGTGGTGAGTGGGCCGCCCGCAGCGATGCTGTCTCCGCTCGCTGTCGACGCCACATGATTCGCAACAAAACCGGCCCTGCACGGCCGCCCCAAGCACCGAGTCCAGCAGCATCCCCCCGATGCCGATGCCCCAGACGAGCACCGCGCCCTGCCAGCCGAGGAACGGGGCGGCGGCCAGCGACACCAGCGCCGACCCGGCTCCTGCCCCTGCGCTCCCGAGCAGCGAGACGGCGCCGCTCGTCCCCGGTGGTACCCCCACTCCGCGGAGCAGGTGCCGTGGAGGCGTCCGGCTGTGGGCGCCGACCGCGGTGGCCCAGGTGTCGGCAGCGGCGGCCGAGAGTCCGGCGGCGAGGACCCACGGCGCGGCACCCGGCCCGACGAGCAGCGCGGCCGCCGCCGGCACGCCGCCGTTGGCGAGCACCTGCCATCCGTCGCGCCGGTCGTCCTTCGCATCGAGGGAGGAGGTCGGCGCCGGCCAGAGCCGCGACACGGCACTGCTCGGCAGGAAGAACGCCAGCAGGATCAGGCCGCCGGGCCAGCCGGCGGCAGCGAGCACCGCGGCGCCCACGGCGCAGGCCGCTACTCCACCGCTCGGCCGGAGGGCGCCGGCCCGCCACGCGAGCGCCGACACCGCCCCGGAGACGATGGCCGCCTGGACGACGTGCACCCTCAGCCCTGCGCGCCGCTCCGGAGGGCCTGGAGGATGCGCGCCACCAGTTCGTCGGGGCACGCGACGCCGCGCGTGGCGCGCTCCAGCGCCGCGAGGAAGTTGCGCTCGAATTGCGCGTGCCCGAGGCAGTGGCCGCACGCCGACAGGTGCTGGGCCACCCGCGTCTGGTTGTCGGGGCTGAGTTCCACCTTCAGGTAATCCTGCAGGAGGGCGAGCGCCTCGTCGCAGTCCATGCGGTCGGTGTTCATGCCGGCTTCCTGGGGCGCACGATGCCCGCTTCGATGGCGTAGTCGAGCAGCGTGGCCTGGAGCTGCCGGCGCGCCCGTGACAGCCGGGACTTCACCGTGCCGACCGGCACGTCGAGCGTTTCCGCGATTTGCGCATACCCCAGGCCCTCGATGTCGCTCAGCGTGACCACCTCGCGGAATTCCTCGGGCAGTGCGTCGATGGCGGCCACGATCCGGTCGTCCACCAGGGCGTGGAAGAACTCGCCCTCCGGGTCGCTCCCGCCGTGCTCGTGCACCAGCGCCTGCGGTTCCGCCACGTCGATGTCGACCAGGGCGGGCGCCCGCCGGCGCCGCCGGTAGTCGTTGATGAACGTGTTCCTCAGGATGGTCAACAGCCAGCCCCGGGCGTTGGTTCCCTGGCGGAAGCTGCCCCACGCCCGGAAGGCCTTCAGGACCGTGTCCTGCACCAGGTCCTCGGCGCTCGCGGCCTCGCCGGTCATGCGCAGCGCCACCCGGTACATCAGGTCGAGGTGCGGCAGGACGTCGCGCTCGAAGGCGGACACGGCGGGCGGGGCGGAGGACATTGGTGGAATGTCCCCGGGTGTCGGAAGCGGCGCAAGCGCCTCTGGCTCGCGAGGCGGTCCGTGGCTAACTTCTGCGCGCCTATGTCGTGGACCCCCCGCCGCATCTCATGCCGAACCTGACCGTCGCCGCAAGCACGCCGGCCATCGTGCCGCTCAGCCTGCTCGAGGCGCTGCGCAACCTCGACACACCGGTCGAAGACGGGCTCGAGGAACTCGCCGGCGAGATTGTGGCCAAGCGATTCGGCCTGAGCGGCACGGTGGCCGCGCAGATCCAGCGGTACCAGGAGGCGTACCGGCGGGGAATGCCGGTGCCGCTCGACGAGACGGTGGCCGTCTTCCGGCTGGTCGGCCGCCGGCCCGACGCGGCGCTGGTGTACGCCGACGCGGGCCGGCGCGCGGCGCGCTATGCGGCGCGCGGCGTCTCGATGCCGGTGCGGCTCCTCCTCGGCGGAACGCCGGGGTTCGTCCGCCGAAGGGTCGGCGCCCGGGCGGCCGCCCGCGCGGCGCGCCGGATCTTCGCCGCCTCGCTCGTGGTCCGGGGCCGCTCCGCCGAGGCGGTCATCGCCCAGCCGTTGTCCCTGCTCGCCACGTCCGAAGGCCGGGCGTGCTCCTATTACGGTGCAGCGCTCGCCGAGCTGCTGCGCGCCCTCACCGGGTTCGAAGGCGCCATGGTCCATGCGCGCTGCCGGGGCCGGGGAGACGACACCTGTCGGTGGCAGGCCGCCGCCGCGGAGGGATACGCATGAGTTCCACCCCCCTGCCCGATCGCCGCCAGCTCGCCGAGGGCCTCGAGGCCGTCGGCGCCGACGCCTGGCTCCTCTTCGACTTCCACGGACTCAACCCGGTGGCGGGCCGCGTGCTCGGCCTGGGCGGGATGGGCAGCCGGCGGCTCTTCGTGCTCCTGCCGAAGGAGGGGGAGCCGGTGGCCGTGGTGCACAAGATCGAGATGCAGCCGCTCGAGGGATTCCCCGGCAAGCTCCTGCCGTATGCGAAGTGGGAGGAACTGCACGCCGCGCTCGGCTCCATCGTCAAAGGGCGGACGGTCGCGATGGAGGTTTCCCCCGACGACGCGGTGCCGTATCTCGACCGTGTGCCGGCCGGCGTGGTGCAGTTGATCACGAAGCTGGGCGGTCGTGTGGTGCCGTCCGCATCGCTCGTCACCCGGTTTGCGGCCCGGTGGAGCGCCGAGGAGCTGGCGGATCACCGGTACGCGGCCGAGGTGCTGGCCGACGTGGCGCGCACCGAGCTGGCGTGGGCGGTCGGGCAGGGGGGCACCGGTCTCACCGAAACGGCGCTCCAGGCGCGGGTCGTGGCGGGGATGGAGGTGCGGGGGCTCAAGCTCACCACGAAGCCCATCGTGGGATTCGGGGCCAACGCGGCCAACCCGCACTACGAACCCGAGGCGGGGAAGGACGCCACGCTGGCCAAGGACCAGGTCATCCTGCTGGACTTGTGGGGAGGGCGCGGGAGCACCACGACGGTCTTCGCCGACCAGACCTGGATGGGTTTCTCGGGCACCCGGGTGCCGGATGAGGTGGAGAAGGTGTGGCGCACGGTCCGGGATGCCCGGGATGCCGCGATCCAGGCAGTCCAGGAGGGGGCCCGGGCCGGCCGGCCGGTGGCGGGCTTCGAGGGAGACCGGGCGGCCCGCGGAGTCATCGAGCGGGCGGGGTACGGGAAGTACTTCGTGCACCGGACCGGGCACTCGATCGACCGGGACCTGCACGGGTCGGGGCCCCACCTGGACGATTACGAGACCCACGACGACCGGGAACTCCTCCCGGGGGTCGGGTTCTCGGTGGAGCCCGGTATCTATATATCTGGGCAATTCGGGGTCCGGAGCGAGATCAACATGTACTGGGGGCCGGATGGGCCGGAAGTGACCCCAGCCAGGCCCCAGCGGGAGCTGGTGAAAATTGGGGGGTAGACCCCCCCTTCCCAAATTTCAAAGCGCGGGATAAGCTTGTCGGGCAAGGTGGTGGCCGCACCGCCTTGCCCCAACTCCATCCCGATTCGTTGCAGTCAGTTACGGCCGGACCCCCGCCTCTTCCCGGGCCGTTACAGTTGCTTGACACGTGATTTCGGTCACGTCATATTGATTTTACCGACCGGGCCGCGGTCGGCATTCGCAACACTCTGTCGCACTCACGTTCGGTTTTCTCTCGTCGGCTTGTCCGACGCATCCGCAGTCGCATTCCCCAACTCGGCGCGTCCGGCGCAAGGAGGGAAGCGCGTGCTTTCCGTCGTTCGATTCGTTGGCAACACTGGGTTCACACCTTTGGAGGATGTGTCCATGAAGCAAAGTTGTGTGAGCGCCTTCGCCCGTGCAGCGCGGACCATCGCGCTGGCGGCAGTCGTCCTGGTGGCGGGAGCGTCAGCGCTTCTCGCCCAGGCCTCGACTGGTAAGCTCGAAGGCAAGGTGCGCGACCAGCAGGGCGCGCCCATCGCGAACGCGCAGGTCATCATCGTCGGCTCGAAGTTCGGGGCGCAGACCAACGCCGACGGCTACTTCTTCATCAACAACGTCCCGGCCGGCCTGGTCACGCTCCAGGCCTCCTTCATCGGCTACAAGACGACGCGCGTCACCGACGTGCGCGTCCTGTCGGGCCAGACGGTCACGGCGGACGTGACCCTCGAGTCCACGCCGGTGCAGGTGGACGAGATCACCGTCGTCGCGGCCGCCAACGAGCTGGTCCCGCGTGACGCCGTCACCACCAAGCAGAGCGTCGAAGGCGACTACGTCGACAAGCTGCCGGTGGACCGCATCACGAACGTCCTGGCGCTGCAGCCTGGCGTCGTGGCGAGCGCGGGCGGCGGCACGCTCTCCATCCGTGGCGGCCGGACTGACGAAGCCAGCACCTACGTGGACGGCGTGCCGACCGGCGCCGGCAACCGCGGCGGCGGCTTCGTGACAGGCGGCGGCAACACCGTGTCGATCGGCACGAACGCGTTCGAAGACGCCTCGGTCACCACCGGCGCGGCCTCGGCGGCGTTCGGCGGCGCCCAGTCGGGCGTCATCTCGATCTCGACCCGGACCGGCGGCTCGAAGTTCGCCGGCGCGCTCGGGTACGAGTCCGACGGGCTCTTCGGCAACAGCGTGAGCCTCGGCTTCAACCGGGTCACGGCCAGCCTCGGCGGCCCGATCGTGTCGAACCTCACCTTCTTCGTCAGCGGCGCGCTCGAAGGCACCAAGTCGAACGGCGCCCTCGGCAACGCCGGCGTCAACCGCGACAACTCGCCCTACTTCGTCGTCGCGGGCACGGACACGACGGTGGCGGTGCCGGACACCAAGAACTCCACCATCTCCGACACGACCTACGTCGACGTCTCGAGCTTCGCTGTCTACACCGGCAAGTGCGACGAGACGATGACGTACGCCGGCATCAACATCAAGAACAGCGCCAACCCCGACATCGCCAACAACTACGGCCAGGACTGCCAGGGCATCCGGATTCCGGGCACGGCGGCGTCGGTCTACCAGCTGCAGGGCAAGCTCAACTACAGCTACGGCACCGGCTCGCGCATCTTCCTGAGCGCGCTGGCCAGCCAGGCGCAGGGCCGCAACTTCACCTACGCCAACCTGTACAACCCGCAGCAGATCTTCGGCAACACCGGCAACAACCAGGTCTACACCCTGGGCTGGACCCAGAACCTGGCCAAGTCGTCGGCCCGCGCGCTGGCGCTCGACGTGAACCTGTCCTACCAGCAGGACGAGTTCATCCAGTCGCCGCTGACCCGCGAGTCCGAGGTGAACAGCCGCGATCCGTTCGGCGGCTTCATGATCTCGCCGCTCCAGTACCAGTTCAACTTCGAGAACTTCCCGCTCAACCAGGAGCTGCTGGACAACTTCCAGCAGAACAAGGCGAACTCGCGGCGCACCCCGTACGACCTCGAGAACACCGCCCAGTACCAGCTGATCGACAAGTGGCGGAACAACGCCTACGGCGTCCTCGGCTTCTCCGAGGCGGGCGGCCCGACCGGCCGGATCATCCTGAACCAGGAAAACCGGTTCATCGGCGGGGCGGCGCTCGACTGGCAGGTCGACCGGTATAACCGCCTCAAGATCGGCGGCGGCTTCACCAACTACGACCTCAAGTCCTACTCGTCGTCGCTCACCAGCCAGGCCTTCTCCGACTTCTACATGGAGAAGCCGGTGGCCTACACCGGGTACGCCGAAGACCGGCTCGACCTCGGCGACGTGGTGCTCGTGGCCGGCCTCCGGTACGACTACTACAACTCCAAGGCCCAGCACCCGACCTACTGCGACTCGACGGGTGCGTGCCAGCCGACCGTCCGGATCTCCAGCAACCCGCTGTTTGACCCGAACAACGTGCAGGCGTCGCTCGACCAGATCTACACCGACGACCAGTCGCACAACTACCTCTCGCCGCACATCCAGGTGTCGTTCCCGGTGAGCGAGCGCACCAACATGCGCTTCTCGTACGCCCACCAGGTGCAGCCGCCGGACTTCTCGCTCATCCTGGGCGGCATCAACACCGACCTGGCCGTGACGAACACCAACCACGTCTACGGCTCGGACCTGGACTTCGGCAAGACGATCACCTTCGAGTTCGGCATCCGGCACGCCTTCTCGGACGACTTCGTCCTCGACTTCTCGGCGTACAACCGCGACGCCCAGTCGAACCAGGCCGGCCGCCTGCTGACCCTGTACGACCCGCTCAAGCTGCAGAACCAGGACATCCGCATGATGACCAATGCGGACTTCGGCAACTACCGCGGGTTCGACCTCCGGCTCGACAAGCGGATCGGCAGCCTGTTCAACGGCACGCTGGCCTACACCTTCAGCGACGCCAAGAACACCGGCTCGGATCCGTTCACGTACATCAACTTCGGCTCGCGGATCATCAACCAGATCGCCGGCGGCAACGACCCGCCGCCGTCCGCCTACCTGCCGACGACCTACACCCGGCCGCACAACCTGGCCGGCTCGTTCTCGGTCACCTTCCCGAACCAGTGGAAGGCCGGCAGCACCGCGGGCGCCATCCTCCAGAACGTGGGCATCTTCGCCACCTTCCGGATCGCGAGCGGCACCGCCTACACACGCTGCCCGGTCGAGAGCGGCAACGAAGCGGTGCTCTCCACGCAGGTCTGCGCCCGTGAGTTCCAGGGCGACGTGAACGGCTCGCGGCTCCCGACGTTCCGGAACACGGACCTCCGGGTCACCAAGGGCTTCCGGTTCGGCGGCGTGGACCTCACGGCCTACCTCGACGCCCGGAACGTCTTCAACTTCACGAACATCACCACGGTGTTCGCGGAGTCCAACGGCATCGAGAACGCCACCCGCCTCCAGGAAGTGTGGTCGGGTGACTCCGCCGGCTTCGCGGACGAGGCCATCGCCTCGAACAGCTATGACCGGGACAACGGCGACATGTTCCTCCCGGCCATCAACGCGTGCGGCGGCTGGTCCACCCAGGACGGCAAGGCAGCGGCGCCGAACTGCGTGTACCTGATCCGGGCCGAGCAGCGCTTCGGCAACGGCGACGGCGTGTACACCCTGGCGGAACAGCGCCGCGCGTCGGAAGCCAACTATTACGCCGGCAACAGCGACGCCAGCTTCACGGCCTCGCCCCGGCGGCTGCGCCTTGGCTTGGAGCTCAACTTCTAGCGTGACTGATCCACGGCGGGAGGGGAGCCGGCGCGCGTCACTGCGCCGTCTCCCCGTCCAGCCGAACAGTATCCATCTGAGAGAGGATGCAATGCACTCACCATTCCGTAAGAGGGGCGTCATCCTGGCGGGCCTGCTGGCACTGGCGCTCGCGGCGGCTTTGCCGACGCTCGCCGTCGCCAAGCCGGAACCGGGGGCCAAAAAGGCCAAGGGATTCCGGCTCTTCGCGCGCCCGCTTGGCGCCATGACGATCAACAACGTCTACTGCGGGTTGTCGTCCGACGGCCAGGTCTGCGTCGACTCGACCAATTCGTCGACCATCGGCGGCGGGTATTGGCCGAAGGGCACGGCGGACCAGTACATCTTCAACTCCGGCCTGCAGCTGGCCGGCGTGGTCGGCGCGGACGGCGGCCCCTGGGCCGGCGACACCACCGGCGCGTTCTTCTTCGACCCGAAGGGGACCACGCAGCACGGCACCCAGGTGGAGCCGATCTACAACACCTCTGACCCCAGTGACTTCGCGAACATGCCGCTGGCCGGATATGTCCCGACCGCGGCCGAGAACGACTCGGGGGCCAGTAACTTCAATCCCCTGCTCCAGGGCAAGGTGCAGGCCTCCCAAGGCGACGTGTGGTGGATGTCGTGGGACGGCGACCCGTCGCTCAACGCCGGCCGGAAGCACCCGCTGGGTGTCGTGGTCGAGACCCGCGGCATGGGGTGGAACTTCCCGACTGGTAACGGCGACATTCTCTACTACATCTACACCTTCTACAATGTCACCTCGACCGAACCGGCAGACTACGTCGGCATCCGGCCGGCCATGCGGGACATTCTGCTCGACAAGGCTTCGGAATTCCAGGCCAAGAACAACGCGACCTTCAACGTGACGCTGCCCACCGGCGGGTACACGCTGGAGCAGCTCTACGCCGCCTTCGCCACGGACATGGACGTGGCGTCCGCCGGCACCAACTACTCCAGCGTCAACCTGCCCTTCGCGCTCGGCTACACCTATGTCGACGTGTTCGAGGGTGAGGCCGCGTGGACGTTCGATCCGACGCTGTTCGCCCCGCCCTTCATGGCGGCCGCCGGCTTTGCCGGTATCAAGTACCTGAAGAGCCCCACCGGCCCGGGCGCCATCCAGCTCTTCTCGAACACCGTCAACGGCACACCGTTCTCCGGCGCCTTCAACGACCCGCAGAACACCACGCAGCTCTGGCGCTACCTCTCGGGCAACATCTCGGTGCCCGCCGGCGACCAGCCCTGCAACACCGGCGTTCCGTCGCAGACCAACATCTGCTGGATCAACAACACGACGCCGGCCGACATGCGGTTCTTCCAGTCCTCCACGGCCCTCACGCTGCCCCCGGGCGGCCAGGGCTCGATCGTGGTGGCGTACATCTTCGCCGCGCCGGTGGCGGTGGGCGGCTGCCCGCAACCGGGCTGCGGCGGCGCCAGCATTAAGCCGGGCAACCCGGCCCTGCTGGGCGTGCCCGCGCAGATGGTCGGCGGCGTCAACCTGGTGGACAGCATCACCGGGTACCTTGGCGCTACGGACCTCGACAATAGCGGCTACATCGAGCAGGTCGGCACCTCCGGCCCGGAATGGGAAGTCGTGCCGAATTCGTTGCTCGGCAAGTCGTACACCGCCCAGGCCGTGTTCGATGCCCGGTTCCTGCTCCCGTTCTCGCCGGACCCGCCGAAGTTCTTCCTGATCCCGAGCAACAACCAGGTCACGGTGGTCTGGCAGCCTTCAACATCCGAGGCCACCGGCGATCCCTACTACGCCATCGCGTCGGACGTCAACAGCGCGCTGTATGATCCGAACTACCGGCAGTTCGACGTCGAGGGCTACCGGATCTACCGGGGCCGGGTGGACAGCCCCGATCAGCTCTTCCTGATCGCGCAGTTCGACTTCGCCGGTACCATCTTCAACGACTACGACGGTGTCATCAATCCGGTCGACACCTGCGCGCCGGAACTCGGCATCTACACTGCCTGTCCGGTGCCATACACCCCGCCGGCGCCTGGCGTACCGCGGGTCGTGTCGAATCCGAACAACATCGTCAGCCCCTTCATCGAGACGAAGTTCGGTGAACGGCTGGCGCTGGCCACGGGTACCGCCATCATCGTCAAGGCCGACACGGTGTCGACGGGCGAGCAGTCCGGCGGCAACCCGGCGCTCACCAACTCGGGCGTGCCGTACATCTACGTGGACAACACGGTCCGGAACAACTTCCGGTACTTCTACGTGGTCACCGCCTTCGACGTGAATTCCTGGGCATCCGGTCCAACCAGCCTCGAGTCACCGAAGAGCGGCACGATCGCGGTTACCCCGCAGGCGCTGGCCTCCAACCTTGCGCAGAGCGGATCGCTCACGCCGGGGATGATCGGACGCGGCGTGAACATGAGCCAGGTCATCCTCAAGACGCCGAGCATGCGCTCGGACGGCACGTTCAGCGGGCCCTTCCCGCCCGCCACGCCGCAGCTCGGCTTCGTCGGCTTTGCCAGCCAGGTCGTGCTGAACTCCGGCACCCTGTCGGTCACGCTGGACAGCCTCCACCTCGGTCAGGTGGACCTGTCGGGTTGCTGTGCCGGCGGCGCCGCGGGCATTCCGAATATGTATTACTTCACCATCTCGAACGGTGTGGATCCGGCGTTCCAGGTTTCCATGCCGCTCCAACAGGAACTCGGCGGAGACGTTTCCAGCGACTTCTACTTCGCCGGCCCTGCCATCAATGGCGGTCTCGCCTCGATGTACGGTGGCGACAACACCTACGGGACGCTCAGCGCCCTCTTCACCCCGACCATCACCAGCGGCCCGATCGCGGGTGACTGGGGCTTGGGTGGCGGGTTGGGCGAGCCCGGGTTCACGGCAGCCGACTGGCCGGCCGGCGTGTCCGGTAACCGCTACAACGGTGCCCGTTGGTTCGACGGCCCCTCGCCGTCGGTCACGGCGGCGCCAAACACGGTATTCACGAACGAAGTGACCGCCAATCCGATCTCGGGTTCGTGCGGCACCGGTGCCACCGGCGCCTGCCCGGCCAACGGCACGCTCAACTTCAACAACGCGGGCGCCCTCACCGGCGTCGCGACAGTGTACCAGCCGATGTCGTACACCATGTTCAACCGCGAGTGGCGGAACATGGGCGAGTCGCAGTCGGGCGCGCGCCGCGCGGCGGACTACAACGTGTACTGGGGCGCCGCCGGGTTCATCGACTCGGTCATCGATGTCACGCACAACGTGCCGGTCCCGTTCCAGAGCACCAACGTGAGCGGCGGCTGGGGCATCCTGAACACCACGGCGCAGGGGGCGGGCGGTTCCGACGGCCGGCCCACCGTACTCACGCCGACCGACTGGACCTGTGTCCAGCCGTTCCGGTCGGTCCTGACCCAGCCGGACAACACGTTCATGCCGTGCACCTCGGCGGCGCCGTTCCTGCTCAGCCAGACGGCCACGCTGGGCGCCATCGCCTACGGTTCGGGCGACAACTCCACGGCCGCCGGCACGAAGTCGGTCAAGAACCCGGCCAATCTCCAGCCCAACGGCGGCTTCATGATGTACCTCGCCGGCACGATCTCGGGCTTCGATATGGCGACCCTGCCCGCCGCGGGCACGGTCTGGTCGCTCCGCGACTACACCGGCATCATCTACGGCGGCAACGGCACGGGCGGGGGCGGGAACCAGGGTCCCTACTCGTTCGTGGCGGCTACCCGGCCGTTCACGGCCATCGGCGCAACCATGGCCGTCCAGTACGACGTGGTGAATAACTTCACGATTCCCACGAGCAACGCGGACCTGACCACGATCCACACGATTCCCGACCCGTACTACGTGACCAACGCGTACGAGTCGGACTACACCGCGAAGATCATCAAGTTCGTGAACCTCCCGCTGGAGGCCACGATCCGGATCTACTCGTCGAGCGGTGTCCTGGTCCGGGTGCTCAACTATGACGCCACGCAGAACGGCGGCATGCTGGACTGGAACGTCCGCAACCGGAACAACCAGGTCGTCGCAAGCGGTGTGTACTTCTATCACGTCGAATCGGGCGATGCGCGCTACGTCGGGCGCATGACGATCGTCAACTTCGCCAAGTAGCCACGCCGGGGGTGGGGGGACTCCTCCCCCCACACCCCGCATCCAGGAGACAGAATCCTTATGAAGCGGCACACTGCATCTGGGTTGGCCTTGGCGGCGCTGCTGGTTGGCGGATTGCCTGCGGCCCTCGCGGCCCAGGCCTCCGAGATCAACGCGGACAACACGCCGTACGGCACGACGTCGGGAGAGTTCCTTCTCCTCGGCGCCAGCGCCCGCGGCGCCGCGCTCGGAAACGCCTTCCAGGCGATCGCGAACGACGTCTCGGCCCTGTATTACAACCCCGCCGGCGCGGCCTTGATGGACGGGCCCGGGTTCCTCGTCAGCACGTACTCCTACGTGGCCAGCACACGGTACAGCTGGGGCGGCCTCGCCTTCCCGTTCTCGGGCGGTGCCCGGGCGGTCGGCATCAGCCTTGGGACCTTCGGATTCAAGGACCAGCCGGAATACACGGTGGACCTCCCCGACGGCACCGGCGCCACGTACTCGGTCAGTGAGTCCTACATCGGCCTCACCTACGCCGAGAACTTCTCGGATCGCTTCTCGGCCGGTCTCACGGCCAAGGGCGTGTTCGACCAGCTCGGCGAAGTGTCGGGCAGCGCGTTCGCGGTGGACTTCGGCACCAACTTCCACTCGGCGCTCAACAACCACCCGATCAAGTTCTCCTTCGTCATCCAGAACCTCGGCAGCAACCTGAGCTACAGCGGCGACGCGCTCAACGTCGGCGTGCCGCGGGACCCGCCGGAGGGCGAGAACCCGATCCCCAGCAACCCGCAGCCCGGTTCCTACCGGACCAAGGCGTTCGCGCTCCCGACCACGTTCACCGTGGCGGTCGCCTACGACATCATCGCGAAGCAGGACACGCGGTGGACGCTGCTGGCGGACTTCAACCAGCCCAACAACACCAAGCCGGGCTACGTGGTCGGCACCGAGTTCGGCTTCCCGAAGATGGGCGGGAGCAACTTCAACGCCGCCGTCCGCGCCAGCTACAGCTACGCCTCCGCCAACAGCGGCCAGGACGTCTCGGGCAGCCAGTTGAACGAGGAGCAAGGCTACCAGGGCACGGCGGTGGGCGGCGGGCTCTCCTACACGACCGAGTCCTTTAACCTCGGGTTCGACTATGCCTGGAAGTACATGGGCATCCTCGGCTCGACCAACTTCTTCACGTTCAGCATCGGCTGGTAACACGCACGATGCGACGGCGGCGGCCATGGCCGCCGCCGCCCAGGAGCAAAATGGTCCGTTGGATGTCCCTCGCGCTGGCGGCCACCGTCGTGGCCGCACCGACCGGAGTCGGGGCGCGGCAATCCGAAGACGTGATGGCGGTCCGGACGGTGCGGTTCTACCGGGCCGAAAACCGCCAGACGCTGGTCAAGGCGTTCGTGCAGATCCCGTACAAGCTGTTCTCGGGGAGCGCCGGCGCCGGCACCACCGGGGTGGTCACCTACTCGGTGACGGTCAAGGTGGCGGATTCGACGGGCCTCACGCTCCAGCAGGACAGCTGGATGAATCATCTCCGCCGGGAGAACGCGCAGCCCGGAGTCTATGGACTGGAGATGCTGGAGTTCGCGGTGGCCCCCGGGGCGTACGTGCTGGACGTCACGGTCGAGGACAGCATCACCGGCCGGAAGGCGTTCGCCAAGGCGGGCATCGAGGGGTTCCGGTCCCCGCCAGCGGTCTCGGACCTGCTGCTGTCCCCGAACATTCGGGTAATGGCAGCCGGCGACACGGTGCCACAGGCCGGTGAGTTGCGAGTGGGGAATTCGCTGGTGACGGGGGCGGTGGAGCTCCACCTGACCCCCCTTCGGAGCCGGGCCTACTACCTGCTCGAGGCGTACAGCGGAGAATCGGCCAGCGGAACGTTGACGGCCGCGATCCGCGACTCGACCGGGAAGACGATCCTGAAGACGCCGCCCGCCGCGGTGAACGTCCCGGCCGGCGGAGGGGTGCTGAAGGGGCAGTTGGACCTGACGGGCTTGCCCGAAGGCGCCTACACCATGGCCGTGGCGGTCCAACTCGGCGGGGTGGAGTCGGAACGGCAGCAACCGCTCACCATGGCCGGTCTCGAGGAGACCCTGGCGAAGGAGGCGGCGCGGGTCGAGCAGGAACAGCGGACCGACGCAGGGTATTTCGGCGCCATGACAGAGGCGCAGCTCGACAGCGCGGCGGGCCCGCTGCTCTACATCGCGACGCCGGCGGACAAGCTGAACTTGTACAAGGACCTGAGCCTCGACGCGAAGCGGCGCTGGCTCATTCAGTTCTGGGTGACGCGCGACCTGACCCCGGGGCTGGACCGGAACGAAACGCGGGAGAACTTCTACAACGCCGTCGCCTACGCCAACCAGGCGTTCAAGGAAAGCGGGCGGCGGACCACTCCCGGATGGCGGAGCGACCGGGGCAGGATCTACGCGAAGTACGGGCCCTACAACGAACTGCTCGACCAGGTCGCCAAGGGCAGGGCGCCCACCTACCAGGTGTGGCGATATACGCAGCAGAAGGACCGGTATTTCATTTTTGTCGACAAGAACAATCTGGGCGGGTACCAGTTGATCTATACCAACGACCTCACCGAGGTCTCCAGACCGGACTGGCAGGAAATCCTGACCTCCGACGGAGTCGTGGATGTGGGTCGCTGGCTGGGCGTAAATTTCTTCGGGTCGTCAGGCGTCTCAGCTACACCGCAGTAACGCCAAGGGAGTTTCACTGCAGGACGCCGGAAAGAGCCGCTTTCCACCGTCTTCTGAGAACGAGGTACTAGTATGACACGTATGATTCGTGGTTCGGTCCTGCTCGCCGCCTGTGTGGGGATCTGGTCGTGCAGCAGCGACCCGACCGCCGATGAAGCGGGCAAACCCTTCAAGATTGTGTCACTGCCGTCGGTGGTGTTCATCAAGCAGGACTCCTCGCAGCTGGTCGCCTTCCAGCTCCTGGACGAGCTTGACGGCCAGATCCCGGAATCGTGGACCCTGTCCGGGAACACCGCCAACTTCAACGTGGCGCTCGACTCGAGCTTCCGTCCGGTGTACAACTCGGATGGCACGCTCACGCTGCCCGAGAAGCAGACGGAAGTCCGCGCCACCCTCACGGGCACCGCCCTGGGCGCCTCGAGCTTCACGGTGTCGGCCGGCGGCAAGACACTGACCATCCCGGTGAGTGTCATTCCAGGAACGCTGCATGCCACGTTCGCGCCGGCCAACCCGGCTCCGGGCGACACGGTCACGATGACGATGCCGCCGACCCTCCGGCTGTCGCCGACGTCCGCGGTCACCTTCCCGGGCAACCTGAACCCGATCATCATCGACCGCGCCGCAGACTCGATGTCGCTCCGGTTCATCAGCGCCCCGACGACCGACACGACGGCCAATGTGACCCTGGTGGCCAACGCCGAGTTCCCGGCGATTGGCCTGTTCGCCTATAACACCGAGACCAAGGTGACGGGCACCAAGTCCGGCGAGTGGACCGGCAATCTGCCCGGCGCCTTCTCGGCGAACGTCACCGGGCTGGCGCCCATCACCGTGACGCTGACGCCGACCTTTGCCTTCCGGGTCGACGGGGGGGGTGGCACGGACTCGACGTCGCTCTTCAGCTTCCCGCCGTCTGGCATCCCGGCCGCCACCATCGCGGCGGACAGCGGCTCGGCGTCGCTTATCATCCCGCCCAACACCTCCTCGCCGATCCGAGTCACCCGGGTCCGGTTCCGTGGCGCGCCGCAGTTCGAGTACACCCTGGCGTCGGGCATCGACTCGGTCAAGAGCACCATCCTGATCACCAACGTGCCGATCACGATCTCCCCGGCGAATGCGCAAGTGGGCGACACCGTCACCCTCACCGCCGGTGCCGGCTTCTCCTTCGCGCCGCGCGTCTCGTCGGTCACGTTCCCCGACCCCGCGGATCCGACGACGCCCAAGCCGGCGCTCGTTGCCGGGAACACGTCCGCCGCCGTCATGATCCTGCCGATTCCGGGCACCGGCGGAATCCCGAACTTCATCAACAACGTGGTCTACAACGCGCTGCCGGGTGCAACGACCGCCTATCCGGCTTCCGCCGGTGCGCCGCTCGCCATGACGAACACGTCGATCTACGGCGGGCGTGGGGATCCGGCCACCGCCACGGTGCTCACCATCCCGCCGATCGCGACCGACACGCTGGAGTTCTACGACCTGGTTGAAAACATCGACCAGTTCTACCAGATGAACTTCGCGGCCACGACCAGGATCTTGTTCAATGTGGCGTGGCCGGCGGGGCCTGACATCGACATGCTCTGGTGCAACGCTGGCTGTGCGAACTTCTTCGGCGGGTTTGCCGGGGCCACTGGCGCCAATCCGGAAGCCGGTGACGTCACGTTCATCACTGGCCTGGCTCCGACACCTCCCGGACAGACGGTCTCGGGGCAGTTCAACCTCTACCTGAACCTCTACGCCGGCGCGGCGCCGCCGTGGGTCAAGATCCGGATCATCCGGAGAGCACCGTAGCTCGCCCGGGCAGTCCCGCAGTGTGAAGCCCCCCCGGCACCGCCTCGCGGTGTCGGGGGTGCTTCGTTGGCGGGCACCGCCCCGCACCGGCGCTCCCCCGGTGGCGAGGCACCCACGGGCTCCCCCGGGGGGGACGCAGTCGGTGGCGGCCACATGGAAGAACGCCCCCGCGGCCACAGCCGCGGGGGCGTTCTAGTGCAGCGTCATCGAGTGGTGTCGTCCGTCGAGGCTACCGGGTCGGCTCCCCGGCACCGGCGGCGTAGAGCGAGCCGATGCGCTGGACACGGAACACGTACACTCCGTTGAGCCCTGTGAGTTCCCAGACCCGGTTGCCGGTCGCGTCCACCTCGATGACCCGGCCTGCCTGCCCGAACGAGACCGTGCCATGCCCATCGGGGTGGTATTGGGTGGAGCCGCCCACCAGCGTGAACGTGGCCGGGGCGTCGATGAACTGCCAGTCCATCACGGCGGTGTGGGTGGTCGGGTTCAGGACGTAGCGCACCAGCCGGCTAGGTGGGGCAGGGCGATTATCGAGGACCTGCACCGTGCCGGCCCCGGCCGGCCGGACGCCGTGCTGGCGGTAGAATCCGCCCTGAGGGTCGTTGCTCAGGGTGAACTCATTCCGGAGCCCTCCGAACCTCCAGATCACGGCGCCGGTGGTGCTGTTGACCTTGGTAATCTCGCTCAGGCTGCGAAATCCCAGGAGGAGGTTGCCGTCGGTGTCGAAGCCGACCCCGTTCCCGTGCGTGAAGTTGACGTTGGGTCCGCTGCGATCGGCGGCCGGCAGGTCGGTGATGAGAAAGTGGTCGAAGGCGTTCCATTCCCAGAGGAGCGCGCCCGCCGCGGAGAGGTGCTGGACCACCGTGGCCGTCACGCTGGCCGCCGGCTGCCCGCCGAGGGCCGAAAGATCCATGGTGCGGGTCTCGTCACAGAGAATCCAGGCGTCGCCCCCCGCGGCCACCAGCAGGTCGTGGAACCGGGTGGGACGCCCGACGCAGGCCAGAGTGCCGGTCTCCTCACCGAGGGAGTTCAGCAGGTGGAACTCGGTTTCGGTCGCCCCGGTGCCCAACAGGGTGTACACCCCGGCTGGATGGGCCTGGAAGGAGTTCAGGACGCCGTTCGGCGAATAATGGTACCAGACCACCCTACCGGTGTTGTCGACGATCACGGCCCCGGCGGGGATGGAGAGGGCTAGATACCCGGCCTCGCCCGACGTCCCCAGGCTGCCGATGGCGGGAATCCAGGGAGGCAGCGAACCGCTCGTGAAGGTGAGGGAGTCCACCGCGTCGTCCGTGTCCCCCGTGCGGGTGAGGACAACGTCAAGCGTATAGGTCGTCGCCGTGTCGAGTCCCAGCACCGGAACGCGGACCACCGTGTCGCTGCCGAACTGGACCACGGGCGTCTGGGTACCGGCGCCGGCGCCGATGCGGTAGCTGACGTATGCCCCGTCGTATCCGGCGGCGTGCACTTCGACCGCAGCGGCCAGGACGTTGGCGGGGATCGCCTCGACCTGAGCCCCGTAATACACCGGGGGAGGAGCGGGCGACTGGGGGGATTCGGAACTGCAACTCCCGGCCACGATCGCGATTGCGGCGAGGGCAGGGACAACAGCTCGGTGGGTCATCGGATCCTCGACGATGGACGATCAGGGGGTCAGGCGCCGGCAGCGGCACCCTCGAACTCGGCGTCGCCGTTCCGGAACTGCCGCTGGTAGAGCCGGGCGTACAGGCCGCCCCGGGCCAGGAGGTCGGCATGGGTGCCCTCTTCCACCACCCGGCCATGATTGAGGACGACCAGCCGGTCCGCCCGGCGCACCGTGCTCAGCCGATGGGCAATAATAAGGGTGGTGCGCCCCACCAGCAGCTTCTCCAGGGCGTCCTCCACCAGGCGTTCGCTCTCGGTGTCCAGGCTGCTGGTGGCCTCGTCCAGGACCAGCACGGCGGGGTCCTTCAGCACCGCCCGGGCAATGGCAATCCGCTGCCGCTGGCCCCCGGACAGCTTGACCCCCCGCTCCCCCACGATCGTGTCATATCCGGCCGGCAGCCGCTCGACGAACTCGTGGGCGTGCGCGGCCCGGGCGGCCCGCTCCACGTCGGCCCCAGAGGCCTCCGGGCGCGCGTAGGCGATGTTCTCGCGCACCGTGCCACTGAACAGGGCCGGCTCCTGGGGCACGATGCCGATGGCGGCCCGGAGGTCCCGCAGCCGGAGGCGCCGGATGTCGATCCCTTCCAGCCGGATGGCGCCCTCCGCCACGTCCCAGAACCGGGGCAGGAGGCTCACCAGGGTGGTCTTTCCGGCCCCCGAGGGGCCCACCACCGCCACCACCTCCCCCGGCTTCAGGCTCAGGCTGACCTCCCGGAGCGCCCAGGGCGCGTCCGGGTGGTCGAGATACCGGAAGGACACCCGGTCGAATTCCACCCGGCCCTTGAGGGGCCTCGGAAGCGGCTGGGGCTCCGCCGGGTCGGCGATCGGCGTCGTGGCCTCGAGGAGCTGGAAGACCCGCTCCGCCGCCCCCACCGACTCCTGGTAGTTACTGAAGAACGATGCCAGCGCCCCCACCGCCGCGGCGATGGTCACGGTCAGCAGCAGGAAGCTCACCAGCGTGCCCGCCGTCAGGGAGCCGTCCAGGACCAGGCGACCCCCCTGCCAGAGCACGATGACGATGCCGGTGAACATGCTGAAGGTGATGGCGCCGAAGAACACCCCCCGCACCCGCGCCCGGATCAGCGCCGCCTCGACCACCCGCCCGATCATCCCGCCGTATCGCGAGAGCTCGGCCGGCTCCTGCACGAAGCTCTGCACCGTGCGGATCTGGCTGAACGCCTCCTCCGCCACCGCCGTGGCGTCGGCCACCTTGTCCTGCACCCCGGTACTGATGCGGCGGAGCCGCCGCCCGAAGAAGAGCGCGGTGCCGACCGCCACCGGCACCACCGCGAGCGCGGTGAGGGTCAGGCTCGGCTGGATGTAGATCAGGAGCGCGATCCCGCCCACCAGCGCCAGGATCTGCCGGGAAAACTCCGCCACCTGGTGGCTGAGCACGCCCTGCAGGAGGCCGATGTCGGTGGTGAGTCGGCTGGTGAGTTCGCCGGTCTTCCGGTCGGCATAGAACCCCGGCGGCATGTCGAGCAGCTTGGCGAAGAGCTCTCCGCGGAGCCCCGCCACCGCCCGCTCGCCGGTGGCGCTCAGCAGGTAGGTCTGGGCGTAATTGAGGAACGCCTGCACCAGGAAGAGCCCGATGAGCCCGAGCGCCACGCGGTCGAGGAGGGCGCGGCTCTGCTGCACGAAGGCGGCGTCGAGCAGCCGCCCGACCACGAGCGGAAAGGCCAGGCCGATGGCGGCGCTCAAGAGCAGCGCCAGCGAGGCCAGGACCAACGCCTGCCGGTGCGGCCGGACCCGGGGCCAGAGCCTGCTGAGGTGCGTGGGGGAGGGGAGTCGGCGGCGGGCGACGGGCTCGACGGGCGTCGTCACCGGCCGTGCGGGCCGGCGTCCACGGCCGGCTGGTCGAGGATCAGCACGTCGGGGGTCTCCGCCCTGGCCTCGCGGGGCAGGGAGCGGTCCACGCTCATGGCCAGGAACAGCAGCGCGAGGTAGGCCAGCGAGTACTTGTACATCTTCCACGCCGTGGGCGTCACCCCGTCCTCCCGGAGCAGCTGGAGGTTGTACCAGAGGAACCGCCCGCCGAGGGCCAGGGCCGTCACCGCGTAGAGCAGGCCGAAGGCGCCGAACAGCGCCGGCAGGATGGTGAGCGGCAGCAGGATCAGGGTGTAGATGAGCATCTGCACCTTGGTGTCCCGCTCGCCCCGCACCACCGGGAGCATCGGCACGCCGGCCTTGGCGTACTCGCCCTTCTTGAGGAGCGCCAGCGCCCAGAAATGGGGCGGCGTCCAGTAGAAGATGATGGCAAAGAGGTAGAACGCCGTCAGGTCGAGCTTGCCGGCCATGGCTGCGTAGCCCACCAGTGGCGGGAAGGCGCCGGCCGCACCGCCGATGACGATGTTCTGCGGCGTCGAGCGCTTGAGCCAGACGGTGTAGACCAGCACGTAGAACAGGAGGCCGCCCAGGGCCAGCCAGGCGCTCAGCGGGTTGGCGAAGCGCCAGAAGATGGCGAAGGCCAGCGTGCCGAGCCCGATGCCGAAGGCCAGCGCCGCCAGGGGCTGCACCCGGCCCGAGGGCACCGGGCGGAGCTTGGTCCGGGACATGAAGTGGTCGATGTCCTGGTCGAACCACATGTTGATGGCGTTGGCGCCCCCGGCCATCAGGAACCCGCCCAGCAGCACCCACCCGACCAGCGACAGCGGCGGCGCACCGAGGCCGGTGATGAACATCGGGGCCACGGCGGTGACGAGCAGCAGGGATATGACGCGGGGCTTGGTGAGCGCCAGGAGGTCGCGCGAGAGCGAGGGCCGCCGACCCGTGCGGACGGTGGCCGGCAGGGCCTCGGGTGCTGCATCCTGCGGGACGGCCATGCCTGCTCCGGGTCGGTGGTGACGGGGGAAAAGAAACGGCCTCCGGCGGGTCCTTGTCAAGCGGACCCGGGGGCCGCAAACTCCACCGATGCAAACACCTGAGCGCGACGCCTGGGGCGAAAAGCTGCCCCGACGCCTCGGCCTCCTGAGCGCCGTGGCGGTCCTGGTCGGTTCCACCATCGGAAGCGGGATTTTCCGGGTGCCGGCCGGGGTGGCCGCCCGGATCACCGAACCCGGTCCCTTCCTCCTCGCCTGGGCCATCGGCGGCGCCATCGCGCTCTGCGGCGCGCTGACCTATGCCGAGCTGGCGGCCGCGCTCCCGCGCTCCGGCGGCGTGTTCGCCTACATCCTCGAGGCGTTCGGGCCGCTCCCCGCCTTCCTCTTCGGCTGGTCGGCGCTGGCGGTCATCCGCGCCTCAGCCCTGGGGGCTATCTCGACGATCTTCGCCGAGTACCTGGGCTACTTCGTGCCGCTCTCGGCGACCCAGGTCCAATACGTGGCGGCGAGCGCCATCATCCTGGTCGGGCTCTTCAACTATTTCGGCGTCAATGTGGCCGCGGTCCTGGTCAACCTGACCACGGTGGTGAAGTACGGGGCGCTGATCGCCCTGGCGGGGCTGGCCTTCCTGATCGGCAGGGGGAGCACCGCGAACTTCACCCCGGCGTGGGAACACGGCGTCCAGCTGTCGGTCATGGGCACCGCGCTCATCTCGATCATGTGGACCTATGACGGCTGGGCCGACCTGGCCTACGTCGGCGGGGAAGTGCGGGACCCGGCGCGGAACCTCCCGCGGGCCCTGCTCTTCGGCACCCTGGCCATCGTGGTCATCTACCTGACGGTCAACCTCGCCTACCTGTACCTCGTGCCGCTTCCGGAAATGGCCGGCTCGGCGCTCGTGGCCGCCACCGCGGCCGACCGGATTCCCCTGTTCGGCGGGATGGGGGGCGGGGGTGTCATCGCGACCGTGGTGATGGTGTCCACCTTCAGCGCGCTCCTGGGCTCGATGATGACCGCGCCCCGGATCTTCTTCGCCATGGCCGACCGCGGGCTCTTCTTCAAGGTCATCGCGCGGGTGAGCCCGCGGCACAAGAGCCCGTCGGTGGCAATCCTCCTCACCACCACCCTCGGGGTGGTGTATGTCCTGCTCAACGACTTCCAGCAGCTGGCCGACAAGTTCATCCTCGGCATCTGGCCCTTCTACGCCCTGGCCGTGGGGGCGGTGTTCGTGCTGCGCAAGCGGCAGCCTGATCTGGTGCGGCCGTACCGCACCTGGGGATACCCCGTGGTGCCGTTCCTCTTCCTCGCGGCCTCCATCGGCATCATCCTCAACGCCCTCTGGACCGACCCGGTCAATACCGGCATCACATTCGGGATTATTCTGGTCGGAGTTCCGGTGTATTACGCCTGGCGCGCCATGGCGCGGCCGGCGGATCAAGCGCCTTGACCCCGGGCGGGCGGGACGTATGTTTTCCCGCCAGTCCCCCCCAGGACTCGCGCGTTTTTCACTCCAGTCGAGGTGTCCCTATGCAGTCATGGATTCGTCGGGTAGCGACCGCCACGGCGGCCGGCGCGCTCTTCGCGCTCGGCGCTGGTAACCTCTTTGCGCAGGGCGTGACGACGGCGGCGGTGCAGGGCACCGTCCGACAGGAATCCGGGGCGCCGGTGGAGGGCGCCATCGTCACCATCACCAACCGCTCGACCGGCTCCCGCATCCAGGCCACGAGCCAGACCAACGGCAAGTTCTTCATCGAAAACGTGCCGGTGGGCGGGCCGTACACCATCGAGGCCCGGGCGATCGGCTTCGAGGCGACCAAGCGCGACAACGTGATGCTCTCCCTCGGCCAGCGCTACGTGTCCGACTTCTCGCTCAAGCAGCAGGTGGTCGAGCTGCAGGAAATCGCGGTCAGCGCCGAGACCGGCGACCCGATCATGAACACCGCCAAGACCGGCGTGGCGCAGTCGATCGGCAACACGGCCATCAGCCGCCTGCCGGTGGCCGGCGGCAACTTCACCAACCTGATCGCCACCACGCCGCAGGTGGCGACGGTGGCGGGCGGCGTGTCGGCCGGCGGGCAGAACAACCGCTTCAACAGCATCCAGATCGACGGCGGCGTGAACAACGACCTCTTCGGGCTGGGCGCCACGGGCGCTCCCGGCGGCCAGGCGGACGCCAGGGCCATCTCGTTCGCGGCGGTCAAGGAATTCCAGGTGCTCATCGCACCCTACGACGTCCGGCAGGGCAACTTCGCCGGCGGCCTGGTCAACGCGGTCACGCAGTCGGGTACCAACACCTTCCACGGGTCGATCTTCGGGCGCCTGCAGAACCAGGACCTGGTGGGCACCGACATCAACGGTCAAAGCTCGGCCGACTTCAAGGTGCTCCAGTACGGCGGCACGCTGAGCGGGGCCATCATCAAGGACAAGCTCCAGTTCTTCGGCGCGGCCGACATCCAGGAGCGGGCCGTCCCGTTCAACGGCATCACGCTGCAGGAGTCGGGCGCCAACGTGGGCGACGCCCAGCGGATGATCGACCACCTGAACGCGCTCGGCGCCAGCCAGTGGGGCGGCGCGGGCACGGCGGGCGGCTTCACCATCGAGAACCCGAACCCGACCTACTTCGGCAAGCTGACCTGGTCGCCGACGGCCAACCACAACGTCTCGCTGTCGTACAACAACGTCGAGGCCTCGGTCGACGTGATCAGCCGGGCCCGGAACGGCATGTGGCAGCTCAGCTCCGGCGCCTACTCGATCGAGAACAACACCAACTCCCTGCGGCTCATCTGGAGCGGCGTCTTCGGCGGCAAGTACTCCAACGAATTCATCGCCGGCTGGCAGACCATCCGCGACAAGCGGCCCCCGAACACGACGTACCCCACCATCATCGTGGGCTCGGGCACCAGCGGCACGCAGCTGGTGGCTGGCGCCGAACGGTTCAGCCAGGACAACTCGCTCGACCAGGACATCTTCGAGATCACCGACAACCTCACCTTCGGGCTCGGCGATCACCGGGTGACGGTCGGCACGCACAACGAGTTCTTCGGGTTCAACAACCACTTCTTCCCGCAGAGCATCGGGCAGTGGACCTTCGCGAACATCGACTCGTTCGAGAACAACGCACCGGTGCGGTTCGACCGGGCGCTGCCGCTGGTCCCCGGCGGCCCGGTGGCCGACTTCAGCGTCAACCAGTGGGGCCTCTACGCCCAGGACCAGTTCAACATCGGCACCCTGGCGCTCACGGTGGGCCTCCGGTGGGATAGCCCGAACTTCCCGGACAGCCCGATCTACAACCCCACGCTCGACTCTGTCACCACCACGGCGTACAACCCGCTGTGGACCGCCTCGGCGGTCAACACCAGCGTCGTGCCGACCGGCAACGCCACCTGGTCGCCCCGCATCGGGTTCAACTGGGACGTGGACGGCAGCGGGATGACCATCGTGCGCGGCGGCGTCGGCTACTTCGGCGGCCGCCCGGCGTACGTCTGGATGTCCAACGCCTACGCCAACACCGGCATGGCGCAGACCCAGCTCACCTGCCGCAACGACAACGCCAACCCGGACGACAACGTCCCGGGCTTCTCGCTCGACCCGGATCTGCAGCCGACGGCCTGCGCCGGCGTGGCTGGCGTCATTCCGCCGATCCCGACCATCAACTACTTCGACTCGGACTTCAAGTTCGAGCAGAACATCAAGTACTCGCTCGGCGTGGATCACCGGCTCCCGTGGGGCATGGTCGGCACCATCGACCTGCTCTACACCCAGACCAAGAACTCGCTCTACATCCAGGACAACAACCTCGCGGCGGTGCAGAACGAGGCGCTCCTGACCTACGCCACCGGCGAAGGCAACCGGGCGCGCTACGGCACCAACGCCCTCGCCACGGGGGTGGCCACGCCGTTGAAGGCCACGGCGGCGTTCGGCAACGTGCTCGAGCACATCAACAAGTCCGACGACCACGCCTTCAGCGGCACCATCCAGCTCCAGAAGGCCTTCGCGAACGGCGTCATGTTCAACGGCGGCTACACCTACAGCAACGCCGAGGACCTGATGTCGCTCACGTCGAGCATCGCGTTCTCGAACTACGGGTTCGCCACGCTCAACGGTCTGCTGAACGACCGCGACCTGACCACCTCCAGCTTCAGCCGCCCGCACCGGGTGGTGCTGAGCGGCACCGTCAACCTGCCGGCCGACTTCGACTTCTCGCTCATCTACTCGGGCGTGTCGGGCTCGCCCTACGGGTACGTGATCAACGGCGACGCCAACGCCGACGGCGTGGGCGGCACCAATCGTGAATTCAACGACATGTTCTACATTCCCCGGGACCGCGACGACATCACCATGTTCGGCGCCACCCCGCTCGCGCAGCAGGCCGCCTACGACTCCCTGGCCAACTTCATTGGGAGCCAGGACTGCCTCCGCACCCAGCGGGGCCAGATCATGGAGCGAAACAGCTGCCGGAATCCGTGGATCAACCGGCTGGACGCGCGGCTCCAGAAAGTCATCCCGACCTTCAACGGGCAGTCGATGCTGCTCTCGCTCGACGTGTTCAACCTCCTCAACCTCATCGACAGCGACTGGGGCCTCGTGAAGAGCACGACCGCCTTCGAAGGCCAGAGCCTGGTCCGGCTCCGCGGATGGGACCCGCTGTACAACCGCGGCATCTACAGCAATTCGTTCCCCATCGTGAACCGGGTCGATCCCAACGCCTCGGTGTGGCGCATCCAGCTGGGCGGCAAGTACAGCTGGTAGTGGCACGCGGGGCGCAGCGCCGCCGATGCGAAACGGCCCCCGGGATCGCTCCCGGGGGCCGTTTCGCGTTGGCGGGGGCCGACGCAGAGGCGCGCGGCTGTGTGCCCTACGTCCGGACCCGGCCGAGCAGCACCAGCGCGGCGCCGAGGAAGAGGAGGTTGGGCAGCCAGGCGGCCGCGAGCGGCGGGATGACGCCGCCGGCGCCCACCGCCTTCGAGAGATTGATGATCAGCAGGAAGAGGACCGTGGTGGCCAGGCTGATGGCGATGCCGAAGGCCGGGCCCGACCGCGGCGAGCTGAGGCTCAGCGGGGCGCCGAACAGCGAGATGATGAGGCAGGTGACGGGGATGGCGATCTTGAGCGCGTGCTCCACCGCGAGCTTGTTCACGTCGTTGCCGGTGCGCCGGAGCGCCTCGATGTACTGCCCGAGCTCGGCATAGCGCATCTCGGCGGGCACCTTCGAGGCGGCCAGCAGCTCTGCGGGCGTCTGGGTGAGCGCCCGCAGGCGGATCTGCTCCGCCTCGAACACCGGCTGGACCAGGCCGCCGAACACGATGCGGCTGGCGCCGCGCCAGAGCCGCCACGCCCCCGCGGTGGAGTCGTACGTGGCGCTGTCCGCGCTGATCGCGAGGTCGGGATAGTCCGGCCCGTTGCCCTGGCGCAGGAAGACCGGGTCCTTCAGCACCTGGTGCGTCACGTCCAGCGTGCGGATGGTGTACACCCAGCCGGCGTCGGCCCGGTACACGAAGTTGTAGCGGTAGGCCGTGGGGCGGACCTCGCGCGACTGCTGGAGCTCGAGCGCCCTGGCGGTGGTCCCCACCGAAATCTCGCCGACGGCGAACGCCAGGACCGCCGCCACGGCCGCCGCCGCGAAGACCGGGCGGGCCAGCCGGTGGAAGCTCCGCCCGCCCGACTGGGCCGCCACGATCTCCGCGTGCCGGCTCATGGCTCCGAGGGTGAACACCGTGGCGAAGAACACCGACGCCGGCATCACCTCGGCAATCTCCGCCGGCAGGGTGTAGGCATAGCTCACGAAGATGTCGGGGAGGGTCAGGCCCTTGCCGAGGAGCTTCCGCACGTTGTCAGTGATCGTGATCAGGATCGACACCACGGGAAACCCGAGCGCCGTCAGGGCGAAGATCCGGACCCACGCCCGGAGGACGTAGCGGTCGAGCAGGGTCACGGGTGCCGCCGCCACCGGGTCACCTGCCGGCGCACCAGGTCCAGGAGCTCTGCCGCGTCGCCGCCCCGCGTGGAGCCAAGATCCCGGTTGACCCGGAGGAGCCCGACCAGGCCGAGCAGGGTGAAGATCACGTTCGGCAGCCACATGACCAGCGCGGGAGGAATGATGCCCTTGTCGGCCAGCGGCTCCCCGGCGGTGAGGCTGATGTAGTAGAGCGCGAAGATGCCGAGACCGCCGCCGAGCACCAGCCCCATGCCGCCCCGCGGAAACCGCAGCGCCAGCGGAATGCCGACCAGCACGAAGACCATGCAGGCCACGGTAATCGCATATTTCTTGTGGACTTCCACGAGGTAGCCGTCGGCAATGCGCGTGGCCGCTCGGATGCCCTCCTCCGTGTTGGCCACGTCGACCCAGGAGGTGAGTGCCACTCGCCGGCCCCCGAAGCCGTCCCCCTGGTCTGCCGCGGCGGGCGCCGGTGTCTCCAGCGGAGGGGGGGGCTGGGTGTCGGTCGTGAACGTCTTGACGCGCTGCTTGAGCAGGGAGCGATCGAAGCCCCGGCCCTGGGCCGGAGCCTGTGTGGGCCGCTGGGCCTCGGCCGTCCCCGGCAGGAGCCTCGCGCCCATGGCCTTGATCCGCTCACACCAGGGCAAGTGCGGGGGAGGGGATGGATCCGGGGCGGCTGTGGGGGCGGCCGGCAGGGCGAGTAGCGACCGCAGGTCACGCTCCCGCCGCTCAGCCCGCTGTCGCTCGAAGTTGCGGATCGCCGCGACGGTGTCGCCCACCACCACGAGCATCTCGCAGGTCGTCATCTCGCGGTCGCTCTTGGGCACATCGGCGCCGGTGCGCTGGAGCTCGTTACCGACGCTCCGGACCCGGATGGTGTTCGTGGTGAAGTAGGTAAGCTGCAGCAGGCCGGGATCGGCGCCCTTGAACTGCAGGATCGAGCCGGCGTGGAGCGTCAGGTACAGGTCCACCTGGTTGGCCTCGAACCCCATCTGCCCGCTGTCCGCGTAGATGACCTGCCGGCCCTGCTGCCCCGACATGTCGTAGATGGTGACGTCGCGCAGCCGTCCGCTGGCCGGGTCGATGCGGCCGGCGCGCAGGTAGAGCTGCGAGGGCGGGACCTCGTTCAGCGCCTGCTCGCGGAGCTCCAGCGTGGGCCGCTTCCGGCCGATGTCAAAGATGAGCGCCTTGAGCCGCAGGTTGGCGGCCGGGAGCCCCTGGTCCACGAACACGAAGTCGGCGGCGGTGAGGAGCAGCGCCGCCGCGAACACCGGCCGCAGCAGCTGCCCGATCGAAATGCCGCTGGCGCGCATGGCCGTGATTTCGTTCCCCGCCGCGAGCGTGCTGAACGCATAGAGCACCGCCAGCAGCACGGCCATCGGCAGCGTCATCGCGATGATGAAGGGGAGGCTGAGGAGGAACACCTCCCCGATGATGGTCCACGGAAGGCCCTTCCCGACCAGGGCGCCGAACCGCTTGGCGAGCTGGTTGAGCAGCATGATGCTGGTCAGGGCCGCCACCGCGAACACGAAGGGCGCCGCCAGCTGCCGCAGGAGGTACCGGCTCAGAAGGCGCACGGTCAGCCCGGCCGGTTGAACGGCATTTTTTCGGGCGCTATATTGACCAGGTACCTCTCCACGATCGCCTCTCTTCTCCCGGACACGCGTGGCCCGTCTTGCCGTCGTCCTCGGGTGCCTGCTGTCGCTCATGCCTGCCGTCGTGGCCGCCCAGGCCCCGTCCGGGGACATCGGCGTGCGGGCCTCCTTCAATCTACCGCTGCCGAGCCTGCGGCAACCGCCGGAGGCGCGGGCGCCCTGGCTGGGCGCGCCGTACGTCAGCCCCGCGGCGGCGGGGCAGCAGTGGCAGGGGCAGCTCGACAGCCGCTTGGCCCAGCAGCGGATCGAGTGGGCGTCCACCCGGCGGATGGCGGCACTCTACGGCGCTAACAACCTTACGGTCCAGCTCAGCGAGGCCAACCAGGCCGAGCGGAAGACGCTCCTCGGGATCCCCTCAAAATATGCGGACCTCAGCATCGACGGTTCCGCGTTCCTGGAAATCCGCACCGACCGCCTGAGGAACCTCCGCTGCACCCCCGCCCAGTTGCTCGACAAGAACTCCGGCTGCCGCGGCGGGTTCAAGGCGCCCCGGCTCGACAACGAGTTCAATGCGAAGGTCGGCGGGGTCATCGGGAGCCGGCTCCACCTGAACGTCGACTACGACTCACGGCGTGAGTTCAACGCCAACAACGACATCCAGGTGTACTACGAGGGCCTGCAGGACGAGATCCTGCAGCGGGTCGAGATCGGCACCGTCTCCTTCCGCACCCCGCCATCGCGCTTCCTGACCGCCGCCATCCCTGCCAACAACTTCGGCATCAACGCGACCCTCGAGTTCGGGGCGTTCACGCTGCAGGGGATGGTCGCCACGCAGGAGGGGAGCGTCGTCGGGCAGCGGACGTACACCGTGGGCGCCACCACGAGCGAGCCCCAGGACCGGCTCATTCGCGATCTCGACTTCGAGTCCGGCCGCTTCTTCTGGGCGGTGGATCCGGTCACCCTGCCGAACTACCCGTTCGTCGACATCCTGAATCTCGACGCCGTGGCGATTCCGCCGGCCATCCAGCCGGCCGACGCGCAGGTGCGCGTGTACCGCTACCGGACCGGTGTGGGCAGCGGGCTCAATCCCAACCTGGGTGGGATTTCCGCCATCGGGTTCCGGCCGGACGGGCCCGAGCGCGTGGACGGCACCTGGCAACTGCTGCTGCAGGGCACCGACTACTACCTCGATCCGTCCGCCACCTGGTTTGCGCTGGCCACCAAGCTCGACCAGAACGACTACCTGGCCGTGAGCTACGTGACGATCGACGGGACCCGCGTCGGCACTTTCCCGGCGGCGGACAACCCCCAGGTGGTCGACAGCGTCCTGCTCGTGGCCCTGCCGCTGCAGGGGCCCACGCAACAGACCTTTCGCCACGAGATGCGGAACGTCTACCGCGTGTCCGGCACCGACCTCAACAAGAACTCCCTCCGGGTGTCGGTGTCCCTGAACCAGTCGGAGCGGCCGAGCAGCACCGACGCGCAGACCTACCTGGCCTTCTTCGGCCTGGCCATCCCGCCCGATCCGCACATTTTCGACGTGGACAACCGGCTCTTCCCGCGGCTCCGCGACCCAGGCGCCGACCTCGTGCTGCGCGAGTCGTATATCGCGTACCCGACGCTGCAGCCCTTCATCGACCCCCGCCTGCAGCCCAACGAGCGGGCCGACTCGGTGTACACCTCGCCGGTGTACCTGCTGCTCACGCCGCAGGGGCCGCCCTCGCGGTTCCAGATGCGCCTGCAGTACGACGCCGCCGGCGGCACCGACGCCGGCAGCCTGAACCTCAACGCCCTGCAGATTCGGCGCGGCTCCGAGCAGTTGATCGCCGGGGGCCGCGTCCTGGAGCGCGGCGTGGACTACGAGATCAACTACGACCTCGGCCAGGTCACCTTCTCCAACCCCGCCGCCCTCTTCCCCTCGGGATCCGGCACCGTGACCGCCCGCTTCGAGGAGCGCGGCATCTTCGCCGTGGCACCGACGTCCATCTTCGGCGGCACCCTGGGCTATTCGCTGGGCGACATCGGCTCGATCAACCTCGTCGGGATGTACCAGAAGGAGCAGTCGGTCTTCACGCGGCCGGCGCTCGGCTTCGAGCCCACGTCGAACCTGCTCACCGGCATCGCCACCAATCTCCGCTTCGAGCCGAACGGGGTCACCCGCTTCTTCGACAAGCTCTCGACGCAGTCGGTGACCGCGCCCTCGCGCCTCGACATCCGCGCCGAGTACGGCGTCACGAACCCCGACCCGAACCTCCTGGGCCAGGCCTACCTCGAGGACTTCGAGGGCGAGTCCTTCATCCCGGTCGGGCTCAACTCGGCCCGCTGGGCGTACGGGAGCGTCCCGCAGTCGGCGGTCGGCGTGGAGGCGCTCGGCTTCGCCGGCGGGTTCGACTCCGCCTGGGCGGTGCAGATGAGCTGGCAAAACCTCATCCCCTCCTGCAACGGCTGCCCGCCGGTCGAGCTCCTGCCGCAGGACATCGACCCGACCATCATCACCAACGGCCAGGGCAGCCTCAACGAGACGGTGCTCTACCTCACCTTCCAGGCCGACACGGCCGGCGGAATGGTGCAGACCAACAGCGCCTCGCTCTGGAGCCAGCCCGACCGGCCGCTCACGCCCCGGTGGCGGTCGCTGGTCACCCCGCTCTCCCAGTCCGGCCTCGACCTGTCACGCGCCGAGTACCTCGAGTTCTGGGTGTTCCAGGGCGGGGAGAAGACCGCCGACTCCGCCGGGGTGCAGATGGTCATCGACCTCGGGACGGTCAACGAGGACGCGCTGGCCGTGACGCCCGACAGCTTGACCGTGACCGGCTCCGACAGCCTCTATACCGGGCGCCACTACGACGGGGTCGGCGTCCTGAACAGCGAGCGCCAGTCCACCGGCATCTTCAACGCCTCCACGGACGACATCGGCATCCTGCTGGACCGGATCGACTCGCTCAACGTCAACGGCACCTTTGAGCAGGACATCCAGACCTGCACAGACGTCCTCTCCGAAACGGTCGCCATCTATCCGTGGGGCGACCTCGGCAGCCGGTGCACCGTGGGGAACGGCTTCCTCGACACCGAGGACCTGAACGGCGACAACCGGCTGAACGCGCAGGGCTCCAACGACAACGTGCTCCGGTGGATCGTCACCCCGAACGAGCTGTCCCAGTACTACGTGCGCACCGGGGCCACCTTCACCAACCAGCAGGGCCTGACCTCCACCTGGACGCTCTACCGCATCCCGATGCGAGTCCCCGCGGAGTCCATCGGCACCCCGAACCTCCGCCTCGTGCAGAGCCTCCGCGTGACCTTCGTGGCTCCCGCCACGCCGGAGCCCGACGTGGTGGCGCGCTTCGCGCTGGCCCGTGCCCGGTTCATCGGCGCGCCCTGGGTGCGGCGCTCGGACACGCCGCTAATCGGGATCAGCGGCTCGGTGGCGAGCCCCACCGGCACGATGTTCGCCGCCGTCATCTCGACGGAGGACGTGGCGCTGGGGTACACCTCCCCGCCAGGCGTGACCAATGAGCCGGCCCGGAACGACAACGGGCAGCCGGTGAAGGGTCTGCAGATCAACGAGAAGTCGCTCCGGGTGGTGGCCACCTCGCTCGATGTCGGCGAGCGTGCCGAGGCCTACCAGCGGTTCCCCTCGGGCGCGCAGAACCTGCTCAAGTATGAGCAGGTCCGGGTCTGGTTCCGCGGCAACGGCGACGGCTGGGCCAGCCAGGACCTGACGGCGTTCTTCAAGATCGGGAGCGACGACCGGAACTTCTACCTGTACAACGTGCCGGCCAGCAGCACCGCCTGGGTGCCCGAGGCGCTGATCAGCATTCCGATTTGGCGGCAGCTCCGCGCCGAGATCGAGCAGCGATGGCTGCAGGGCCTCCCTCCGGATGGGGCGGCGGCCTGCGGCATAGGCGACCCGCTGGCGTACGTGGCGTGCCAGGGCCCCTACGTGGTCCAGGTGGCGGACCCGGGCGTCAATCCGCCGAACCTGGCCTCCGCCCAGGAACTCTCCGCCGGCATCTACCGCCGCGCCAACACCCAGACGCTCGGCACCGTCGAGCTCTGGGTGGACGACATCCGGCTCGACAGCCCGGTGACCGACCGGGGGGCCTCGATGGCGCTCGACGCCCGGCTGCAGGCGGCGGACGTGGCGGACTTCTCGGTCAACTACGTGCGGCAGGACGGCCTCTTCCAGCAGATCGGGCGGGACCCGACCTACCGCACCACCGGCGCCGTCGTGCTGGGCACCAATATCCGGCTCGACCGGTTCCTCCCGGCCTCCCTCGGCCTGGCGATCCCGTTCTCGGTGAGCTACACCCGGACCAACATCGACCCGATCCTGATCGGTGGCACCGATATCCTCGCCGCCGACATCGCCAACCTTCGCCAGCCGTTCGGCACCACCACGACGTTCAACTTCGGCCTGCGCCGCACCCGCCGAGGGACCACCACCCTGGAACGGGGCCTGCTCGATCCGCTCATCCTCTCGGGCTCGATCCTTACCGGCCAGACCCAGACGGAATTGTCCACGGGGACGAACTCCTCATCGGCGTTCAACCTGAACTACACGCTGATCCTGCCCCGCACCGGCCCCAAGGTGGGGCTCGGCGGCGCGGTTGACCAGTTGCCGCCCTGGATGGCCAGCAGCGAGGGCTTCACCTCGATGCGGACCACGCAGCTCGGGGTGTTCCCGACGAACATCCGCTTCCAGAGCCAGCTCACGCAGGCGGAGAGCGACTTCACCGGATACCTCGTGCCGGTTACCCGTCCGGGGGACGCCGCGCTCAAGCCCGTGGTGTCGCTCACCCAGCTCTGGCGCAACGCCGCAGGGCTGACCTGGCAGCCCGTCGGCATGTTGACCCTGGTGGGCGACGTCGGCAGCACGCGTGATCTCCGTAACTACGACGACACCACCTCGATCGGGCGGCTCACGGACGCCTCGCGCAAGACGTTCCTCGGCCTCGACGTCGGGGTGGAGCGCGACCGCACCGTGGCCACCGCCATCAACCTGACTCCCCGGCTCACCTCCTGGCTGCGCGGCCGGTACAGTACCACCAGTTCGTTCATCCTCTCGCGGAGCCTGACGAGCCGCGCCCCGATACAGGAGTTCGGGGACAGCGGCGCCTACATTCTTCCCCAGACGTACAACAACATTCGCTCCCGCGAAATCGGCATCACCCTCGACCCGGCCCGCGGGTTCCGGCAGCTGGTGAAAGACTCGAGCACCGGCGCCCGCGCCCTGCGCGGCATCCGCGTGCTGGATTTCGCCTACCGGGCCACGCGGTTGTCGACCTTCGACCTCGCCACCTTCGACCCCGGTCTGGGCTACATGCTGGCCCGGGGGGGCCTGCAGGACTTCCTCGTGCAGGACGGCGACTCTGCGCTGAGCGCCGCCGAAACGCAGAACATCACGGTCGGCGGCGGGGCGGACCTTCCCTTCGGCATCACGGCGAGCCTGCAGTACTCGTCGTCGGACATCGACCGGTACACCCGCGTCAGCAACGGCTACCTCCTGTCGCAGATCACGCAGCAGGAGTGGCCGATCTTCCAGGCCCGGTGGACCCAGACCTTCAAGGGGGGGCCGCTCGCCGTCGTGAGCCTCGCCACCAACCTGCGCCAGCGCTCGGGAAAGACCGTGCTCCCCGCCGCGACCCTCAATGCCGTGTCCCTCACCGAGACCTCCACCTGGACCAACGACCTCCAGGTGACATTCCGGAACGGGTTGAGCCTCACCATGGGATACGGCACCACCGGCGACGAGCGCCAGGCCAACGGGACCACGACGCACGGCACCGGGCAGGACATCACCGCCAACCTCGTGTACCTGTTCCGCCTGCCCGGCAACATCAGCAGCGCGCGCAAGCAGGTGCGGGCGTCCATCAACGGCCTGTCCAGCAAGTCGGAATCGTGCCTCGACCTGCCGGACGTCCCGGAGTGCATCGCCATTTCCGACGTCCGCCGCAAGACGCTCCGGGTCGGGGTCGACACCGACATCCTGACGATCTTGACGGGGGGGCTGCAGGCGGCCTACGTGCTCAACGACGTGCGCCAGCTCAACCGGATGACCGAGCAGCTGACGCTGAGCCTCACATTCCAGCTCTCTCTCTTCTCCGGAGACTACTGATGCGGGTTTCCCACGCGCTCGCCACGGGGGCCGCGCTCGCCCTGGCCTGCGGCACCGCGGGCCCGACCCGCTCCTTCGACGGCCAGGCGGCCTACCGCGCGGTCGAGGCGCAGGTGGCGTTCGGCCCGCGGATCCCCGGCACCCCCGGGCACGCCGCAGAGGCGGCGTGGCTGGACAGCCTGCTCCGGCCGCTGGCCGACACGCTGATCGTGCAGGCGTGGACCCACGTCACGGCGTCGGGGGAGTCCCTGCCCATGCGCAACTTCGTGGCGCGCTTCAACCCGGGCGCCTCGGAACGCATCCTGTTCCTGGCGCACTGGGACACCCGCCCCGTATCGGACGGCCCCAACAGTCGGGACAGCGCCGCCGCCGTGCCGGGCGCCAACGACGGCGCCTCGGGCACCGCGGTCCTCCTCGGCGTGGCCTCCGCGCTCCACCTGGCGCCGCCCGGCGTCGGCGTGGACCTGCTGTTCGTGGACGGGGAGGACTACGGGGTGTTCGCGGCGGAGGCCGACGTCCTGATCGGGTCGAAGTACTACGCCGCCCACCTGCCGCCCGGGCCGGCGCCGCTCTACGCCGTGCTGTTCGACATGGTGGGCGACCGTGACCTCCAGATCTACCAGGAGGGCAACTCGCTGACCGGCGCCCCGGAGGTCGTCGGGCTGGTCTGGAAGGTCGCGGCGAAGGCGGGATACGGCAGCGTGTTCGTGTCCACGCCCCGGCACACCCTCACCGACGATCACGTGTCGCTGCAGGCGCGCGGCATCCGCGCCATCGACGTGGTGGATTTCGATTACCCGTACTGGCACACCAAGGAAGACACCCCGGACAAGGTGAGCGCCCAGAGCCTGGATGCGGTGGGCGAGGTGGCGCTGGCGCTGGTGGCCAACGCCGAGCGGTAGCGACCGCATCGCAATGAACGGCCCCTCGCGGCGGTCGGGAGGTGCCCGGACTCGGTGCGCGGCCCGGCATTCTGCCGGGCATGGAACCCGCCGAACGCCGGGCCATTCTCCTCCTCCTGCTGCTGGGAGTCGCAGGGCAGGGCATCCGGCTCCTGGCCGGCCGGCCGGGCGCTCCTCCCGGCGAAGTGGCCCTGATGCCGGCCGAACGGCGAGGCTCCCCCACGGCGCACCGGGACAGCGCCCTGGCGGCCGCCCGGCCCCTGGCCCCCGGCGAAACGATTGACCCCGACCAGGCCACCCTCCAGGACCTGCTCCGGCTCCCGCGGGTCGGTCCCGGGCTCGCCCGGGCCATCCTGGCCGATCGCGGGGCCAAGGGTCCTTTCCGCGACCTCCATGGGCTCGACAGGGTGCCCGGCATCGGCCCGAAGCTGCTCGGGGTGCTGGAGCCGTTCCTGCGCTTTCGAGGGGGACCGAGCGGGCCTGGCGGTGCTGAGGCGGCGCGGCCGGACTTGAACGCCATGACGGCGGCCGAACTGGAGGCGCTGCCTGGAATCGGGCCCTCCCTGGCCGCCCGGATCGTGGCCTACCGCGAATCGCACGGCCACTTTGCGGACATCGGCGCGCTGGGTGCCGTCCCCGGCATCGGACCGACGCTTCTGGAGCGGCTCCGGCCCCTCCTGAAGGGACCTTAACATCTTCCCTCGGCGCGAGTTAGCCTTCCTACCGATGCATGGATGCAATACATGGCACGGGAATGGCTACTCGCCCCACCGGCTACTCCCGTCCATTTCTCCTGACATCCAGACCCGAGGGGCAGTGCCAGCATGACGACCACGATGGCCGCCGACATCGAGCGGCTCGGTGACGTGCTCATTCGCGAGGGGTTGCTGACGCGCGCCAAGTGCGATCAGGCCCTCGCGGAGCAGCGCTCGTCCGGCCATCGCCTCGGCTACGTGCTGGTCAAGCTGGGCCTGGTGGCGGAAATCGAAATCACGAAAATCCTCGCCCGGCAGCACCGGATGCCGGCGGTGGACCTCTCGCGGTTCGAGGTGGACCCCAAGATCCTCAAGCTGATTCCCGCCGACCTGGCCAACAAGCAGGTGGTGCTGCCGCTCAAGCGCGAGGGCCGGACGCTCACGGTGGCGATGGCGGACCCGACCAACATGGGGCTGGTCGAGGACCTGAAGTTCATCACCCGGTACGACGTCTTCCCGGTGCTGGCCGGCGAGTACACGCTGCGCGGCCTCATCGAGCGCTACTACCAGACTAACGACCAGCAGCTGCAGGACATCCTGAAGGACATGGAAGGGCAGGGCGAGGACGTCGAGATCGTCGCCGAGCTCGAGGACGAGGCGGCCACGCAGGCCCAGATCGACGACGCGCCGGTCGTGAAGCTGATCAACGGCCTCCTGACGGACGCGGTCCGGCGGGGCGCCAGCGACATCCACATCGAGCCCTTCGAGTTCGAGCTCCGGGTGCGCTACCGCATCGACGGCGCGCTGCTCGAGGTCATGAAGCCGCCGCTCAAGATGAAGGCCGCGCTGACCTCGCGCATCAAGATCCTGTCGCAGCTCAACATCGCCGAGCGGCGGGTGCCCCAGGACGGCCGCCTGAAGCTCAAGATGGGCAACCGGGTCATCGACTTCCGCGTCTCGGTGCTGCCGGTGCTTTTCGGCGAGAAGATCGTGCTCCGTATTCTCGACAAGGGCAACCTGACGCTCGACCTCTCCAAGTTCGGCTTCGAGAAGAAGGCGGAAGACGACCTGATGGCCGCCATCCTGAACCCCTACGGCATGGTGCTGGTGACGGGGCCGACGGGCTCGGGCAAGACGACCACGCTGTACTCCGCGCTCTCGCGGATCAACACGATGGAAGTCAACATCATGACGGCCGAGGACCCGGTCGAGTACAACCTGATGGGCATCAACCAGGTCCTGGTGCGGAACGAGATCGGGCTGACCTTCGCCGCGGCGCTGAAGGCGTTCCTGCGGCAGGACCCGAACATCATCATGATCGGCGAAATTCGAGATCTCGAGACGGGCAGTATCGCCATCAAGGCGGCCCTCACGGGCCACCTGGTGCTCTCCACGCTGCACACCAACGACGCGCCGAGCACCATCACCCGCATGATCGACATGGG
>CAZNDK010000007.1:52679-90561 GCA_964571795.1 uncultured Gemmatimonadaceae bacterium | reverse complement strand
GGCGGCCGGCGGCGCCGAGGCGGATCTCGGGGGCCAGCACGCGGGAGCGGCTGGCGGCGATGCCGACCACGCCGATCCCGGCGGTGCAGGCCGACCCGAGCGGCATCAATGGACCCGCCCGGCCCGCCATGCAGCGCGCCTCGGCGCTCAGGGGCAGGGAGATCAAGCGGGGCATGGGGTGGCCCACGGTGCTCTTCCTGCTCGCGGTCGGTGCGCTGGCCTGGGGCGGCAAGCTCGGGCGTGGGCCACTGGCAGGGTGGTTGGGCCCGGAGGCGGGGAAGCCCGGGAACGACTCGCTCGTCGTCGTCGCGCCCGTCACCCCCGACACCTCGGCGGCCGACAGCACCAGGCCGGACACCACGGTGGCCGACACCGCCAAGGCCGACTCGGGCGCCATCCCGCCGACCGGCGCGCCCGCCCAGACCGACAGCCCCGCTCCGCCGCCCGTGGTCACGGCGAACGGCCCACCGGGATTCCTCAAGATTTCCGGCCTGCCGCGCGGGTCCACCGTCATGGTGGACGACAAGGCGCCCACCGAGACGCCGATTCCGCTCTCCCCGGGCCCCCACGCGGTGGCCATCTCGGCGCCACTCCACGTGTTCTTCCTGGACACCGTCAACATCCGCTCGGGGGTGGAGCTGACCTACACCCCGGAACTGACCCGGGTGGGCCAGCCGATGAAGCAGGCGGACCGCACCCGGCCGCCGCTCGGCCTCGGTACCGATACCTCCCGCGACACCACGGTGGTCCTCAACTGCGACCGGCCGGGGCCGGGCTACAACAAGGACCGCGGCTGCTGGGACACCCGGGCGCTGCCGGTCGCGCCGGCGCGGGTGGTGGTGCCGGCGGGGACGACGCCGCTCCCGAGCCCGGTGGTGCTGGCGGTCAAGGTGAACGCCGACGGGACGACGGGCGAGGTGGCGATGTTCCGGCCGTCGGAGAGCGCCGAGTTCAACGACCTGGCCAGCCGGTACGCGCTGGCCATGAAGTGGACCCCGGCCAAGAAGGACGGCCACCCGGTGGTCGGCTGGACCCAGATCCGGCTGGAGCCGGTGCTACCCTGAGCTGAGGACGCGCGTGCCGACCATCCACAAGACCGCCTTCGTGGCCCCGACCGCCGTCGTCATGGGCGACGTGACCCTGGGCGCCGAATCGAGTGTCTGGTACACCTCGGTCCTCCGGGGCGACATGGCGCCGATCGTCATCGGGGCCCAGACCAACATCCAGGACGGCACCATCGTCCATGTGGACACCGGCCTCCCCTGCACCATCGGGGAACGGGTCGGCGTGGGGCACAAGGCCATCCTGCACGGCTGCACGGTGGAAGGCGAGTGCCTGATCGGGATGGGGAGCATCCTGCTCAACGGGGTGCGGATCGGGACGGGGAGCGTGGTGGCGGCGGGGGCGGTGGTGCCGGAGGGGATGCAGGTGCCGCCGGGGAGCCTGGTGATGGGGGTGCCGGGTCGCATTGTGCGGCAGGTGACGCCGGAGCTGGCGGAGCGGATTACCTCCACGTGGCAACACTACGTCGACCAGGCCAGGGATCATAGGGCGGGGAAGTACCCGATGCACAAGGACTAGGAGAAACGGACTAAGGACTTGGAGGGGCGGAAGGAGGAAGGAGAAAGGATGTTTGCGGACCGGCCAACCTTTTCTCATTTCTCCTTAAACCCCTCCAAGTCCCAAGTCCGTTTCTCCTTCCTCCCTTCAGCCATCATGTTTGTGATGTTAACACCTGATTTCCGCGCCGCTGCGGGCTTTTTTTGACGATTGCTCTGCATCATCAATTTACGTAGCTTGCATCCCACTCTTCGGTACTGTCCCGTTATCTTCTAGAGACATTCCGAACCACCAAGAATTTCCCTTCGTTCGAAGGGATGGGGCCCGCATGACTCAAACCTCGCCACGGGGCGCGCTCGACCTGTCCCCGAACGCCCTGACCGTCCTCGAGAAGCGCTACCTGGTCAAGGACGACGCCGGGAAGCCCGTCGAGAAGTCCGAGGACCTCTTCTGGCGTGTGGCGAGGACCATTGCGGGGGCCGACAAGAAGTACGGCGCCTCCAGCGGGGCCATCGAGGAGCTGGCCACGGCCTTCTACGGCTCCATGGCCCGCCGCGAGTTCATGCCCAACAGCCCCACCCTCATGAACGCCGGCCGGCCCCTGGGCCAGCTCTCGGCCTGTTTCGTATTGCCGGTGGAGGACAACCTCTCCAACGGCAAGAACGGCATCTACGACACCCTCCGCGCCATGGCGCTGGTGCACCAGTCGGGGGGCGGCACCGGGTTCGACTTCAGCCGGCTCCGGCCCAAGAACGACGTGGTCCGCTCCACCATGGGCGTGGCCTCGGGTCCCGTCTCCTTCATGTCGTTGTATGACGCCTCCACGGAGGTCGTGAAGCAGGGCGGCACACGCCGGGGCGCCAACATGGGCATCCTCCGGGTGGACCACCCCGACATTCTCGACTTCATCGAGTGCAAGTCGGACACGACGAAGATCACTAACTTCAACATCTCGGTGGCCATTACCGACGCCTTCATGACGGCGGTCGAGGCCGACGCCGAGTACGAGCTGTTCCACCCGCGGAGCAAGGCGGTGGTGGGCAAGCTCCGGGCGCGCGAGGTGTGGCAGAAGATCATCCACGGCGCCTGGAAGACCGGCGAGCCCGGGGTGTTCTTCATCGACAAGGCCAACTACTACAACCCGGTGCCGCACCTGGGCGCCTACGAGGCCACCAACCCCTGCGGCGAGCAGCCCCTGCTCCCGTACGACGTCTGCAACCTCGGCTCCATCAACCTCGGCGTGTTCGTGGAGAACGGCAGCCTCGACTGGGACCGGCTCCGCCAGGCCATCCACCTCTCGAGCCACTTCCTCGAGAACGTGATCGACGCCAACGCCTACCCGCTGCCCGAAATCACCGACCTGGCCCAGCGGATCCGCCGGATCGGGCTCGGCGTCATGGGCTGGGCGGACGTGTTGATCAAGCTGGGCATCCCCTACGACTCCGAGGAGGCCGTGGCGCTGGGTGCCAGGGTCCAGGCCTTCGTGGACAACGAGGCCAAGGTGGAGTCGGAGCGGCTGGCGGCCATCCGGGGCCCCTTCCCGGAATGGGAAAAGAGCATCTGGGGTCCGGACGCCACCTGTGCCCGGGGCCCCAAGGGTGAGCGGATCCGCCCGATGCGGAAGCTCCGGAACTGCAACGTGACCACCGTGGCCCCGACCGGCACCATCAGCATCATTGCCGGCTGCAGCAGCGGCATCGAGCCGCTCTTTGCGGTGGCCTTCATGCGGAACCAGGCCGGCGTGCTGATGCCGGACGTGAATGAGGACTTTGTTGCCATCGCCAAGAAGGAGGGGTGGTACTCCGAGGCGCTGATGACCCGCATTGCCGAGGCGGGGCACATCAACTTCGAGGAAGTGCCGGCCAAGTGGCAGCGGGTGTTCGTCACGGCCAATCACATCAAGCCGGAGTGGCACATCCGGATGCAGGCCGGCTTCCAGGAGGCCAACGACAGCGCCATCTCGAAGACCTGCAACTTTGCCCACGACGCCACCGAGGCGTACGTCGAGGAGATCTACCGGCTCGCGTACCACCTCAACTGCAAGGGTGTCACGGTCTATCGGGACGGCAGCCGGGACATGCAGGTCCTGTCCACCGGCGCCACGGCCCAGAAGGTCCAGGAGCAGGCCCTGTCCAGCGGCGCCTCAGTGGCCCGGTCGGACCTGGCCCCGCTGGCCGACTCGGTCCCGATGGCTGACGTCATGGGGGAGCTGGCCGAGATCCGCGCCGAGAACGAGCGGCTCCGGAAGCTGGTGCACGACCTGGAGGCCGAAAACCTCCAGCGGCGGCAGAAGCGGAGCCGGCCCGAGGCGCTCCGGGGCACCACCCGCCGGGTGGAAACGCCGCTGGGCACGCTCTACGTGACCATCACGGAAGACGACAAGAGCCAGCCGTTCGAGGTGTTCATGAGCCTCGGCAAGGCTGGCGGGGCCCTCATGGCGGATGTGGAGGCCATGGGCCGGCTGGTATCCCTGGCGCTCCGGTCGGGTATTCCGATGAAGGAGATCCACCGCCAGCTCCGCGGCATCAGCTCCGACCGGACGATCGGCCTCGGCACCCACAAGGTGCTCTCGGTGCCGGACGCGGTGGGGATTGCCATCGAGAAGTGGATGCAGGACAAGCAGGGCATCCAGCAGGAGCTGATCCCAGGTGCGCCCCAGGCCGAGGTGGCCCCGACGGTGCGGGTGTCGATGGGGGCGGAGCAGTTCGAGCTGGTCCGCTCGCACGAACCGATGGCCGGCGCCTGCCCCGACTGCGGCTCCCAGCTGGAGTACGCCGAGGGGTGCATGAAGTGCCATGTGTGCGGGTTTAGTGAATGCGGGTGAGGTGAGGGGGCCGAAAACTCGAACTTGCGGCATGTTGGGCAGGTGGCGTGAAAGGGATCCCAGCGATGGGGTCCCTGTTCCGTCTAGGGGCATGCCGGAGCCATGACGGAAGGAATCCTGCGCCAAGCTGTGGGCTCGGCACCGCCTCGGCCTTGGGAGAGTGCCGACCGGTGCTCGTTGGGCCTCCGAGAAGTGAAGAGCACCTGACGGTCATCGCCCATTCATCATCATTGGGCAGACAGGACCGACTGACAAACCCAAGGGGGACTAGGTCGAGGGTTTCTTCGAATGTGTCTGATGGCCACCACGTAATGCCCCCTGGTTCCCCTCATTGAATTTGGTAGATTGATCCCATGGTGCCAGTTGCCGTCATCGATCTCTTTGCAGGCCCCGGTGGCCTTGGAGAGGGCTTTTCTGCGAGCGACGCCGGTGCCGGGTACCGCCTTGCCCTTTCAATCGAGAAGGACCCCGCGGCGCACAACACCCTGAAGTTGCGCGCCTTCTTCCGCCAATTTCCCAAAGGCGAAGTGCCGGCTGATTACTACGAACTGCTCCGAGGCGGGCTCACAATCGATGAGCTCTACCGGAAGCACCAGCGGCAGGCAAGGCGAGCGGCGGAAGAAGCGTGGTGCCAGGAGCTTGGCCCCGAATCGGCAGCGAGCATTCGTGATCGGATCGCTCTCACGCTTGGGAGAAACGACCGCTGGCTTCTAATCGGCGGCCCGCCGTGCCAGGCCTACTCACTCGCCGGGCGGTCGCGTAACAAGGGCAAGGAAGAATACGATCCGGCGACAGATCGTCGTCAGACTCTCTATGTCGAGTACCTGCAGATATTGGCGGATCACGCACCGCCAGTGTTCGTGATGGAGAATGTCAAAGGGATGCTTTCTGCCACCTTGGAGAGCGAGCTGCTCTTTGCTCGAATTCGGGGTGACCTTGAGGACCCCGCACGGGCGCTTGCTCGTGAGAAACGGCTGACCGGCGACCGCAAGCCACGTTACCGGATCTACTCCCTTGCCGGTGTCGATGATCTCTTCGGCTCTCGCTCGGCCGACTTTGTGCTTCGCGCTGAGCGCTACGGAGTTCCCCAGGCACGCCATCGCGTCATAATCGTTGGCGTGCGTGAAGATGTCGGAAAAGATCCTGACATCCTCAGGTTCGCGAGACGGCAGGTGACGGTGGAGACTGTGCTCGCGGGGCTGCCACGGGTCCGCAGCGGCCTCAGCCGAGGGGACGATTCCCACGACTCTTGGCTCGCTGCGATCAGAGGTGCGAAGAACACACCTTGGTTCAAATGGCTTGGAACCCACGGACTACGGGATGTCCAGAAGAGGGTCCGACAGACGATTGAGGGACTGTCAAGACCGAGAAAGGCTCGGGGAGGGGAGTTTGTCGAGGCGGATGTGTCAATCGGGGAGCATCGGGAGTGGTATCTCGACAATCGCATCGGTGGGTGCATAAATCACCGTGCCCGAGGTCACATGATCGAGGACCTCCACCGCTATCTCTTTGCCGCCTGTTTTGCTCAGGAGCGGGACTCCAGCCCTGGGCTTGGCAGATTCCCGCCGAGCCTGCTCCCGGATCATGCGAACGTCGACCGTGCCCTAGACGGCAACCTGTTTACTGATCGCTTCCGTGTGCAGGTGGCGACGCGCCCGAGCACGACGATCACGTCGCACATCCACAAGGATGGGCACTACTATATCCATTATGATCCAACTCAATGCCGCAGCCTGACCGTCCGCGAGGCTGCCAGATTGCAGACCTTTCCCGATAACTACCTCTTTGTGGGAGGGCGCACCGCTCAGTATCTACAAGTGGGCAACGCCGTGCCGCCACTCCTCGCTCGGCAGATCGCCGACCTCATCGCGCACATATTCGCATAGCGAGTGTCATGGACAGCCTGACGCCGGAGCGCCGAAGCTGGAACATGTCTCGGATCCCGGGGCGGAACACGAAGCCGGAAGTGCTCGTGCGATCTGCACTACACAAGCTGGGGTTCAGATTCCGCCTCCACGTCAAAAGGCTTCCTGGAACTCCAGACATAGTCCTCCCCAAGTACCGGATGGTGATCCTGGTCCATGGGTGTTTCTGGCACCGCCATGCTGGCTGCCGCTATGCAACGTTGCCCACCTCGAACCGCACATTCTGGAAGCGCAAATTCACCAGTAACATCGCCAGGGACAAGCGTATGAGCTTGGCTCTTCGCCGTGCCGGATGGCGTCAGCTGATCATTTGGGAGTGTCAGGTTAATAAGAACTTGTCTGCAGCTGTTGAACGGGCGGGCCGTCGCATTCGTGCTTCCTAGCAGACCCTCACTCGCTCCTCCAATCTCGTGACGGGAGAGTCCGCCCAAGGTTTCTGCTCAGCCGCCGGTCGACCACTCCTCACGCTATTCCGAATCGTAGACGGTCAAGCTCATCGACCACTTCTCTGATAGCAAGGCGCGTCGGCGGGTGTTGCTCAAGAATCGATGCAACCTTGCGACGCCAGACCGATCCAATGGGTGTCGGCGCGTTTGGGTAGGTTGCGGAATAGAGGTCCCTCGTTCGCTCAAGCAACTCTGTCAGTTGGACCTCGGATAGCTGTCTGCACTGCCAAGTCGGGATTTGATCGCCAGCCATGGACCGGTTCAGCCTACGGACGGGCTCGATTGACGATTCTGGCAGATTTCTGGCGGCGTGTGCGATGTCGGCTCTGATCCAGGTATCGGCGTCCGGCGTCATTCCAATGGCCACCCGGATAGTGGGAGTGGATTGGCCGTGAATAAGGGCGGAGAGAACACGGTAGGCGCCTTGGCGGGAGAGTCGGTTCGGGAGCTTTGTGAAGACACTCTCCACCTCGTCAATGATCACTACCAGGCCACGACAGCCTGCAATGGCGACGATGCCACACGCAACGGCCAGAAGCCGATACGCGGCGAGGCGATAAGATTCCAGTCCGGCGGAGCCAGTGAGAGGCTCCCCCGCCAGAAGCCTGATCAGTTCTTCTCTGACGGCATATCGCTGCTCGTCCTCCCGGTGCCCACGTTCTGACTTAAGAACCTCGCGAAGCAGAAATGCCAGCGATGACGCCTTCAAATCCAGTTGTGCTCCAGCGGTCATGTGTTGCAGGACGGTGTCGGCAACTTGGGGCAACGTATCAGGGTTCCCCAGTAAGCGAGTGAGCAGTGCGGCATAGCCTCCGTCACCGCTTGGAGTCTCAAGAGTGCCAAGAAGAGTGGCGAGGAAGCGCTGCGGGTGATTCAAGGCGCACTCGAATCCATCCGCCGTCAGCCAGCAGGTCGCGAAGCCTGCCGCTAGGCCCATCTCCCGGAGAAGTGTCAAGGCGTGGCTCTTACCGGTGCCGTAGTCCCCCAGCACCAGGAACCCATTGTTGTCGTGCTCGTTGCCATTCAAGAACTGACCGAAGCTTCGCGCCAGCGCTGCCGTGCCGACGGATAGCCGGGCGGCGTGGCTGGATGGCGGAAGGCCGCAACGCAACCGCTCTATCGATCGCAGTCCGCAAGCACGTTCATCCGAATCGGTTGGTGGCTCTGTGCGGACAAGCGTCATGCGCTTTGACGGTCGAGCAGGTCAACGACGGTGCGAACCCAAGCCCGGGGGGAGGGGAGGGGATTCAAGGGCAGGAGTGCTGTGAGGGCATCTTGTGTCGGCTTGGAGACGTGCTTAGGCGCCCCACCGGCGACGTAGTACAACGATGCAATGTTCATCCCTATCGTGAGAAAGTCGGCCGCAGTTATCGGAAAGGCGGTGAGGTCAACAACTGGCGCCGCAGGATTTGGAGGCGAGTTGGATGAAGGCAGTAGGACCCGGCCTGCCAAGGCCTCGTGCTCGGCAATGCCCTTCTCGCCTTCGAAGAGATCCGGGGTCCCCGACAGAAAGAGTAGAGTCTGAGCCATGCCGTGCCGCTCATCGATGTTGTCAATCAGCTCGCGCAATAGGGTATAAGCCATGCGTCGCTGGCTCACCGAGAGCTGCAGTACATTCTCAACTTCGTCGATTAGGATGAGGAAACCCCGATAGCCACGATACCTTGCAAAGGCAGTCAGCTGCCTAAGCATCGCCTTGGCATTGCGGCGAGATACGGGCTCAAGGATATGTGCTGCGCGAAGCGAAGCTTTGATTGCGGGGCTGATCTTCAGGACATCCGTGCCTGCAAACCAATCAAGCAGGATCTCCCGGCGCTCCAGATCATGGTCGATTGAAGCCAAGGCGTAACCCCGAAGCGCGGCCGCGAACGAGCCGTGGATGCCACGGAGTAACTGCAGCTGGGATATGGTCCCATCAACTGTCTCCCGGAATCTCATGGATGGGACATCGGCCCCGGCTCCAGCTCCGATTTGCCTCTTGAGGGATTCGACCCAGTCATCGAGAAGCCACTGCCATCCATTATCGGTCCCCGGACTTGTAAGCGCTTGGGTGGCATGTACTTGAGCCGGGCTGACGCAGTTGCGGATCACGCTCGCATAGATCTCTTCGAACCGATGCAGCTCGCATCCCATGCCCTTGCCGGACACTTGGACATGTGTGACCAGCCACCGCCTGGAGTGAGCGGCTTCCAGCAACCTTGCGAAGGTATTGGTCTTGCCGCTTCCGTAGACGCCTTTCAGCCAGCGGACTGCCGATCCTCCGCTCATGCTGAGTTCGTCCATCAGCGTCTCTGCAGCTCGAAGCACTGGCTCCCGGCCAGCAGAAAAGAGACTGACTCCCTCCAAGGAGTTGGAGCCCTGCCTCAGGCCGCCAATCAGGCGGACGGCAAGCTCTCTAGAGACATCTGCGTGTGTGTGCTTGGTCATTGCATGTCCTATTCGAACCACAACCGAGCCGCGTACCCAGGTCTCCCAAGTGCAGGAATGACCATGAAGATGGCTCCTTCCGTGTCCGCGCCGGAGGCGACGCACGCTCGCTTCCCGTTCGGCGAGGTCGTAGTTGAGCTAAGCAGATTGAAGAGGTCTGCACGGAATACCTCGAGCGGGTATTCCTTGAATGAAGACGCTCGGGGGTCGGTTCGAAAGCTCCTTCCTTGTCGGCCAATAACGAGGCGCAGATGCAAGGAACCGAGGTGAACCGGCTTGCCTGATGTGGTTCCGGTCGCGACCAGCTCCTGCCCATAAGCCGCCTCGAGTTCGGCGACGAATGCGGCCGGAGGCGTAGTTCGTTTCCTGATGGCTTCGAGGACCAAACGGATTTCCGCCACGACCGCACTGAGTCGAAGATCTCCGAAACTCCGATTGTTGATTGTCACCTTTGGTGCATCAGGCTTGACGTCGATGAACACGATGTCCTCGACTACTGGGCGAGATGGGTCTCCGGATGGTTTCCATCCGGCAGCCCGTAGCGCCCCTGAAAGACGCTCGGCGTAGGAATCAACATCCGCTCTATATCGGCTCTCGATCAATGCCAGCGCGGCACTTGCGGCAACCGTCGAACGTTGAATAGTCTGCTCGAGTCGGGCGATGGCTTCCCTCAGTCTGGGGGCCGCTTCGACGCTCTCTACATCCGGGGAGGCGGTGTATGAGGAAAGACATCTCTCGAACTGCGAGAATGAAGCCTCTCCCTTCTTAATCGCCGCCAGAACAACAGCGAGGGGTGCTGTATCAGCTCTTGCCATCGGCGGGTTCTCCCTTTCCAGTCCGCATTAGCGTCTGTTCAAGCTCGGGAACAAGGGCGGGATCGATCTTGATCATGAACTCCGTGTCAAATCGGCTTCCCCCCGAAAAGCTGACGCGGGCAGCATACGGACCGCTTGGGAGCCTGTAGGCCAGATCGAAGAGGTCCTTCACCTCAAGCCGAACGCCGGCTTCCGCGGCAAGAAGCGAGCCGAGCTGGGCTACGGTTCTACCGGGTGTGAAGCCGATTTCCCGACGCACCTCGGTGTATGCTTTGGCAAACCACATCAATGCCTCGGCGTCGCCTGAAGGAGCACGGACGGGAATTCCCAAGGCCGGCGCCGCCGTCCGGATGAAGTCCCGCTCGAGGAACTCATCTATTCGCTGCGGTTGCGCAGCAAGCTCGTGCCAGCTGGCCGCGAGAGCGACGGCACAGTCCGGAAGTCCCCAATGGAATCGTCCTAGTCTCTCCTTCGCCCCGCCGGTTCGGCGGGTAACGAGGCCTAGATCGACGAGCATCTCAAGGCGGGGCCGCAAGTAGTTGTCCTCAGTGCTCCCAGATTTCAGGATTGCATCGTTGAAATCCCTCAGCTCTCGGAACGCGAGGATGTCCTCGGGATCCGCAGGCTCACCTATGGCATTCATCAGCCGCAGCACGGCGCCTCGAAGCAGCCCCGCCTCACCTCGAACGCTCAATGCGGCGCTTGAAGTCTGTCGGTCCGCAAATTCGCAAATAAGGCATGGAAACAGGATTTCCGCCTGCAGGAGCAACCGCAAGTAGAGAAGCGCTGCCCCTGGCCGTGAACGGGCCACAAGAAGATTGGTGTCACGCTTCCAAGAGTTCAGGCCCCCGGTGACAAGGTACTGAAGCAGGAAGCCCGACTCGGAGAGCTCGAGAGTAGGGAGAAGAACCCCCGTCCACCTGGCCAAGTCGACGGTGCGCCCCGCGTGCTTTGAAGCGAGGTACCCAACGTGGGAGGGCAACCGGCTGTCGAATAGCCAGAATTCGCTTCGCGTCAACCATCCCGTCTGATCGTCGGCCGGCGCCAGGATGGCAGCAGGATCCTCGTCCGGGTCACGAGTCATCCGCGCATTCAGTTCCTTCCTCAGTGAGGGCGGAACCGTTTCCATGGCGGTTGCGAACCGATCCTCATCGGGATAGAAGCGCTCGAACAGAAGATCGCGAAAGCGGGCCACGAGGCTCTCATAGTTGTCCAGACCTCGCACGCTGACGGCCGAAAGCGCTCCGAGATAGCCCAAGCGGGCGTGATGGGGGTCGAGACTCCTCATGATTGGGATATCATGGATCACGGGACTTCGCCCCCGTGCACGCTGATGCGGGGTCGGACCTGCAACACGAAGATCCGCGGGAGCGGCTCTCCGTCAGCCGTCGCATGCGAAGCCGATACTACGGCCTGACCTGGCTCCAGTGCGCGCAGCAGCTGTGGAAACTCCAACTGCTCGCTACGGAGCATCACTTCCCGCGGGAAGATTCCCAGTAGGTTGCGCTGAGAGACGTCGATATCCTCCTGAGTCAGCAGTCGATGCACGAGACAAAGATCCACCTGACTTCTCACCTTCGGACTGAGGGCGGTTGCGGTCGGTCGTTGCGTTGCGAGGATGAGTGATAGGCCATAGTTGCGCCCGAGAAGACAGAACGCCTCTAGTGCCTGACGTGCCTCGCCTCCTTCATCGCCTAGGAGCTCTTGGGCCTCATCGAGGGCGAGAACCGTGCGGGGTACACGCTGTTGCACCTCCACGGTGAGCCGGGCGCGTTCACCCGGCGCAAGCGGTTCAACGGCAAGCCGCTGGAGAATCTGAGAGGCCTCCTCACGCTCCTTCAGAATGCGCCTGATGAGGAGTCTTGTTACGACTCTCCGTAGATCTGGCCCTACACTCAGCGGCAGCATCAGTACACTCAGTGCCCCCGGCTTAAGTAACTCAGTGAGAGGCGTACCGGCGCCTGAGAATACGTGTTGCCGTTCGAGACCACGGAGGCTGCGAGTCAGGGCTCGGAGGGTGCCATCGGCGTGATCGCTGCCCCCGTTCTGCCGCATCGCATCGAGGTGAGCGATCAGATCGGCAAGGTGGTAGTCAGCACCTGCTTTGGTTAGCCTAACCGCGTCAAACACTTCGAGAAGCGCCGCACCCTGAGGGTCCCTCACAAGGTTGGTCCCTACAAGATCTGCGAGATCAGCTGCATCCAGGTCGGCAACACGGACTCGAAACTCCTGGACGTCGGGCGGGTGGTTGACCGTTTTGAAGCCCGCCGGAAGCCAGACGCGAACTCGTAGCGCCTCAGGGCCGCACTGCCACCCCTCAAGTGACTCAAACTGCTTCCTGACCTTGTCCGGGCCGGCTTCACTGACCAAGTGCGCTGTAGTCCAAAAGTTGCCCATGGGGTCAAGTAGCAGGATAGCCCGACGCCCGCTGTGCTTCGCAATCGACGTGTCGTCCTGTTCCGTCGACAGCCCCTCGAGAATCACGCCCAGGGTGTGACTCTTCCCGCTTCCCCGCTTGCCGTTCAGGAGCACGACAAACTCTTTCGACCCCTGGAAGAACACCTTGCGTGTCGGGCCCGCTTCTGCAAGGCGACCGAGGTAGAGTCGAGTGTCGGTACCCTCAGTGCCGATCGTCACCTCGCCACCAATCAGCGGATCTACGATGAATTGTCGTCCCATGGCCTCGCTCCGCTGACTCAGGCAATCCCGAGATCGGTTAGAATGTCCTTGGTGATCAGACGCTCGTCGCGGAAATAGGCTTCAGCAGCGACATTGTTCAACTTGTCGATGATCACGCTTGGCTTGGCTGCGCGGGGATCGACCACCGTCCAGTCACAGAACTTCTCAAACGCTCCCTTGGTGAAGGGAAAGGAGTCTTGGTCGGAGTCGCGTTTGTCAAACGCGCCAGCTGCGTGCAGCTCTGCGAGCTTCGCCGAATCAATCCACTGTCGAAGCATGCTCTTGATGAAGCTCTTCGCCACTGGAGCTGTGAAGGCGGCCATCTGGACGTAGTTGTCTTTCTGGATGCGCCGGACAATGTCGGGCTGCAGAATGATTTTGGGCAAGTCTCCCTGACGCTCTGCGCCGATAGTCAGAACGAAGCTGATATTGCGCACGTCAAGCAGGGACTTGATGCTCTCCTGCCACCGGTTTTCCGCTGCTTTGTTCGTGACGCGGGCGATGTTCTCGCATTCATCGATGAGGAACAGGAGTTCGTGGCCATCCATCTCCAGATTGACGATCGTCGCGAACGCTGCCAACGCAGCAGTGAACTCCAGGCTGCTCCCCAAGCTGCTCTTCGTGACATTCGCCAGCGCCAGGTCGTTGGCTTTGAGCTCGAGCCCGGAGAGGAAGCGCCAGGCCGGGGTCACGAGTTGCTCGTTGTCGCCGCCAAAGCTGCGGATGGCGGCTTCCACGTCCCCGATGTCCCGGCACACCTCCCGAAGCGGTGGAACTGATTCAGGCGCTGTGCGGAGTTTCAGAAGGTAGGAGGACACGACTACACGCATCCGGTCCTTTGAGAGGGAATTCACCATTTCGTAATAGAGGCGGTCAAAGCCGGTCTTGTCTTGAATGTCGCTGGCGACCACATAACAGGGAAGGTACTTGTACCCCTTCTTGGCAATCAGATGTTCGGTATGCCGGAGGCGGTGAGTCTTGCCGATACCGTACTGGCCCCACCATACGAGGCGGAGCGGCTCGCCGAGGAGCTGTGCCCGCTTAAGGCGTGAGTCGATATCGGCTTCCCAGGTAGGTTCGCCGAACAGAAATTCGCGATCACGCACCGGATCGACTTGAAAATTCCGGCGGCCACCGGACAGACAGAACCAGGTGGGAAAGTCGGGTTTTGACATTGTGAAGCTCCTCTGAGGTTAGGCGGCCGTCGAATCGAAGTGCGATGGCCAGGACTTAGAATCGTAGATAACGGTCGACCGTTCCCGTAGTGCAAGAATGTGATCGACTATGCCAGGAAGAACATCGAGCGATGTGGGAGTGTGACCCTGCACGAGGACTCCCGCCTCGTTGTTTGCAAAGATGCCAGCGGCAGTAAGGTTGTGCGAGCCCATGAGCCCCACGCTGGCCCCCTTATCGGGGAGCAGCATGTAGAGCTTGGCGTGGAGGCCTCTCAGGGCGCGGACTTCGCATGATCGCCAAGGCAGCGAGGACATTGCTCGAGCCGCAAGTCGAGACGCTGCCGTGGGCGTCGTGATCAGGAGGAGGTCTAGGCTTCTTGCGGAATCCTCTGTGAATGGTGCGAGGCGCCCAACCAGGTTGGCGTCCAGGAACGGCGACACGATCATTAGGCGGCCGCCAGGCTGGGGGCAGGAAGCCGATGTGGCGAGGAACTCCGCCATCAGGTGAGTTCCGCCAAAAACGATGCTTGCACCTGACATCTCAAGCGTAGTAGAAGAGGGCTCGAACCACGTGGTAGCTTGGCAGTCGCCGGTCATTGAGTCCTCCACTGCGAAATCTTGTTGACGACGGACGTATGCTTCATCCCAGGAAAGAGGTGCCTGATCTGGGAAGCGGTGGGGCTCGCCGCGTCGTACCACGCGACAATCTCCTTTTCCACAGCGCGCTGGGCATCGCGGACGAAGTCGCCCAAGGTCTCCGCGAGTGGCTCCTCGTCTCGAAGGGCGGCGTCAAGCCGGCTTCGGAGCGTCTCGCCCGCGAAGTCATCTGTCGAGGACGACCGCCGGAAGCGCAAGACAGCGGGCTCCGTACTGAGGACCACCTCGGACAAAGGCACCGCACCGTCGACGGCCAGCCACCTCACAAGGGAAGTGCGGAGTTGCCGGATGTTACCAGGCCAGCCATACGTTGTGGCCCATTCTCGTTCCGTGGGGGATAGTTGAGGGAGGGCGCGCAGCCCTTTCCCTGGTTCGATGTCGTACATGCCGAGTGTGGACAGCTCCGCGATGTGATGATCGATCAGCGGAAGAACGTTATCAGGCTGCTTGCGAAGTGGTGGTACCTCGATCGCAACCTCCATGACGCGCCAGTAGAGGTCTTCGCGGAACTGTCCCCGCTCGACGAGCGCTCCGAGGTCGCGGTGAGTTGCGACGATCAGCCTTGCGCTGGTTTCTTGAAGGTCGTCGAGGTCCGCCCCAAGCTTTCGGAACCGCCGTGACTCGATCACCCCCAGGAGCTTGGCTTGAACCGTCGCCGACGCATCGCCGATCTCATCTAGCAGAATGTCGTCGACATTGCCTGAGAGCAGCCCGGCGCGCTCCCGATCCGCGCCCGTGAAGGCACCTTTCTTGTAGCCGAAGAGCTCGCTCTCGACCAAGGAATCCGGGAGCGCGGGCAGGCTGATTTCGGCATAGCGACTGAGGTAGGATGAAAGTCTCGAATCCGGCCCAAGTCCGCTTCTGCTCCTTTCTATCAGCCAATTGCGATGTCCAGCGACGACGCGGGCGAGGTGGTTCTTGCCTGCCCCCGTTTCCCCCGTGACGGACACGACACGAACCAGGTCCCTGTTGACAGAAGAATTGAGCCCAGCAACAGCATTTCTCAGGGCAACAACTGCTGCGCTCGCACCGGGGAGATGGTGCTTCAGAAACTCGTCTTCTACCGCCGGCCAGGGGATCTCGTGCCGTCCGATGTCTTTGTTGCGCATTCCGCTGCTCCTTTGATTCGAACCTCTGCGCAGCCTAATATCATTATGTATGCCAGACTGTAAGCACAGGCGGCATAATACTTTATAGAACGACGAGTCGACAGAATACACGGAGGCAGATAGCAACATACTCGATAACGTAGGTCGCCGACATCCTGCCGCGGCACACAAGGGCAGTCCAAGAAGGTCCTGGCGTGAGTACATGAGGCACCGAGCCAGTGCGGTGGGTGATTTAGCAGCACAGACCGGAGTACGGTTGACAACCTCCGGTGGGAACCACCATCATGATGGCCGCGGCGATTTCCTGACTTGATGGGCCGCGCACCGGATTCGTCCGGCCATACCATCTAAGTCGCGACCCCGGCCTGCGACCTTCGTGTCACAGGCCGGTTCTAGTTTGTAGGCAGTTCCCTGGCCACCCCCGTCTCGGTGGCCGGCATGACGAGTGACGGTGAGAGCCCCGGCTCGACGACCCGTCCGCCACCAGGACCCCGCGGTGGCCCAGCCGGCCGACCCAATCCATCGGGCCAGACCCATGCGCGAATGAGACGGAGCAGATTCCACCGAAAGGGCCCTGTATGTCCATCAATGCTTCGCACGCCTGTGCGTGTTCCGACTCACGTTTCTCCGGGCCGGGCTCCAACCTCCCTTTGTGCCGGCGGAATCGCCGGACGGAGGGCCTGTGACCGGTCACTACGGCATCGAGACAACTGCCTACCACGATGGATTTCGGATCACCTGCCGGATACCCAGCGCCTCACACGGTTGGACCTACGGCGAATTGACTGTGGAGGACAGGAAGGCTGGCGTCCGGCTCACACTGCCACGGCACGAGTGGAGCCCCCTCCTCAAGGCAATCAGGCAGGCGCTCCGGTCGGCCTCGGAGGCGCTGGAGGTCGTGCCGGCCGATCCAGTCGTCCGGGCCGCCGCAAGGATCCCGGTGAGGAGCCATGCGATGGCCCTCGCGAGGGGGGCGGTCCTGACCAAGTACGAGCGGGATCTCAAAGTACTCCGCGAGTCATATGTCGAACAGGCGGAATCACTGGCGGCGAGGTTTGTGACGCTGGGGCTGGCACCACCCCCTTGAGGGGGTACGATATCGCACAGGCTGTCCGTTTCCCGGTCTGGCTCCCTTCCGATGCCATTGGTAGGGGGCAGGGAAATAGCCCCCGGCACTTCTCCGAAATCAGGTTGGACGGACGCCTACGTCGTCGTCCGCCGCGTCCAAGGGTCCGGTGGCGAGGACGTCATTCATTGTGGCCTTGTTGAAGCCCTTCGCGATCAGCACCCGGGCGACACGGCGATTTCGCCTGAAGAATGCACGCTCCCGTTTCAGCGCCTCGACCGGGTCGTCGCTCGTGAAGTAGGACCAGGCGATGGTGGCCAGGCGGCGGCGGCCTCCGGACGCATAGAGCCGTACGTGTTCATCTCCTGCCATGTGATGCGACGCATAGTAGTCGAGGTATTCGGTCTTCCCTGAGCGGCCGAATTGGTACTGGATCAGCCACCCGTGGACTTGAAGAAATCCGGCTCGACGGAGACGCACATCGCCCGGGGGGAGTGCGATCTCCCAATTCGCAAAACGCGCTTCGAAGTTGCGGAGGGCCGCGTCCAGGGACTCCCATGGCTCCGCATCGGAGGTCGAGCTGGCCTCCACGCGCTCCCGTATCGCCTGAATTAATCGCTCGATGCTTGCCAGCTCACGCTCAGTCGGAGTGTGGTCGGCGTGATTCCAGTTGCGTTGGGCCAGGAAGAGGGCGGCCCGCATGTCGCTGAGTGTGTACCCATCCCATTCACGTTCGAGGTGCGGGTCCGCCCCGAACTCCAAGCCATGGGCGTAACCGTCGAAGGTGAGCGCGAAGGCCTGTAACCCTGGCCAATCCCACCGCGTGCCGCGCGGTGGGATGTGCTTGAGTTTGAGGCGTTTGTTGGGAATCGGCGGAGGCGTCATTGTCTCCTGCCAGCGTCAGGAATCATCCTCAATCGTCGCCGTCGCCGCCCCCTTCATGACCAGGTCAATCCCCGACAGACAGGACGCCTTGGCCGTGTAGGACTCGCCGCCGGTGGCAATCACCTTGCCATTCGCCGCCTTCAGCTTCCATCGGTATCCGCCCTTGCTGTCGCGATACACCTGGAACTTGAGGCCGGCGCTGGGCGCGGTCGATGCGCCCGCCTCTAGCGTCGGAAGCAGTGCGCCGAGGCCTATGGCCGTGGCCAGGATGGCCCTGCGTCTGGTGATCGAGTTCATTGAATTCCTCCAGTGTAGATCATGTCGCCTGATAGAACGCCCCCCCGCTCACCTTCTTGAACCTGTTCCGGAACGCCCTGGGCGTCGAGGCCAGGGGCACACAATACCAGTTGCCCGGCAGGCTCAGCCGGGCCACCACCTTGCCGACTTCCTCGCTGTAGCTGGCGCTGCTGCCGGAAAGGTCCACGCACATGATGAACAGCGGCGACTCGGGGAAGTGCTTGAGCCGCTTCCGGGTCAGGTAGGCCGCCCGCACCCGCGGAATCTCCGCGAGCCCCTCCCGAAGCGGCTGAAGCGTGGCCTCCGCCAGGCCGTGCCCCAGGAGGTCGCCGATCTCGAACGTGCTCCGCTCCGCCTCCGCGGCCGCCATCTTCTTCTGGTGCCGCCGCAGCCGGACGGCGTATCGCTCCGCCTCCGCGGGCCGATTCCGCTCGCGCAGGTAGGCGTACGCTGACTCGCAGAGTGACGCCGGGTCGGCTCCCCTCGACAGCGCGCGGTCCACATACGCCAGCCCCGCCTCGTCTCCCCGTCCGAGCAGCACCATGCCCCATGCGCCCTGCGCCGGCAAGTAGTCGGGCGCCGCCGCGATCAGCTCCTCGACGATCGCCTCCGACTCCTGCGCCCGACCCTCCGCCCGAAGCAGGCAGGCCCGTTCCCACCGCTCCTTGACCGGCAACGGCTCGGTCGACTCCTTCGCCTCCAGTTCGGCGAGCCGCGCCCGCTGGCGCCCCGCCTCGACATGGTCCCGCTTCCAGTGCTCCTCGATGAAATCGTACCACTGCTTGTTGAGTGCCGCAGCCAGCTCCGGGATCAGCGCCCCCATGAGCTCCTCAGCGGCGCTCACCTTGAACCCCGCCGGCGCACGCGGAGTGGCGCCGAGAGCCGCGAGCCGCTGGGAATAGCTGGGGTGGGTGTCGGTGATGTGGGTGACCGCCGCCGTCCCTTCGGCCAGCCGGGCCGCCACCGTCTCGGCGTCGAGCGTGCGCCCGAGCAGCACCAGCTCGCCCATGATGTCGCGGGGGGGCAGGGGACTCTCCCGGCATCGCAACGCCGTCTTGGGCCAGAACTCCTTCCCGAGCCACCGGCTGCCGATCTCCAGCCGGCTCAGCGCATCGGCCGCCACCGCCGGACTCGTGACCCGCGCGGAGAGCTGGTCGGCGTCGTACTCATGCGCCCGGGCCATGACGAAGGTGTGCGCGTTGAACAGCGGTGCGTACCACCGGGAGAACGACAGGAAGACGGAGCCCTCCAGCTTCTTCTCCGCCTCCAGCCGCTGCAGCAGCGACAGCCACGACTGCCGCTGGCGGTACACCCAGGTGCCGAATGTCCCGTGTGCCCCGACCAGGTGCCCAATCTCGTGCGCCAGCACCGCCTTGAACTCCTCCGTCGGGAGGAGCTGCAGCAGGGGAAGCCCCAGCACCAGGTAGTTCCGCTGCCAGCCGAACGCTCCCAGCCGGGGCACTTGCACGATGCCGGCGTTGAAGTTGCCGTCCACCAGGACGTCGTGAATGCGGGGACCCTGGGCGTCCCGACGCACGTCCTCGATGAGCGCAAACAGCGCCGGCGCCCGCGCCGCCGTAAGGGGCAACCCCGTCGGCTTCGGGATCCGGACCCAGAGCGCACGGATCACCATCTCCATCCGGTTCCACAGGGGCCCGGCCAGCGCACGGCCGAAGAACGCGACGCGAAGGGCGACGAGGATGATGACGATAATGATGCTGAGGGTGCCCAGCACCACCACGGCCCCGACCAGGAAGCCGTAGCCTAGGAGGGCCAGCAGCAGGACGCGGAGGCGGTACCCCACCGGGTCGGCGACGGCCCGCTCCTGCAGGGACACGACCAGCGCCTCGAACTCGGCCTCGGTCATCCCCGGCAGCTCGTCGGCCGGCTCGTCCAGGGCGGGGGCGGCCGCCTCCACCGGCGCCTCCGCCCCCTCGGGGGCGGTCACCTCCGGTCGGTACTCCTCGATCTCCTCGCGGTCCGCCCCGTCATCCCGCAGCCACGAGGGCACCGCAGACTCGTAGCACGAACCGCAGAGCGGCCTGCCGTTGTGCATAACCGCCGCCGGGCTCCCGCAGGAGGCGCAGACGTCCGTCATGGGCCGAGAACCTACGGCGCCGCCGCGCAATGGAAACCCCCTCTCCACATGGTGGAGAGGGGGGCAGGGGGTGAGGGCGGCGTGAGCGTGGGCGACGAGGCGCGCTACCGCAACCCGATCCTCCGCACCAGCTCGGCGTACCGCGGGTCCTTCCTTAGCGGTCCGTATCCCGGGTCGAGGTGGAGGTAAATGAGCCCGGCCGAATGCGCGTCCAACGCGCGCTGCAGCGAGGCAAACGCCTGGTCGAGGTTGCCCAGGGCGGCGTGCCCCATCGCCAGGACCTCGGCGCGGAGGTACTCGGTCTTGGCCTGGGCCTCCAGGCGCTCCATGATCGCCGCCGCCTCCTCCGTCTCCCCCAGGGCCACGAGCGGCCGCACGATCATCGCGTCGTAAGACCTCACCGCCGTGGCCAGCGACTGGCCCTTCCGGAAGGCGGCCAGCGACGCCTCGACGTTGCCGCGGGCCAGTTCCGCGGCGCCGATGTCGAGGTAGGCCTGGAAGTAGCTCGGCTCGATCTCCAGCGTCTTCAGGCTCTGGTCCACCGCGGCCTCGTTGCGCTCGGCGTAGAGCAGGAAGCGCCCCAGCCAGCGGGAGAAGTGCGCCGAGAGCGGGTCGAGGACCAGCGCCTTCCGCATCTCGTCGATCGCCTCCACCAGCCGCCCCACCGCCGGCAGCGTGCTGCCGTACACGAAGTGCGCCTCGGCGTAGTTCGGGTTGAACTCCACCGCCTTGGCCAGGGCCTGCGAGGCGCCCTCGAAGTCCCACTCGTACCAGCAGAGCACCTTGCCGATCGAGGTGTGCGCCTCGCCCAGCGTCGGCTCCAGCTGGACCGCGCGCGTGGCGGCCGACTTGGCCTTCGGGTAGGCCACCTCCGGCGCCACCCAGTCGTCCGCCAGGTTGCTCCAGCAGTCGGCGATGCCCGAGTAGGCGCGCGCATAGCCCGGGTCGGCGTCGAGCGCCTGCTCGAAGAGTGATTGCGCCTTGTGGAGGTCGTGCTCGGCCAGCCGGTTGACGAAGAAGCGCCCCTTGAGGTAGAGGGTGTACGCCGCGAGGTTGTCGGTGGACGGCTTGACCAGAGGCTCCGACTTGGCCGCGCCCATCAGCTTGATCTTGAGCGCGTCGGCAATGGCGCGGCTGATCTCGTCCTGGATGGCAAAGACGTCCTCGAGCTGGCGGTCGAATGTTTCCGACCAGAGCTGGTAGTTGTTGGCCACGTTCACCAGCTGGGCGGCAATCCGGATCCGGTTGCCGATCTTGCGGACGCTCCCCTCCAGCACCGAGGAGACGCCCAGCCGGCGGCCCACCTCCCCGATCTCGACCGACTTCCCCTTGAACGCGAACGACGACGTGCGCGACGCCACCTGCAGCCCCGGGATCCGGGCCAGGGCGTTGATGATCTCCTCCGTCATCCCGTCGCTGAAGTACTCGTTCTCGGGGTCCGCGCTCATGTTGGCGAGCGGGAGCACCACGATGGACTTCTCCGCCGCCACGAGCCCGACCGGGGTGGTGCCCGACGGGGTGCGTTCCACCTGCTCGGCCACGAGCAGCGCTTCGGCAAAGTCGGCGGCCGTCGGGAAGCGATCCACCGGGGTCCGCGCCAGCGCCCGCACGATGGCCTGGTCCACCAGCTCGGGCACGTCGCGCATGGCGCGGGCGTGCGGGATCGGCGCGAGGAAGCGCTTGGAGATGATGGCCTGGGCGTTGGGGCCGGTGTAGGGCTGCTCCCCGGTGAGCATCTCGTAGAGAACGCAGGCGAGGGAGTAGAGGTCGCTCCGGCCGTCCACCGAGGCGTCGGCGGAGGCCTGCTCGGGACTCATGTAGGCCGGCGTGCCGACGGCGAGGCCGGTCTGGGTGATCGAGCCGTTGTCGCCGCTCAGCGCCTTGCCGATGCCGAAGTCGGCCACCAGGGCGGCCCCCTCGTGCATCAGGATGTTCTCGGGCTTGATGTCGCGGTGGATGATCCCCTGGCGGTGGGCGTAGTCGAGCGCCGAGGCGACCTGGCGGGTAATTCGGAGCGCCTCGTCGAGCGGGAGCATGGCGCCTCCGGTCATCCGGTCGCGCAGCGCCTTCCCGGCCATCATCGGCATGACGTAGAAGTAGAGGCCGCCCGCCTCGCCCGAGTCGAAGACCGGGAGGATGTGGGGATGGGTCAGCCCCGCCGCCATCCGGATCTCCCGTTCGAACCGGTCGCCGCCGATTTCGCTGGCAATCTCCGGCCGGAGGACCTTGACGGCCACCTGGCGGGCGTGACGGAGGTCGTGGGCCAGGAAGACCACGGCCATGCCGCCTTCGCCGAGCTGTCGTTCGATGGTGTAGCGGCCGGCGAGCGCGGCCGCGAGTCGGGGCTGGAGGTCGGTCATGGTAGGAGGGAACATGGCACCCGCCTTGACGGTATGCTAGGCTGCGGCCCAACGGCTGTCCCCGGCCCCGGCGAACCGGGCACGGGTGGGGTTGGAACGTGAAGTGGTCTTACTACTTTTCGACGCCATTCGTGCAGCCAGCGCGTGTAGCTTGACCCGCGGGGGCGTCTGGCGGCCATTAACGTCATCCAGGAGGAGCAGGGAAATGCACCGCACGTACACCAGGTACCTGATCTCGGCCGCCCTCACAGGCCTCGCGTGGGTGGGCAGCGCAGGTGCGCAGCAGATGAAGATGACCACCCCCATCGCGCCCGGCGTGATGGTGCCGGACAAGGTGGAAACCTCCATCGGCACCCTGAACCTGCACTACGGGTATCCTGATGACGCGACGACGCAGAAGGTGTACGACAACCTCGACGCGTCGCGGGCCCTCCAGGCCTACCTCCTCGGCATCCCGATCGTCAACCAGGTCGGCATGCGGGCCAGCCTCCGCGGATTCGGTCCCGACAACCAGACCGACGTGATCTGGGAGGACCTGGTCGACTCCCGCACAGTGGAGCTGACCGCCAACGACAACACCATCTACAGCTTCGTGTGGCTCGACACCAAGAAGGGCCCCCTGGTGGTGGAAATCCCGCCGATGGTGCTCGGCCTGATCGATGACTTCTGGTACCACTGGGTGGCCGACGTCGGCATCACCGGAGCGGACCAGGGCGAGGGGGGGAAATACCTGCTCCTCCCGCCCGGCTACACCGGCCCGGTGCCCGCCGGGTATTTCGTCGTCCGCCCCAGCACCTACGGCAACTGGATGGCGTTCCGGTCGTTCCTCGTGGACGGCCAGACCAAGCCGGGCGTCGACGCGGTCCGGAAGTACCTCAAGATCTACCAGCTCGCCGACTCCGCAAATCCGCCGGCCATGAAGCTGGTGAACGCCTCCGGCATCCCGTCGAACTTCGTCCCGCCGAGTGACTCGACCTTCTGGACCCTGCTGAACGAGGCCATCCAGGAGGAGCCGAGCGAAGGGAGCGACCCGACGACGCTGGGCCTCTTCGCGTCGATCGGCATCGAGAAGGGGAAGCCGTTCAACCCCGATGCCCGGATGCGCCGGATCCTGACCGACGCCGCCAAGATCGGCAGCGTCACCGCCCGGGCCATCGCCTTCCGGCTGCGCGACCCCGACGGCTTCATCTATCCCGGCCGCTCGTGGCGCAAGCCCTTCTTCGGCGGGTACAAGTTCGAGCGGTCGCCCGGCGTGGCGAACCTCGACGGCGCCATCTTCTTCTACTACATCGCCACCGGGGTGACCCCGGCGATGGCGGAGAAGATGGTCGGCAAGGGGTCGCAGTATCCCTGGTCGGCGCAGGACGCGAACGGCCAGCCGCTCGAGGGCGGCAACAACTACGTGCTGCACCTGCCGCCCGACATCCCGGTCAAGGACTTCTGGTCGGTGATCGTCTACGACAACCAGACGCGGTCCATGGTGCAGACCGACCAGCGGTTCCCGAGCGTGAGCAGCCAGAACAAGGACGTGCACATCAATCCGGACGGCTCGGTCGACGTCTACTTCGGCCCCAAGGCGCCCGCCGGCATGGAGCACAACTGGGTGCAGACCATCCCGGGCAAGGGCTGGTTCATGATCCTCCGGCTGTACGGTCCGCTGGATCCGTGGTTCAACCAGACCTGGAAGCCGGGGAACATCGAGCGGGTCAAGTAGCCGCGAGCGGGGAACCCTGGCGGCCACAGGGGCGGGAAGCACGATACCGGCCGGAACGACGCGTGGGGCGGGTGGCGCAGGGGCTCGATGAGGCCCTGCCGCTACCCGCCCCACGCGTATCCGTATCCGACCGAGAGCACGAAGTAGTCGCCCCCGAGGTGGGTGTACACGCCGTTGCTGAACGAGGCCCGGAGGGTGCCTCCGCTGCCCACGCTCCACCCTCCCGTCGCGCCGAGGCGCACGGTCGATTGGAAGGTGTTCTGGACGGTGCCGTCCACCGAGGTGGCCCCGCCGTACACCCAGGTCGCGTCGAGAGCCAGCCAACCCCGGCGGCCGAAGATCCGGATCAGGTGGCCCTGGAGCGCCCAGAGCGGCTCCTGGGTGACGGTGGCCGAGTCGAGAAAGTCGGCATTCCGTCCAAAGAGCCACACGCCGGCGTACCCCTCGGCGGCCCAGCCCGGCGCGAGCGGCTGGATGATGCCCAGTTCGGGCTTCACCGCCCAGCGGTTGGTGCCGACGTTGAGAAAGCGGTCGCTGTCGTAGTGGCCGAGCGGGGGCGCGAGCGTGAGCGAAGCCCCGACGATGGTCCCGAAGCGCACTCCGGCCAATTCCGACCGGCGGCGGGCGGGCCCGCCCGCCAGGTTGACCGCCAGCCTGAGCTGCGGGTCCGCGAATCCGCGGAGTTCCCGGGTCGAATCCTGTCCGGCGACCTCCCCGTCGGCCGACCCGGACACCCACTGCGTCACCGCCTGGATCTGCGCCGACCGGCCGAACACACCGAAGGTCCGGATGTAGGCCAGCGTCACTGTGTTCTCCGTCGAGGTGACGCCGGTGACCGGCAGCGTGCCGTCGACGACCACGTCCCCGGTCGAGTAGGTGTAGGAGGGCACCAGCGAGTTGCGCCCGGTGGGAAGCGGCACGTAGAGCCGGGGCTCCAGGCTCTGCGCCGCCGCCAGCGCGGGCGTGCAGGCGAGGAGGAGTCCGACGGCCCAGGCTCGCATCCCCGGCGCGGTCCGGCGAGACCATCTTCGAGGCACCGACAGCCTCCATGGGAGTCGCCCGGAAGATCGGGGTCCGAGAATGGAGGCGAGATGAACGCGTCGGTAAGAGGTCTTTCGGCGGGGTCGGGCAGGTGAGGGTGCCCCCGGCTGCTGCGAGGCCTCGCGATGCCGGAAGCGGAGCCTCAGTGCCTCCTGCCCGTCAGCGTCCCCTTGTAGCGCCCCCAGTCCCGCTCATCCACCCAGCTCGCCGTGAGCTTGCCGTTCGCGATGGTGCCCGCCAGGTACACGTCGTTGTCTGTGGTGATCTCGAACCGGGTGCCGACTAGCGGCGCCTCGCCCACGGCGCTGACGCTGCCACCAGCGTCGTTGCTGAGGTACAGGTCCACGTAGACGCTGTCGTTGGCCACCGCGATGGCCCCCTCACCGGTCCAGGCCACCGAGCGGCCCGCCGTGACCCCCTCGTAGGCCTTGGTGTCTGCGCTGAGCTCGTAGAGCCCCGTCGTGGCCTTGAGCGACGGCAGCGCCGGCGTGGCCACCGCGGTGAGGTGCACCGGGCCGTCGTCGGTGGTGCTCTCGCCAGTCAGGTAGAGCCCGGCATCGGTCTGGTAGCCCTTCATGCTGTCGCCGTCGAAGGTGATGACCACCCGCCCGTCGGGCGTCGCCTCGTGGCTCTCGAGGGTGGTGAGGATCGCCCCACCCGCCTCCATTCCCTCCACCCGGAGCAGCAGCAGGCCGACATCGTTGGCGCCCAGCAGCAGGTCGCCCGTGAGCTCGAAGCTGCCGGTCCGGTCCGACATGGTCCACGCGAGGCTCCATGCCCCCTCGATGCTGGCCCGGGGCCGCGAGGCGCGCGCCGGCTTCGTCTCCTGCGGGCCCCGTTCCGTCTGGCTCGGCCGCGCCGAAGGCTTGGCTGACTCCTCGGCCTCCCCGCCGAACGCCGCCGCCACCGACACCGGCGCCTTGGCCCCCTCCACCAGCCCCATCGCGTAGCGCACCGGCACGGCGAAGTTGAGGTTCTGGCCCTCCGCCAGGTACGACGTGGCGATGGCCACCACCTCGCCCCGGTCGTTCAGCACCGGGCCGCCGCTGGAGCCGGGGCTGATCGGCGCCGAGATCTGCACCATCTGCCGCCCGTCAATCAGCCGGACGGCGCTCACGATGCCGGTACTGACCGTGCGGGACAGCCCCTGCGGGTTGCCGACCGCCACCACCGCCGCGCCTACCGCCGGGAGAGTGCCGGTGGTGGGGAGCATCGGCAGGTCGAAGCCGGGGATCTTGAGGATGGCGATGTCGTTGGACTCGTCGCTGTCCAGCGCCTGCACCCGGTCGTAGCGCTCTCCGCTGGTCAGGATGACCACCGCCCTCCGTGCCCCTTCCATGACGTGATAGTTGGTGACCACCACGCCGCTGGCTCGCACGAGGAAGCCGCTCCCCATGCCGAGGGTATCGCCCGAGGCGTCGAAGGTGTAGATGGTCACAGTCGCGGGGAGCGCCCGCGCGGCGATGACCTCGGTGCTGAGCGGCTTGCCGGCGGGCACGGCCTGGGCGGCCAGGGGGGCGGCCAGCAGCGACAGGCCGAGCATCGGGGCGAGGGAACAGAGCGTCCGCGGCATGGGCACTCCGGGAAGGGAGGGTTGCTGACTGAAGCTAGCGAGGGGGCGGGGAAGCGGGGAAGGAGTCCCCCGTGCAACAACCTGCACCTAAACGATTTCTCATCCATTTGATGGATTTGCGCGCATGGGGACCAGCGGTACATTGACGTTTGCCACTCGCCCTGCCGTTGGGCATTCCCGTAGTACCGCAGATGGAGGACCCCATGTCAATTTCTCAACGAACGCTCGGCGCCGCCGGGCTCGCCCTGCTTGCCGCCATCACCGTCTCCTGTTCCAGTGACAGCACCGGCAACGGAGACTTGACCGGCAACCGGTTCGCCGTGCTGGAGCCGGGCATCAATCTCTCGGCGGTGCCGGACACCATCATCCTCGACCCGAATAACCCGCTCGCGCCGCAGGATCCCGTCACCCACGCGCTCCTCGGCTCGACGGTCGTCTCCGCCCTCGTGCTCGACGCGAACCTCGTGCCGGTCGTCGGCGAGGGTGTGACCTTCACCACCACCGCCGGCACGCTCGCGCCGGCCGCGCAGCCGGTCATGACCGACCTCGCGGGCGTTGCTTCCGACACCCTCAAGGTGGCGAGCGACGGGCCCTCGGAAATCACCGTGACGGCCACCTCGGCCTCCGGCACCAGGTCGCTCGTCGTGCTGGTGGACATCGCGCCGACCGCCGAGGCAGGTGAAGAGCAGACGGCGTACTGCCCGGACCTCGTGACGCTCGACGGCTCGGCGTCGGTGGACCCGAACTCCACCGCCGGCACCAACGACGCCATCACGTCCTTCGAGTGGTTCCTGGGCGACAGCCTCATCGCCGACGGCGAGGTGGTCGAGGTGCGCCTGCCGGTCGGGATCAACCTTGTCACCCTCAAGGTGACCGACGCCGTGGGCGCCTCCGACACCGACGAGGTGATGGTGACGGTGGTGGACACCCTGCCGCCGGTGGTGACGCTCCACATGAGCCCCGACCGCCTCTGGCCGCCGAACCACAAGATGAAGACGGTCCAGGCACTGCTTGATATCCAGGACTGCGACACCGACCTGACCGTCGAGCTGGTTTCCGTGTCCAGCAACGAGCCCGACAACGGCCTGGGCGACGGCGACACCACCGGTGATATCGCCGGCGCCGCCCTCGGCACCGACGACCGCAGCGTGCAGGTGCGCTCGGAGCGCTCCGGCACCGGCAGCGGCCGGGTGTACACCTTCGTGTACCGTGTCACCGACGGCTCGGGCAACAGCACCGACGCCACCTCGACGGTGACCGTCCCGCACGACATGGGGCACTAACCCCGCGTTCCCCCTCTCCGCTTGCCGGAGAGGGGGACAGGGGGTGAGGCGGGGCGGCCAGATGGTTGGTCGCCCCGCTTCGCATTCCGCCAGTGACGGATGTTATGATTCCGTTCATGCTCCGGCCGGCCCTGGTCCTCCTCCTCGGCGCCCTCTCCACCACCGCGCTTTCCGCGCAGGGCGGAGCCCCGGCGCCTGCCGCCCCCCTCCCGACCTTCATTCGCGACACCGGCCCTGACGTCCCCACCGCCGGCCTGAAGGACTGCGTGGTCGTGACCCTCAAGGACGGCGACTCCATCCAGTGCAAGGCGCAGGGCCCCGTGCGTCTCATCGGGATCGACACTCCTGAGCGGGACCAGGTGCCGTTCGGCACCGCGGCCACTGCCGGCATGGCGGCCCTCCTCCCCAAGGGGGTCACCATCCAGATCTCCACCGACAGCGCGCTGCGGGATCGCTACGGCCGGATGCTGGCCTATGCCTGGTACCAGGGCACGTCGGTCAACTGGCTGATGATTCGGCAGGGGTGGGCGGTCAGCGTGCGCTACCCGCCGAACACGCGGTACGCCGACATGTTCGACGCCGCGGAAGAGCGGGCCAAGGCCGAGGAGCGGGGACTGTGGAGAGTGGGCGGGTTCTCGTGCCGGCCGGGGGCGCACCGAGCGAACAAGTGCTGACGTTCCCCCTCTCCAGTTCCTGGAGAGGGGGACAGGGGGTGAGGTGGATGAAGGCCAACGTGATGCTTCAGTTTGTCTCGATCGTGATCCCTGCGGCGCTCCACGCCCAATCTCCGTCTACGATTCTCGGCACCTGGCAGGGCACCTCCATCTGCGTCAAGGCGAGCTGGAATGCCGCCTGCAATGACGAGCGCATCGTGTACGAGGTGACACCGGCGGCGAGCAAGCCGGGGCAGGTGACCCTTCGCGCCTCCAAGATCGTCGGCGACTCGCTCGACTGGATGGGCGACCTCGACCTGGCCTTCGATACGCTTTCCGGCCGCTGGAGCGGTGACTTCCAGAACACCCGCGTGCACATCCGCTGGTCCTACCGCGCGGTGGGCGACTCGCTGACTGGCAACGTCGTGATGATCCCGTCGGGGCAGGTGGGGCGGAACGTCGTGGCAGTTCGAAGCAAGCCACCAGGACAATAACTGGTGTTCCCCCTCTCCACATGGTGGAGAGGGGGACAGGGGGTGAGGTGAAACCAGGCCGAGCGATACTGCTGGGAGGGTTGACCGTCGGCACCCTCGACGGGCTCGACGCCATCATCTTCTTCGGCCTTCGCAATGGTGCGCCGCCCCACCGGATCTTCCAGGCCATCGCGGCCGGGCTCCTCGGCAAGGCCTCCTTCCAGGGCGGCCTGGCCACCACCCTGCTCGGAGTGCTGCTCCACTTCACGATCGCCACCACCATCGTCACCACCTACGTCGTCGCCAGCCGACGGATCCCGGCGCTGACCGAGCGGCCCTTTCTCTGGGGCCCGCCCTACGGCGTCGCGGCCTATCTCGTCATGAACCTCGTCGTCGTCCCCCTCTCGGCGGCCAACGGCGCCAGCAAGACCATTCCCGTCATCGTGAACGGGGTGCTGATCCACATCCTCGGCGTCGGCCTGCCCAGCGCGTTCTTCGCTCGCGCTGCCGCGCCCCAGGTCCTGCCCCTCGACCCGCCCGAGCCGGGAGAGGAGTGGGCCGGGTAGCTCCCTCTGCGGCGCCGGACGCTACCGGAAGGTGGGGAGCCATCCCAGCACCCGCTCGAGCTGCGAGGGCAGGAAGAGGAGTACCACGGCGCCCACCGTGCTCACCCGCAGGGTGATCGTCCCGGCCACCTGTTCCGCCTCCGAAAGCGCATAGATCGAGAGGGCGGTCTGGGCCGGCATGGCGGCCGCGCCGAGGGTCAGGGCCCAGGCCACGTAGCGGCCGACGCCGTCGCGGCCGATGAGCAGGTGGGTCACGGACAGGTAGAGGCTGGCAATCCAGAGGAAGGACACCAGGAGCTGGCCGAGGCAGATCGCGGCGACGGCCGTCCCGAAGAGCACTGGGTGGGAGCTGCTCCGGGTGAGGTGACGCGAGACCGCCGCACCGGGTGCCCCGCCCAGACGAATGGCCGCTCCGACATAGACTCCGAATACAAACCCGGCGATGGGCAGCACCAGCGCCAGCAGCCACGGATTCAGGCGGGCCTCTACGTCTCCCTGCCGGTGGGTCGTGCACCGGCCCTGTTGGGCGACCGCGACCCTGGCAACTAACCCGGTTGTACCGCCGGGGGATAGTGCCGGGGCCGGGCGGCGCATATACTTTGGAGTTCGGCCGTCCCCGCCCGTCGCCTGCATCGCCTCACCCCCGGAGGATTCGATGATTCGGCACCGCGCTCCTGCACTGTTCCCTGCGGCACTCCTTGGTCTTGGCCTCCTGGCCGCCTGCGGCGTCAAGGAGAAGACCATGACCGTCCCCGCGTCCGTGATGAGCATGGCCCAGGTCAGCGGGGTGGTGGACCAGAACAACAGCTGCACGCCGCCCTCGACGCCGGCGCCAATGCCCAGCGGTTGGTGGTACTCGCTGCAACCGGCCGAACAGGCGCTGGCGGTGGTCGGCTTCGAGGTCTGGCGCAATACCGCCAACAACGGCGCCTGCCAGGAGCACAAGGACATCGCCTACCGCGGGGTTTTCCAGTACGACCTCTCTACCGTGGCCCCGCTCAAGACGGTCACCAAGGCGAGCATCACCTTCGTGACCAAGATCATGCCGCCCGACGCGACCCCGAACGGCAGCAACCTCTGCAGCGCCAACTCCGGCGGGCTGGGCTCGCTCTGGGAAGTGACCCCGACCACGAGCTTCAACGCCGGCATGAACGTACTGACGCCCATAGTCACTCCTGGGAACGACACGCTCATGGGCGCGGCATTCCCGGCGGGGCAGAAGTACGTCGCCTTCACCATGCCGTGGATCGCGGGCCAGATCGGTCCCAACGCCTCGACCCTGGCCAGCGGGACGGGCGGCGCCTCGTTCACGGTGGACGTGACCGGCCGGGTGCAGGCCGCGCTGGCGGCCAACGCGCCGGTGATCCAGTTCATGCTCTCCTCGAGCGACGAGGCGTTCCCGCGGACCGTCACGCCGCCGGCCTCGATCGACTGCAAGACGCTGGTGGACGTGCAGGCCATGACGGTCACCTTCGTGGGAAGCTGATGAAACTGACCATGCGCCTCGCGGCGGTCGCCGGCGCGAGCCTCGCGGCCGCCTGCACCTTCACGGTCGCCCAGCAGCAGCCCAGCCCCTGGGCGGTCAACTATCCGGACACCGCCGCCGTGCACAGCGGCCGGGTGGTCCGGTTCGCGGCGAGCTACGGATTGGGCGGCCCCGCCCCCGCGCTGGTGTGGCGGCAGCAGTCGAGCGGCACGGTCACGGGCCAGATGCTGGTCTGGTACCGCGCCTTCTCACCGGCCGACGCCGGGCGCCGCCCCGCCGCAGACAGCGCCGCCGAATGGAAGCGGATGCAGTCCGCCATGGTCGCCGAGCGGGCGCGGATGGACAGCCTGTACGGCTGCACGGCGTGGGTGAAGGGCTTCCAGGACGGGCCGGCGTGGGTGTGCCGGGTGCCGGAGCAGAAGGGCACCGTCAACTGGACTCGCGAGCTCAAGAGCGTCGATTCGCTGGTGGCGGCACGCGCCAAGGCGGGCCCGGCCGGCGGCCGGCGGTACGCCGCCGATACCACCCGGCCCGGGGCCGCTCCGCCGCCTCCTCGGCCCAGCACCACCCGGATTCAGACCGGCGGTGTGACCGGCTGCATGGACGGCGGCTCCTGGTGGATCACCGTCCGCGACTCGCTCGGCACCAGGACCATCACGGCGCCCCCCAGTTCGGGGTGCCCGCGCCCCGCGGGCGCGGCCAGGACGTACGACGAGGCGGGGTGGAAGATGTTCCGGGCGTTCGTCGCCGCGGTGAAATGACGGCGTCCTCGTCCCCCCTCTCCACATGGTGGAGAGGGGGACAGGGGGTGAGGTCGATCGCGACGGCGATGGCCCTGGCGAGCCTGACTTCCGCCTGCACGACGACCCATAAGACCAGCACCGGCCGCACCGAACGCGAAACCGACAGCGTCATCGGCCAGTCCACCGTGCCCGGTGCGCCGGTCGTCAAGAAGGCGATGGACGCGCAGGACAGCGCGCGGGCGGCCGCCGCAGTGGTCGACACCGCCGCCGCCGCCGCCGAGTAAGGGCGCACCGCTGTGCTTCCCCACTCGGCGGGTCCGATCGCCCACGAAGAGCACGGCCACCGGGGCTCCTTCTTCATCGAGCAGGGCGGCAAGCGCGTCGCCCGGATGACCTACAGCCGCCTCAGTCCTGCCCAGGTCATCATCGACCACACCGAGGTGGAGCCGGCGCTCGAAGGCCACGGTGTGGCCCGGCAGCTGCTCGACGCGGCGGTGGCCTGGGCCCGCGAAACGAACACGAAGTTCCTCGTCACCTGCCCATACGCGACGGTCCAGTTCGCGCGGGACCCCTCCATTCGAGACGTGTTGGCCTAGTCGCCCGCGGCCCTCGACCAGCCTGCTCCTCCGGCACTGGAGTTCACACCTGGCGGACAGATCCCGCACAGAGGCAACCCGTGAACTCACGTGCCTCCGGAGCAGTCCGGTCTTCGGGGCGTTGGCCATGACGGAATTGGGGGCGATTTCACGCAATCTGGAGCATCCCCCTCGCCGAGGCCCCCGAATGCGCCGAATCACGCTGCTCCTCGTGCTGTTGCTTGCGCCGGCCACGCTCGCCGCCCAGAAGCCGCCTAAGCCGAAACCGAAGCCCGTCACCACCACCCTCCCCACCGTCCTCACGACCTTCCTGGCCGACTCCGGCGTCCCCACGCGCGGACTCCCGTGGACCACCGGCAGCACCCTCCCCATCAAGTGGGCCACGCCGAAGCCGATCGCTCCCAGTTACACTGTCGGGCCCAACATCACCCTGCAACACGAGGGAACCGCCACCGCGCAGGTCTCCGACACCTCGACCGTCACGCTGTACATCTTCGTCTTCGGGAACGATGTCGGCATCCAGCGGGTCGTGGCGTCGTGGGACAGGGCCATCCTGACGGGGGAGCAGGCGGAGGCGCAACTCGCGGCGGCCGGGTGGACCCTGAAGCCGCTCAAGTGCGCCCGGGCCACGGAGGGGTACAGCTTCGGCAACCTGCTCTACGCCGCGAAGGCGCCCGGCAAGACCAGTTCCGGGCTGCACGAGGGCTGGAACTGTGCACAGGAGGACTGCACCATCGCGATGACGATCTACTACCGGAAGGCCGATGTCGAGCAGTTCGATTGCGCGGGGGCCTAGGGCATGCGAATCGCGACCGCAGCGCTGTTGCTCTGCGCCACCGCCTGCGTCGCGCAGCAGCCCTCGCCCGGCGCGGCGATCCTGTTCGCCAACGACGACGGCGGCCTGTCGGTGGCCGACCAAGATCTGATCTTCGAATCGCTGGGCCTGGCCCTCGACTCGACCGGCAAGGGCTTCACCGCCTGCGACCAGCCGGCCGACGCCGTGGCCTCCTTCTCCGACTGGAACAAGGACGGCAACAAGGAGGTCCTGGTCATCTTCGGCAACACATGCACTTCGGGCATGGCCGGCAGCTCGGTGGTGCTCTTCGTCAAGGACTCGGCCCGCGCAGGCTACAGCACCAACCTCGGCTTCTCCGGTGCCTCCGCCGACCCGCAGTCCACCTCCAATCTCGGTTACCCCGACCTGCTCATCGGCGGGCCGGGGTTCTGCTTCCCGATCTGGCGCTGGAATGGGACGGAGTACGAATACCTGAAGAACGAGCCGCAGATGGCTGGGGGGTGCGACAACCACTAGCCGCGGGTTGGTCCGCTTCCGGTCGGGACTCTGCCGATCAGGCTTCCTCGGGTTGGTCCTCCGGGTTTCGGTGAGCGCACCCCTCGACCAGCCTGCTCCTCCGGCACTGGAGTTCACACCTGGCGTACGGATCCCGCACAGAGGCAACCCGTGAACTCACGTGCCTCCGGAGCAGTCCGGTCATCGGGGCGCGAGGCCGACGATTCCCTGAGAGGATCACTGCGTAGGCCGACGAAGGGACTGGTCCGGAGGGCCGTCGGTTCGGGTCCCCCGTAGCGACCGCGGCGCGGAGGGGGCGAGAACCGTAGGCCCGGAGGACCAACCCGAGGAGGCCTTATGCGCTACCTGGACGAATCGGCCAGTTCCTTCTTGTACACCGACGCCTTGTCCGGCTGCCCCAGCGTGTCGTAGATGGCTGCCAGGTCGATTCGTGCCGCGCGGAGGAACCCGTTGCCGGGCGTCGCCTGCGGCTTGATGATCTCGTAGCCGGCGAGCGTCTCGGGTGCGGCCTCCGCGAAGCGCCGCTGGCGGAGCAGGGTGCGCCCCAGCTTGATGTGCGCAATGGCCGTCGTGGTGTGCTGCGGCGGCAGCGTGGCGTCGTACATCGCGATCGCCTCGCGGAAGAGCGGCTCCGCCTTGGCGTACTGCTTGGCACCGTTGTAGGCGCTGGCCAGGTTGGAGAGCGCCACCCCGATGAGGTAGTGCCGGCCGCCGTACGCCGTCCGGTAGATGTTCACCATCCGCGTGAAGTGTCCCACTGCTTCGTCGTACCGATCCTCGGCCACGGCGATGTTTCCCAACTCGTTCACGGTGCTCGCCACCATCGGGTGATTCGGCCCGTACACCCGCTCCCGGATGGCCAGCGCCTCGAGGAGCATCGCGTTCGCTTCCTCGATCCGCTTCTCGTAGACCAGCGCGCGGGCCAGCAGCGTCAGGCTCGCGGCCGTCTTCGGGTGGTTGGGGCCGTACCACGCGCGGGTGATGTCGAGCGCCTGGCGGTCGTACGCCTCCGCGGCGGCGTAGTCGCCCCGTTCCAGCTGCGTGGCACCCAGGTTGATGAGGTCCTCCGCCACCATCGGGTGCCGCTCGCCGTAGAGCCGCCGGCTCATGCCCAGCACCAGGGTGTTGAGCGAGTCGGAGGTGTCATAGTGCCCGGCGTAGAAGTGCGTGCTGGCGAGCGCGCTCATGCTGCCGGCCAGGTCGGGGCTCTCCCCGCCGGAGGCGTACATCGTCACCAGTTCCTCCTGCACAGCGATCGCCTCGTCGTAGGCACCGCGCGACTGGAGCACCTGCCCCAGCGCTGCGAGGGCACGGCGCACCGCGGGATGGTCGGCCGGCAGGGCGCGGCGCTCGATGGCCAGCGCCGAACGGATGAGCCGCTCTCCCTCCTCGTACCGTGCCTGCTCCACGCGCAGCTCGCCCAGCGCCACCAGCCCCTCCGCCACGTCGGGGTGGGCGCTGCCAAGGAGGGACTGCCGCATGTCGAGCGACAGGCTGAGCAAGGAATCGGCCCGTTCGAGGTTGCCGAGTTGCTGGGAGATGGTGCCGAGCGTCTGGTAGAGCTCCGCCTGCACCAGCGGCTCGCCGTCGAGATCGCGGGCCTCGGCGATGCCCCGTTCCACGAGGGTCACCACGCGGAGGCTGTCGGCCGGCCCGACCGCCTCGTCTCCCCCCTGGAACAGCTGGACCATGTAGCGCTGGATCCGCTCGGTGCGCGCCGCCTCCGCCACCGCCTGGTTGCGGGCCCGGGCCAGCCGTACGGTGTAGAACACGACCGTGCCGACCAGCACGGCGAGCACCACCGCCGCCGCCGCCACCGGTCCGCGGTTCCGGCGCACGAACTTGCCGAGCCGGTAGCCGACGGTGTCGGGCCGGGCCTCGAGGGGCTCCCCCGCCAGGTAGTGGTCCACGTCGCGGACGAGCGCCTCGACGGTCTGGTAGCGCCGCGCCGGCTCCTTGTGCATGGCCGTGAGGCAGAGGACGTCGAGGTCGGCCCAGGAGGCGTGGCCCGCGAGGCGGGGCCGGGGTCCCGTGCCTTCCACCGTGCGGCGCGCTGCCTGCGACGGCCGTGCCGGCTCCTGCTCCACCACGGCGGACATCGCCTCCGCGGGGGTCTTCCCCGCCAGGTCGAAGGGCGGGCGCCCCGCCAGGAGTTCGTAGAGGATGACGCCCAGCGAATAGACGTCGGTGTGGATGCCGACCCGGTCGCCGCGGATCTGTTCCGGCGCCGCGTAGGCCGGCGTCATGAGCCGGAGACCGGTGCGGGTCTGGTCCACGGTGCCCTCGACGTCCTCCAGGTGCTTGGCGATGCCGAAGTCGAGCAGCTTCACCGTACCGTCGGCGGTCACCAGGATGTTGGAGGGCTTGAGGTCGCGATGGATGACGGCGTGGCCGTGTGCGTGCTGCACCGCCTCGCAGACCGCGCGGAAGAGCTCGAGCCGCCCCTCGATGCTGGTGCCGTGCTCCCGGCAGTAGTCGGTGAGGGGCACGCCCTCGACGTACTCCATGACGAACCAGGGGGTGCCGTCGGGAAGCGAATCGGCGTCGTGCAGCTGCGCGATGGAGGGGTGGTGGAGCTGGGCAAGGGTCCGCTGTTCGGCGGCGAAGCGTTCGCGGCGGGCGGGGGAGAGCCAGGCGTCTCGCAGGATCTTGATGGCCGCGACGCTGCCGAGGTCGGCGCGGCGGGCCAGGTACACGACCCCCATCCCGCCTTCGCCGAGGAGCTTGGTGATGCGGTAGGGGCCGAAGTCGGTGGCGGGGAGCTCGGCGGTGTCCACGCGGAGCACCTGCTCGGCCACCTGGGCGAGGCCCCGGTCGAGCGGCATGGCGGGTCCGGCGTCGGCGGCGAGCATCCGGAGCACGTCGCCGGCCATCAGCGGGTCCTCCGCCGCGGCCTCCACGAAGGCCCGCCGCGCCTCCGGTGTCCGCTCGAGCGCGTCGTGGAACAGCCGTTGGATCCGCTCCCAGCGCTCGGCGTCCATGGTCAGTCGCTCCGGCCGAGCTCCAGCGCGAGCCAGGCGCGGGCCGCACGCCAGTCGCGCAGCACGGTGGCCTCGGACACCTCGAGCAGGATTGCGGTTTCCCGCACGTCGAGCCCGCCGAAGAAGCGGCACTCCACCATCAGCGCCTGCCGCGGGCTCAGCCGGGCCAGCGCCTCGAGCGCGTCGTCGAGGGCCAGGAGGTCATCGGCGCCGGCGGGTGCGGCCTCCAGCGATTCATCGAAGGTGACCCAGGCCTTGCCATCGCCCCGCTTGTGGGCCTGCCGGCGGCGGGCCGCCTCGATCAGCACCTGGCGCATGGCCCGCGCGGCGATCCGCGTGAAGTGGAGGCGCGAGGTCACCCCGACCGGCGGCGAATCGGCCAGCTTGATCCAGGCCTCGTTGACCAGGGCGGTGGGGCTGAGGGTTGCCCCCGAATCGCCCCGGCTGACACTGGCGGCCAGCCGGCGGAGTTCCTCGTAGGTGACACTGAACAACTCGTCCAGGTCGAGCACCGGGGGGGTGCCTGGGAGGGGCATGACGGTTTTTCCTGTCGGTCTGCGCAAGGGGTAAGGAACGCAGGACCCGGCCAATGCTACCGCCGGGGTCGGGCTTGTCAAATGCCACCCTTCCACCCCCCGCGAGGTGTCCCATGGCGCTCGAACGCAGCCCCTTCCTGAAGCTCGACAAGTCGATGGTCCTCGGCGAACTCAAGTCTGCGGGGTCGAAGGACCCTGACGTCCTCCACACCAAGCTGGTCCACATCCGCACCATGGCGGCGTTCCCCAAGAACGTCGGCATCTACATCATGGTCATGGGGGGCCTCTGCACGGCGATGATCCTCCTCGCCTTCATCGGGATTCCGCTCCTCATCTTCGGCTGGTGGCTCCGCAAGCGTGGCCTGGCCAACCTGAAGGTGGTCGAGGAGGCGTGGAACGAGTTCAACGGGACGCCGGCGCGGGTGGTGGGGGCGGTGCACGCGGCGTAGGGGGAGGCGGGTCGGCGGGTCGGCGGGGAAGTGGGCGGTCCTCCCCGCTTTCCCGCTTACCCGGCATGCCCTAACTTAGAAGGGACTCTCCCTTCCCCCAGAGGCAGGTCTCCGTGGCCCAGACCGACCGCCAAGCCGAAGGCAAGACGCTTT
>CAZNDK010000007.1:0-52579 GCA_964571795.1 uncultured Gemmatimonadaceae bacterium | reverse complement strand
CAGAGGCAGGTCTCCGTGGCCCAGACCGACCGCCAAGCCGAAGGCAAGACGCTTTCGCGCGAGCTGTCGGTCTTTCTCATCCAACTCTCGATTGGCCTCCACAAGTACGGCACCTACCCGAAGGGCCATCCCGTCATCGAGAACGCCGCCGGCGCGGTGTTCGCCGGGCTGGCCGCCCTGCTCATCCACCGCGACGCGCTGGCCGTCGGGGTGGCCCGCGACCAGCTGATCGTCGAGGGCGCCGCCACCGACCCCGACAACGCCGTGCTCCGCGAGCTGGCCCAGCGGCTGCACCGCCACCAGATCGGCGTCATCAAGTTCAAGAAGGAGATCGCGCCGGAGGAACTGGTGGAGTTCCTCCAGATCATCAGCGCCGAGGCCAACCGCCAGGAAATGCCCTTCGGCCTCCGGCCGGCGGAGGAGATCGACCGCTGGCGCAACATCGAGGTGGTGCCCTTCACCTTCGAGCATCTCCAGATCGGCGCCACCGGCCCCGACGGCAGCGACCAGGGCCGGACCTCGCAGCTCTGGCTTGGCCTGGCCTCCGCGGCGCTCCGCAAGGGCCGCGCGGGCGACGTGATCGAGCAGGACCCCAGCCAGATCGCCACTGCCATCAACGCCCACCGCGACGACAAGGCCTACGACCAGATCATCGTCGGCTACCTGCAGGAACTCGGGCGCGAGCTCAAGCTCCGCGAGGGGGAGTCGTACGTCCAGCTGCAGACCCGGGTGTCGCAACTCCTCTCCTCCCTGGACCAGGAGACCGTCACCCGCCTGCTGACCGTGGGCGGCGACCTGGCCACCCGGCACGACCTGGTGGCGGACTTCGCCTCGAGCCTCCCGGTCAAGGCGGTGCTCGACCTGGTCCAGGCCGCCGCTTCGGCGCAGAAGCAGACCATCTCCCACTCTCTCCTGCGGATGCTGACCAAGCTGGCCGACCACGCCGACCAGGGGCAGACCACCGTGCGCGCCAACGCCGACGAGACCTTCCGGAGCGCCGTGAACGACCTGCTCAACGACTGGACCCTCGACGACCCGAACCCCGACAATTACACCATGGTGCTCGACCAGCTCTCGCTGCCCGCCGCCGCCCCGACGCCGGCCCGGCCCGAGGAGGACCACCTGAGCGAGGCGCCCCGCCTCCTGCAGATGGCGCTGGAACTCGACGTGGTGGGCGAGGCGGTCGTCACCGCGCTCCGCACCATCGTGAAGGAGGGGCGGCTGCAGGAACTCGTGGCCTCGCTCGATGGCGCGCCGCCCGGCTCCACCGCCGCGCAGACCATCTGGACCCGGATGGCGGATCCGGACATCCTGAGTGGCGTCCTGGCGCACGGGGAGGCCAACGTGGATGTGGTCGAGCGGATCCTCGACCAGGTCGGCGCCGCGGCCATCAACCCGATGCTCGACGCCCTCGCAGTGACCGACTCCCGCGCCATGCGGCACCGGCTGCTCAACGCCCTCACCGCCCTGGGGCCCCTGGCGGGCCCGCCGACCGTGGCCCGGCTCAAGGGCGCGGAGTGGTTCGTGCAGCGCAACCTGCTGATCGTGCTCGCGGCGCTGCCGGAATGGCCCGAGGAATTCGACCCCGAGGCCTACGCCACCGGCGACGACCCGCGGGTGCGCCGCGAGGCGATCAAGCTGATGCTGCAGGGCGTCCAGCGGCCCGAGCTCCGGCCCCAGGCGGTCATGCTCGCGCTCGGCGACGAGGACGACAGCGTCATGCGTATCGGGCTCGCCGCCGCGCTGGAGGGCTGCCCCGCCACCGCCGAACCGCTGCTGGCCCGGCACCTGGAGCACGAGGAGGAAGAGGTGCGGGTGCTGGCCCTCCGGGTGCTGGCCACCCTGCGCACCAAGCGCGCCCGCGACCTGCTCCTCGCGCAGGCGCTCGCGAAGAAGAAGTGGTGGCGCCGTACCCGGCTCAACCAGCCGTCGGCGGAAATGCTGGCCGCCGTGCGCGGGCTGGCCACGACCTGGGCCCGCCACCCAGAGGCGCAGCTCGTGCTCGACCTGGCCGCGCGGAGCGCGTTCCCCGAGATCCGCAGCGCGGCGGGGCTCCCATGAGCAGCCCCGTCAAGTTCCTCACCTCGCTGGGCCAGGTCATGGCCACCATGGCGCTCTACGACCGCGGCCACCCGGCGCGGGAGCGGGCGCTGGACGACTCGTTCCAGGAATTGACCGACATCCTGGCCACCACGCCGAAGCTCCGGTTCTCGTTCATCGGGGGCGATGTGGTGTACGAGCGCCGGGTGGTGCGGGAGCTCAAGGAGTGGGACTGGGCCACCCGGCTCGCCTCCCTGGGCATCGAGCGCCTGGAAATCGACAACACCGTCACCCGCGACGACTACGAGCAGTTCCTGCGCGACACCTTCCAGCGAAGCCGCGGCGAGAAGGTAGACTCCGCGGAGGTGTCGTACATGCGCGCCACCGGCATCCGGTACGGCACCCTGGCCCTCGACACCGGCGAGTCGCTCGAGGCGGCGCGCGCCACCCTGGCCACCGCCACCATCGCGTACTCGCTGCGCGACGACGTGGACGCCATCAAGTGGATGCACAACCACGTCCAGGAAACGGGCGAGCTGCCGCTCCTCGAGGCGGAGACGGTGGTGCGCTCGCTGGCCATCGCCATGCACAGCCAGTCGGAAATCATTGTGCCCCTCCTGCAGCTCAAGGAGTTCGACCAGTACACCACCACCCACTCCACCAACGTGTCGGTGCTGGCCATGGCGCTCGGCGAGTACCTCGGCTTCGGCGGGCGCGAGCTCCGCGTGCTGGGCGTGTCGGGGCTGCTGCACGACCTCGGCAAGGTGAAGATCCCCCGCGAAATCCTGGTGAAGCCGGGCGGCTTCACGGACGAGGAGTTCGCCATCATGAAGGGCCACCCCAAGGAGGGGGCCAAGCTGATCCTCGACCGCGACGTGCGGCTGGAGGTGCCCGCGGTGGTGGCATACGAGCACCACATCATGATCAACGGCGGCGGATATCCGGCGTTCCACTTTGCCCGCGACACCCACTACGCCAGCCGCCTGGTCCACGTGTGCGACGTGTACGACGCGCTCTGCACCAACCGCCCCTACCGCGACGCCTGGACCTCGCAGAAGGCGCTGGACTACCTCCAGGAAAAGTCCGGCACGGACTTCGACCCGGTGTTCAGCCTGCCCTTCATCGAGCTCATGAAGGCGCGGAGCGTGCAGCGCCTCTCGCTCGACGACCCGGAGGTCACCCCCGCGTGACCGGCCTGGCCATCGCGCTCGTGGCAGCGTTCGACCTGCTCTGCCTGATGCATCTCTACTGGGCGGCGGGCGGCAGGGCGGGGAACCTGCAGGCGCTCCCCGAGCGCACCGACGGCACCGTGCTCTTCCGGCCCGGTCCGGCGTCCACGCTGGTGGTGGCGGCCCTCCTGGCCACCGCAGGGCTGCTGGTGGCCCAGCGTGCCGGCATCCTGCCGGGGCCGTTCCCGCCCATGGTGGTGCGCCTGGGCTGCTGGGGCGTGTCGGTGGCACTCCTGCTCCGCGCGGTGGGCGAGTTTCGCTACGTCGGCTTCTTCAAGAAGGTCCGAGGCACCGCCTTCGCCCGGTTGGATACGCTGGTCTATTCTCCGCTGGCGTTGCTGCTGGGCGCCGGCGCAGGGTATGTCGCCTTCATGGCACCGTGACGAGCTCACCGCTTCCCCGCATCCCCGCCTTATGCCGCCTCGTCCGCTGACTCGTCTCCGCAAGCTCTGCCTCGCGCTCCCTGAAGCGCACGAAGTCGAGGCCTGGGGCGAGCCCACCTTCCGGGTGCGGAACAAGCTCTTCGCCATGCATGCCAGCCCCAACAACCATCACGGCGGGGGCCGCCCGGCGGTCTGGATGAAGGCCGCGCCGGGCAATCAGGAACTGATGGTGCGCGCGGCGCCGGACCGCTTCTTCCGCCCGCCGTATGTCGGGCCGAGCGGCTGGGTAGGAGTCTGGCTCGACGGCAAGGTGGATTGGGACGAACTGGCCGGCCTGTTGGAAGACAGCTACCGGATGACGGCACCCAAGAAACTGCTCAAGGAGCTGGAATGAGGCTGAGGCCGATGGAGTCCGCCGACTGGCCCGCCGTGGCCGACATCTACCGCGAGGGGATCGCCACCGGGCACGCCACCTTCAACACCGAGGCACCGAGCTGGGAGGAATGGGACCGCTCTCACCTGGCCGCCTGCAGGCTGGTGGCGGTGGATGGCCACGAGGTTCTCGGCTGGGCCGCCATGATCCCGGTGTCCGACCGCTGCGTCTATTCCGGGGTCGCCGAGGAGAGCGTGTACGTCTCGGCGCGGGCCCGGGGCAGGGGCGTGGGCCGCCTCCTCCTCGAAGGGCTCATCGCCGCCTCCGAAGGGCAGGGAATCTGGACCCTCCAGGCCGGCATCTTCCCCGAGAACACCCCCAGCATCGCCCTCCACGAACGGCTCGGCTTCCGCCTGGTCGGCCGCCGGGAACGGCTCGGCAAGATGGCGTCCGGCCAGTGGCGCGACGTGCTCATGCTCGAGAGGAGGAGCCCCACGATCGGCACCTGAACCCGCCTCCCCGCCTCCCCGCTTTCCGGCCCCCCGAAGGGGGCTTTTTCGTCTCCCAGCCTCCCCGCCTGCCCCGTTTCTTGACCGTCGCTTGACCCCCTTCCGGTATCTCGCCGGTGCGTTCGCTGACGAACTCACACCGGGAGATGCCCCATGTTCCGCACCCTCTGCCTTTCCGCCTCGCTGGTCTTCGCCGCGGCCTCCGTGGCCGGCGCCCAGGACTCCCTGATGGCCGGCCAGTACGTCCGGCTCCACCAGAAGCACGCGCAGGCCGTCGAGGGCACGCTCGTGTCCCTGACCCCCCGGGTCCTGCTGGTGGCGACTTCGCCCTCGGACACGGTCCGGATCGCCCGGACCCAGGTGCGGCGCGCCGAGGTCTACCAGGCCGTCGAAACCGCCTCCCTGGCCAGCGCCCCCGGCGGATCCGAGCCGTCCGATCGGCAGTTTGTGTGGGTGAAGGTCCAGCGCGTGCGCAGCGGCCCGGCCCCGTCCCTCGGCATGCACATCATGTTCTGATTCTGACTAGCTTTTCGCGTCCCCCCTTGCCGAGGCGACGCATGAACGACACGACCCTCTCCCGACTCCTCACCGAAAACCTTTCCCCCCGTGCCGGCCGCGGTTCCTGGCACGGGGGCCCCACCGTGGTCGGCGCGCTCAGGGGCGTGACGGCCGCGGAGGCCGCCTGGCGGCCCGCCCCCGGCCGGCACTCGATCTGGGAGTTGGCGCTCCACATCGCCTACTGGCATCACACCATCACGCAGCGCATCCGGGGCGGCGAGCGCGAGCCCTTCCCCCGGAGCCCCGCCAATTGGCCGGCCCAGCCGGCGCAGCCCGACGAGGCCGCCTGGAAGCGCGACTGCGCCCTGGTGCGCGCCACGCACCGCACCGTGGCGGCGGCCATCCGTGCCGTGCCGGTGTCTGCCTATGGGCGCCGCCCGTCGGGCAACCGCAAGTGGACCTTTGGCGAGACCATCCTCGGCGCCGCCCAGCACGAGGCCTACCACACCGGGCAGATCCAGATCCTCAAGCGGCTCCGGGGATCGCGGTGATGTTGGGCCGCGCGCTGCTCGTCTGGCTCGCGCTCTGCCTGGTGGCCATCGCCAACGGCACCGTCCGCCAGTTTCTGCTGGTGCCCGCCGTCGGCCCTTATGCTGGCCATGTCATGAGCAGCATCTCGCTCTCCGCCCTGATCTGTGCGGTGGCGTGGGTGTCGATCGGGTGGATCGGCCCATCGACGCCCGGCCAGGCCTGGGCGGTGGGCATCACTTGGCTCGCGGCCACCGTCGCCTTCGAGTTTCTCGCCGGGCACTACCTCTTTCGGAATCCATGGCCGAAACTCCTGGCCGATTACGACGTCCGGCAAGGACGGGTGTGGTTGCTGGTGCTGCTGGCCACGGGGCTGGCACCGAGGTGGGCCGCCGGTGCGCGCGGCCTCCTTGCCTGACGCGGCTGACCGGAGTGCTCCTCGCATGACCTTTCGCATCATCTGGGAATTCCGCCCGGCGCAGGGCCGGGTGGCCGGGTTCGAGCTGGCCTACGGGCCTGATGGCCTGTGGGCCGAGCTGTTCCGCCGCGGCGCGGGCTACGTGGGCACCGAGCTCATTCGCCCCGCCAGTCCCGGCGGGTGGTACCGCACCATCGACGAGTGGGAGTCGGAGGACGACTACGAGGCCTTCCTGGAGGCCTTCGCCGACGAATACGAGGCGCTCGACGCGGACTGCACGGCGCTCACCGCCGATGAGCAGTTCGTCCTGAGCGAGGAAACATGAGCCGGGTCCGCACGCCGTCCGTCGCCCTGTTCGCCGCCCTCCTTCTCACCACGGCGGGCGCCTGCCAGGACACCAGCGGGCCGAAGCCGCCGCAGTCGCTCAAGATCCTCTTCATAGGCAACAGCCTCACCTACTACAACAACCTCCCGGGCACCGTGGCGGAACTCGCCGTGGCCGGTGGCGACGTCATCCATGTCGAGATGGTAGCCAAGCCGGGCTACGCGCTCATCGACCACCTCACCAACGGCACCGAGGCCGAGGACGCCATTCGGCGCGAGCGGTGGGACTACGTCGTCTTGCAGCAGGGGCCCACCACGCTGCTCGTCAACCGCGACTCGCTGATCCTTTGGACGCAGATGTTCGACCCGATCATCCGCTCCGTGGGCGCGACGCCGGCGCTCTACATGGTGTGGCCCCAGGCCAGCCAGCCCGGCAACTTCGACGCGGTGCGCACCTCGTTCCAGATGGCCGCCCAGGCGGTCAACGGCGTGTTCCTCCCCGCCGGGGTCGCCTGGCAGGACGCATGGCAGCGTGACGCGACCCTGCCACTCTACGGCCCCGACAACTTCCATCCCTCGCCGCTCGGCACCTACCTCGCCGCGCTCACCATCTACGAGCGGCTGACGGGGCGGGACCCACGTACCCTCCCGCCCTACGCCATCGTGGACGGGACCGCGCTCAACGTGCCCGAAGCCACGGTGCGCGTGCTCCAGCAGGCGGCGCACGCCGCCAACACCCAGTACTAGGATCCTCCGCCCGCCACGAAGCTGAGCTGCTGCCGCGCCAGCTGGCGCACCGGCTCGCCGCGCGCGCGGGCCGGGCGGAACCGGGTGGCGAGGACGGCGTCGCGCGCCGCCTGATTGAAGGCGGGATGCGTGCTCGACACCACCCGAAGCGTTGTCGGTTCGGCCCGCCCCAGCGTGTCCACCACGAACTCCACCACCACCCGTCCGGCCACGCCCGCGCGCTCCAGCACTGCGGGGTACACCAGCCGCCCGGCCTCGAGGATGTGTACCGGGTCGTCCACGTCGGCCGCGGTCCAGGCGCCGCCGGTGGCGGGGCCCCGGAGCCAAGTCGGGTCGGCGCCGGCGCCCGGCCCCCCTGGCAGCCCCAGGATGGTCCTCACGCCGGGTATGGACGCGGTGCTGGACGCGCTGATGGGGCCCACCGCGGGAAGCGCGATCGGGTCGAGGGTCGGGAAGGACAGCGTCGGCGCGCTCACGGGGTCGCCGCCGGTGGGCGGAGCAGGATCCGCCGGACGGACGGGCGGCAGGTAGACCATGATGGCGGACGGCGTCGGACCGGTGGTCGGTGTGGCCGCCCGGGCGGTGACGAAGACCGACGCCCCGATGAGCGCCGCGTGGACCGCCGCCGAGGTGAGGGCGTGGCTGGCCCGGGCGTCGGTGTGGACCGACGAGGCGGGGAGAATCTCGAACATGGGCCGCTCCTGGTGTGGGGTGCGTCCACGATGGCACCCCAACCTGTCGGCCACCGCCACAGCCGGATGACAGTTCGATGACGGACGGATGAGGGGTCGCCTTGAGGCGCGCCCCCGCACGCGATAGCTTGTCGAGAGGCCTCGCCCAGTTCCCCCGCTGGATGCATGAGGTTCGATGAAATACCACCTGGTCCGGATCGACCCCTTTCGCGCCGCCCGCGTGGCGGCGGCGATGTATTTCCTGGTCGGCCTCGCGATCCTGCCGTTTCTCTACTTCGCCTTCGTCCTGGCCCCCGACGGCATCGGCTTCAGCCGGGGGATCATCCTGATTTCGCCCCTGCTCACCTCCGGCATCGGGTACGCCTCGACGGCGGTGGTGTGCTTTTTCTACAACTGGCTCGCCGGCCGGCTCGGCGGATTCGAGGTGGACCTGCACCACCAGGAGCACGAGTGATGCGGCCCTACCTCGCGAACGGCCTGGTCCGCTGGGGACTGGTGCTGCTCGTGCTCGGGTCGGGTCCGCTCTGGTTCATCATCCTCGCCGCGGCGCTCGGCCTCTGGCCCGACCCCAACCCGAACCCGATCGGGCCCGGGCTCCTCTTCTTCTTCACCTTCTGGCCCGCACTGGCGATGCTCTTCGTGGGCGTCGTCCGGGTCCGGGCCGAGCTCCGGAAGGGCAGGGAGTCGTAGCATGACGCCACTCCGCCACCGCCTCCACCTGCCGTCGCGTGAGACGCTGCTGGTCGCCGTCGGCCTGCTGTTGTTGATTGCCTTCCTCGTGGTGCTCCTGGTCCAGCCAAGCGCGGTAGGTCGCGGTGGGCGCTAGCCAGGGCCCCAACGACCTCGGCTTCGGCAGCGTCGTATCCCGCGAGAGCCGCCGGCGCCTCCTCAACCGCGACGGCAGCTTCAACGTGGCGCGGGTCGGCATCCCCTGGTACGGGTCGATGTCGCTCTACCACGCCCTCATCGGCACGACCTGGACCCGCTTCCTCGGCGTGGTCAGTCTCGGCTACCTGGTCGCGAATTTCGGCTTCGCGCTGGTGTACTTCGGGCTCGGGCCGGGCGCGCTGCATGGGCCGGTCGTTGCCAGCACGCTCGAGCGGCTCTGGCAGTGCTACTTCTTCAGCGTTCAGACCCTCGCCACCATCGGGTACGGCGTGGTGAGCCCGGCCACCCACGCCGCCAACGTGGTCGTGGCTGTCGAGTCGGTGACCGGGTTGGTGGGGTTCGCGGTGGTGAGCGGGATCGCATTCGCAAGGTTCGCGCGGCCGGTGGGCCGGTTCATGTTCAGCGACAAGGCGCTGGTGAGCCCGTTCCAGGGCGGCCAGGCGCTGATGTTCCGCACCACCAACGCGCGGCAAAACCAGATGCTGGACGTCCAGGCGCGGGTGCTCCTGACCCGGCGGACCGGACCCGACCGCAACACCCGCGAGTTCGTCGAGCTGCAGCTGGAGCGGACCCACGTGGCCTTCTTCCCGCTCACCTGGACCGTGGTGCACCCGATCACCGAGGCCAGCCCGTTGTGGGGCGCCACCGCCGAGAAGCTCCGCGAGTGCGACACTGAACTCATCGTGCTGCTCTCCGGCGTGGACGAGACCTTCAGCCAGACGGTGTTCGCCCGCACCTCCTACCGGGGCGACGAAGTCGTGTTCGGCGCCCGGTTCGTGGACGCTTTCGACCGCACCCAGGATGACGGCGTGCTTCGGGTGGACGTCCGCAAGTTGAACGAATACGAACTGATCCCGGCATGACCATCCGATCCTCACTGGCGTCCCCCCTCTCCAGTTCCTGGAGAGGGGGACAGGGGGTGAGGTGACTGTGCGACCAGGGAGGTCCTGATGTTTGTTCCCCTGACACCGATCCTCGCCGCGTTCGCCTTTGTTGCGGCACCCGCCGACACTGTCCCGCTCTACACCGACCTCGGCACGCTGCACGTCCCGATCACCACGGGCGTCCCGCTGGCGCAGCAGTACTTCGACCAGGGCATGCGGCTCACGTACGGCTTCAATCACCCCGAGGCGATCCGCTCCTTCGAGGCCGCGCTCGTGGAGGACCCGGGTTGCGCCATGTGCTGGTGGGGAATCGCCTTCGCCCTGGGGCCCAACATCAACGCGCCGATGGATTCGGCGGCGGGCGAGCGGGCCTATCTGGCCTCGCGGGAGGCGTCGCGGCTGGCCGGGGGGAGCTCGGCCCGGGAGCAGGCCTACATCCGCGCCCTGCAGCGCCGCTATTCGCACCCGCCTGCCTCGCCGCGCGCGGGGCTCGACACCGCTTACGCCAACGCGATGGTGGCTGTGGCCCGTGCCTACCCTGATGACCCGGACGCCGCGACGCTCGCGGCCGACGCGCTGATGAACCTGAGTCCCTGGTTCTACTGGCTGCCGGACGGGCAGCCGCGGCCGGCCACCCCGCAAATCCTCGCGCTGCTCGAGGCGGTCATCGCCCGGCTGCCGGATCATCCGGGCGCCTGCCACCTGTACATCCACGCCGTCGAGGCCGCGGAGCCCCAGAAGGCGGTCCCCTGCGCGGAGCGGCTGGCGGGGTTGATGCCCGGCGCGGGTCACCTGGTCCACATGCCGGCGCACATCTACATCCGGGTCGGGCGGTTCAGCGACGCGGTCCAGGCCAACCAGCACGCGGTGCACGTGGACGAGAGCTACCTGGCGGACCAGCGGCCGACCGGCATCTACGCGGCGGGGTATTACCCGCACAACTACCACTTCCTCTCCTTCGCGGCTACGATGTCGGGCCAGCGCGCCATCGCGCTCGAGTCGGCGCAGCAGCTCTCCGGCAAGGTGTCGCCCGACATCGCGCGGAGCGTGCTCTTCATGCAGAGCATGATCCCGTACTACACGCTGTCGCTGGTGACCTTCGGGTTGTGGGACCAGGTCCTCCAGCAGCCGATGCCGCCGGCCGACCTGCCGGTGGCCACGGGGCTGGTGCATTACGCGAGGGGCGTGGCGTACGCGGCCACCGGCCGCCCCGCCGAGGCGGCGCAGGAACTGGTCGAGGTGAACGCCGCGCTGGCCCGCACGCCCGAGGGTGAGGGCAGGGTGGTGATGAACATCGCGGTGCACGCGTTGCAGGGGGAAATGGCGCTGCGGAGCGGGCAGGCGGCGTCGGCGGTGGCGCACTTCACGGTGGCGCGCGAAATCGAGGACGGCATTCTCTACAATGAGCCGCCCTTCTGGTACTACCCGATCCGGGCCTCACTGGGCCAGGCGCTGCTGGCCGATGGGCGCCCCGCCGAGGCGCAACAGGCATACGAGCAGGATTTGGCGCTCTTTCCCGAGAATGTGTGGGCGCTGGCGGGGCTGAAGCAGAGCCTGGTGGCGCAGGGAAAGACCGCGGAGGCCGAGCTGGTGCAGCTGCGGCTCGACAAGGCGGCGATCTCGGCGGACATCAAGTTGACCGCCTCCCGCTACTGATCCGTACTGGCGTTCCCACTCTCAAGTTCCTGGAGAGGGGGACAGGGGGTGAGGGCGGCGAGACCGGGCGTGAGGTGAACGATGCAGAGGGGGGACCATTGGAGAAGGTCAATCTGGGCGACGCGCTCGCCCTGATCTCCGAGCACTGGCGCCCGAAGGTCGTCGGCGCGCTGAATGGCCAGGAGGTCAAGCTCGCCAAGTTCTGCGGCACTTTCCCCTGGCACCATCACGACGAAGCCGACGAGCTTTTCCTCGGCGTGGCGGGGAGCTTCCGGGTCGAGTTCCGCGACCGCGTGGTGACGCTCGGGCCCGGCGAGTTCCTGGTAGTGCCGCGCGGCATCGAGCACCGCACGGTGGCCGATACGGAGGCGGCGGTGCTCCTCTTCGAGCCCGCGGGGGTGCGGAACACCGGCAACGTGGTGGATCCGGTCTACACGGCGCCTTCTACTTGACCCAGACCGTCTTCACGTTCACGAACTCCCGGATCCCCTGGAGGCCGAGTTCGCGCCCGTAGCCGCTCTCCTTGATGCCGCCGAACGGGAGCCGCGGGTCGGACTTGACGAAGGCGTTCACGAAGGCGGAGCCCGCCTCCAGCTCCTCGGCTGCGATCCGGGTGCCTTCTTCGATGTCGCGCGTGAAGACCGCCGCGCCAAGCCCGTACACCGAGTCGTTGGCCGCCTTGATGGCGGCCTTCGTGTTTCGCACCGGGATGATGGCGGCCACCGGCCCGAACAGTTCCTCGTCGTAGGCCGGCATGCCCTTCGCCACGTCGGTCAGCACGGTGGGCGGATAGAACGCCCCGGGGCCAGCCGGGACGGTGCCGCCGAGGAGGACGCGGGCGCCCTCCGCCACGCTGACCTCCACCTGCCGGTGCAGCGTGTCGCGGAGGTCCGGCCGCGCCAGCGGACCCACGTCGGTGTCGTCGGCCAGCTGGTTGCCGACCTTGGCCCGACCCATCCGCTCCACCAGCCGCCGCTCGAATTCCTCGCGCACGGTGTCCACCACCACGAAGCGCTTGGCCGCAATGCAGCTCTGTCCCGAGTTGATGAGGCGGCTGGTGGCACAGGCCTCGACCGCCAGGTCGAGGTCGGCGTCGGCGAGGATCAGGTAGGGATCGCTGCCGCCCAGCTCCAGTACCGTCTTCTTCAACCGCTCGCCGGCCTGCTTCGCCACCAGGCGGCCGGCGGCGGTGCTGCCGGTGAGCGTCACCGCCCGCACCGCCTTGTGGCGGATGGCGGTGCGGAGCTGGGCGTGGTCGATCAGCAGGGTGCGAAAGGAGCCATCCGGGAAGCCGGCGTCGCGGAACACCCCTTCGATGGCCAGCGCGCAGCCGGGGACGTTGGCGGCATGCTTGAGCAGGATCACGTTGCCGGCCATGAGCCCCGGCGCGGCCACCCGGAAGACCTGCCAGTAGGGGAAGTTCCACGGCATGATGGCGAGCAGGGGCCCAAGGGGACGGTAGGTCACGAAGCTTCGCCCAGCGTCGGTCTCGACCGGCTCGTCGGCCAGGAAGGCGGCGGCGTGCTCGGCATAGTGGTCGCAGGCCCAGGCGCTCTTCTCGACCTCGGCCCGCGCGCCGCGGATCGGCTTGCCCATCTCCTCGGACATGAGCCTCGCGTGCTGCTCGGCGCGCTCGCGGAGCAGCGCGCCGGCCCGGCGCACCAGCGCGGCTCGCTCGGCCAGCGGCACCCGTTGCCAGGCGCGGAACGCCTTGTCGGCGGCCCCGAGCGCGGTGCGCAGCTCCGGCGTCGTCATCGCGGGGTAGGTGGCGAGCGTGGCGCCGGTGGAGGGATTGACGGAGGTGAACATGGAGGCTCCTCGAGGGGCGGGGAAGCGGGGAAGCTACTTGGTTGACTTCTGCCAATCGAGCGGCAGATTCCCCCCTTCACCCCCTGTCCACTCGTGCAGGCCCGGTTCACACCGGTCGTCGCCCCGGCAGTTCCGAGTTGTGCCCCGGTTGTGTCACGCCGCGGGCGCGTCCCTGAAGAGGAGAGGCAGATGCTTCCGTTCGGCGTGAATCCGGTAGGCGTCCTGATGGCCGCCGTCGCCACCTTCCTCATCGGCATGCTCTGGTACTCCCCCATCCTGTTCGCCAAGCCGTGGATGGCGCTCAACGGCTACACCCCCGACAAGCTCGAGGCGATGAAGAAGGGCGCCGCCAGGGCCTACGGCGTCTCCTTTCTGGCGTACCTGGTGCTGGGCACTGGCATCGCGGCCATCGTGCACGGCGGCCCGGCGCTCGAGGGGATGTGGAAGGGGGTCCATCTCTGGGTGTTCATCGTGATGCCGGTCAGCCTGACCGGCCTCGTCTTTTCCGACCGGCGCTTCGGCGCCTGGCTGATCGACGCCATGTATCAATTCGTGTACTTTGCGGCCATGGGCGCCATTCTCTCGCGCTGGGGCTGAGGCCGACATGGACACCGGCATCCGGATGACGCGGCTTCGCGCGGAGTTCGCCGCACACTACCCGCCGATCACCCCCGGCGTATGGCTGCCGGCCGCCGAGGTCGGGGCCCGGATGCTCTTCTGGCACCTGGAGCTCGACGGCACGGTGCCGCTCGGCGACCGGCTCCTGCCCGAGGAACATTTCGAGTTCCGGGGCGGCTGGACCCGCGGCGGCACTTCGCCGCTCCGGACCCGGGCCTACGACGCCAACGCCGTGGAGCCCCGCCGCAAGGCGACGGGCTGACCCGTGCTCGTCCCCACGCGCCGCGCGCTATATTAGAGGCTGTCCCCACCGTCTTCACCGTTCCTCCGAGGTTGTCCCGATGGCCGAGAACGCGACGCCCCAGCCGATCACCCTCCCCCGCCTGCTCGAGGAGTTGCACCGGATCAGCGACATGCGGGCCAACGGGGAGTTGAACGCCGACCAGTTCGAGGCGCGCTTCGCCCGGATGATCGGCGAGCTCCGCGAGCGCCGCATCGACGCCGCGCGTGCCGACATCCTCCAGGCGCTGGCGCCGCTGGCCACCGATGGCACCCTCCGGCCGGAGGAGCACTTCCGGCTCACCAAGAAGCTCGGACTCGTGTGACCAGTCGGCCCCTAGGTCCCGACGCCCCTCGCGTGCCCCCGGTCGGTTTCGGGGGCATGCCGCTTTCTATCGACGGGCGTCCGACGGAAGAGCAGGGCGTCCGGGTCATCCACGCCGCGCTCGACGCCGGCGTCCGGCTCGTCGATACCGCCGACGTCTACTGTCTGTCGGACGAGGACCTGGGCCACAACGAGCGGCTCGTGGCGCGCGCCCTCCGCGAGTGGAAGGGGCCGCGCGGCGAGGTGCTGGTGGCCACCAAGGGGGGGCTCACCCGGCCCCAGGGCCGCTGGGAGCGGAACGGCCGCCCCGACCACCTCCAGCGCGCCTGTGACCGCTCCCTCAAGGCGCTCGGAGTGGACCGGATCGACCTCTACCAGCTGCACGCCCCCGATCCGCGCGTGCCCTTCGCCGAGAGCGTGGGCATGCTCGCCGAGCTGCAGCGGGCGGGGAAGATCCGCTGGATCGGGCTCTCGAACGTGTCGGTGGACCAGATCAATGCCGCGCGGCGCCACGTCGAGGTGGTGACGGTGCAGAACCGCCTCAACCCCTTTTTCCGCGAGGCGCTCGACGAAGGCGTCGTTTCACACACCGAGCGGCTCGGCATCGGCTTCCTGGCCTACAGCCCCGTGGGCGGCGGGCGGCTCAACAAGAAGCTCCCGGCCCATCCGGTCGTGAAGCGCATCGCAGCGCGCCACAGGGTATCGGCCCACGCCGTCGTACTGGCCTGGGTGCTGGAGCAGGCGTCGAACGTCATCATCATCCCCGGCGCACGGACGGTGGAGCACGCGCTCGACAGCATGACCGCGGGCGAGCTTCGCCTGGAGCCCGAGGAGCTGCGCGAACTCGACGAGGCCGAATTTGACAGGAGCTGAAGAAGGAGGAAGGGACTAGGGACTAGGAGGGGCGTAAGGAGGAAAGAGAAAGGGTGCTTCACGCGGAGTCCCTCGTTTCTCCTTCCGCTTTCTACCCCTCCTAGTCCCAAGTCCCTTTCTCTTTTCTCCTCCCTCAACCTCTTATATTCCCCCCATGCCCCCCACCTCCCGCCGCCAGACGGTCACCACCCGCATCGGTCGGGTCCTCGTCGGCTCCTGCCATCCCATCGTCGTGCAGTCGATGACCAACACCGACACCGCCGACGTGACGGCCACGGTGCGGCAGGTGGCGGCGCTGGCGAAGGCCGGGAGCGAGCTGGTCCGGGTGACGGTGAATACCGAGGAGGCCGCGCGGGCGGTGCCCGACATCGTGGAGGGGCTCGACCGGATCGGCGTCAGCGTGCCGGTCATCGGCGATTTCCACTACAACGGCCACATCCTCCTCACGAAGTACCCCGCCTGTGCGCAGGCGCTCGCCAAGTACCGGATCAACCCGGGCAACGTCGGCGGCAAGCGGCGCGACGAGCACTTCCGCGCCATCATCGAGGTGGCGCTCCGGCACGACCGGCCGGTGCGGATCGGGGTCAACTGGGGCTCGCTCGACCAGCAGCTGCTCACCGAACTGATGGACCAGAACCACCGCCGCAGCGTGCCGCGCGAGGCGCGCGACGTCACCATGGAGGCGATGGTCGAGAGCGCCATCCGCTCCGCCCAGCTCGCCGAGGCCACCGGGCTCGGGCACGACCGCATCATTCTCTCGGCCAAGGTGTCTGCGGTACAGGATCTCATCGACGTCTACAGGCTGCTCGCTGCCCGGGGCGACTATCCCCTCCACCTCGGCCTCACCGAGGCGGGGCTCGGCAACAAGGGCATCGTGGCCAGCGCCGCGGCACTGGCCGTCCTCCTGCAGGAGGGGATCGGCGACACCATTCGCGTGTCGCTGACCCCGGCGCCCGGCGGCGACCGCACCGAGGAGGTGCAGGTCGCCCAGCAGATCCTCCAATCGCTCGACCTCCGGAGCTTCACGCCGCAGGTCACCAGCTGCCCCGGGTGCGGGCGGACCACGAGCACCTTCTTCCAGTCCATGGCGCAGGACATCGAGCGCTACCTGCGCGAGCAGATGCCGGTGTGGCGCGAGGCGCGCCCCGGCGTCGAGTCAATGCGGGTGGCGGTCATGGGTTGCGTGGTCAACGGGCCCGGCGAGTCGAAGCACGCCGACATCGGCATCTCGCTGCCCGGCACCGCCGAGGACCCGCGCGCCCCGGTGTACGTGGACGGGCAGCTGCGCGTCACCCTGAGCGGCGACCGGATCGTGCCCGAGTTCCTCGCGCTCCTCGAGGAGTACGTGCAGGCGCGCTACGCGCCCGCCGAACCGGTCGCCCGCTAGGATGCGCTACCGTCGTTCGAACGGGGGCTGGGCGGCGTCCCTGGTCCTCGCCGGTCTCGCCGGCGCGGCCCCGCTCGCGGCGCAGGCCCCGGCGGTGGGCAGCAAGGCGCCGGTCGTCTCGGTGCACGATCTCGACAGCGCCTCGGTTGATCTCGGGCAGTGGATCGGGCACCGGCCGGTGTTCCTCGAGTTCTGGGCCACCTGGTGCACCTCCTGCCGGGCGCTGGAGCCCGCCGTGCGGGCCGCCCGCGCCGCGTACGGCGACGAGGTCGAGTTCATCGGCATCAACATCACGGTCGCCGATCCGCGGGACTCGGTGCGTGCCTGGGTGGCGCGCACCTCACCACCCTGGCGGACCCTCTATGACGACGAGGGCAACAGCCAGCGGGCGTATGACGTCGCCGAGACGTCGTACGTCGTCATCATCGACCGTACCGGTACCATCGTCTACACCGGGGTGGGCGGCGCCCAGTCGTTCAGCGCCGCCCTCCGCCGTGTCACCACACAATGAACGATCACCGAGGTGTGCCCATGTCCGCCCAGATCACTACGCCCCTGCGCGTCGCCCTGACGCTGACGTTCGCGTTCGCTCCCGCGCTCCACGCGCAGGACACCACCAAGACGCCGCTCGGTCCGGCCACCGCCATCATCGTCTCGGGGCCGGCGCCCGGCGTGAAGGCGCCCGACTTCACCACGCCCTGGGCCGACAAGAGCGGCATCGGCGCCGCCGGAGACGAGTGGTCGCTGGCGGCCCACAAGGGACAGGTCGTGGTTCTGGCCTTCTACCCGAAGGATTTCACCTCCGGGTGCACCGCCGAGATGCGGACCTTCACCGATCGGTACCAGACGCTGATCGGGAGCGCGGTGCTGGTCGGGATCAGCGCGGACAGCCTCGAAACCCACGTCCGGTTCGCCGAGAGCCTCGGCATGCCGTTCAAGCTCCTCTCCGACCCGAAGCAGCGGGTGGCCGAGAAGTACGGCGCCACCGGCTCGAACCCGGGCTACAACCGGCGGGTGGTGTACGTGATCGGGAAGGACGGAAAGGTGGCGTGGCGGGAAATGCAGTTCGGCGCGACGGATCCGAAGGCCTACGATCGGCTCCAGGCCGCGATCGCCGACGCGCAGGGTAAGTCATGAGGGTTGGAACTCTCCTGGCGTCTGCGGGGCTGCTGGGCGTCTTGGCGACGCCCGCCCTTGGGCAGGAACCCGGGGCCGGGGGGCAGGGCGGCCTCGTCTGGAGCCTCCACGGGGTCGAGTTTTCGGCCTGCGTCGAGTTCCTGATCGAGCCGGCCCAGGCCGCCGCGCTCCTGACGGAGGGGTTTCGTACCGTCCCCGCGGCCAGCTTCACGCCGCTCTCCCCGGTGCTCGGGCGCGAGGTGGCCCGCGACGCCGCCCTCGGCGCGTGGGTCCCGTCGCGGGTCTGTTTCGCCGAGTCCCGGTCCATCAGCGTGGCGGACCGGCGCTACTCGATGGACAATGAGCGGGAGGTGGTGGGGTACTGGGCGATCGCCGCCACCCGTTCCGCCGGGGCGCCCCGCCTCGACCAGTGGTTCATGGCCCAGCTCTGGGCCAACGACTGGCACGTCGAGAAACTCACCGAAGCCGCCTACATCCCGATGCAGGTCTTCAAGCGGGCCCTCGACCCGGTGCCCGAATCGGTGAATCACCGCTACGAAATCCGGATAGGCAAGACGATTCTCTCCTGGAGCGGCCAGGTGGTCGGCCGGGACTCCACCCCGGCTACACCGACCCCGCCGGTCAGCCTGATATTCGAGGGGCAGCGGCACATCCCCTGGAACGCCTCCGTCTCCTCGGACCCCCAGTGGAGCCGGCTCCTGCCGGGGGTGCTCAACGTGCAGGGCAAGGACGGCCTCGCCCAGGCGCTCAAGGCCTCCCCGATCCGGATGTTCGGCCCGATGTACTGGGGCGGAGACGCCCGGGTGGAGTTTTCGCGCTAGGGACCTCTGGCGCTGGCCGCTCCCGGCGATAGGTTAGCCGCTCCCCCGCCGGGAGCGGCCCCATGACCACCCTCCTCCACGAACGCCTCGTCCTCGAACGCTACGGCGCCAGCACCTACGCCAAGGTGTTCCTCCCGGCTGGCAGCCTCCCCCTCGGCAAGAGCGTCCCGGTCACCCTGAGGGTCGGCGGCCGGCGCTTCAAGACCCGGGGTTGGAGCTTTGCCAGCGGGGCAGGGGTGACCCTCCCCGAGAGGATCGTCCGGGAACTCGGCCTCAAGGCCGGGCAGGTGGTCGACCTCGAACTCCTGGACTGATCGACCCCTCTCCACACTGAAGAAATCGAGCGACCCATCCGGACACCGAAAATGGTGGCCTTGGAGGCCGTTTATGCACCGTTCTCGCATGAATGGGCCCCGGTAACGACACTGTCACTATCTGATTTTCCACATACTCTGTCGTGCCGTAACTGATGTGAATAATAAACTTATGAAATCCACTTAAAGTGGAAAGTTCAAGGTCGCTCTAGTGCTTTGTCCCGACACGACTAAGAATGGCGTTTCCACGCTTTCCACGCCCCGATGTGGGCATTTTTTGCCCCTTCAACATCGACGTGGATAGTCACCGTCCTGCCACCTCGCGCCCCGCTCGAACGGCTGTTGGGAGGTGGAAATGATGTATCCACGCCGTCCCCAATTTGGGGATTGGGCGGGGGGCCCGGGCGTACCCGGGCCAGCGACCTCCCAGGCACCTGTCCCGGGTGTGGATAACTCCCCGTTCGGGGCCAGCGCCTCCCGCCGCCCGCCCGGACTTGCCCGACTCGTCCCCGGCCTCCTCGGGTTGGTCCTCCGGGCCTGCAGTTCTCGCCCCCTCCGCGCCACGGTCGCTCCGGGGGACTCGAACTGACGGCCCTCCGGACCAATCCCTTCGTCGGCCGACCGCCAATGATCGATGCGATCGCGCCCCGAAGACCGGACTGCTCCGGAGGCACGTGAGTTCACGGGTTGCCTCTGTGCGGGATCCGTCCGCCAGGTGTGAACTCCAGTGCCGGAGGAGCAGGCTGGTCGAGGGGCGCGCGCACAGAACCCCGACGACCCCAACGACCGCAGCGCCGCTGGAGCAGGCTGGTCGAGGGGCGCGGGCCCGAGACCCCGACGCCCCCAACGACCACAGCACCGCTGGAGCAGGCTAGTCGAGGGGCGCATCCCCCGGAGGTTGCCGCCTGACGGACTCTGACCATCTGCCCCGGCGTCCGGTGTTCCGTTAGAATCCCCCCACTCCCCTCACTGAGGCCCGCTTGCCGAGTTCTGCCATTCGCCGCACCAAGATCGTCGCCACCCTGGGGCCGGCGTGGTCCCACCCTGCCCGCATGGCCCAGCTGTTGGACGCCGGGGTCAACGTCGTCCGGGTCAACGCCTCGCACGGGACGCCCCAGCTTCGGGCTCAGTGGATTCGGGACCTCCAGGAGGTCAGGAAGGGGCGGCGGGACTCCGTGGCGATCCTGGTGGACCTGCACGGCCCCCGGATCCGCGTGGGCGACCTCGCGGAGCCCTGCGAGCTCTCGGCGGGCCAGAAGGTCACCTTTGCCCCCGAGGAGGGGGCCGCCGCGGGCGAGCTGCCGACCACCTACGCCGCGCTCGCGAAGGACGTGAAAGCGGGCTCCAAGATCCTCCTCGACGACGGCCTGCTTTCGGTCGAGGTGACGGGAGTCCGTGGGGACCGGGTGGACGGGGTGGTCCGGTACGGCGGACTCCTCCGGGCGCACAAGGGGATGAACCTCCCCGGCGTGGACGTGAGCGCCCCGGCGGTGACGGAGAAGGACCGGGAAGAGGTGGAGCACGCGGTGGCGCTGGGGGTGGACTACATCGGGGTGTCCTTCGTGCGGCGCGCCGAGGACCTGACCCAGCTCCGGGCGCTCATTCCGAAGCGGATCCAGCTGGTCGCCAAGATCGAGAAGGACACCGCCCTCCTGCACCTCGCCTCCATCCTCGACGCCGCCGACGCCGTCATGGTGGCCCGTGGCGACCTGGGCGTCGAGCTGCCCTTCGAGGAGGTGCCGCTGGTGCAGAAGCGGCTCATCCGGGAGGCCAACCTCCGCGGCAAGCCCGTCATCACGGCCACCCAGATGCTGGAATCGATGGTCCACGCGCCCCGGCCCACCCGCGCCGAGGCGTCGGATGTGGCGAACGCAATCCTCGACGGCACCGATGCGGTCATGCTGTCCGCGGAGACGGCGGTCGGGGAGTACGCCATGGAGGCGGTGCAGGCGATGGATCGCATTGCCCGCGAGGTGGAGCGCCACCGCAAGGGACGGAGCGCCGCGTTCGACCTGGCGGTGGGGCGGCGGACCGGCGGCGCGGCCGACCGCTTCGCCGAGCGGCAAGCGCGCTCCGAGGACGCCATCGCGGTGGCGGTCTGCGCCGCCTCCGAGCTGCTCGACACCCGGGTCATCGTCTGCTTCACCTCGAGCGGCTTCACCGCCCGGACCGTGGCCTCCTTCCGCCCGTCGGTGCCGATCGTGGCGGTGACTCCCGAGCCCGACACCCACCGCGCGCTGGCGCTGGTGTGGGGCGTCACCCCGGTGCTGGTGGACCACATGCCCAACTACGAGGCGATGCTGCACGTGGCGCGGGCCCAGCTCCTGGCACAGGGGCTGGTGAGCCAGGGCGACCGGGTCGTCGTCACCGCCGGCGTGCCATTCGACGTCCCCGGCACCACCAACCTGCTCAAGATCGAGACCGTGTAGCGGCATGCGGCTCACCTTCCTCGGCACCGGCACCTCGTTCGGCGTGCCGCAGGTGGGCTGCGGTTGTGCCGTGTGCCGCTCCGAAGACCCCCGGGACCGGCGCACCCGCTCGGGGGCGCTGCTCGAGGCCGACGGCGCCACCCTGCTCCTCGACACGCCGCCCGAGCTCCGGCTCCAGCTGCTCGCCCGGAAGGTGGACCGGCTCTCCGCCGTGCTCTACACCCACGAGCACGCCGATCACACCGCCGGCATCGACGACCTCCGCATCTTCACGGTGCGCAACCGGGGGCACCTGCCGGTGTACGGGCCCCCCGAGACGCTCCGGATGCTGGAGTCGTCGTTCCGGTACATCTTCGACCCGGGGGTGACGGCCTACGAGGGCACCTCCAAGCCGCACCTCGAGCCCCACGCGCTGGAACCCGGCGTGGCCACCACGGTGGCCGGTGTCCCCGTCCTCCCGCTTGCCTTTCCGCACGGCCATCTTCGGGTGTACGGCTATCGGTTCGGGCGGCTGGCGTACTTGACCGACGTGAAGGACGTGGGCACGGTGGAGCGGGCCGCCCTGCAGGGCCTCGACGTGCTGGTGCTGAACGCGCTCTGGTGGCGGCCCCATCCCACGCACCTCAGCATCGACGAGGCGGTCGCGCTCGCGCGGGAACTGGGAGCGGCGCGTACCTTCCTCACGCACCTGACGCACGAGACTGGGCACGCGGAACTCGCGGCTCGCCTGCCGGCCGGCGTGGCGCCGGCCTACGACGGACTCACGGTGGAGATCGCCTGATGCAGCTGCGGTACGGACGCATCCTGCAGGACCGGCTCGACGGGGAGCACGGGCTGCCGCGCCGGCGGCTCGACGAGCTGGTGCGCCGCTTCGGCGAGGTCCAGGCGGAGGTGCGCTCGCGCCGCGCCGCCGGCGAGTACGGCTTCTACGGGCTCGCCGCGCAGGAGCGGACCGTCCGCCAGATCAGCGCCTTCGCACAGGGCCTGGGACAGGCCCACGACCACGTGCTCGTGCTCGGCATCGGCGGCTCGGCGCTCGGCGCCCGCGCGCTGCTCGCCGCGCTCCGGCCGCCGGCGTGGAACGAGCTGGACGACGAGGCCCGCGAGTTCTTCCCCCGCCTGACCCTGCTCGACAACGTGGACCCCACCTCGGTGGCGGCCGCACTGCGACGCATCGACCCGCGGCGGGTGCTGGTCAACGTGATCAGCAAGTCGGGGGGCACCGCGGAAACGCTGGCCCAGTACCTGGTGGTCCGTCGCTGGCTCGACGACGCGCTGGGGAGCGCGGCCAGCCGCCACCTCGTGTTCACCACCGACCCGGCCAAGGGCGCACTCCGCGAGCTCGCTGTCCGCGAGGGGATCGCCACGCTCGAGGTCCCGCCCGACGTCGGCGGCCGCTTCAGCGTCCTCTCGCCGGTGGGGCTCCTGCCCGCCGCGCTGGTCGGCATCGACATCGTGGCCCTGGTCGAGGGCGCGGCCCGGGCCGTGGCCCGCGCCGAGAGCGACGACCTGCTCCACAACCCGGCCGCGCTCTTCGCCGCGCTCCACTGGACGGCCGACACCCAGGCCGGCGCCCGGCTCCACGTGCTGATGCCTTACAGCGACCGCCTGCGCGACGTCGCGGAGTGGTTCCGCCAGCTCTGGGCGGAGAGCCTCGGGAAGCGGGTGGACCGGGAGGGCAGGGTGGTGCACACCGGCCCCACCCCGATCGCCTCGGTGGGAGCCACCGACCAGCACTCGCAGGTGCAGCTCTTCATGGAGGGGCCGTTCGACAAGGTCATCACCTTCGTGACCGTGGCCGACCCCGGGGAGGACGTCACGATCCCTGCCGCCGATGGCCTGCCGGAGGAGATCGCCTGCCTCGGCGGCCGTACCCTTGGCGGGCTCCTCGCGGCGGAGTACGAGGCCACCTCGGCGGCCCTCTCCCGCATGGGCCGGATGAACTGCACCATCGCGCTGCCCGATCTCTCCCCCGCGGCCGTCGGGGAATTGCTGATGTTCTTCCAGCTCGCGACTGGCTACGCGGGCTGCTGGTACGGGGTGAATCCCTTCGACCAGCCCGGCGTGGAACTCGGCAAGCGGCTCACCTTCGGCGCGCTCGGGCGCCACGGCTTCGAGGCGCCGGACGCGATGGCGGGCGGGGAGGCGGACACCGCCTGATTCCGCCTCGCGCCCGGCCGGCCGGCGGTCTAGATTTTGCCATCCGGCTCTGTCCCCACTTCCGAGGACGCGATTCGTGACCGACCACGTGCAGCAGGCCGTCAAGCTCTTCGGCGGCGCGGTGACCCAGGTGCCGGGCGGCATTCGCCTGGCCGACCCGGCCGCACTCCGCTCGCCGGCCACCGACCGGCTGGTGCATCAGGCGGTGTTCGGCGGCGAGGCGGAGCGCGAGGCGGCTCGCTGGCTCCTCTGGGAGCTGGGCCAGAGCACGGGGGCGCGCCCCGCCTCCATCAACGACTTGTACCTGGCCCGCGGCCGCGGCGAGTGCGGCGGGTTCACCGTCCCGGCCATCAACGTCCGGATGCTGGCCTACGACACGGCGCGCGCGGTTTTCCGGGCGGCGCTGGCGGGCCGGGCCGGGGCCATCATCCTCGAAATTGCCCGCAGCGAGATCGCCTATACCGCCCAGCGGCCCGACGAGTATGTGGCGGTCATGATCGGGGCGGCGCTGCGCGAGGGCTACACCCTCCCCCTGTTCATCCAGGGCGACCATTGCCAGGTCAACGCCAAGAAGTACGCCACCGACCCCGAGGGCGAGGTGGGCGAGGTCAAGAAGCTGATCGCGGAGGAGGTGGCGGCGGGGTTCTACAACATCGACGTGGACACCTCGACGCTGGTGGACCTCTCCCGACCGACCCTCGAGGAGCAGCAGCGCGCCAACTTCGAGCGCTGCGCCGAGATCACCGCCTTCATCCGCGAGCGGGAGCCCGAAGGCGTCACGGTGTCGGTGGGCGGCGAGATCGGCGAGGTGGGCCACAAGAACAGCACGGTGGAGGAACTGCACGCCTTCATGCGCGGCTGCCGGACCACGCTCGACCGGCTGGGCGTCGCCGAGGGGCTGAGCAAGATCTCGGTGCAAACCGGTACTTCGCACGGCGGGGTGGTGCTGCCCGACGGCTCGATCGCCGCGGTCAAGCTCGACCTCGACGCGCTGGCGGCGCTGTCCAAGGCGGCGCGGCAGGACTATGGCACCGCGGGCGCGGTGCAGCACGGCGCCAGCACGCTGCCGAGCAACGCCTTCGGCAATTTCCCGCGGGTGGAGGCCTGCGAAATCCACCTCGCCACCAATTTCCAGAGCATCGTCTTCGACCATCCGAAGCTGCCGGCCGAGCTCCGGAAGCGGATGTACGCCTGGCTCGACGAGAACGCCCAGTCGGAGCGCAAGGCCGACGACTCCGACGAGCAGTTCTACTACAAGGCGCGGAAGAAGGCCATCGGGCCGTTCAAGGAGGAGTGCTGGTCGCTCCCCGCCGTCGTGCGCGACGCCATCGCCGCCGACCTGGAGCGGACCTTCCGGTTCCTCTTCGAGCAGCTCAACGTCAACGGCACCGACACGCTGGTGGACCGGTTCATTCACGCGCCGGTGCAGCACCACGCCTCGCTGGAGAAAGTGCTCGTCTCCGCCGAGGACGACCCCGACGCGGGAGAGTAGCATGGCACGCCACGAAGAAGAGGAAATCGTCTACGTGAAGGAGAACGGCGGCTCGGCCGTGAAGTGGTTCCTGGCGGGCGCGGTGATCGGCGGGGGGCTGGCGCTGCTCTTCGCCCCGCAGAGCGGCGAGGCCACCCGGCGGCAGCTGAAGCGGAAGGCGCGCGACCTCCGCGACCTCGCGGAAGACGGCCTCGACGAGCTCACGGAAAAGTTCGAGGAAGGCAAGGAGCGGGTGCGCGAGGGGGTGGACGAGGTACGGCACCGGGCCGCCGACGCGGCCGGCGCGGTCCGTGGCGCGGGGCACACCGCCCGCGAGGAGCTGGAACGGCGGCTGGCCGACGCCCGGGTGCGGCGCCGGGCCGCCGCGCTGGCCGACGACGAGGAGCCGGCGATCTGAGCCGGAACCGGCTCCGCGGCTGGCACCAGTCCTTCCGCGGGTTCCTCGGCCGCACCCTGCAGGCGGCCGACGAAAACCATGTGCCCTTCCTCGCGAGCGCGTTGACCTTCGACGCGCTCCTCGCCGCGATTCCGTTCGTCGTCCTCCTCCTCATCGGCCTCACCCAGCTGGCCCAGCCCTGGGCCGGGGCGGCGGACCTCCCGCGGTTCTTCGAGGGGTTCCTCCCCGTTCACGACACGACCGCCGGCCGCGATCCCTTCTTCCTTCTCGAGGAAGTGCTGGGCCGCATCGCCGCCTCGGGCAGCCGGCTCTCCCTCTATGCGGTGCCGGCCTTCCTCTGGTTCAGCACCCGGCTCTTCGCCAGCATCCGGACCTCGCTCAACCAGATGTACGACGTCAGCGTGCGCCCGCCGGTGCGGCGCCACTTCCTGGTCGGCATGCTGCTGAACAAGCTGCGCGACGTCGGGATGGTCATCCTCACCCTCGGCGTCTTCATGGCCAGCACCGCACTCTCCACGCTGGTCGCGTTTGCCCGCGCCCGCGGCGAGGCGGACGCCGGCTGGCTCGGCATCTTTTTCTCCTCGTTCGGCCGGTGGATCCCCGAGGTACTGAGCCTCACGCTGACCGTCACGCTCTTCTTCCTGGTCTACAAGTACGCCTCGCTCCGGCGCATCGAGAGCCAGGCGGCGCTGGTGGCGTCGGCGTTCGGGGCGGTGGCGTTCGAGCTCGCCAAGCGGCTCTTCGCGCTGTACGTGGGGCGGATGGTGGCGGCGCAGTCGGTGTCGGTGGATTTCCAGCTGACGGCGGCGACGCTGACGGTGCTCTGGGTGTACTACACGTCCTTCGTGTTCCTGCTGGGCGGGGTGGTGGCGGAAACCTGGCAGCTGCGCACCATGCAGCAGCAGCAGCGGGCCATTCTCACGTAGGGCTACTGCGCCGGTCGCACCTCCAGCACCAGGTTGCTCAGCTGGTCCGGCCGATTTGGGGAGGCGTCGACCTGCAGGGTGCCGCCGGCGAGCCGCCGCGCCGCCAGGTCCCTCGGGTCGACCGCGAGGCTGTAGCGGCCCGGCTTCACTCCCATCACGTAGAACGTGCCGTCGGAGAAGGTGGCCAGCGACGACTTCTTCCCGCTCGCAAGGTTTGTCAGGACCAGCGTCACCTCCGGCACCGGCACGCCTCCCATTACCACCCGCCCCTCCAGCACCGCGCCCGTCACCAGCGGCAGGTTGAACTCGCGATACGCATTCGGCGGCGGCGACAGTCGCGCTGAGGTGAAGGCCGGCACGTAGAGCGGATTCTCCAGGGAGGTGGTGTCGATCTGGACCTCCACCGGCTCGAACGCGGGGATGTCCCAGACGTGGAACCGCCCCAGGCTGTCGGTCCGTGCGGTGAAGGACCCGACGATGACTCGCACGCCGCCTGTGCCCGGCTCGCCCGGTTCCTGGCGGCCGTTGCCGTTCGCGTCCACGAAGACCCTGCCCGACACGCCGGATCGCTGCAGCCCGGGGTTCGGGTTGCCCGTGACGCGCCCCTGGTGCGGGTCGTAGATCAGCGCGCCTTGGACCGTCTGGACCACGCTGCCTTCGCCGACGGTCGGCGCGATGGCGGTCGTCGTGGCCTGGAGCGTCGGCAGGTAGGACACCAGAGAGAGTGTGTAGACCGTGCCCGGGACGTCCCGGTGCCAGCCGGCTCCCGCCTCGATGCGCAGCGCCGGGCCGAAGCTCTTGGCGACCGACGCGGCCGCCAGGTTGAATCCCGCGCCCCCACCCGCTTCGAGGTCGCCCCGGAACCAGAGTCCGCTGAGGACCGGCCCCCAGGAGGGGCGCCCGTTGCTGTACGCGGTCAGGCCCACGAACTGGTCGCTGGTCGCCGGCCCGCCGCCGGTCGGCGCCAGTCGCTCGATTCGGCCGTACGGATAGAGCCGGAACCCATCGGCCTGTACCGACGCCGTCAAGCGGGCCCGCGAGGCGTCGAACTCGACGCCCTGGTCAATTTCTCCCTGCGCCTGCAGGTAGAACGAGGAGAGGCTGGGAATGGGGCGCACGAAGCCGTCGAAGAGCCACTGCGACCGGCGGCCTTCCGGCGCGATCATGGGGCGCACCACGTCCTGGTCGAACGTGGAGTAGCCCACCCCGATCCGGAAGTTGATCGAGGGCTCGAACCGCGCCGCGCCGCGCAGCCATCCACTTGCGACGGCCTCGCCTTCGAGGGTGATGGCGTTCCCCACGAGGCCTGTCGCCACCGCGTACGGGTGCAGCAGGTCGGGGAGGCTGTCCCGCCAGTACTCTTCCACGCCCGCGCGGACCGTGACCCGCGGTGAGAGCCCGTAGTGAACGTCGGCGTTGAAGCCCGCGGTGCAGAGGGTCGACACGCATTCGCCCGCGGCGATCCCGTACTCGAACTGCTTGTACGGCAACTGCTCGCTGACGACCCGGTACGTCTGGTTGAACCGGCGCACCTGTCCCGTCGGACCGTAGGCCACGAAGTCGACGGCGTTTTCGCCGTAGCCGACCGGCAGCGTCATGGAGTAGTCGCCGCTGGCCCCGATGGAGTCGAAGGCGACCAGCTGGCTGCCGGCGTACGCCTCGAGTTGCCACCCGGGGTCGAGCCGGCCGTAGTAATCCAGCTGGCCGACGTAGGAGGGGCGGATGTACGGCGAGTTTGTCACCGCCACGCCACGCACCCCTGCGTACCGCGGGCCGGTGAGCGTCGTGGTGCCGAGCGTGAGCTGCTTGACCCACTTGTTCTCGATCCAGACTCCCTTCCAGGTGGCCGCGAACTCGGCGTCGCCGGACTCGGTGGTGCCGAGGCTCCGCACGCCGAGCTCCAGCGCGCCGCCCACCACCTGCGCCCCCAGCGCGAAGCGGTACGAGGCCCCCCCCACCAGGTTGCCCGAGATCGGGAAGGCCACGTCGTAGTCGAGGACCAGGCCGTCCCACTTGCTGTTGAGGGGCCCCATCGTGGTGTCGGGATGGGAGCCCCGACGCTCCGCGAGCAAGGCCCGCATCTGGTCGCGCCACATCCGGCGGCCCACCGGCAGGGAGTCGGGGTTGAGCACCGTGACCGTCAGGTCGGGCCAGCTGATGTCAAATTCGATGTCGAGCATGGCCCCGAGGCGCTCCGTGGCCAGGAAGAGCTCGCCGTCCCGGTACAGCAGCTGCCACCCCTCCACGGGGAGCGCGCGCTTGCCGATGATCAGCGAGTCCGCTCCCGCCGTGATCCGGATCTCTTCGCCGCTCGGCTCGAGCCGCGCCGTCATGGCGCCGGCGGGAGACAGGCTGCTCTGGATCTCGGCCATCGAGAAGAACGCGCTCAGGGGCACCAGCGCCTCGTTCCCGTCGCGATACGCGAGCAGCGTCCGGCTCACCAGGCGGCCGAGCTCCAGATCCACCAGCACCGGCTCGACTCCGGTGGGGACGACGTCGACGGCGACTGTATCGGCGGGGCTGGGGGGGGACAGGGTGGCGCTGTCAGGTGCGGCTGCTGCGACTGGTGCGGCGAGGGCGACCGCGGCGTCGGGCGTCGGCTGAGGCGCCTGCTCGACCGGGATCCCGACGGGCCCAGGCTCGGCACGGCGCGGGGCGGCCGGCGCGGGGGCCGTGCTCGGCCGGAGTGCGCCGCGAGTGGGGCGGCGTGCGGCCAGGACGTTGGGCTCCAAGGTCGCGGCAGGAGTCCGGCGGCGGGTCGGGGGAGTCGGCGCCGGAGATGGAGCCGCATGCGGGCGTTCGGTGCGCGCCACCACCGGCGGGGCGGGGCCGCCCACCTTGTCGAGCAGCGACACCAATTTCTCGCCGCCGACGTACACGCCGACCGCGAGCAACACGAGGACCAACAAAGCGACCAGCTTGGCCAGGAGCCCTACCAACATGCTAGAGGTAGGTAATGGTCAGGATGATCGATCCTTGGTAGATGCCAGGGGCCTGCGTCGGAGAGGGAGTCACGGTGCCACCAAGATACACGAAGAAATAGGGGTTTGCATTCCCCCCGAACCGGGCGTTGTTCACCCCGACGGCCGGGTTGAAGATGGTCCCGCCGCCCGCGGCGTCGTTGGTCCGCCGCCAGCGCGCGGAGTTGGCGGCGAAGCTGATCGGCATGTTGATGCCGGGCACCGCCTGGATGTTCGGCAGCTGAGTCGGGAGCGTGAAGCGGATCTGGGCGAAGGCGTTGGCCGTGCCGGCCACGCGCACCTTGCCGGCCGACGCGGTGTTCTGGACGATCGTGGTGGGCACCCCGCGGGTGACGGTGCCGAAATTCAGGCTCTGCAGGTTCGTGAAGGTGATTGCCGCGCCGACGACCAGCACGGTGATGTTCGTGGTCGAGGAGGTCCCCTGCGCCGCGGCCGAGGCCGGGGCGAGGGTGAGCATCAGCGCCACGAGGAGGCGCTTCACTTGACCGTCAACTCCAGCGAATCACGCATCGGCGGCACCGGGAGCGCCACCTTCGGGGGCAGGTCGGACCGTTCGGTCGAGATGTTGACGCGGACCTTGTAGGCCCCGGGAGGCAGCACGCCCACGGGAACCACGATCCGCGGATCGAGCGCGTAATACACCGCCACGGGCAGTTCGTCCTGACCCCGAACGGTGCCGCGCGCGTCCACCACCGACACGCGGACCGTCCCGAGGAACGCCCCCGTGCCGGTGCGCGTCATGGGCACCCGGACCGCGACCGTGTCGTTCGCGTAGCCTGCGCTCGGCCGCCCCAGCGTCAGGCCGGTCGTCAGCGCGCCCTTCCGGTAGATGACCGAGATGACCGTGCGGACCTCCAGCGAGAGGCCGACCTTCACTGCGCTGGTGTCGGTGACCCCGGCGACCGGGATGGTGCCGCCCTTGGCCCCTACCGTGAGGCGGGCCCAGTACTCGCCGTCGGGCAGCCCCTGGGGCGGCGACGCCAGGATCCGGACAGTCTGGCGCTCCTGCGGCCCCACCGTGATGCGGCGCGGGAACGCCTGCAGCCACGCGGTGGCGGCTGGCTGGCCGGTCGGGGCGGTGTCCGTCAGTTCGAGGGACACCGCACCGGTGGAGTCGGTCGTGGGATACCCGAAACCGAAGGAGACGCTGACCTCTACCGGCTGGTCGCCGGGATTGAAGAGCGTGATGGAGCCGGAGCGGGTGGCGTGATCGATATACACCGCGTGCGGCGCCACGATGACCCCCTGCGCCGAGGCGACGGCGGGGGTCAGCGCGAGAGCGGCGGCCAGCCAGCGTGCGGTGCGAGTCATCATCCGAGTCCGCTCAATTGAAGATCACCGTCAGTGTGATGGTGCCGGAGTAGCTCCCGCCCAGCTGCGCGGGGGCGGGGTTCACCCGGCCGCCAAGAAACACCGTTCCACTCCCCAGCCACAGGATGGTGTTGAACGGCGCATTCGGGTTGAACGTCGTCTGGGTCCCGATGGTCCCCTGCCAGGACACGCCCGCGTCGGTGGCCGCAAAGGTGATCGGCATCGTGGCGCCCGACGGCCCGTTCATCACCGTCGGCAGGGTAAAACGCAGCGTGACGCTCCGGAACAGCCCCGCGCCGGTAATCCGAATCTGCCCGCTCCGCACAGGGTCGGTTCTCAGCACGGTGGTCGGCACCCCGGGGATCACGCTGCCGAAACTCAGGTTCTGCGTGCCGACCACCGCCTGGGCACGCGCGGCCGACGGTGCGGCGAGGAGCGCCACGCCGAGAGCCAGCGAGCCGAATACGGTTGCGGGACGCATGGGCCCGGAAGGGCGTACCGGCGGCATGAGCCGAAGCCCACGCCGCCGGCACCACCGCCTCACGGTGTCCGGTCTAGAGCCCGGTGTAGACCACCGCCATGGTGATCGTGCCGTTGTAGGTACCGGCGACCTGGGTAATGGTCGGGGTCACGGTCGCGCCGAGCCACACGAACAGCGTGCCGGCGGCGCCGAGGTTCGTCGTCACCGGAGCGGTCGGCGTGATGGCCGTCTGGCTCGCCTGGGTGTTCGTGGCGAACTGGCCGCCGAGGAACGTGCCGATCGGCAGGTTGTTGGCGCCGTTGGTCAGGTTGGTCGGGAGCGTGAAGGTCAGGATGACCTGCGCGGCGGCCTGACCGGCGATGCTGAAGCGGCCGGCGCCGGCGGCGGTCGGGGCGATCGACTTCACAACGCCCGGAAAGACGTTGCCGAAGTCGAGGGAGGCGGCGCCCGTCACCGTGAGCGGCGTCTGGACGACGGCCGTGGCGGTGATGTTGGCGCTCTGGGCCTGCGCCGCGGTGGCGCCGACGAGCGTGATCGCCAAGACGGCGAGGGACAACTTCGAGGCGGTGTTCATGATGTGGTGGTCCTTGGTTTGGGAAGCTGCTGTTTGACTACACGTGACTCCGGTCAACTGCGCACTCAACTCGAGCGTCCCATCACCGGGGCGCGCGTCGGAGGGCATGAAGGGCAAGGGGCGTGCCGATATCGGCACACTGGGCGCCGGATGTATCGAATGCAGAGCGTTGGGGTGGTCAATCAGCGCCAAGTCTAGTGAGGACTTGGAGATAGACGGAGCTCACAACTGTCGGCTTATGCGACATTTGGCTCCGATTCTTGACGGTCCGCGTAGGTCTGTGTAACCCGTTGGCGCGGAAGCAATTATAACACTTCACCCCCTCGGAGCGCAATCGCTGGCACTCGGCGGAGGGCGGGGAAGCTGGGCGGCTCGGAGGCGAGGATGCGGCCTCGGCGGGCCGGGTAGCCCTTGGGCCCTGCCCCCCGCGCTCGCTCGGTGGGCTCCGACCACCCGCTTGACGATCCACCAACCGCATTCTGCAACCCCGACTCAGCCCATCTCCGCAATTCCCTGCACTCCGTCGAACCCGATTTGCACCCACGTTCCTCGCCGCCTGACCGCTTCCCCGCCTCCCCGCCTTCCCGCTATATTCCCCTCGCCCCAGGTCCGAAGGGCGTCGGCGCGCGAACCGCGTCAGGACCTCGCCGGTAGCAGCGCTAAGCGATGTCCGGTGTCGCTTCGGGTCGCCTGGGGCACTTTCCTTTCCTCACCTCGTCCTTCCGCCGGTCGCTTCGCCATGGCCATCGCCCTTGCCCGCCGGTACCGCCCTCGGCGTTTCGCCGACCTCCTGGTGCAGGACCACGTGGCCGCCGCGCTGCGTGGCGCCATCGCCAGCGGGCGGCTCGGTCACGGCTACCTCCTCACCGGTCCCCGCGGCGTCGGCAAGACGACCGCTGCGCGCATCCTCGCCATGGCGCTCAACTGCGAGCGCCGCGACACGGTGTCGCCCCGCGGCGAGCCCTGCGGGGAGTGCGACAACTGCCTCCGCATCTGGAACGGCTCCGCCAACCTCGACGTGGTGGAAATCGACGCCGCCAGCAACCGCGGCGTGGACGACGCCCGCGAGCTCCGCGAACGCGCCATGTACGCCGCCTCCCAGGAGGGGCACCACAAGGTGTACATCGTGGACGAGGCGCACATGCTCACCCGCGAGGCGTGGAACGCCCTCCTCAAGATCCTCGAGGAGCCGCCCCCGGGCGTGGTGTTCGTCTTCGCCACCACCGAGCCGGCCAAGATCTTCAACACCGCCGCCCCCGTGCTGTCCAGGCTCCAGCGCTTCGATTTCCGGCGCATCGGCCCGGTGGCCATCCGTTCCCGGCTCCGCGAGGTGCTGGCCGCCGAGAAGCTCGCGGCGGACGACGACGCCCTCACGCTGATCGCGCGCCACGCCGACGGGGGCATGCGCGACGCCCTCTCCGTCCTCGACCAGTGCCTCTCCTTCGGGGAGGGCGCGGTCACCGCCGAACGAGTCCGCGAGGTCCTCGGCCTGGTGGGCGACGAGCTCTACGCCGAGGTGCTCCGCGTGGTCACCGGGCGCGACCCCGCCGGCGTCTTTCCGCTGGTGGCCACGCTCCTCGACGCCGGCGCGGACCTCGCCGAGTTCCTGGGCGGCACCGGGGAAATGCTGCGCTCGCTCCTCATGCTCCAGGTCGGCGTGGAGCCCGAGGAGCTCACCGAGTCGCTCCGCGCGGCACTCGAGCAATACCAGGGCAAGCTGACCGAGGGCGACGTGCTCCGCATGCTCCGGCTCCTCGCCGAGAGCGAGACCGCCGTGCGCCGGAGCGGCAACGCGCGGCTGGCGGTGGAGACGCTGCTCCTCCGCTGGACACTGATGGACCGCACCGTGGACCTCGCGGCGGTCATCGCCGGTGGCGGCGCACCGCCGAAGCCGGGCGGCACGTCCTCGCCCGTCCCCGCCTCTCCGCCTCCCCGCCGCGCGAGTGCGGCGGCACCAGCGGCCAAGCCCGCACCCGCGAAGGGCGTCGGCCTCGACCTGGACGCGCTGATCACCGCGTGGGACACCGTCGTGACGCGGGGCCGAGAGCAGGGGAGCTTCCTCGGCGCCGCCCTGGCGGCCTCGGAACCGTCGAGCATCGACGGCCAGGTGGTGCGCCTCCAGCTCACTGAGGAAAACCCCATGTACCGCGAGGCGCTCGATCGCCAGTCGGGCGCCGTGGACGCGATCATCTCGGCGGTGGTGGGAGTGGCGGTGCGTGTGGAGGCAACGCCGCCCGCGACCGCCGCGCGCCCCGAGCGGCTGACGGAAGAAGGCGTCCGCGCCGAACGGCTCAACAAGGTCCGCAAGAAGGACCCGACGCTCGACGCGGCGGCCACGGTGCTGGACCTCGAGGTGCTCGAGTAGCGACGCGGGTTGCCCCAACATGAGGGCACCCGTACTTTGCAGTCTGACAGCGACTTAGGTGTGGAATGGCCGATCTTCAGCAACTCTTTCAGCTGGGCCAGCAGGTGCAGGGCCGGCTGACGCAGCTTCAAATCGAACTCGCCGGACGTACCGTCGAGGCGAGTGCAGGCGCCGGACTGGTCCGCGCCACCGTGGACGGCCAGGGCCGCCTGCGCGCGGTGACCATTGACCCCGAGGCATTCGAGGGTCGCGACGCGGAGCTCCTCGCCGACCTCGTGACGGGCGCGGTGGCGGAGGCCCAGCGCCGCGCCGCGGAGTTGGTGCAGGCGGAAATGCGGAAGGTCCAACCCGGCCCGGCCGGGCTCGGGCTCTGAGCGGTGCGGGCCATCGACGCGCTGATCACCGAGCTGGCGCGGCTCCCCGGCATCGGCCGAAAGACAGCGCAGCGGCTGACGTTCCATCTCCTCCAGCAGGGGCCCGACGAGTCGGTGCGCCTGGCGCGGGCCCTCGACCAGGTGGCCACCACGGTGCGCGCCTGCGCCGAATGCGGCTACGTGGCGGAGGAGGAGCGCTGCGAATTCTGCCGCGATCCCCGGCGTGACGCCGGCCTCCTCTGCGTGGTGGAGGAAGCCGCCTCAGTACAGGCGGTGGAGCGTTCGACCGAGTTCCGCGGGCGCTACCATGTCCTCGGCGGCCGGCTCTCCCCGCTCGACGGGATCGGGCCCGAGGCGCTCCGGATCGACAGCCTGCTCGAGCGGGTGCGCACCGGCGGCGTGCGCGAGGTGATCCTCGCCACCAATCCCTCCATGGAGGGCGAGGTGACGGCCACCTACCTCCAGCAGTTGCTCGCGGGGGCGGGAGTGCGGGTCACCCGTCTGGCGCGCGGGCTGCCGATGGGAGGCGACCTCGAATACGTGGACGGCGTCACCCTGGCCCACGCGCTCCTCGCCCGGCAGGACGTGTCCCGGTGAGCGTGCGCGGACTGCTCCTCGTCGGCGGCGCGCTGGCGGGGCTGGTGGTCGGGTGGCGGGTGGCGCAGCGGCGGCTCGACCGGCACCGCGCCGACCTGTTCAGCCCCGAACTCCGGCGGCGGGCCGACGCCCTGGCCTACCTGGCGGGAGAACGCTCGGTGGAGGCGGCGCGGGTGTTGCGCGACTACCTGGTCTGGGAAGCGGATCCCGGGCTCCGGCGCCGGGCCGGGGCGCTGCTCCGGCGGCTCGAAGTCTCCCTCGGATAGGAATCCTGCATGTCCGGTGCGTCCAGCTGGTCACTCGCCGAGGCGGATCACGACAAGATCGTCGTGCTCCTGACCGCGTTCCTGCGCGAATCGAACGCGCGGACGGCGCTGCTGGTGGACCGCACCGGGCAGATGGTGGCCACGGCCGGCGAACCGCCCGAGTTCGACCCGACCACCTTCGCCTCGCTCGCGGCGGCCGACTTCAGCGCCAACGACCAGCTGGCCCGCCTCATCGGCGAGCCGGAATTCGGCAGCCTGTTCCACCAGGGCGAAAACGCCTCGATGTACCTGGCCGACATCGCGCGGCGGGTCATTCTCGTGGTGCTGTTCGACACCCGCACCACGCTGGGGCTGGTCAAGCTCAGGGTGCGGGGCACGGTGGGCGACCTGACGCAGGTGTTCACGGCGATGTTCGCGCGGGACGGCGGCGCGGCGCCGCGGGTCGAGCAGGCCTTCCTCGGCGACGCCGAGGACGAAATCGACAAACTCTTCGGCGAGTAGAAGGCACGCGCGCATGTCGATGATCAACTACGCGTCACGCGAAATCAACTGCAAGTTGGTCTACTATGGCCCCGGCCTCGGGGGCAAGACGACCAACCTCGAGCACGTCTACAACAAGGTCGCGCCGGGGGCCAAGGGGAAGATGATCTCCCTCGCCACCGAGACCGAGCGCACCCTGTTCTTCGACTTCCTCCCCGTCGACCTCGGCACCATCCGCGGCTTCAAGACCCGCTTCCACCTCTACACCGTGCCCGGCCAGGTGTACTACAACGCCTCGCGCAAGCTCATCCTCAAGGGCGTGGACGGCGTCGTGTTCGTGGCCGACAGCCAGATCGAGCGCATGGAGGCGAACATCGAGGCCATGCAGAACCTGTACGACAACATGGCCGAGCACGGGTACGACCTCACGCGCATCCCGTTCATCATCCAGTACAACAAGCGCGACCTGCCGAACGCCGCCCCGATCGCCGACCTCCAGGCCGCGCTCAACCCGGGGTGGCCGGTCGAGGAGCTCGCCCGCCAGCGCCCCGCCGCCGACCCGTACCACGAGGGCGAGTTCCTCGTGGGCCGGAACGCCGACGGCGAGTGGATCGAGCGCGCCACCTACTTCGAGGCCGTCGCCGTCAACGGCGAGGGCGTCTTCGACACGCTGAAGGCCGTCAGCAAGCTCGTGCTGAAGACCCTCGGCTAGCACGAGCCGGGCCGATGTGGACGCTGCCCAACATCGTCACGCTCATCCGGATCGCCATGACGCCGGTCGTGGCCCTGCTCCCGTTCATCGAGGGCTACTGGCCGAAGTTCATCGCCTTCGTGGTGTTCATCCTCGTGGCGGTCACCGACATCCTCGACGGATACCTGGCCCGGAGCCGCAACCAGGTGAGCGACCTCGGCAAGCTCCTCGATCCCCTCGCCGACAAGCTCCTCCTCCTCGCCAGCCTCATCCCGATCTACTGGATCTCCCGCACCCGCCACGACCTCTACGACATCCCCATCTGGGGCAGCATTCCCCTGTGGGCCTGTCTCCTGATGCTCGGGCGCGAGTTCGCCATGACGGTGCTCCGCTGGTGGGGCAAGCGGCACGGGGTCATCATCTCCGCCGGCGGGGCGGGGAAGCTCAAGACGGCGTTCCAGAGCATCTTCATCGGCGCCATCTTCCTGTGGTTCGCCTTCCGCGACGCCCGCCGCCCGCTCGGCTGGGAATCGAGCACCTTCTTCCAGTTCTGGAACACCTTCCACGGCGGCCTCGTGGCCGTGGCCCTCGTGCTCGCCGTCGCGCTAACGGTGTATTCCTTCCTCGGCTACCTGTACCGCTACCGGGCCCTCTTCTCCCAGAACCCGCAGTAAGCACCCCGATCGCCATGGACGTCGAACTCGTCACGGTAGGCACCGAGCTCCTGCTCGGCTTCACCGTGGACAGCAACAGCGCCGAGATCGGGCGCGCGCTGGCCGACGCGGGCGTGCGCGTGGTCCGCCGCACCGCGGTATCGGACGACCCGGCCGCCATCCGCGACGCGGTGGGCTCGGCCCTTGCGCGCACCGGCCGGGTCATCACTACGGGCGGGCTCGGGCCGACCGCCGACGACATCACCAAGACCACCGTCGCAGGACTCTTCGGCGCACCGCTCCGGTTCGACGCCGCCGTGTGGGCCGCGCTCGAGGCCCGGTTCGCCCGGCTCGGGCGGGTGCCCAGCGCCAACAACCGCGGCCAAGCGGAGGTGCCCGAGGGCGCCGTGGTCCTTCCGAACCGGTGGGGCACCGCCCCGGGGCTCTGGCTCGAAGGCGCGCCCGGGCTGGTGGTCATGCTGCCGGGCGTCCCCGTCGAAATGCGCAACCTCCTTGCGGCCCACGTCCTCCCGCGCCTGGCCGATACGAGCGCCGGCGGCGTCATCCGCTCGGTCACCGTGCGCACCACGGCCATCGCTGAGTCCACGCTGGCCGAGCGACTGGGAGACATCGACGCCCGTCTTGCCCCGCTCACGCTGGCCTACCTGCCGGGCCTCGGGTCGGTGGACCTCCGGGTCACGGCCTGGAACCTCCCTGCCACGGAGGCGGAGCGCCGGCTCGCCGAGGCCGCCGCGCTGCTCATCGAACGTGCCGGCGAGCACGCCTACGGCATCGGCGATGTGGACCTCGCGGAGCTGGTGCTGGTCGAGCTTCGTCGGCGGGGGCTCCGGATTGCCGTAGCGGAATCCTGCACAGGCGGCCTGCTGGGCGGGCGCCTCACGGCGGTGCCGGGGAGCTCGAGCCAGTTCGTGGGTGGCGTCATCGCCTATGCCGACGAGACGAAGGAACGGCTCCTGGGGGTGCCCTCGGCCCTCCTCCGGGCCGAAGGGGCCGTGAGCGGGCCCGTGGCGCGCGAGATGGCCATCGGGGCGGCCCGGAGCCTTGGTGCCGAGGTGGCGGTGTCGATCACAGGCATTGCCGGTCCCGACGGCGGGTCGGCCGAGAAGCCGGTCGGCACGGTGTGGATGGGGTTCCAGCTGCCGGCCGGGGCCGACGCCATCCTCCGGAACCTGGTCGGGACGCGGGAGGAGATCCGCGGCCGGGCCGCGCAGTTCGCCCTGTTCGAGCTCTGGCGGCGACTCCGTTTCCTGCCAGAATGACCCATCCCCGAGGCATGCCGGTTGCTATTAGCTTCCCCCTATGCATTCTCCCCTGGACCCACGCGTGACTGACGACGAGAAGGTCATCGACGAGCTGCCGGACGCTCCCGCCATCGGCGGCGTTCCGGCGGAGCCGACCGAGCAGGCCATCCAGCGCCTCGAGGCCGAAAACGATGCGCTCCAGGACCGGTACGCCCGTTTGGCCGCCGAGTACGACAACTTCCGGAAGCGGGTAACGCGCGAACGCGAGGAACTGACCGCGCGCTCCCAGGGCGCGCTGGCCGGGCGCCTGCTGGACGTGCTCGACGACATGGAGCGTCTCCTGGCGGAGGACCACGCCGCCATGACGGTGGAGACCCTCTCGCACGGCATGGAACTGGTCGGTCGGAAGCTCTGGAAGGAACTCGAGGTCGCGGGGCTGGAGCGCATCGACCCGCAGGGGCTCCCGTTCGACCCGTCGGTGCACGAGGCCGTGGCCACGACCCCCCCCGAAACGCCGGAGCAGGATCACACGGTCTGCCGCACCTTCCAGGCGGGGTATCGCTTCAAGGGCGCCCTGCTCCGGCCCGCGCGGGTGCAGGTCTACTCCGATCCGGGGCAGGCCTAGGTGGCGCAGCGGGACTTCTACCAGGTCCTCGGCGTTCCCGACACGGCCACCACCGCCGAGATCAAGAAGGCCTACCGGCGGCTCGCCAAGCAGCACCATCCCGACGCCAATCCCAACAACGCCGGCGCAGCGGAGCGCTTCAAGGAAATCTCCGAGGCGCACGCCGTCCTGTCCGACGCGGACAAGCGGAAGCACTACGACCAGATGCGGCGACTCGGCGCGTTCGAGGGACGGCGCCCCGGCGCGGGGGCGGGGCAGCGGGGCGGCGGGGCGGCAGGGCCGGGCGCGGCGGAGGAGGCATTCGAGTTCGGCGACCTCGGCGGCCTGGGCGACATCTTCTCGTCGATCTTCGGGCGGGGCCGTCGCGAGGAGCCGACGGCGGAGCATCTCGAGGCCCACGTCGAGGTGCCGTTCCGCGTCGCGATGATGGGAGGGAAGGTCCCGGTCACCCTGCCGGTCACCGAGGCCTGCCCCACCTGCAAGGGCAGCGGCGCGGCGCCCGGCGCCAAGGTCACCACCTGCGACGAGTGCAAGGGCCGCGGGACGATTTCCTTCGGGCAGGGGAGCTTCGCGGTCAACCGGCCCTGCCCGGCCTGCCGCGGCCGCGGCAGCATCCCCTCGGAGCGTTGCCCGACCTGCAGCGGCGCCGGCGACCTCCGCGTCGAGCGGCGCGTGATGATCACCGTGCCGCCGCTCACCGAGACCGGCGCCAAGGTGCGGCTGAAGGGACAGGGCCAGCCGGGACGCGGCGGGGCGCCGGCCGGCGACCTCATCGTGGTCTTCACCGTGGAGCCCGACCGCTTCTTCCACCGCGACGGCCTCGACCTCACCTGCGAGGTCCCCATCAATCTGGCGCAAGCGCTCCTCGGCACCCGGCTCCGGGTCCGCACCCTCGACGGCAAGAAGATCGTGTTGAAGGTCCCGCCCGGCACGCAGCCGGGCCGGAAGTTCCGCATCAAGGGGCAGGGGTTGGAGCGCGGGGGGCGGAAGGGCGACCAGATCGTGGCGGTCCGGGTCGAACTGCCCGAGAAGCTGACGCCGGAGCAGGAAGCGCTGGCCAGGCAGTTGGCCGACGCGGCCGGCCTCAAGTACTAGGCGAGCGCCCCGCCAGTTCGAGCAGCCGCCGGTGCGTGGCGAGTTCCTCCGCCGCCGAGCCCGGTTGCCGCTGCCGGTAGGTCCCGTCGGGCAGCAGGTCCCACGCCTGGCGGTTGTCTTCCCACATCAAGTCCAGCACCTCGCGCATCGTCCGGCGGTGCAAGGGATCCTCGATCGGGGCCACCGCCTCGACCCGCCGGTCCAGGTTCCGCGGCATCCAGTCGGCCGACCCGATGTACACCTCGTCGGCGCCGCCGTTGTGGAACCAGAAGGCCCGGCTGTGCTCCAGGAACCGGCCCACGATGCTGATGACGCGGATGTTGTCGCTGACGCCCGGCACGCCGGGCCGGAGGCAGCAGATGCCCCGGATGATCAGGTCCACCTTCACCCCGGCCCGCGACGCCTCGTAGAGCTCCTGGATCAGCGGCTGGTCCACCAGCGCGTTCATCTTGGCCAGGATGCGCGCGGGGCGCCCGGCACGGGCGTGCTCGGCCTCCCGCCGGACCATCTCGACGAACCGCTCCCGCATCCCCCTCGGCGCCACCAGCAGCTTCCGGAAGCTCTCCGGCACGCCGAATCCGGTCAGCTCGTTGAACAGGTCGGTCAGGTCCTCGCCCAGCGCCTGGTCGCTGGAGAACAGCCCGAAGTCGGTGTAGAGCCGCGCGGTGCGCGGGTTGTAGTTGCCGGTGCCGATGTGCACGTAGCGCCGGATCTCGCTCCCCTCGCGGCGCACCACCAGCATGATCTTGGTGTGGGTCTTGAGCCCCGCCACCCCGTAGCTCACGTGCACCCCGACGTCCTCCAGCCGCTGCGCCCAGATGATGTTGTTCTCTTCGTCGAAGCGCGCCTGCAGCTCGATGAGCACCGCCACCTGCTTGCCCCGCTCGGCGGCATGCGCCAAGAGCCGCGCGATGCTGGAGTCGCCGCCGGTGCGGTAGAGCGTCAGCTTGATGGCCAGCACGTCGGGATCGTCGGTGGCCTGCTGGAGGAAGCGCTCCACCGAGGTCTGGAAGCTGTCGTACGGGTGGTGCAGGAGGAGGTCGCCCTCGCGGATCACGTCGAACACGCTCCGCCCCGAGGCCAGCCGCGCCGGCGTGACGGGCAGGAACGGCGGGTCGCGCAGCTCCGGCAGGTCGAGCGTGGCCAGCGTCATCAGGTCCGAGGCGTCGAGCAACCCCGGCACCTCGTACACGTCGTCGAGCTGCAGGTCGATCCCCTCCTCCTGCGCCGCGTTGAATTCCGCGAGCAGGAGCTGCCGGAGCCCCAGCGGCGTGCCGGTGCCGACCTCCAGCCGCGACACCTCGGCGAACCGGCGGTTGCGCACCTCTTCCTGGATCAGGCTGAGGAGGTCGTCGGCCTCGTCGTGATCGATCTGGAGGTCGGTGTTCCGGGTGATGCGGAACGGGTGCCAGCCCAGGATCTCGACGCCCGGGAACAATGCCTCGAGGTGAGCGCCGATCAGCTGTTCCAGCGGCAGGTACCGATGCGTGCCCGGCAAGGCCACCCAGCGCGGCAGGATCTTCGGCACCTTGACCCGCGCGAAGCGCTCGATGCCGTCCGTGCCACGGAGAAAGACGGCGAGCGAGATGCTGAGGTTGGAGATGTACGGGAACGGGTGCGCCGGATCCACCGCCAAGGGCGTGAGGACCGGAAAGACGTTCCGCTGGAAGTACTCGGCCAGGTGGGCCCGGTCCTCCTCCGGTACCTGCGACATGTCCAGCAGGAGCTGGACTCCGCGCCGAGCCAGTTCGGGCGCGAGGTCGTCGAGGAGGCAGCGGTACTGGTCCTCAACCATGCCGCGCACCACCTGCGCGATGAGCCGGAGCTGCTCTTCGGGCGTCAGCCCGTCGGCGGTACGCTCACTGTACCCGGCATCCACCTGGCGCCGGAGCCCCGCCACCCGCACCTGGAAGAACTCGTCGAGGTTGCTCGCGAAGATCGCCAGGAACTTCAGCCGCTCCAGCAGCGGCGTGCGCGGATCCTGCGCCTCGTGCAGGACGCGACGGTTGAACTCCAGCCACGACAGCTCGCGGTTGAAGTACAGCCCCGCGTGGCGCAGGTCGGGCAGGGCGGGAGTCGGGAGGGTAGGGGTGGAAGTCATGGCATAGGCAATCTACCCCGCCGGGCACGATGCGGGAAGCTCTGTCACGAACGTGTAACGTATTGTGGCTGAATGGTTTATGGTGAAGCGAACGCCGGCCCCAGGTTCCTCTCCGGGGCCGGCGGCCGTTCATCAGGACCAGCGATCAGAGGCGGGCGCGATACGGAAACGCCCAGAGGTTGGCGCGGTAGTTGTCGCCCGACTGGGTTTGCAGGGTTTCCGAGTCGATCGCGTCCACCGCCATCCGGGCAATGCCCGGCCGGCGCACGGTCCATCCCATGGTCCAGCTGCCGTCGCCGTTGTCGTGCATCGGAATCCGGAACCAGTCGTCCCGGTCGGCGCGGCAGTGGCGCACGTGCAGGAACACCTGCGTCGGCGGCGCCAGATCGGTGCCGGTGGTGTTGCTCACCTTGACGGTCACGACGACGCTGTCGCCCACGTGGAGCTGCGGGACTCCCGCATCGACCGGGAAGATGTGGTTCGGGTCGGTGAGCTCGCCCACCGGTACGCCGTTGACCGCCACGGCGAGCGAGGTGATCTCGACGGTCCGCTTGACCGGGTCGGAGTCCACGATGTTGCCGATGCTCATGCCGACGAGCCGCCAGCCCCGCGGGGCGGTGGTGTCCTTCACGAACACCGCCAGGTGGCGGAGCGTCTCGTGCAGCGGCTTGCTGCCGGGATTGAGGACGTCGTCGAAGGTGGTGTCCACCAGGATCACCCCGTTGAAGCGCACCGCCACCGCCACCTTGGCGGTGTCGCCCTCGATCACGACCACACGGTCGCGGCTGGGGCGGGTCTGGAACCGGCGCCGGCCCCAGTGATCGGGGGCCACGTACGGGTCGCCGGGGGCGGAGAAGAGGGTTGTGGCGGGGCTGAGCACCGCGCTGGCGAGCAACTCGTCGCCACCGGGGTTCTCGTCGAAATACCCGGGGTCGACGTCGAGATAGGCCTGCTGCACTGCGGTCTCTTCGCTGGACGATCCGGAGGGTGTGTCACCGGCGCAGGCCGTCGCCACCACGGCCACGGCCGCCAGGAAGGCGGTGGGATGAACTCGCATGAACGGCGCTCCTGAGAGGGTCATGTCGGTCGGGCACTGCGCCCGGTAGACGACCGACCCTCCGGAACGTTAAGCGGACCGCTTCGCGGGGTGGGTGACCCCCGTCACGCCGCCTGGGGCCGCCGCTCCTCGTTCACCAGGAGCGCCAGCGCGAGGCTCACCATCCCCACCACCAGCCCGCCCCAGAACGCCGGCCAGAATCCGTCCACCCGGAACCCGAGGTGCCAGATGGCCGCGAGCCGCGCGGTGAGCATCAGCATGACGCCGTTGATGACCAGGGTGAAGAGCCCGAGCGTCAGGAGCACGAGCGGACAGGAGAGGACCGTCAGGATGGGCCGCAGGACCGCGTTCACGACGCCGAACACCAGCGCCACGAGCAGGAGCTGCACCGGGCCGTCGGTGAAGTGGATGCCGGGAATGAGCTGGACCGCCGCCGACAGGGCAATCGTATTGATCATCCACCGGATGAGGAAGGAGCGGAACGGCCGCCGCACCGCGGGAAGGGGGACGGTCATGTGCCGGGCTTGAGCGAGGCGTCGAGCCACTCGAGCACGGTGCTCCACCACAGCCGGCGGTCCCGCGGGCGCAGGATGAAGTGTCCCTCGTTGGGGAAGTACAGGAACTGGCCGGGCAGCCCCCGCAGCCGGAGCGCGGTGTAGGCCTGGTATCCCTCGGACACGTCTACCCGGTAGTCCTCCTGCGAGTGCACGATGAGCATCGGCGTTTGCCACCGCGCCGTGTAATTGGCGGGCGACCACTTTTCCATCGTGGCGCGCGCGGACGGCTGGAGCGGCGTGCCGCCGAACTCGTGGATCGGGAACCAGAGCTCCTCGGTGGTGCCGGTGAAGCTGACCGGGTTGAAGATGCCGTCGTGCGCCACGAGCGTGCGGAAGCGGGTGGTCTGTCCGGCCATCCAGTAGATCATGTATCCGCCGTAGGAGGCGCCGGCGGCCCCCACCCGGCTCGCGTCCACGTAGGGCAGCGCCGACACCACGTCGAGCCCCTTCATCAGGTCGTCGTAGGGGTAGTCGCCCCAGTGCAGCGAGATGCTGTTGGTGAACGTCTGGCCGTAGCCGGTGCTGCCGTGGAAGTTCACCGCCGCCACCACGTACCCGCGGGCCGCGAACATCGCGTAGTTCCAGCGGGGATGCCACTCGTCGTTCCACGCCGACTGCGGCCCCCCGTGAATCAGGTACACCAGCGGGTACTTCTTCGTGGCGTCGAACCCGGGGGGCTTCATCAGCCACCCGAACACCGAGTCGCCCAGCGCGCCGACGAATCCGAACGGCTCCACCGGGGTCAGCTCCACGCCCTTGGCCCACTCCTCGTTCAGCTTGGTCACCGCGCGTAGGCCCGCGCCTGTCGTCCAATTGGCGGCCCACACCTCCGTCGGCCGGTCGGCGGTGCTCCGGGTGAAGACCATCTCCTCGCCCCGCGGCGGGATGCGCACCCCGTGGTTGGCGCCGCCCGAAACGAGCAGCGTACGCCGGCCGCCCGGCAGGTCGATCCGGTAGAGCGAGGTGCCGCCGCGCTCGGGCACCTCGGCGATCAGCGCCCGCGAGTCCGGGGTCCAGGTGATCGCGTCGACGCTGAGCGTCCAGTCGGTCGTGAGCCCACGCCGCCGGCCGGTGGCCCGCTCGTACAGCATGACCTGCTGGCGGTCGGCCTCGAACCCGGGCACCGTCATGGCCAGGTAGGCCACGTACCGGCTGTCGGGCGAGTAGGCCGGTGAGTTGTCGTTGGCGGGGTTGGTGGTGATGGCCTGCCGGCCGCTGCCATCGGGGCCCATCACGAAGATGTCGTTGTTGGTGCTCGTGGCCAGCGAGGAATCGGGGTTGAACACGATGGCGAGTTCGGTGCCGAACTGCGAGAGCGCCACGCCTACGCCGCCGAGGGCGAGCGTGGGGACGTCGCGGTCGAAGGGCGTCACGTCGGTGCCGGTGGTGTCGCCGGGCTCCAGCCGGAACAGGTGCTGGCGGAGCCCGACCCGCCATTCGTTCCAGTGCCGGTAGAAGAGCCCGTTCCAGAGCTTCGCCTGGGTCGGGTAGACGCCGTTCAGCCGGTCGATGTCCTGCGCGGCGGGCCACTTCACGTCCTGCACGTAGTAGAGCGCCTTGCCGCCCGGCGACACCCAGAAGTCGCCGATGCCGCCCGGGACCCGGGTGATCCGCGTGGGTTCGCCGCCCCGGATGGGCAGGCGCCAGATCTGCGCGCCCTCCTCCCGGGTCGAGATGTACGACAGAGTCTTTCCATCTGGCGACCAGCGCGGCGACCGCTCGCTGCCGCTGCCGGATGTCGCCTCCCAGGTCTCGCCCGAGCCGAGATCGGACAACCAGATCCGGGTCTGGTTCTTGTCTTCCTCCAGCGACGGGGTGCTTACCGTAAACGCCACCAGCTTTCCGTCGGGGGAGGGCTGCGGGTCCGAGACGCTGGCGAGCGAGAGGAACGACTCCACGCGGAGCGGCACCTTCGCGGCCTGCGCCGAGGCGCCCGCCACACATGCGGCGGTCGCCGCGAGCGTGCAGGCCAGGGCCCGGACTGCGCGCCGCCTCACTGGATGACCCCGCCGCCCAGCACCTGCTCGCCCGCGCCGTACAGGACGCCCGACTGCCCCGGAGAAATGGCGCGCGCGGGTACATCCAGCAGCAGCGACACGCCGTCGTCGCGGCGGCCGGTCACCGTCGCCGGGATGGCCTTTGAGCGGTAACGGATCTGGACGCCGCATCGGCTGCCGACGGTGAGCGGCGCGGCGAGCCAGTTGATCTCGGCCAGCTCCACCCGGTGTCCCTCGAGTGCCGCCGCGGGGCCGATCACCACTTCGCGCCGCTCCGGCCGGATGGCCACCACGTACATCGGCTCGCCGAAGCCGCCGGGCAGCCCGCGGCGCTGGCCGATGGTGTACCGCGCGAAGCCCTCGTGCTCGCCGATCACCTCGCCGGTGACCATCGTGAGCGGACCCGGGGTCAGCGCCGGCGCGTCGGCCGGCAGGTGCTGCTCCAGCACGCCGACGTAGTCGTCGTCGGGCACGAAGCAGATCTCGACCGACTCCGGCTTGTCCGCCGTGGCCAGGCCGAGTCGGCGGGCCAGGGTGCGGGTCTGCTCCTTGGTCGAGGTGCCGACCGGGGTGAGCATCCGGGCCACCACCGCACGGTCGATGCCCCAGAGGAAGTAGCTCTGGTCCTTGCCCGGGTCGTCGCCACGATACAGCGCCCCGTCGCGGGCCACGGCGTAGTGCCCGGTGGCCAGGTAGGCGCAGTCGAGCGCGTCGGCGTGCGCCAGCAGGTCGCGGAACTTGGTGAACGAGTTGCAGCGAACGCAGGGGATCGGGGTGCGTCCCCGGCTGTACTCCGACACGAAGTTCTGGATGACGTGGAGGGAGAAGCGGTCCTCGAGGTTCAGCACGTAGTGCGGAATGCCGAGCGTATGGGCCACGTCGCGCGCGTCGTTGATGGAGTCGAGCGAACAGCAGGGGCGGTCGGGCACCGAGTCGCCGTAGCAGAAGAGCTTCATCGTGGCGCCCACCACGTCGTACCCCTGCTCGACCAACAGGGCCGCTGCCACCGAGCTGTCCACGCCACCGGACATGGCGACCAGCACCCGTTCACGCACGACCCAGCACCCCCGCCAGCTTCCGCACCTTGGCCACCACCGCGGGGAACACCTCCGCCGCCCGGTCGATGTCCGCCTGGGTGGTTTCACGCCCGAGGGAAAACCGCACCGTACAGAGCGCCAGCGCGCGCGGCACGCCCATGGCCGTCAGCACGTGCGACGGCTCGGTGGCGCCCGTGGTGCAGGCCGAGCCGCCCGAGGCCGCCACGCCCTGCAGGTCGAGGTGCATCAGCATGGCCTCCGCGTCGGCGCCGGGCACCGCCACGCTCAGCACGTGCGGCGCGCGGGGACCGTCCTCGGCCACCCACACCACGTCGGGCACCGCGGCACGGATCCGCGCGGCGAGCGCGTCGCGCATCGCGCCCAGGCGCGCCGCCTTGCCCGGCTGCTCCTCCGCCGCCAGCTCGGCGGCCCGGCCCAGGGCCACGGCGCCTGCCACGTTCTCGGTGCCGGGCCGGATGCCGAACTGCTGGCCGCCGCCGTGGATGATGGCCTCGACCGCCGCTCGGCTCCGGACGATGAGCGCGCCGATGCCCTTTGGCGCCCCGATCTTGTGGCCCGACAGGGTGACGAGCGTGGCGTCCGCCTCGTCCACCGACACGGGGAGCTGGCCGAACGCCTGTACCGCGTCGGTGTGGAACATCGCGCCGGCCGCCCGACAGCGGCGCCCGATCTCCGCCACCGGCTGCACCGTGCCGACCTCGTTGTTGACCCACATGACCGACACCACCGCCGGCTTCGCCGCCAGGACGCGGTCCAGCGCCGCCAGGTCCACCACACCGTGGGCGTCCACCGGGAGGATCGACTCGGTGCCGCCGAGCCGTACCACCGCGTGGGCGGCAGCCAGGACCGCCTTGTGCTCGGTGGCGCAGGCCGCGGCGTGCATCGGCCGCCCGGCCGCCCCGGCCGCGAGCGCCGCACCCACGATGGCGAGGTTGTCGGCTTCGGTGCCGCCGGAGGTGAACACCACCTGGTTCGGCTCGGCGCCCACCGCGGCCGCCACCTTGCGCCGCGCCTCCTCGATGCCGGCGCGCGCGGTCCGACCGAACCGATGGGCGCTCGACGGGTTGCCGAAGGCGGCCGGCCCGAGGAAGGGCAGCATCGCTTCGAGCACCTCGGCGCGGACCGGGGTCGTCGCGGCGTGGTCGAGATAGACGGGAGTCAGGGGCATGGTCGTCAAGGTCCCTACATGCTGGAGACGTCGAGGGCCAGCACGTCGTCCACCCGGACGGTTTCCTGGGTGAAGAACGGCTCGCCGAACCGCGTCCGGATGAGCGAGCCGTAGTGCGCGTTCTGGGTCTCGACGAGGGCGTAGAGGTCCTGCCCGGTCGGGAAGATCTCTCCCGCGGCCTTGGCGCCGTCGAACTGGCTGGCATAGCAACGGATGGCGGCCAGCTTGCGCGCGAACTGCGCGCTGATGTCAACCACGAACGTCGGCTTGACCGGGTCCTCGCGGTAGCTCAGGGCGTAGAGGACCTTGTGCGGCCGGTGTGGCTCGCCGGGCGCGTCGTACTTCGAGAGCCCCGCCAGGAAGCAGGCGTCCCGCCCGAGTTCCGACGCCACGCGATGGTCGGGATGCCGGCCGACGGGGTAGGGGAGGATCACGACCCGTGGCCGGAAGTGCCGAATCTCGCCCACCACCACGCGGCGGGCCTCCTCGGAGTTCTGCAGGTGGGCGTCGGGGAGCCCGGCGTTGCGCCGCTCCCGGACGCCCATCAGGCGGGCGGCCGCCTCGGCCTCGGCGGCGCGGAGGTCTGCGCTGCCCCGGGTGCCGCTCTCGCCGGCGGTCAGGTCGAGGATGCCCGCCGAATGGCCCTGGTCGATGGCACGCAGCAGCGTGCCGGCGCAGGTGAGCTCGACGTCGTCTCGGTGGGCGGCGATTGCGAGAATGTCTACTGGCATAGGCTGGCAAAATAGCGGTTTCCAGCCTCCCTGCCTACTCGTGCCGCAATGCCTCGACCGGGTCCATCCTGGCCGCCTTGTTGGCGGGGTACATCCCGAAGACCAGGCCGATGCCCACCGAGACCACCGTGGCCAGCACGGCGCTCCAGAGCGGCACCGAGGACTGGAGGCTCAGGACCCGCTTCAGGAGCTCGCCGAGGCCGAGGCCCACAACGATGCCGAGCAGCCCGCCCACGAGGGTCAGGGTCGCGGCCTCGACCAGGAACTGCAAGAGGATTTCACGACGCGTGGCCCCCAGCGCCTTGCGGAGGCCGATCTCGTGGGTCCGGTCGGTCACCGACACCATCATGATGGCCATGACGCCGATGCCGCCGACCAGGAGGGCCACGCCTGAAAGGGCTACCATCACGCCGAAGAACGCCGAGGTGAGGCTGCTGATGGTGTCGAGGATCTGGTCCTGGGTCAGCAGGTCAAAGGTGTTCGGCACGCCGGGACGGAGCTTCCGCTCCCGCCGCAGCGCCATCGTCACCAGGTCCTGAGCCCGCGCCACGTCCACCTCGGGGCGGCCCTTCACCGAAATGAACAGCCCGTTGGTCTCGTCGTACCGCAGGTTGTACTTGGCCGACCGGTAGGGAACGATCGCGCCGTTCTGTTGGCCCGGCGGCTCGAAGATGTTGGCCGGCTTCTGGTAGATGCCGATGACCCGGAAGGGGGTGCCGTTGACGCGGACCAGCTGGCCCATGGGGTCGAGCCGCCCGAAGAGATGGTCGGCCGTCTCCGACTCCAGCACGATCACCTGCTCGCCGGACAGCTCCGACCGGGTGAAGAACCGCCCCCGGAGCAGCGTGCCGCCCTGGATGTCCATGTAGTGGTCATCGGCGGCCCAGACGATCAGCGTCTGGGTGCGCGAGCCCCGGGACTCGATCCGCGCGAAGATCTGGATCCACATGCCGGAGTACTGGATCTCGGGGATCTGCGCGATCGCCTCCGCGTCGCGCTCGCTCAGCACCGGCCGGATGCGGACTTCGTACGGGAGGTTGTCGGGGTTGACGGGCGTCTGGCTGAAGTACCGCATCACGTAGAAGGCGGTCGGGCCGGCGGTCTCGAGGGCGTTGAAGATCTGGGTTCGCACCCCCTGCACGATGGAGGCCATCGTCATGACGGTCGCCACGCCGATGATGACGCCCAGGACCGTGAGCGCCGAGCGCGTCTTGTTGGCGCGCATCGCGTCGAGGGCCATCCCGACGCCCTCGCCCAGCCGGCTCAGCGGGATCATGTGGCTATTCGGCCCGGAGCGCGGTGATGGGGTCGAGCCGGGCCGCCCGGGTGGCCGGGTACACGCCGAAGAGCAGTCCGGTGCCGGCGCCGAGCGCCAGCGCCAGCGACACCGACCAGAGCGTGACGCGCGCCGGGAGGGGCGTCACCGTGGACACGAGGAGCGCCAGTGACCAGCCGGCCGCCACGCCGAGGAGCCCGCCGAAGAAGGAGAGGGTGGCGGCCTCCACCAGGAACTGCCGCCGGATGTCGCGCCGCGTGGCGCCGAGCGACTTCCGGATGCCGATTTCCCGGGTCCGTTCGTTGACCGTCATCAGCATGATGTTCATGATGACGATCCCGCCGACCACGATCCCGATGCAGACCACCGCCGGGATGATGGTGAAGAGAATCCGGGTGAGGCTCTTCCAAAACGCCACCAGCGCGTCCGCCTTGTCCACCGTGAAGTCGTCGGGCTCGTTGGGGCGGAGCCGGTGCGCCACCCGCATCGCCTCCTGGGCCCGGGCCATGCCCGGCTCCACCTGCTCGGCGTCGCGCATCTTGACCGATACGACGGTGGTCTTGCGGCGCCCGTACATCGACTCGAAGGTGGAGTAGGGGAGCAGCGCGAAGCCGTCGAACGACTGGCCGAGGACCTTGCCCTTCTTGGCGATGACGCCCTTGATCACGAACTCCTGCCCCGAAATGCGAATCTTGCGCCCGATCGCCTTTTCCGGGTCGCCGAAGAGCTTGTCCGCCACGTCGAAGCCCACGACCGTCACCATCCGCCGCCCGTCGAGGTCGGGGTCCGTGAGCGGCTCCCCGGCGGCGAACACGTAGTCCCGGACGATCTGGAAGGGTGGGGTGATGCCGAAGATGAGGACGTCGCCGATCCGCAGATTGCGATAGACGATGTCGCTGGTCGGCGTCGGCCAGCCGGACTGGAACGCCACCGCCTCGGCGTCGGGAAGGGCGCGCCGGACCACCTCAGCGTCGTCCATGGTCACGAGCGGCCGCTTGGCGATCGCCCGGACCTCGTCGTCGTCCATCAGGCCGAAGGCCACCGGGTCGCGTCGCACCTGGAACGCGTTCGTGCCGATCACCGCGCCGGTGATGTTCTCCTTCACGTACGCGTTCATCCCCTGGATGATGGCCACCACGGCCACCAGGAACCCCACGGACACGATGATGCCGAGCAGGGTGAAGAACGACCGCAGCTTGCTGGTCAGGATGGACTGCAGGGCCAGGCGGAAGGCTTCGCGGACAGGCATGGGGGAAAGCTAGCGGGGACTGGCGTCCCCGCCTACTCGTATCGCAGCGCCTCCACCGGGTCGAGCTTGCTCGCCTTGCTGGCCGGGTACATCCCGAAGAAGATGCCCGTCACGATGGACGCGAGGAGCGCCACGACCACCGACCAGAGCGGCACCACGGCCGGGATGGGGGTGAGGGCGTGGATGCCCCAGGCGATGAGCCCGCCGAGGACGAGGCCGACGGCGCCGCCGACCAAGGTCAGCGTGGCGGCCTCCACCAGGAACTGGAAGAGGACCTCGCGGCGGGTGGCGCCCAGCGCCTTGCGGACACCGATTTCGCGGGTGCGCTCGGTGACCGAGATCATCATGATGGCCACCACCCCGACGCCGCCCACCATCAGGCCCACGCTGGAGAGGGCAAGCATGATCATGAAGAAGGCGCCCGTCACGTTGTTGAACGTCTCCAGCACCCGCTCCTGGGTGACGATGGCGAAATTGTTTTCCTGCGCCGGCTTGAGGCCGCGCTTCCCGCGCATGGCGGCCACGACCTGGTCCTGCGCGTCCTCCACCGACACGCCCTCCACCGGCATGACGGCGATGTCCATCCACCCCTTCCAGTAGTCGGCCACCTTCTCGAAGGTGGTGTGCGGCATGGCCAGCCGCTGCTGGTCGCCTCCGCCGAAGAGCGAGGCGGCCTCCACGTGCAGGCCGATCACGGTGAACGGCTGCCCGAAGATCTTGATCGTCTTGCCGATCGGGTCGAGGCCCGGGAAGAGCGTCTCCGCCAGCTTGTCGTTAATGACGCACACTCGCGCGCCCGCCGCGTACTCCATGACGGTGAAGCTCCGGCCTTCCACGATCTCGCCGCCGGTCACGTACACCCAGCTGGGGCCGAAGCCGGCGATGTTCACGCTGCCGAGGTTCACGTCGCCGTACTTCACGGGGCCGCCGGTGCCTTCCGAGACCGACACGTCCTGGATCAGCGGCAGCCGCCGGATCATCTCGGCGTCGGCCACCGTCAGCCAGGGGTTCTTCCGCCAGGGTGAGAGCTCGTCCGACCCGTCGGAGATGTTGATGCCGCCCTGGAAGTACCGGTTCACGTAAAAGGTCCGCGGCCCGGCGGACTCGAGCATGTCGGTGATGCTGCGATTGATGCCGGTGATGGCCGAGGCCATCGCGATGACCACCATGACGCCGATCGCCACGCCCAGGATGGTGAGCGCCGCCCGGACCTTGCTGGCCCGGAGGGAGTCGAGCGCGATCCCGATGCCTTCGACGGCGCGGCTGAGTGACGTGGACACGGTGCCTCCCGGCTATTCGGCGCGGAGCGCCACGATGGGATCCAACCGGCTGGCGCGGCTGGCGGGGTACACCCCCGCAATCACTCCGACCATGATGCCGAGCCCGACGCCCACCAGGATGGACCAGGGCGCCACGGCGGCGGGGAGCGGCGAGACGGCCCGCACCACGAACGCGAGCAGGATGCCGAACCCGATGCCGAGGGCGGCGCCGACG
>CAZNDK010000006.1:30076-95623 GCA_964571795.1 uncultured Gemmatimonadaceae bacterium | reverse complement strand
AAGTGACGATCGACGGGAACCGGCTCACCGGGCACCGCGACGGGATCTACCTCGAGTTTGCCGAGGATGCGCGCGTGCTCGGCAACGAGAGCCGCGACAACCTGCGGTACGGCCTCCACTTCATGTTCTCCCACCGCTGCGAGTACCGGGACAACCGGTTCATCGACAACGGGGCCGGCGTGGCCGTGATGTACACTCGCCGGATGGTCATGGAGGGGAACACCTTCGCCGACAACTGGGGCGCGGCGTCGTACGGACTGCTGCTGAAGGAAATCCGGGACAGCCGAATCATCGGGAACACCTTCCGGCAGAACACCGTCGGCCTGTACCTCGAGGGATCGGCGCGGAACGAGGTGACGGGAAACCACTTCCAGTCGAACGGCTGGGCGGTGCGGGTGCTGGCGGACGCGGAGGGCAACGTCTTCTCGCGGAACACCTTCGTGGAGAACTCCTTCGACGTGTCCACCAACAGCCGCAGCAACGTGAGCACCTTCCGCGGCAACTTCTGGGATCACTACGAGGGCTACGACCTCGACCACGACGGCGTCGGCGACGTGCCCTACCACCCGGTGCGCCTCTTCTCGCTCCTGGTGGAGCAGAACGAACCGTCGCTCATCCTCCTGCGGAGCTTCTTCGTGGACTTGCTCGACGCGGCGGAACGCGTGATGCCGGTGCTCACGCCGGAAACCCTGCGTGACGACCACCCCCTGATGCAGGCGCCCGCATGACCGCCGCGATGGCCGTTGCCCCCGCGGTCGAGTTCCGCGCTCTCCGCAAGCGCTTCGGGCGGCTCGCGGCGCTCGACGGGGTGGACATCCAGGTGGCGCCCGGGCGCGTGACCGCACTGGTGGGCCCCAATGGCGCCGGCAAGTCCACGCTCATCAAGTGCCTGCTCGGTCTGGTCCGCCCCGACGAGGGGACCATCCTGCTGGGCGGGAATCCGCTGGGGACGGGCTGGGCGTACCGGCGGGAGCTGGGCTACATGCCGCAGGCGCCGCGCTTTCCCGACAACCTGACCGGCCGGGAAGTCGTGGCCATGCTGCGCGATCTCCGCGGGCGTGGCGGCGACCACGACGAGGAGCTGCTGGAGTGGTTCGGGGAATCGGGCGCGCTGGACCGGCCGGTGCGGGTGCTCTCGGGCGGGACCCGCCAGAAGCTCAACGCCGCGATCGCCTTCCTGTTCCGCCCGGCGCTCCTCATTCTGGACGAGCCGACGGCGGGGCTCGACCCGGTGGCGAGCGGCATCCTCAAGGACAAGATCCGACGGGTGCGCGACGCGGGCGCCACCGTGGTCCTGAGCTCGCACCTGATGGCGGAACTGGAGGAGCTGGCAGAGGACCTGATCTTCCTGGTGGAGGGGCGGGTGCGGTTTGCCGGCCCGCTGTCGGGACTGAAGGAGCGGACGGGCGAGGCGGGGCTCGAGAGCGCGATGGCAGCGCTCCTCAAGCGGGGTGGCGCATGACTACCGTCCTCCGCGTGCTCAAGTACGAGCTGCACAACGTGGTGCGGAGCCGGGCGGTGCTGGTGTACACCCTGTTCCTCTTCCTGTTGACGGACGTCCTCTTTCGCTTCGGCGGGGAGGGAGCGCGGGTGGTGCTGTCGCTCCTCAACGTGGTGCTGCTGTTCGTGCCGCTGGTGAGCGTGGTGTTCGGCACCATGTACGTCTACAGCGCGCGCGAGTTCACCGAGCTCCTGCTGGCGCAGCCGGTGGGCCGGCGGTCGCTCTTCGCGGGGCTCTACCTGGGCCTGGCGCTGCCGCTGGCGGGGGCGTTCCTCGTGGGCGTGGGGCTGCCGTTCGTGATCCACGCCAAGGCCGAGGCGGCGCTGTGGGGTCCGCTCGCCATGCTGTTCGCCGGGGGGCTGTTGCTCACGTTCGTGTTCACCGCGGTGGCCATGCTGCTCGCCACGCTGTTCGACGACCGCGCCAAGGGGCTCGGCGGCGCCATCCTCATCTGGCTCGGCTGCGCCATCCTCTACGACGGCATCATTCTGCTCCTGATCACGATGTTCCGGGATTACCCGCTCGAACGGCCGGTGCTGGTGCTGACGCTGCTCAACCCGATCGACCTCGGGAGGGTGCTGCTGCTCCTGCAGTTCGACACGGCGGCGCTGATGGGGTACACCGGGGCGGTGTTCGAGAAGTTCTTCGGGACGTCGGCGGGGCGGGTGACGGTGCTGGTGGCGCTGGCCGTGCAGGCGACGGTGCCGCTGCTACTGGCGGGCCGGGTGTTCCGCCGGAAGGACTTCTAGCGCCTACTCCCCGAAGGCCTTGATCCGCGGCCAGGCGGCCGCGGCGAAGGCGACCGCCGCGAGCAGCTCCGCCGCGCGCCCTGTCAGCACCACCGCATCCGGCGCCCCCACGCTCCGCCCCACCCCCGCCAGCAGCACGCCGCCGTTCAGCAGCAGCCACGCCGCCCACACCGGCGCCGGCCGTCCCCGCTCCGGCAGTCGCGGATACTTGGGAAGGATCCACCACGCCACGCCCAGCGCGAGCTGCACCATCCACCCGATGAGGACCGCCTCCGAATGGACGTGGAAGAGCCGGAACACCCCGGCGGGGAGCGGAGCGGCCTTGGACGCCAGGAGCAGTGCCCCCATCGCCACGCCCGCGGCGAGCCAGCAGAGCGCCGTGCGCACCAGGAGGACGCTGAGGAACGGCACCCTACTTCGCCTTGACGCGGGGCCAGATGTTGAGCACGAAAGCCCAGCCGCCCAGCAGTTGCAGGCCCGCCGAGAGGAGGAGCGGCGCGCGGCCCCCCGCGCCCGCGAGCTGCGCCGGCTCGCCTATGAGGCGAAGCAGGAGGCCGAGATTGAGGCCGGCGAAGCTGATCCAGCCCAGCGCGTCGCTCCCGCGCGGCCGGTCGGCGGTGTAACGGGGGAAGAGCCAGAAGGCCACGCCGAAGATCAGGTTGGTGAGCCAGCCGACAGTGACGAGGTGGAGGTACGTGGGATAGGGGAGCACCACGTCGGTGCCGGGGATTCGCGCGGCCACGCCGCTGGCCAGCAGGATGCCGCCGGCCAGGCCCAGCAGGAGCCACACGAGCGCGGAACGGACGAACCAGCGGGTGAGCGGAGGCATCTAGGACGCCGACTGAAGTCGGCGCTCGGCCGGTGTGACATCGACGAACGCCACGTACCTGCCATGGAACCGCACCGCGTCTCCCGTGGCGTCGGCCACCAGCACGTCGAGCTCGATCCGGCCGCGCCCGCGCCGCCGCACGGCGTTCACCAGCCGCTCCACCGCCGTGGCCGACGGCGACTTGCAGCGGGCGGTGAAGTCGCCTGTGACGGGCCGGAAGTAGTGCACCGTGCTGTCCTGGATGACGACATGCGACCGGATGCCGTGCTCGCGGAGCAGGAGCCAGATGGTGCCCCACCCCGCCAGGGTTGCGGCGGCGTTGAGACTGCCCGCGAAGGCCGTGCCCTTGTGGTTGATGTTTGGCTCGAGCGGGGAACTCAGCACGAGGCCGCCGCCCTCGTTGCCGAGGACGCGCAGGCCGAGCGCCTTCGTGATCGGCATGTCGCGCCGGAGCTTGTCGCGGAGCGCCCGGAGGAGGTCGGGCTTTCCGCCCGGGCCGGACTGGGCCACGCCGGCTAGTCCGATCCGGCCGCGAGCAGCGGCTGCACCACGACGGCGGTGCCGTAGCAGAGCACTTCGGTGACGCCCGGCATCAGCTCGGTGGCGTCGTACCGCACGCCGACCACGGCGTTGGCTCCCATCTGGTGGGCGTGGGTGAGCATGATGTCGAACGCCTCCTGGCGGGTGCGCTCGCACAGCGTGGTGAGCAGCGTGATGTTGCCGCCGAAGAGCGTCTCGAGCCGGGCGCCAATGGTGCCGAAGACGTTCCGCGAGCGCACGCTGATGCCCCGGACCACGCCGAGGCTCTGCGTGACGTGGAAGCCGTCGAGCTCGAACGTCGTGGTCGTCATCTCGTGACTGCTGCTGCTCATGGAGGGCTCCCGGTGGCGCGCTCCAGCAGGCGCTGGAGCAGCTGGATCTGTTGTTGTTGCTGGGCCACGAGGGCAGCCCAGTCATGCTCGCGCAGCGCATCGAGCTTCTCGTGCAGCGACTGGATTTCGAGCTCGGCCTTGAGGTTGACCTCGTAGTCGTGGGCCGCCTCGAGGCGGTCGCGCGCCGCCTGCCGGTTCTGCGACATCATGATGACCGGCGCCTGGAGGGCCGCCAGCATCGAGAGGAACAGGTTGAGCAGGATGTACGGGAAGGGATCGAACGCCGCGCCCCGGCGGGCCAGGATGACGGAGTTGAGGACCACCCACCCCGCGAGCAGGACGAACGCGAGCCCGATGAAGGGCCACGACCCGCCGAACGCGGCGATCCGGTCGGCGGCGCGCTCGCCGATCGTGCGGGTGTCGGCGAATTCCTGATTGATGTCGCGCGCCACGCCGCGGGCGGCGAGCACCCGGGCCACCGCGCGCCGCTGCGGGGCGGTGAGCCGCTCCCAGAGCGCCGCGAGCCCGTGCGGCGGCACGGCGTGCAACGGATCCGGCGGCATCGGGGCGTTGGGAGCCTCGGTCATGGGGCCTCCCGGAGGAGCTTTCGGATGTCGAGCGGGCCGGTGGACATGACCAGCGCGCCGGCGGCGTCCCTTGGCCACTCGTCGCGGGGCCGGTCGCGATAGAGCTCGACGCCGTTGTCGTCGGGGTCGCGGAGGTACAGCGCCTCGCTCACGCCGTGATCGCTGGCGCCGTCCAGCCGGATGCCGGCGTCCAGCACGCGCCGGAGGGCGTCGGCCAGCGCTGCGCGGTCGGGATACCGGATGGCGGTGTGGTAGAGGCCGGTGCTGTTCGGCGGCGGCGGGGAGCCGCCGAGACTCTCCCAGGTGTTGAGGCCGAGGTGGTGGTGGTAGCCGCCCGCGCTCACGAACGCGGCGCCTTCGCCGTAGCGCTGCGTGAGCTCGAATCCCAGGACGCCGCAGTAGAACCCGAGCGCCCGCTCGAGGTCAGCCACCTTGAGGTGGACGTGGCCAATGTCCACCCGCGGGTCGATGGGCCCGCCGCGGCCCGGTTGTCCGGTGTCGGTCATGATCGTTCCTTCCTCTTCGTAGCGCCGACTTCCCTCGGCTTCCAGGCAAACCGTGCCAGGTCCACCCGTCCCCGGGCGTCGAACCGCACGCCTTCGCGTGACAGCAACAGCCGCTGTGTCAGCGCGTGGTGATTCCGGAGGCTCACGGCACCTTGGGCGTTGAGCACGCGGTGCCAGGGGACGGCGGAACCCGAGGGCAGGGCATGGAGCGCGTAGCCCACCTGCCGGGCCGCGTTGACCAACCCGGCCACCCGAGCCACCTGTCCGTAGCTGGCCACCCGCCCACGGGGGATCCGCCGGACCACCGAATAGATGGCCTGATACCGGGACGACCCGGCCGGTTCTGCACTCATATCTCAATGCTACCGCGGAACTTCCGTCAACGCTACAATCGCGGAAGAGCTTTCGCTTCCCCGCTTCGCCGCTTCCCCGCCCATCTGAAGAGTCCTTCAACACCGCCTCCCCATCCCTTCACGTGGCGTCCGGCAGCTTTCCACCACGGCCCGCACCCCAAGGGGCCCACGGATTGAACGATGCGACGGACAGCTGCCGGTTCCGAAGCTGCGCCCGAGAGCGCCCTCGCCCGTCTCCTCGAGGTGGAGTCCCGCCTGGAGGCGATGCTGGAGGAGGCGCGCCAGGCCGCCGAGTCCACCGTGCGCGAGGCGCAGGGGCGGGCGGAGGCGCACGCGGGGACCAACGAGGCCGAGATGGCGGCGGCCGACGCCGAGTTGTCGGCGTCGCTCGCGGCGGAAGCGCTCCGGCGGATCGCGGAGGAACAGGCCGCACTCGCACGGGTGCAGAGCCGCTACGAGCAGGTGGACGACCGCGGCGTCGAGGCGCAGGCCGCCTGGGTGCTCGAGCAGGTGCTGGCGTCGGTCCGGACGGAGGCGCCGTGATCCTCTCGATGATCCGTGCCCGCATTCTCGGCCCTCGCGAGCAGCTCGACGAGGTCCTCTCGGCGGTGCAGGATGTGGGCCTCCTCCAACTGTCCAGCACGCAGCCCGCCGGCTCGCTCCGCCCGGTGGAGCCCGATCCGCGGGAGGCACGCGAAGTCCGGCGGCTCCGGGCGCTCCTGCAGGACGTCGACGCCCTGACCGCGCGCTTCGCGCCGGCACCGTCTCCCGCAAAGCCCGAGCTTCCCGCCTCCTTCGCCAGCTGGCTGCGGCAGTTCCGCCGCGTCCGGCGTGACGCGGAGCGGCTGGAGGCCAGGCGGCGCGCCGTCGAGGAGGAGCGCACCCAGACGGCACGGCTCCTCGAGTTCATCCGGGCGTTTCGCGGGCTGCTCCCCGCCGGCAACGGCACGCGCACGCATGGCTACCATCTCGTGCTCCGCGGTCAGGACGCGACCGTGGTGCCGCGGCTCCGCGAGGGGCTGGCCAAGGCCATCGGCGACGAGTTCGTGCTGGAGACGGCGCCGCTCTCCACGGGGGAGCTGGCGGCCGTCCTGCTGGTGCCGCCCGGCGACGCCCCGCGGGTCGAGCGGCTGCTCGCCCAGGCGGGCGTGCACGAATTGCCGATGCCGGAAGGCAGCGGCGGCCGCACGCTCGGACAGCTCGCGCCGACCCTCACCGCCCGCCTCGAGGCGCTGGACGCCGACCTCGCTGCGCTCGAACGGGATCGCCGCGCGCTGTCGCAAGCGGTGAGCCCCAGCCTGGCCGGGGCCCGCGCCGCCGCGCAGGACCGGCTGCTCGGCCTGGCCGCCAAGGAGAAGGCGGCGGCCACGCCGCGCAGCTTCGTCCTGGAAGGGTGGATTCCGGAGGCCGGGTATCCGCGGCTGGTGCAGGCCATCAGTGCGCGCTTCGGCGCCGGCGTGGTGGTGGAATCGGTGGCGCGGGAGGAGTGGCGCGGGGAAGCCGCGCCGGTCGTGCTCCACAACCCGCGCCTCTTCCGGCCTTTCGAGGTGATCACGACGATGGTGCCGCTCCCCTCCTACGGCACCATCGACCCGACGCCGTTCGTGGCGGTGTTCTTCCCGATGTTCTTCGGGCTCATCCTGGGCGACATCGGCTACGGCCTGGTGCTCGCGGCGCTCGCCCTCTGGCTGCGCCACGGCGGCGCGCCGGGCAGCACCCGGCGGGCGGTGGGCGAGGTCCTGGGGGCGGCATCGGCGTTTTCCGTCCTCTTCGGCATCGGGTTCGGCGAGTTCTTCGGCGACCTCGGCCGGCGGTGGTTCGGGATGCAGCCGCTGCTCTTCGACCGCGAGAAGTCGCTCCTCGCCTTTCTCGGGCTCGCCATCGCCATCGGTGCGGTGCACATCATGCTGGGCCTGACGCTGGGCATCCTCAACGCGTCGCGCGGACACCCCCGGCAGGCGATCGGGCGCGGGGCGTCGCTCGCGATGCTGGTGCTCATCATCCTCGTCCTGCTGGCCGCCTTCAAGGTGCTGCCGCACGGCTTCCTCACGCCGGCGGTCGTCGGGCTGCTGATCCTCTTCCCGGTCCTGGTCCTCGCCGAAGGGATCATCGCCCCGATCGAGTTCCTGTCCACGGTCAGCAACATCCTGTCCTACGCCCGTATCATGGCGCTCGGCACCGCCTCCGTGATGATGGCGGTGGTGGCGAACGAGCTGGCCGGCAGCATCGGGAGCGTGCTGGTCGGGGTGCTGTTCGCGCTGCTCTTCCACCTCGTGAACTTCGCGCTGGGCATCTTCGCCCCCACGATCCACGGGCTGCGCCTGCACTATGTCGAGTTCTTCGGAAAGTTCCACAGTCCGGGCGGACAGGCGTATCGCCCGTTTTCGCACTGGCGCCCCAACGGGGCCGCCGGCTGAACCCTCGGAGGTCGCATGGAAGCGTTCCTGATTCCCCTCAGCGCCGCGCTGGCCGTCAGCGTCCCGGCCCTGGCCACCGGCTGGGCGCAGTCGCGCATCGGGCCTGCCATCTCCGCGAGCCTGGCCGAAAAGCCGGAGCTCAGCACCACCGCCATCCTGCTGGTGGCCATCCCGGAAACAATGGTCATCCTGGGGTTCGTGGTGGCCGTCCTGATCATGCTGCGGGCCGGCGGCTGAGCGGATGAGCATCGACGCGCTGCTCTTGCACCTCGAGGAGGACGCGACGCGCGAGGCCGCACGCATCCGGGCCGCCGCCGACTCAGCCGCTGCTGAGATCGTGGCGCGCGCGGAGGCGGACGCGGGGCGGCGGCGCGCGCTGCACCTCGAGCGGGTGGCGGCGGACCGTCGGAGCGCCGGGGAGCGCCAGGTGGCCGCCGCCCGCGCCACCGCCCGCGACCAGTTCCTGCGGGTGCGCGCCGGGCTGCTCGACCGGGTGTTCGCCCGGGCCGCGGCCCTGCTCGACGCGACCCCGGCCGATCGGTACGCGGCGAGTGTCAGTGGGCTGGCCGGCGACGCGGCGCGCTACCTCGAGGGCGGCGCCGCGGTACTCGAGTGCCCCGAAGACGCCGCCACCGCGCTCCGGCAGGCGTTGCGCGGGATGCCCGACGTCACGGTGCGCGCTGCGCCGGTGCCCGCCGGCGTCACCGGCCGCTCAGCGGACGGTCGCGTCGTTGTGGACAACAGCCTCAGCGCCCTCCTGGCGCGACAGCACGCCGAGCTGGCCATCGGGCTCGCGGCACGGATCGAGGGCAGCTGACGATGCGATGGGACGACGTCAACGCCCGCGCCCGCGGACTCGCCACCCACCTGCTCGACCGGAGCGCGCTGGCCGGGCTGGCCACGTCGCCCGACTGGCCCACCTTCGTGTCGCGCCTGGCGGGGCTCGGATATCCGCTGGACCTGGCCGGCGGCGCGATCGTCGACCCGCCAGCGTTCGACCGCGCCGTCAGCCTCGCCGCCTCGGCACGCCTGCGCCTGCTCGACCGGTGGCTCGCCGCCCGGCGGGCGGTGCTGGCCGTGGTGCTGGAGGATGAGGAGCGGCGGACGCTCCGCGCCCTGCTCCGGGGCGCCGCCGAAGGCGCCTCGCCCGGGGCCCGGCTCCGCGCCGTGCTGCCGACGCCGTCCCTTCCTGCTCGCGTCCTGGAGCGGCTGGCACGTGCCGCCTCGGTTCCGGAGCTGGCGCGGGAGCTGGTTCGGCAGGGGCACCCTGCTGGACGCACGCTGCAGGACGCGCTGCGCCATGCCAAGGCGCCGGATCTCCGCGCGCTCGAGTGGGCGCTCACGCGGCTGTTCAGTGAACGGGCCGTGCGGGCCGCGCGCCCGGGCGGGGCGCTGGTGCGAGGCTTCGCGGCGGACCTGGTGGACCAGGAGAATGTGTGGACCCTCCTGCTCGCCGCGCCGCCTGACCCGGCCGTGCCGGCTGACGGGGAATTCCTGCCGGGTGGAGCGCGGGTGACCCGCAAGGAATTCGCGCGCCTCCGCTCCGATCGGGACACCGACCATTTGACCGATGAGCTCCGCAGGATCTTCGCGGGCACCGCGCTGGGGGAGGCGCTCGCGGGCTCGCCGCTCGACCAGGCCACGCTGGAATCACGCGCGGCCGCCGCGCGCATCGCCCGGCTGCGCCGTGTCGCGCGGCGCGATCCGCTCGGCGCCGCCGTGGTGCTCTCGATCCTCGAGCGCATCCGCGCCGAGGCGCGCGCGCTCCGCGCGATCGCGTGGGGCGTCGCGTTCGGCGCCCCGCCGTCCACGATCGCCCGCCTTGTCCCGGAGGCCGCGTGACCCACGGCGTCCGGGTGCTCTGTCGGCCGGCCACCGCGGCGGGGTTTGCCCTCGCGGGCATCGTGGCCGACCCCGCCGACGACGAGGGCGCAGTGGAGGCGGCCCTGCGGGCGCTGCTCGCGCGGCACGAGCTCGGCGTGATTCTCCTCGAGGAGTCGCTCTATGCCGCCCTCGCGCCCGACCTGCGGGCCCAGGTGGATCGCGTGGCGCAACCGGTGGTGGTGCCGTTCCCCGGTCCCGCCTGGCGCGCGACGCCCTCCGCGGAGGAGCAGGTGGTCGAACTGCTGCGCCGTGCCATCGGCTACCGCGTGAGGCTCCGGTGACCGGCGCCCGCGTCGTTCGTGCGGCCGGCGCGCTGGTGGAAGCGGCGCCGATGCCGGGCGCGGCGCTCTACGAAATCGTGCGGGTGGGCCACCGGCGCCTCCTCGGCGAGGTGATCCGCGTCCACGGCGAAACTGCCACCGTCCAGGTGTTCGAGGATACGACCGGCCTCGCCCTCGAGGAGCCGGTGGAGGCCACCGGCGCGCCGCTCATGGCCGAGCTCGGGCCCGGCCTCCTCGGCTCGGTAGTCGACGGCACCGGGCGCCCGCTCAGCCGGCTCGCGGAACAGGAGGGCAACTTCCTCTCCTCCGGTACGGTGGCGCCTACGCTGGACCGCGCGCGGCGCTGGACCTTTGCGCCGACCGCCAGGCCAGGCGATACGGTGCACCCGGGCGACCAGCTGGGAACCGTGGAAGAGCGAGAGGAAATCGTGCACCGGATCCTGGTGCCGCCGGGGGTGAGCGGCGTCATCGCCGCGCTGACGGCGGGGGAGTACGCGGTGGATGCCGCCATCGGCAAGCTGGAAGACGGCACCGCCCTCTCGATGCTGCAGCGGTGGCCGGTGCGACTGCCGCGGCCGGTGGCGCGCTGGCTGCCCGCGGACCGGCCCTTCGTGACCGGACAGCGGGTCTTCGACTTCCTCTTTCCGGTGGCGGAAGGCGGGTCGGTGGCGGTGCCGGGCGGTTTCGGCACTGGCAAGACGGTCATCGAGCAGTCGCTGGCCAAGCACTCGGAGGCGGACATCGTGGTCTACGTCGGCTGCGGCGAGCGCGGCAACGAAATGGCCGACGTGCTCGAGGAGTTTCCCTCGCTGGAGGACCCGCGCACCGGGCGCTCGCTGATGGACCGCACCGTGCTCGTGGTGAACACCTCCAACATGCCGGTGGCCGCGCGCGAGGCGTCGGTGTACCTGGGCCTCACGGTGGCGGAATACTACCGCGACATGGGGTACCGGGTGGCGCTGATGGCGGATTCGCTCTCGCGCTGGGCGGAGGCGCTGCGCGAAATCGGCTCGCTGCTCCGCGAAATGCCCGGAGAGGAGGGCTATCCCACCTCGCTCGGCAACCGGCTCGGCAAGCTCTTCGAGCGGGCGGGCCGTGCGGAGGTGCTGGGCGCGGGCGGACGCGAGGGAGCGGTGACGTTCATCAGCGCGCTCTCTCCTCCCGGCGGCGACTTCTCCGAACCGGTCACCCAGGCCGCGCTGCGCGTGGCCGGCGCGCTCTGGGCGCTCGACGCGGCGCTCGCCCACCAGCGGCAGTTCCCCGCGGTGGACTGGGAAACCAGCTACAGCCTGCAGGCGGCGGACGTCATGCCCTGGTTCGAGGAGCACGGCGGGTCGGACTGGGCGGCGATGCGCCGCGAGACGTTCGCCCTGCTGCAGCGCGACCGCGAGCTGCGCGAGGTGGCCGGGCTGGTGGGGCCCGACGCGCTGGAGGACCAGGACCGCCTCATCCTGGAGACGGCGCGCCTGCTGCGCGAGTTCCTGATCGGGCAGAGCGCCTACGACCCGGCGGACGCGAGCTCCCCGGTTACCAAGACCTGGGCGCTCGCCGACGCCATCCTGCGTTTCCACCGCTCGGGCGGCGCGACGCTGACCGGCGGCGGCACCATGGCCCAGGTGGACGTGGCGGGCATTCGCCGCGCCCTGTCGGCGCTGCGCGCCACACCCGGAGGAACGGCCTCATGACTGGAACTCCGCGCCGCTACGCCGGCGCCGCCGCCGCCGCCGGGCCGCTCCTGACCGTGGCGCACACCCACCGCGCCGTGCTCGGCGAGTGGGTACGCATCGAGACGCCGGGGCAGGCGGCCCGCCGCGGCCAGGTCATCGACGTGAGCCGCGACGCCACGGTGGTGCAGGTGTTCGAGGACACGGTGGGGCTGGCGCCCATGGGCACCGCCGTGACGCTGACCGGGGACATCGCCCGCGCCACCGTGGGCGACGAGCTCCTGGGGCGGGTGTTCGCCGGGTCGGGGGCACCGCTCGACGGACTGCCGGCGCCGGTCGGCTCGGCCCGCCGCGCCGCGTGGGCGGCGCCCCTCAACCCCGTGTGCCGCCGCAAGCCCGCCGACTTCATCGAGACCGGCATTTCCGCGATCGACGGGATGAACACCCTGGTGCGCGGCCAGAAGCTCCCGATCTTTTCTGGCGCTGGCCTGCCGGGGCTCGAGCTGGCGGCGCGCGTCGTGGCCGACGCGCGCACCACCCACGGCGAGCCGTTCGCCGTCATTTTCGTGGCGGTCGGGCTGACCCAGCGGGAGAGCCAGCACTTCCTCCAGCGGTTCGAGTCGAGCGAGGCGCTGGCGCGAAGCGTCTTCTACCTCAACCGCACCGGCGACCCGACCATCGAGCGGCTGCTGGCGCCGCGCCTGGCGCTGGCGCAGGCCGAATACCTGGCGTTCGAGCGCGGGATGCAGGTGCTCGTGGTGCTCGCCGACGCCACCAACTACTGCGAGGCGCTCCGGGAACTCGGCGCGGCGCGCGAGGAGATTCCCGGCCGCCGCGGCTACCCCGGCTACATGTACACCGACCTGGCCACGATCTTCGAGCGGGCAGGGGTGGTGCGGGGCGCGGAAGGGTCCATCACGCAGCTGCCCATTCTCTCGATGCCAGACGACGACATCACCCACCCGATTCCAGACCTCACCGGCTACATCACCGAGGGCCAGATCGTGCTGAGCCGGGAACTCGACCGCCGCGGTGTGTTCCCGCCGATCGACGTGCTCCCCTCGCTCTCGCGCCTGATGGGCGCCGGGATCGGCGCCAAGACCGCGCCCGACCACCGTCGCTGGTCCGATCAGCTGTACGCCATCTACGCGCAGGGCCGGGAGGCGCGCCTCACGGCCGCCATTGTCGGGGAATCGGGCCTGCCGCCGTCGGACCGGCGGGCGTTGGCTTTTACCGAGCGATTCGAGCGGGAATTCATCCATCAGGGAGAGAGCCGCCGCACCATCACCGAAACGCTCGAGATCGGATGGGGCCTGCTGGAGGCGCTGCCGCGCGAGGATCTCCATCGCATTCCCGACGAGGTCTGGGCGCGGCGAGCGGGGCTGGGAGGGGCGCCATGAAGGTTCTCGGGCCCCCCACCCGGTCCAACCTGATCCGGCACCGCCGCCGGCTGGAGCGCGTCCGGAAGGGCATCGACCTCCTCACCCGGAAGCGGCAGGCGCTGGTGGCCGACCTCTTCCGCGTGGCGACGCCGGCGATCGAGGCGAGGAGCCGTGTGGACGCCAGCGCCGAGCGGGCGTACCCGGCGCTACTCGGCGCGGCCGCCGTGCACGGCGCCGGCGGCCTCGATGCGATGGGGTGGCCGTCGCGGCAGGTCGAGGTGGAGCTGACGTTGACCGAGTCGTGGGGCGTGGCGAGCGGTGCCGTCCAGCGACTGACACCCGTGCGGCGGACCGTCGAGGCGCGGGGGCAGGCCCCGCCACTCACCGGCCCCGCCGCGGCCACGGCTGCGGGAGAATTCGAGCAGATGGTGGAACTGTTGCTCGACGCCGCATCCACCGAACTGCTGCTCCGGCGCCTGGCGGAGGCCCTGGCACGGACCTCCCGACAGGTGAATACGCTGGAGAATCGCGTGGCGCCCGGACTGTCCGGCGAGATTCACCGGGTGCGTGCCCTGCTCGAGGAACGGGAGCGGGAGGATCACACCCGGCTCAAGCATCTCCTCCGACTCCGCCGTTCTCCCGCCGCCTAGTTTCAGTCGTTCGAGATCTCCCCCATCGCGCCCGCACGGAATTCCGCGATCACCGTCCGGATCTCGGCCGGCGTGTTCATCACGAAGGGGCCGGAGCGCGCCACGGGCTCGCCGATGGGCGGCCCTGCGAGCACCAGCACCTCGGTCCGTTCACCGCCTGGCGGGACGGTGATCGTGACGGGGCCGTCGCGATCCTCGAACCGCACCAGTTCGTCGCGTGAGCCCTCCCGTGCATCGGCGCCGAACCGGGCGCGCCCGTGGAGGACGTAGGCAAGCGCTTCGGTGCCGTCGGGCAGCGGCTGGTGAACGGTGGCCCCGGGCTGCAGCGTCCAGTGGAGGTAGGTGATCGGGGTTCGGAGCGGGAGCGTGGCGCGCACGCCCAGCGCCTCGCCTGCAATGACGCGCACCCCGGCCAGGTCGTCGGCCGTGGTCGCGGTGGGCAACTGTGCGGCGGGGATATCACCGTATCGCGGGGATGCGCGCTTGTCCCGCGCGGGGAGGTTGACCCAGAGCTGGATGGCCTCCAGCGTGCCGCCGTTCGCCTGGAGCTCGGCGCCCGGCATCTCGGAATGGACGATGCCGGAACCGGCCGTCATCCACTGGACATCCCCGGGGCCAAGACTGCCGCGGTGTCCACGGGAGTCGCGATGCTCGAGCCGACCCTGCAGGACGTAGCTCACCACCTCGAAGCCGGCGTGGGGATGGGGGGGTACGCCGGCCGCCGCGCCGGGTGTGAGCGTCACCGGCCCCAGCCGGTCCAGGAGCAGGAAGGGATCGATCTCGCGCGCCGCGCGAGATGGGAAGGGGCGGTACACCACGAGGCCGTCGCCCTCGGGGGTGGCGACTCCGGAAAGGATTCCGGCGGTGCGGCGGCCTTGGGGGGTGGTTGCGGAGCTGACCATGGCGGATAATCTCCCTAGAATCGACGGGCCTTGACATTAAGTGTTACAACACATAATATCATCCCATGAGCCAACTCGCAAGCGAACTCAAGCAGACCAAGCCCTTCACCTCGTCGGTGCAGGAGGCGGTGCTCAGCATCAAGCGGACGGCGGCGATGCTGGAACTCCGCCTGTCGGAACTGCTGCGCCCCTTCGGCCTGACCCCCACCCAGTACAACGTGCTGCGCATCCTGCGTGGGGCGGGGCCAGACGGCCTGCCGCGCTGCGACGTCCAGGCGCGGCTCGTCGCTCCGGTGGCCGACACCACCCGGCTCCTCGACCGCCTGGAGCGGATGGGGCTCGTCGCGCGTGTGCGGAGCACGGAGGACCGGCGCGTCGTGACCTCGCGCATCACGCCCAAGGGACTCGCCATGCTGGACAAGGTGGCCACCCCGCTCCGGGAGCTGGAGGAAAAGGAAGTCGGTCAGGTTTCGGAAGCCCGACTCCGCTCGCTGATCAGCATCCTCGACGAGGTCCGGCGGCTGACGCCCTGCCGTCGAGGGTAACTCCACGCCCCGCGCGGCGGGGCTGCTTTTCGGTTGTTTATATGTTATAACACTTATATGGAGAACACGAACATGCTGACCACGCCACTCGCCCTCTCGGTGCTCGAGGCCGCCCACGCCCGACGCTCGATTCGGCGGTACACCGCGGAGCCGATATCCGATCACGACCTCGAACAGCTCATCGAGGCCGCCGGCCGCGCGCCCTCTGCGTACAACCTCCAGCCCTGGCGCTGGGTGGCGGTGCGAGACCCGGAGCTCAAGGCACGGCTCCAGGCCGCCGCGTACGGGCAGCCGCAGGTCGCGTCCGCGCCGGTCCTCCTTGTTCTCTACACCGACACGATCAACGCGCTCGACACGGTGGAAGAGACCTTCTCGCCTACGCTCCCAGCCGACAAGGCCGCGAGCACGAGGCAGCACCTCCTCGGGACGATCGGGGCGCAGAGCGAGGCGGATCGGGAGGCGTGGGGCGCGGGGCAAAGCTACATCGCGCTCGGTTACCTGCTGCTCGCGGCGGAAGGGCTGGGACTCGGCACGTCGCCGATGCTGGGCTTCGATCCCGCGCAGGTGAAGGAGATCCTCGGGCTGCCGGCCTATGCCCGCGTGCCGGCCCTGGTCGCGCTCGGGCATCCCGACGAGGAGGGGTTCGAGTCGCGGCGGCACCAGGCCGGTCGCGTGCTCTCGCTGCGCTAGCGTTCGCGGAAGGTGGTGCGGATGCCGGACGCCTCCACGGCCCCGACCAGCGCCGCACCGAGGTCGGCGCGCACGGCCGCGGAGGGATTCAGTTGCAGGCGGCCGCAGCCGTTGCAGGTGCGGACCGGACCGCGGACCGTCACCGCGATGGCGGGGAGCCCGGGGAAGGGCAGCGTCCCGTGGACGTCGCCGACCTTCGGACCCTCCTGCCAGACGCGGTTGGCGCAGGCGTAGCAACTGAGGGCGTCTGGCTGTGCGGTCGGTTGTGCCTGGGGAAGGTGTCCGCCGTCGAGCAGCGCGTGCTCGAGTTCCTTCACGAAGCCGGGCCGTGGCTGGCGGCGGTCGGTGCAACCGGCTCCGCAGACGCGGAAGGGAAGGCCCTGCAGGGTGAGTTCAATTTGCCCGGCGGCGGCCTCACACCACGCCGCCGCCTGCTGCGTCAGCGGCCCGCCACAGCCGAGGCAAAGGTCCGGTTCCTTGCCGAGCAGGCGCCACCGCCAATACCAGTAGCGCGTCACGCCCGGCCCGGGTGGCGTCCCGTCAGGCGGCGGCCGCCAGGGGCTGCCGGCCGAGGAGCGCGAGCGACCGGTAGTGGGAGCGGATGGCCTCGCGCAGCGTCGCGTGGTGGTTGTAGGGCAGCCCGTGGGCCAGGGCGGTCGCTTCCACGATGCCGCTGATGGCTGGATAGTGGATGCTGCACACCTTCGGGAAGAGGTGGTGCTCCACCTGGAAGTTCAACCCGCCGACGTACCAGCAGAGCAGCCAGTTCCGCTTGCCGAAATTCGAGGTGGTCTGCAGCTCGTGCGCCATCCACGGCGCGCCCATCGCGCCGGAGGCGTCGGGTGTCGGGTAGGTGATGTCCTCGACCACGTGCGCCAGCTGGAACACCACGCCGAGGATCGTGCCGGCCACCAGGTTCATGACGACGAAGCCGATGGCGAACTGCCACCAGGCCACGTTCAGCACGAGCAGCGGGATGATGATCGCCCAGGTGTAGTAGATGGCCTTCCCGATGAACAGGCCGGCCACTTCCTTCGGCGGGTTCCTCCGGTTGAGGAACGGGCCGATGTCCTTCTGCAGGAAATACTTGTAGTCCTTCACGAACACCCAGAACAGGGTCGAGAAGCCGTACGCGAAGAACCCGTAGAAGCGCTGGAACCGGTGAAACGGCTTCCACTCCGAGTGCGGGGAGAGCCGGAGCAGCGGTGAGACGGTGAGGTCCTCGTCCAGGCCCTCGATGTTGGTGTACGTGTGATGGATCACGTTGTGCGTGACCTTCCACATGTATCCGTTGGCCCCGCAGAGGTCGAACGACCACCCGATCACCCGGTTGACCCAGGGGATGTTCGAATAGGCGCCGTGGAGCGCGTCGTGCGACACGCTGAACCCGACGCCGGCCACGCCCACGCCCATGACCACGGCCAGGCCGAGCATCGTCCACGGGCCGAAATTGTTGCTGAGGATCAAGCCGTAGGGGACGAACGTCATCGCAAGGAGGATGATCCCCTTGAGGACCATCCGGACATCGGCCTTGTCGGAGAGGTGACGCGAGGTGAAGTACTGCTCGACCCTGCTCTTGACGTCGTCGGCGAACGAGGCGGCATCCCGGCTGGGAAACGTGACGCGGGTAGCGGACATGGAGCACCAGACCTTCGCCCGTCGAGGGCGTACAGCGGGTAGGGAGGCACATTCAATATAGCCCGCCGCACCCGACTTCGCCCTTTCTTCGCCCGTCAGCCCCCGGGCGCCCCGAGGGCAGCCGGCACGGCACGCGCCGATGTCACCGGTTCGCGACACGCGAAATCCCGGCACACATAAAGGGCCCCGTGCCCGCGGACGAGCCCCTTTCCGGTGAGCAGGGGGTGCGCCGAGGGGCCTGCCGCCGGGTCGTGGTGCGCGATGATGCGGTGCGGCAGGAAGTGTCGGCCGACCTCGCGGCGCATCGCGCCGAGAGCGGGGTCGCCATCCGCGCCGACGAACGCCAGTTCGGCCGGTCCCTCGGCGAGGAACGCGAGCGCGATCAGGCTCTGCGCGAAGGCCCGGGGCTCCCGTGCGATCACGCCGCCCCAGGCGCCCAGCGCGTCCCCGGCTGCGCCGCGCCACTCTGCGCGGCCGTCGTGGGCGGCCAGTCGCGCGAGGAGGCACGCCGCCGCGGCGTTCGCCGCCGGCACGGCGCCGTCATGTCCCTCCCGATGCCGCACCAGCAGGGCTTCGTGTCCGGCGGAGGTGCTGAAGAACCCGCCCCCCGGCGCGGCGAAGTCGGTCAGGATCCAGTGTGCGAGCCGCCGCGCTTCGTCGAGATAGCGCGGCGCGCCCCCGGCCTCGTACAGGTCGACCAGTCCGTTGCCGAGCCAGGCGTAGTCTTCGAGGTAGGCATCAAGGTGGCCGGTGCCGGCGCGCCAGCTGCGGAGCAGCCGGCCATCTTCGGTGCGCAGGTATGCCAGCACAAAGTCCGCGGCCCGCGCCGATGCCTCCAGCCAGCGGGTTTCCCCGAGTACCCGGGCTCCCTCGGCCAGCGCCCCGATCATCAGCCCGTTCCACGCGGTCAGCACCTTGTCGTCCAGGCCGGGCTGCACGCGGGCGTTGCGCGCCGCGTGAAGCGCCGCTCGCGCCTGCGTGAGTCGAGCCGCCGCCGTGGCTTCGTCCAATCCGAACTGGCCCGCCACCTCGGCGAGCGCCCGCGGAGTGCGCGGAATGCTGTGGCCTTCCCAGTTGCCGTCCTCCGAAATGTCGAACCATGCGCAGGCAAGCGGCGCGGCTTCGCTTCCAAGGACGGCGCGCACCTCGGCCGGCGTCCAGACGAAGCACTTCCCCTCCACTCCCTCGGAGTCGGCGTCGGTGGCGGAATAGAAGCCGCCCGCGGGCGCCGTCATGTCGCGCAGCACGTAGTCCAGGACTTCGACCGCCACTTGCCGATAGAACGGATCGGCGGTCACCTGGTGGGCCTCGAGATACGCCCGCGCGAGCAGGGCGTTGTCGTAGAGCATCTTCTCGAAGTGCGGCACCAGCCAGGCGTCGTCGGTGGAGTACCGGCAGAAACCACCGGCCAGCTGGTCGTACATGCCGCCGCGGGCCATGCCGTCGAGTGTTCGCCGGACCATCGGCAATGCGCGGGCATCGCCGCGGCGGTGTACCAGCAGGAGCAGCCGGAGCAGCGTGGCGGGCGGAAACTTGGGCGCGCGCCCGAAGCCGCCCCACGCTGGGTCGAAGGTGGCGGCGAGCTGGTCGGTGACCCGCGCGAGCGTGGCGTCGAGGTCCACGGCGCCGGGGGAAGGTTTGGTGGACTCTCGCAAGTGCTCGGTAAGCTCGGCGCCGACCCGTTCGAGCGCCGCGCGGTTCCCGGACCAGAGTTCCGCGATGCGCCGCAGGATGGCCGGGAACCCCGGGCGCCCATGCCGGTCCTCCGGCGGGAAATAGGTGCCGGCAAAGAAGGGCTGCTGGTCGGGGGTGAGGAAGACGGTCATCGGCCAGCCGCCCTGCCCGTGGTTCATGGCCATGGTGGCGGCCATGTAGATGTCGTCGAGGTCGGGCCGCTCCTCGCGGTCCACCTTCACATTGACGAAGTGGTCGTTCATGAGCGCAGCGATGCCCTCGTTCTCGAACGACTCGTGCGCCATCACGTGGCACCAGTGGCAGGCGGAGTACCCGATCGAGAGCAGGAGCGGCTTGTCCTCCCGTCGGGCGCGCGCCAGTGCCTCCTCGCCCCAGGGATACCAGTCCACCGGGTTCCGCGCGTGCTGGAGGAGGTAGGGGCTGGTCGAGCCGGCGAGCCGGTTCTCGCGGTTCGGCATCAGTGGTAGGCGGCGCCGGGGTAGAGCAGGTTGAGCGTGAACAGGAACACCGGATCGAACACGTGGCTGAAGAGCTGCCACGCGATCAGGATGCCGAAGATGCCGAGGGCGCGGTTCCCCCAGATGAAGTCCTGGTAGCGCCGGGTGGCGCGGTCGGTCAGGAGGAGCGGCAGGGCCCCACTGCCGTCGAGCGGAGGAAAGGGAAAGAGGTTGAGGACGGCCAGCACGAGGTTGAGGGAGAGCACGACGCTGAGCAGAAAGGCGACCCCGGTCCAGGCGGTGCCCGGGTCGGTGCCGGCCAGGTGGTCGAAGCCCGCGCTCTCCGGGGCGAAGAACACGCCGGTCGCGGCGCCGAGCCGCAGGGCCCCGAAGGCAAGGAGCACCAGCAGCAGATTCGCGCCGGGGCCGGCCAGTGCCATCCAGGCTGCCCGCCGCGGATGTCGCCGGGCCCACTCGGGATCGTAGGGGGCGCTTGCAAAGCCCATTGGCCAGCCCGACAGGACGGCGCTGATCAGGGGGATGATGAGCATGCCGGCCGGCTCGCGCCGGATGTGAGGCCTGGGGTCCAGCGACACCTGGCCCCCGTGGTACGCGGTCGGGTCTCCACCGAGCAGCGCGGCCCAGGCGTGGGCGGCCTCGTGGACCGTGGTGGAGAAGAGGAACACCACATAGTAGATGAGCGCGTTCGTGAGATCGGGCATTCGCGGCAATGCTCAGGTTCGGGTTCTGTTCGGGTATTGGAGCGCCGGCCTTGACCGAAGTGGTGGCCTTGCTTAGGTTGGCTGTGCGGAAACACGCCGGTTGGCGTGGACTGGTGCCGGGTTTCACTCAAGGGCTCGCTTTCGCGATGCCCTTTTTTTGATTCCCGATGTCGCATAGGGCGACCACTCGTCATCCGCGCGGGCCCCGCCGTCCGGCGATCGGCCCGGCACCACACCGTAGTCGGCTAGGACGGCATGCCCGGACTCCGATTACACTACACCATCAGGAGTACCGCATGCGTACGACCGGCACCGTGAAGTGGTTCAACGACGCCAAGGGCTTCGGTTTCATCACCCCCGAAGGCGGCCAGAAGGACTGCTTCGTCCACCACTCGGCCATCTCGGGCCAGGGCTTCAAGTCGCTTGCCGAAGGCGAGCGGGTTGAATTCGACATCGTCCAGGGCGCCAAGGGCCCCGCGGCCGAGAACGTCGTCAAGCTCAAGTAAGCCGAGAGGGGACGCCGGCGTCGCCGGCTACCACGTCATGGCCGGTCCGACTTCGTCGGGCCGGCCATTTCGTTTGTCGGGGGATCAGGGCGCCGCTGGCCTGTCTTCCAGCAGGGTGGAGTGTCGCCGGAGCAGGCGGAGGACCGTCGCTACGACAATGCCCACGATCAGTGCGCCGATCCAGAATCGGTCCATCCGCCAGATCCCGAAGGACACCCTCCACTCCACGGCGTTCAGGGCCGCGAAGATCAGCACCAGTTGCAACAGGCTGGAGTATTCCCGCCGCAGCACGACCCACAGGTTGAAGGGCGTGGTCGGGGGCACCCAATGCTGGAAGTTCGGGAGGAACGGCGGGGTCCTGGCGGCCCAATCCTCGAAGGCCTTCCCGTACCGTGCCCGGAGGAACTCCTCCTCGGCGAGCATGATGCGCTCATAGTAGAGCCAGAACACGAGTCCGATGACGACTGCCGGCCAGATCCGGAGCGGGACGAGCACCGGCCCGAGCCAGCTGATGTAGTTGGCGAGGTACAGCGGATGCCGGACCAGCGAGTAGGCGCCCGTGGTGTTAAGGCTGTCCGCCACCTGGGCGCCGCGGTTCCGGCCCGAGGTGCCCGGCGCCGCGTGGCCGATCGTGTAGGCCCGGAAGACCAGGCCCACGAGCGAGATACCCAGGCACACCAGCGGCCAGGCGAGCGGCACCGCCTCCGGCTGGCCTGGAATGCCAACCGACACGATCTGCGTGAGCAGGAGCGCCACGCCGAAGAGCGGCAGGAACCCCCGGTGCCGGAAGAGCCACTGCCCCGACTGAACGCACTCCTCGTAGAGCGCCATCGTGACCTCGTGGTGCCGGGCCGTCAGTCCTTGGGCTTCTCGGCGTCCTTGGTGGACGTCGTGTCCTTGGCCAGCGGCTTGAAGGAGAACTTCTGGCCGCCGACGGAGGCCTCGTACATCAGCCCGGTCTTGGCAAGCGTGAAGACCAGCACGCCGAGTCGGTACTTGGCGTTGGCGGACGCCCCGGACGCGGCCGCTACCGCGCTGACCTGGGCGCTCAACTCGAAGCTGTTGCTCTTGAACGCCTCGATGGCGTCGTCGTTCTGGAAGAAGATGACCTCGGCGTAGGATTGCCCGCCGAGCTGGAGACCGACCGTCACCTGGGCCAGCTTGGCCTGGCCGATGATGGCGCCGCCCTGGTAGAGGCAGCCGGTACCCGCCGCGCCGCCGACAATGAAGGCTCCCTTACCCACCGACGGGAAGATCGCGTAGCCCACGGAGCCCGCGAAGAACTTCTCGAGGTGGGCGTCATTCTTCTTGAACAGGTCCACCGTCTGCTCGCAGCGGGTGCGGTGCTCTTGATCCTGCGCGCGGAGCGGGGGAGGGGTGGCGATGAGGAGGGTGCACAGGACCGCTGCGGCGGCAGGGACAGGGCGGCGCATTGAAGCTCCATCAAGACTGGGTGCGAGCCGACCCTCGTAGCTTATCGCCCTCGGTGGGCAATGGAAAGCCGCCGAGTCGCCACCACGCCACCACGAAGAGTGCCGCCAGCAGGAGGTCGATGAGGGCTGCCGGCACGAAGAAGGTCCCGATCCGGCCCTGCGCGACCAGCACCAGGACGCCGATGCCCCATCCCAGCTTCTCCACGACGGCCGGGAGCATGACCGGCCGAAGCCGCACCGGCTCCCGCGCAACGAGCAGGAAGAGCAGTTGCCACGCCAGCGCCACGCCGACGAACCCGTAGTAGAACTCGGGGTGGGTCAGCGCAGGGGGCAGCCGCTCCATGAGTCGGCGCTCGAGAAAGAACATCGGCAGGAGCGACACCAGCCCGTAGATCCCCGCCACCGCGAACAGGCGCCGTGCAAAGGTCATGGCGTGCCCTCCGTGTCGAAGATGACGCTGCAACAAGTGACCCCACCCTCCGCCTTGGCGAACTCCGACATGTCCAGTGCGCGCGTCGCGACGCCCGCGCCCTCGAGCCGCTTGAGCGTGCGCGGGAACGCCGCCGCGCAGATCGTGGTGTCCGCGACGCGGAGCACGTTGGCCGCGAAGGGCTCGCCCGGGTCCACCTCGAGGATCGTGACGGCGCCGAACACAGCGCGGTCCACCCACCGCGGATTCAGGACGACCATCCCGGGCGCCGCTTCGGTCGCCGCGGTCTTGAGGTGGAGGCAGTCGTGGGTATCGACCGCGAGGACGCGGTAATCGAACGGCGCCAGCAGCCGGGCGAGTTGCGCGATGCCATCCGTGTTGGTCCGCGCCGCCCGCCCCACGTAGAGCGTGCGCCCGATCCGAAGGACGTCGCCGCCGTCGAGTGTGCCCGGAGACTCGATCTCCGCGACCGAGCGATAGGCGGCGAGCGCCGGCGCCACGGCGGCGGTCTCCCCGCGTCGCGAGGCCGCACCGGGGCGGGTGATGACCGCCAGTTCCGGCACGACCACCGCCGTGTCCTCGATGAACACGGCGTCCGGCATCGCCTCGTCTGCCGGCAGGCGGTGAATTCGGCAGCCCAGTTCCATCAGGCACTCCTCGTACGCGGCGTGTTGCGCCACGGCCTCCGCCAGGTCGATGGGCGCGCGGGCGAGGTGGCTGAGTTCGCAGCGGTGCATGCCGGGGCTGACGTCGCGGGTGAGTGCGATGCGCATGGGGGATGTTCTTCCGCTCAGGGGGCGCGGGAGGTGACGGCCAGGGCCACGCCGCCGAGGACCAGGGCCGCGGAAATGGGCAGGCGGAGCGGAATTGCCTCGCCGAGCAGCGCCACGCCGCCGGCCGCGGCGATGACCGGCACCAGCAGCTGCACCAGGGCGGCGCGCGTGGCGGTGAGCGAGGGAAGCGCGGTGTACCAGATGGCGTAGCCGGCGCCCGAGGCGAGCGCGCCGGAGGTGGCGGCAAGCAGCGCCCCCCGCGCCGTCCAGTCGCCGGCGCCCCCGGCGACGAGCAGCATCACCGCCGCCATCGGAATCGTCAGCAGGAAATTGCCGGCGGTGTTCCGGAGCGCGCTCGTGCTGCCCCGGCCTCGGAGCGAGTACACGCCCCACGCCACGCCGGCCGACGCCATCAGCGCGGAGCCCACCGGCGCCGGGGCCGTGAGCCCCGGCAGGACGAGCACCACGAGGCCCGAGAGTGCAAGGACGAACCCGGTCCACTCGACGGGTCGGGGGCGCTCGCCGGCCCGGAGGCCCGCGAGCAGCATGGTGAGTTGCACGGCGCCGAAGAGGATGAGGGCGCCGGTGCCCGCGCCGAGGCTGATGTATGCGAAGCTGAATGCGGCGGCATATACGAACAGCGCGGCGGCGGAGGCCCAATGCCCGGCGTGCCGTGGCACGCCGCCCGCGCGAAGGGCCACCAACAGCCAGAGGGCCGCGGCGCCCGACCCGAGACGCACGGCGGTGAAGCCGGCGGGTGAGATGGCGTGGCTGCCGAGCGCCATGCGGCAGAGGATCGAATTGCCGGCAAAGGCCAGTAGCGCGAGGGCGGTGAGGACCGCGGTCCGGCGCGCGGACCCGGTCATTCGAAATACTCGTGGGTCAGCCGGCGGGCCACGTAGAGCCCGATGCCGAACCCGACCATGCTGCAGATGAACGCCGTCATGAGCCCGGCCGGTGCGCCCAGCCACCAGCCCACGGCGCTGCCCAGCGTGGTGCCGACCAGTGCGAGGAGCTTGCCCACCGCTGGCCTCCCCCTACGTCAGGAGCGGGATCAGGTCCGACTCGATCTTTTCCGGCGTGTCCGTCGGCGCGTAGCGGCGGAGGACCTTCCCGTTCCGCCCGACGAGGAACTTGGTGAAGTTCCACTTGACGGCCGAGGTGCCCAGCAGCCCCTTCCGGGCCGACTTCAGGTGGCGATACAGCGGATGCGCGTCCGGGCCGTTGACGTCGATCTTGGCGAACATCGGGAAGGTGACGTCGTAGGTCAACGAGCAGAATGACTGGATGTCCGCTTCGGTCCCTGGCTCCTGGTGCCCGAACTGGTCGCAGGGGAAGCCGAGCACCGCGAGGCCGCGCTTGCCATAGGTGCGATGCAGCGCCTCGAGCCCGGCGTACTGCGGGGTGTAGCCGCACTTGCTGGCCACGTTCACGATGAGCAGCACGCGGTCCTTGTACTCCCGCATCTTGAGGTGCTTGCCGTCGATGGACGTGACCTCGATGTCGTATAGGCTCACGCGGGTCTTCCCATTGTCAGGTACGGGCGCCGGGCGCCGACGGGAGTGATTCCAGGCTGAGGGCCTGCGAGCAACGAGGGCACGAGGTCGAGATGGGAAACCGAACACGCTGCCGGCCGAATCCGACGAAGTAGGCCCCAGCCTCCCCGCACCGCGGACAGGTACCGCCGGCCTTCACGAGCACGGTCTTCGTGCCGATTCGCCGGATGGCGAATGCCCACATAGCCAGGGCAAAGACGACACCGAACAGGTGAACCAGGGGGACCAGGAGCAGCACGGCTCCCACCACCGTCCCCCCGAGCGCCATCAGGCTGGCCTCGCCCAATCGGGCGCCCAGTGGCCGCATCGCCGTGTCGACCCATCCGTCGTCCCGCCACCTCCCGGCGCTGCCCCGGACACGGACATGGAGGCGGGGGGAGTCGCTCGGGTCGCTCATCGGGTGGCCGAGCCGCCGGTCGACCCCAGCGCCCGGAAGGCCAGGTACAGGACTCCCGACGCGATGGCGAGGCCGACAGCGCCGCCGGCAACCGCGAGAGCGAGCCCCTTCCCCCCCATGTAGACCGGTGCGAGGGCATTGCGCGTCGTGAAGATGGCCGCCCAGGCGAACAGCACGAGGCGGGTGCCCGCGTGGCGGGCCAGGAGCCCGACGATCGCGAGGATGGCAAGCACGGCATACCACCACTGGAGCATCGTCACCGCCCGCTGACCGCTGGAAAGCGCCGCACCTGCGGCGCCGAGCGAGCTCCGCACGCCGAGAAGCGCGAAGAGGGCGAGCAGGAGAATGGCCGCCACGAGGTAGCCGGTGCGCGCGTTCATCTGGTCGCCCTCCTGGTGTCCACTTGGCGCGGTGGTTAGCGGGAGCCGCCGCTCCGGGGCCGCGAGGGGCCGCCGCGGCGGCCGGAGCCGCCCGACGGGTGGCCCGAGGTGGCGCCGTGCGCCGCGCGCCGCGCCTCCTTGGCCTTGGCGCGGGCCCGGTCCTCCGCCTTCTTGGCGCGGATGGCGGCGATCCGCTCGGCGAGCGGCACCTCGAGCTGGACCGCCTGCCGGGCGGTGTAGTCGAAGTCCGGCACGGTCACCCGCGGCAGCCGCTTCCCGATTTCGCGCTCGATGGCGCGGAGGTCACCCTCCTCCTCCGGCGACACGAACGTGAAGGCGTCGCCGGTGGCCTCGGCGCGTGCGGTGCGGCCGACCCGATGGATGTAGTCCTCCGGCACCTTCGGCACGTCGAAGTTGACGACGTGGCCCAGCGCCTCGACGTCGATGCCCCGGGCGGCGATGTCCGTGGCCACCAGCACACGATACTTGCCGCTCTTGAATCCGGCCAGCGCCTCCGTCCGCTGCGCCTGCGAGCGGTTGCCGTGGATCCGCTCGGCCTTGATCCCTTCCCGCATCAGGTGCTTGGCCAGCCGGTCGGCGCGGTGCTTGGTGCGGGTGAAGACGAGCGCCTCGCGCATGTCCCCCTTGGCCAGCAGCGCGAGGAAGAGCCCCGCCTTCAACTCCTGGCGCACCGGGTACACCGCCTGGGTGATGCCGACGGCGGGGCCGGACTTCCGCTCGAGGTTGATCGTCACCGGGTCGGTGAGCATCTCGCGGGTCAGCGCGGCGATCGGGCCCGGCATCGTGGCGCTGAAGAAGAGCGTCTGCCGCTTGGCGGGCAGGTGGCGCAGGATGCGCTTGATGTCTGGCAGGAAACCCATGTCGAGCATCCGGTCGGCCTCGTCGAGGACCAGCACCTCGAGCCCGGCGAACCTGGCATAGGGCGCCTTCATGTGGTCGAGCAGGCGGCCCGGCGTGGCGATGACCACGTCGACTCCGCTGCGGAGGGCGTGTTCCTGTGGGCCCATGCCGACGCCGCCGTAGATGGCGGCCGCGGTCACCGGGGTGTGCACGGCGAGGTCGTTCACGTCCTCGAGGATCTGCGCGGCCAGCTCACGCGTGGGGCTCAGCACGAGGGCGCGGGTGGTGCCGCGCTTGGTGGCGAGGAGCCGGTGCAGGATGGGGAGGACGAAGGCGGCGGTCTTGCCGCTGCCGGTCATGGCGCAGGCCAGGAGGTCGCGCCCCTGAAGAGCCGGCGGGATGGCGTCGGCCTGGATCGGCGTGGGGCGGGTAAACCCGAGTTCCTTGACGCCCTTGAGGAGGCTGGGATGGAGATTCAGATCTGAGAAAGGCACGGCATTCCTTGCTGAAAGGCGCGGCCGCTGCGGGGGCCATTCCAGGGTCGGGGGCTGCCGGTGCGGGCGACGTAAGTTGTTGGCGGGGATGCCCCTACCGGGGGGAAGCATAGCCCGGTGGGAGGGTGGGGACAACTCGCCCCTAGCGTTTTCGGGGGGGCCTCATTACGTTCCGTGCAGTCGACATAGCCTTCGGGCCCCGGGGTAGCAGAGCAGACCGGGTGATCAAACTGCCAAGAACCATCGACCCGGCCGGTGCCTACGCACTGGACGGGCGTTGTGTTTTCAGGGGTGTCGTCCTCAGGGGCTGGCCTTGGGGGGACTCTGCCAGATGACCTGGGTGATCATCCAGCGGCCGTCGATCCGGGCTAGGTGCAGGTAGTCGGTGCCCCACCACGCCACCACCTTGGCCGCCGCGGTCTGGTCCAGCACCTCGAAGAGCACCACCTCCCGCGGCCAGCCGGCCGGCACCGGCCGGCCACGCGCCTTTACTCCCCGCACGTAGTCCAGCATCTCCGCATAGCTCATGGCCTCGCCTGCGTAGGTCGAGCTCCCCTTCGGCACGTAATAGCCGTACTTGACCACCGTGGGACTCACGCTGCGCACGATCTTGGTCGAGTCTCCCTCGTAGAACCCCTCGAGATAATCCCGTGCCGCCCGGGCCACCGCGGCGGCGTCCTCCGTCGGGGCCACGCCGGGCTGGGCCTGGGCCCGGGCCGAGGCGGGCAGGACGGTCAGCAGCGCGGCCGCGCACCAGAGGCCGGACAACGATCGACGGTTCATGGGGACTCCCATTCAGACGCCGCGCGCACGGGCGCGCAGCCAGTCGGCCCACACCGTGAAGCCCACGGCCAGGGCGGCGTGCAGGGTGGCATGCCAGGGTTGGGACGCGCTCGCCGCGAAGTACACGGAGCCCACGTTGATGACGGTCAGCAGCTGCGCGATGGCGATCCAGACTCCGGGCTTGGGCTTCATCGGACGACTCCGGTGCGCAGGTGGGCCAGTTCCCTACGAGGCGGACAGGCGAATGTCGTCAAGCAGGCGGCGGAGTCCCTTTAGGAGGAGCGCCAGGCCGACGGCCTGCACGAGATGATAGATCCCGTTGTGATCGAAGGTCCAGACCAGCCGGAGGGTGAGGGTATCGGCCGCCTGCACGGCGCCGGCGGCGAGGCTGACCGCCAGGCCGGCGGCCACCCAGCCCGCGCCGGCTCGGCCGGCCGCCGCCAGCCGGGCGTGCACCCCGAGCGCGAAGAGCAGGCCCGCCCCCTCGTAGATCACGAAGACCAGGAAGTCGCCGCCGGACAACCGAGTCAGGACATAGAAGGCCAGCGCCGCGACGAGGAGCGCGGGGCGCGCCCGGCGGGCGGCCTGATCGCCCCACGCGGCGCCGATCGCGGCCATCACGAAGAGAGCGACCGCCACGCCCAGCGACAGGTAGAGCGGCTGCCAGAGCAGCTCGCGCATGCCGTCGGACCAGTCGATGCCGTGCGTCACCGCGCCCAGGAGCGCGGCCACGCCGAAGATGCCGATCGCGGCCACCCAGGTGGCGCGAAGGAGCGAGGGTGGGGTGGACCGGTGCAGCCATCGCACACCGCCCCAGGCGAAGAGCGCCAGGGCTGCGTCGGTGGCGGCGGTGGTGCCTTCGGCGGGCATCATGGGCGTGGCGGCGCCGGCGGGAGCCGGACGCCCTCGAGGAAGAACGCCGCGAGTTCCGCGCGGCCACCGAGGCCCGCCTTGTCGTACGCGGCGGCGGCGTGCTGCCGGACCGTCCGCTCACTCCGTCCGGTCCGCACCGCGATCTCCTTGTGTCCGTGTCCCTTGAGGACGAGCAGCGCCACTTCTCGTTCGGCCGGCGTCAGGCCCCAAGCCGCGAACTGGGCGTCAATGGCGGCGCCGAGCCCCGCCAGCGCCTGCTCGGCACTCGCCCGCCAGGCGTCCCGTTCCGCCTTTCGCTCCTCGAGGCTCCGGCGAAGCGCGACGTTTGCCGCCGCCGCACTCCGCCATCCGCGCGCCAGCCAGACGGCGGCGGCCAGCGCCCCGAGCACGAGGCAGACTTCATACAGGACGTGAAACGAGAGCCAGCGGGACGGCCGGTCCAGCGCGAGGTCGATGGCGCCGGCCATCGCAATGACCACCAACAGGATAGCGACGGTCCGCTGGATCGAGCGTTCGTCATGATCGTCCACTCCGGCCCTCCGTCATCTGTCGGACATGCGATTCGAGACGCGCCAATGGGGCAGTCGAGTCAATTGTCGGATGGTGCGAGGCACCCGGCTTCGGTACCGTGTCAGCCAACCTATTCCCTGGAGGCTGTGCGTGCTACCCGATCCCCTGCATCCCGCTGTCGTGCACTTTCCCATCGTCCTGATGGCGTTCCTTCCACTCGCCGCACTCGGCGCGCTCTGGGCGCTCCGCCGGGCCGCGGTTCCGCTCCATGCGTGGGTCGTCCCGGTGGCCATGGCGGGGGCGCTCACCCTCAGCGCCTGGGCCGCGCTCCAGACCGGCGAGTCCCAGGAAGAGCGAGCCGAAGATGTCGTGGGCGAAGCGCGGCTTGGCACCCACGAGGAAGCCGGAGAGCGGTTCCTGATCTTCTCCGGGATCGTGTTCGCCCTGAGCGCGGCGGGCTTGCTCCGCGGCACGGCGGGGCGGGGCGCCCGGGCCGTCGCCACCGTGGCCACCTTCGGATTGCTGGTGGCCGGGTATCAGGTGGGTCACTCCGGGGGACAGCTGGTCTATGGTGACGGCACCGCGCCGGGCGTCTCGCAGCTGACGGCGGCGGGAGGCGGGGAAGGCGGCGAGGCCCGCGGGGAGGGGGGCAAGGAGGCCGACGACGACTGAAGGCGAAGCTGCGCCCTACCGCCGCACGAGCCCCACGACGGCTCCGGTGTTGCAGTCGATCCGGAGGAGCCGGCCGTCCGGAATGCCGTAGGAGCCGCTGGGGGCCAGGTAGTCCCCAAGGCCGCTTTCGGACCGGATCAGGATGATCTGGATGTTCTTGGCGGGATCCTTCATGGGGCTCAGGCAGCCGTCGCCGGCCAGGGTATCCGCCGGAGCGAGCACCTTGGTCGCGTCGAGCGGCAGGAAGCGGGGGGGGGCGGTGACCGGTGGGGGCGAGGCGACGGAGCCCATGCTGCCGCTGCCGCCCATCGAGCAGGCGGCGACGGCGGGGCCGAGGAGCAGCGCGCCGAGGAGGGCGCCGCGAGTGCGCGGGGTCTGCATCCTGGACTCCTCGATGGAGGGTGGACTGGGGGCTATCCCTGGCCGGGCAGCCGGTCCTGCTCGCGCCGCTGGGCCAGGAGTCGCTCGGTGAAGTCGAGCCGTTCGTGCACGTCCGCCAGTTCGTGGCGCACCTGCTCGATCTCGCCGCGCATCTGCTCGAGCTCCGCCATCGATCCGTCGGGCAGCACGCCGGCGCGGACCTTGGCCTCCTCGAGGTTCGTCTTGACGATCTTGATGATCCCGTTCATGACGATCGCCGATATGGGGATCAGCATGGCGAAGATGGGGATGAGCAGCGCCATCGTCTGTCGGTCCATGAACGGTCATCGCCTCAGGGGAAGGGGCGGTCGATCGACGGAGCCTGGGGCGCGAAGAACCGCGGACCGGACTCCGTGACATGGAGGCAGTCCTCCAGGCGGATCCCGAACTCACCGTAGATCGAAATGGTGGGCTCGTCGCTGAAGCACATGCCCGGCTGGATCACGACGGTGCTTCCCTTCACGAAGTTCGGCGCTTCGTGGCCGTCCATCCCGATGCCGTGCCCAGTACGGTGCGGGAGGCCCGGGACGGCGTACCCGGGCCCGAAGCCGGCGTCGGTGATGACCTTTCGCGCAGCGGCGTCCACCGAGCCGCAGGTGGCACCGGGCTGGGCGGCGGCAAACGCCGCGTCCTGGGCCCGGCGCTCGAGGTTCCAGATGTCCGTTTGCCGCGCGGTGGGCTTGCCGAACACCGTGGTGCGGGTGATGTCCGACTGGTATCCCTGCACGCTGCACCCGGCATCGAGGAGGACGATGTCGCCCTCCTGCAGCTTCTGCGGGCGCCTCGTCCCGTGCGGGAAGGCCGACGCCGTGCCGAAACCCACCAGCGCCCAGGGCTCCGACCCGCCGAGCCGGCTCATCGCGTCCGTCATGTTTTCGGAGAGCTCGTACTGGGTCATGCCTTCGTGCATCGTGGCGAAGGCCGCGCCAAACGCGGCCACGGTCATGTCGCTCGCGCGCTGCATGAGCGCCAGCTCCGCCGCGGACTTGATGGAGCGGCAGCCGACCGTGACCGGGTCGGCGTTGAGGTAGGTTGCGGCCGGGGCCTCGCGGCGCACCCCGTCCGACACGAAGAAGCGAGTCTCGGCCTCGACCCCCACGGTCCCGGCCGACAGGCTCCGGTCGCGCAGAATGCCCGCGATGACGGCGTAGGGGCTCTCATCCTCCTGCCATACCCGCACCTCGGCGTCGGCGGGCGTGATCTCCCGGGCGCGCGCCTCCTCGAACGCGGGCGAGACGAACGCCATCTCGCCCCGCGCCGGGATCACCGCCACGAAGGGGCGCTCCGACTGCCCCCATCGGACACCCGTGAAGTAGGTGAGGTTGGTGCCCGGCTCCATCAGCAGCGCCTGGATGCCTGTCTGGGCCATCAACTGCCGGGCCCGCTCCACGCGCTGCGTGCGCTCGCCCGCGGAAATCGGGACGATTCCCTCCCGCATCGGCTTGAGGGCCTGGATTTGCGGGGGGAGGTTGCACGGATCGACGGCCGGTTCCCCTGTGGCCGCCTGGGCCCGTCCGTCGGGCCGAAGCGCCGAGCCAGCGAGCATCCCGGCGACCAGCCCGGTGAATTGACGGCGATCGAGGGTCATGGGCCGAGGGCTCCGGGAGGGGAGGTCAGGGGGAATCGGGGGATGATCACTGGGAGAATACTGCAGCGCCCGCCTCTCGGTGTCGAGGCGGGCGCGGGAGGTCAGGTGCCCTGGCGGCCCTCGTCGGAGCCCCACCAACTGTCCCGCCCACGGCGGCGCGGGCGCACGATGGCCGCCGGTTCCGGCGTCGGCACTTCCGCGCCGAATGCGTTCTCTTCGGCCCAGGCGCGGAGGACCTCGTCGGTGACTTCCGCGGGCTGTGCGGGGTCCCGCGGCATGACCGCCCACCGCCGGCCGGCCTGCATCAGGTACCACATCTCGGGCTGGGCGTCCGCGTTGTGCCGGACGTCGGCCGGATGCGCCTCGTAGGATACGAAATGCAACTCCCGGTTGCGGACCGTGAGATGGCGCTGCTGCGGCTTGTAGAGCGACATGAGTCCCCCGGCAGGGATGGGCGGACGGACCGGGGGCAGGGCGAGCACGGGGCCACCACCGGCCACGAACGACGTGGCACCGATGGAAGATAACCGGATGGACGGCGAAACGGCGGCGGTTCGCGCCGGGGGCTACGGCGCGATCGGCGCCATGGCGCCGCGCGCCTCTCGGAACGCGTGCGCCACCGCCTCGAGCCCGACCGCGACGACCAGGCCGGTGAGCAGGATGCCGGTCAGCGCGATGATGATGGCCAGCCATTTCGATTCATGCCTGGTCGGATGGAAATCGCCGTAGCCCACCGACGTGGCGGTGATGAACGCGAAATACATCGCATTGGCCGTTGTCCAGCGCTCCAACTGGCCGATGCGGAGCCCGAGCCCGATGATGATGCCCAGGAGCACCAGGACGATGGGCCAGAGATAGAAGAGGCCCTTGGAGTAGATCTCGATGAAATCGAACACGAACGTCATGGCCGGGTCCGGTCTGGTGATGGGAGTGTGGCCGACAGCGCGCCTCGTTCGCGCAGCAGGCGGAGCACCTCGTCGACGGGCAAGGCCTCCACCGTGTGGCCATTCGCGGTGACGGTCGTGGCGGCGAAGAGCGCGTTGTCGATCGCCTCCTCGGTGGCCTCGATGACGCCGGCAAAGAGCCCGTTCATGGCGTCGTTGCCCAGCTCGGTGGACGCGCGGAGCGCCTGGCCGGCAGGGCGGCGGACGGCGGCGTTGGTGGAGAATGCGAGGACGTAGTCGCCGGAGCCGTTGCCGGCCGTCGCCCCGGTGCGCCCCAGGCCGATCCCGGCACGCGAGGCCAGTCGCTCGAGGTTGCGGTCGGAGAGCGGCGCGTCGGTGGCCACCACGATCATGATCGAGCCGGTGGGGCCCTTCGGCGCCGCCGCGCCGGACATGCCGTCCCGGCCAAGCAGCCGGCCGACCGGCACGCCCATGAGGATCAGCCCCGCGCTCCCGCCGAAGTTGGTCTGCACCAGCACGCCGACGGTCCAGGTGCTGTCGCCCATGCGCACCCGGCGGGAGGAGGTACCGATGCCGCCCTTCCAGCCGAGCGTGGTGGTTCCGGTGCCGGCGCCGACGCTCCCTTCCTGGACCGGTCCGGTCCGCGCCGAATGGAGCGCGGCCACGACGTCGTCGGCCGAAATCGGGCGCTGCCGGATGGCGTTCAAGTAGGAGTCGTTGGTTTCCCCGACCACCGGGTTGATGGAGCGGACGTCCCCCATCCCCGGCTGCGCCAGCAGCCAGGCGGCCATCGCGTCTGCCGCCTTCCAGACGCAGAGCGTGCAGGTCAGGAGGATCGGCGTCTCGAGCTCGCCCAGTTCCGCCAGCTGCGTGGTGCCTACCAGCTTGCCGAATCCGTTGATGACGAACACCGCGGCCGGCACGCGATCCTGGTAAAGGTTGCCGCCGTGGGGCAGGATGGCGGTGACGCCGGTGCGGATGGAGTCGCCCCGGATGACCGTGGTCTGCCCGACCAGCACCCCCGGAACGTCGGTGATCGCGTTGAGCGGCCCGGTGGGGAGGATCCCCGGCGCCACCCCGAGTGCGCGCGCACGCGGGCGCTCCTGGGAGGAGAGGGCGGGCACGGCGATCAGGCAGGCCCACGCCGCCACCGCCGCCAGGCGCATCGAGCGCTGCATCAGGATTGCCCCGTGGTGATCATCGCCATCCCTGTCCCTGTCCCGGCGAGGGGTGGCGGATGGTCGCGCCCGGGCCCGGTAGGTTGCGACTCGCCCGACAGCAGGGTGGCCACCCGCTCCACCGTGCGCAGGGCGGCCGCGGTGCCGAAGCCATCGGCCAGCCGCCGGACGCGGCGAAACTCCACTGCCGCGGCGCGACGGAGCGCCGCTTCGAGCGCCGTGAACGCGCGCGACCTGCCGCGCGACGTCATCTCACGGGCGATGCGGTCGAGCAGGACGTGGCGGTCATGCAAGGATCCGAGCGCATCCTGGAGCGTGGCGAGGCGGGCAGCGGCGCCCGCCACGCCGCGAGGATGCTCCCCGAGCGACTCCACGAGGTACCGGAGGTGCTTGACCGCCAGCCGCGCGCGATGAGCCTCGGCGGCGTGATCGGGCGTTGTGGCGTCGCCGAGGGTGGCCCGGACTTCCGAGGCGCCAGCCCTGAGCAGTCGGCCGGTGACGACTGCCATCGAGAAAGCCTCCGGAGTGGCATCGAGCGGGACCTTCACCTCATACTGGCGCAGTTGCTTGTCCAACTTGGTGCCCAGGCGCGGGAGCTCCCCCGCGACCAGGTCGAACGCGGCGGCGAGGGCGTCGGTGTATTCCGCCTGGACCCGGGCCCCGAGTTCCCCGGCGGCGCGCACCGCCAACGGCCCCAGTTGAATGGTCGGTTGGGCGAGCCAGCGGAGCTGGACCTCGAGGTCCCGGGCCCGGCCGGTGTACCGGGAGAGCCGCCGCAGGCGCCGTAGTGTGCCCCGGCCGATGGTGTCGTCGAGGTGGGCATCGTAGGCTCGGAGCCAGGTACGGAGCCGCCGCAGCGCCACCCGGAAATCGTGCAGCGTGTCCTCGCCGGGCGGGTCCTGGCGCTCGGGCGCCGCGCCCAGCGCGCGGCGGAGGCGCTCCCGGGCGATGACCCGTGCGGCGTACCGGGCCGGTCGCGCCAGCAGGTCCGGGGTCAGGAGCTTCGCTCGCGGGGGAGTTGACGCCATCGGGGTCTTCCATCCGTACGGGGATGCAACGGGAACGTCCGCAGGGATCATCTTGCGCAGCCCGGGGTGGTCCTGTAATTCACACCGTGCCCCGTCGTGCCGGATCAGCCCGATCCGGCCTCCTTACGAGGATACCCCCCAGGAGGTCGTTCATGAAGTACGCCCTGATCGCCGCAGTGCTGTTCGGTGCCGCCGCCCCCGCCGTTGGCCAGCAGGGTGGGCCGGTGGTCGGTGCGGTGACTCCCCGCTTCGCCGAACTGAGCGGCTACCTCATCAAGACGGCGGAGCAGGTGCCCGAAAACCTGTACGCCTACAAGCCGAACCCCGCGGTCCGCAGCCTCGGCGAGCTCATCGGGCACGTGGCGAACGCCCACTACCTGTTCTGCTCCACCGCGATGGGCGAGGCAATGCCGAAGAACCCGGATTACGAGAAGGTGACCGACAAGGCCACGCTGGTGGCGGCGATGAAGGCCTCCGTGGCCTATTGCGACCGCGCCTACAAGATCTCGGACGCGGACGCCATGCAGCAGACCAAACTGTTCGGTGCGACCGTGAGCCGCCTGGGGGTGCTGGTCTGGAACGCGACCCACGACGGCGAGCACTACGGCAACCTCGTGGTCTACATGCGCATCAACGGGATCACCCCGCCGTCGAGCCAGGGCGGCAACTGACCTTCCTGCCGCACTCGCCGGGGCGGGTTCGTCCACCCGCCCCCGGCGTGGTGCTCAGCGCTTCCCGCCCCAGAGGTGCACCCAGCTCACCACGAAGGTGTCGAAGTCCGACCCGGTCCGGGTGGTCACGCCGGACGACCAATACGCCTTGAACGAATTGCTCCGCCCCACCGGGAAGACGAGCGTGGCGCCGACGCGAGTGTTCTCCTGCCGCGCCCTCGCCGGACCACCGTTGACGCGCGTGGCTCCCCCGCCGTACAGCAGTCCGCCCACTCCACCCCAGATACCTGACCGGAAGGTGTAGATCGCGTTGACCTGGCCGGAGTAGAGCGGGGCCTGCGACTGGCTTTGCCCATCGAGGAAGTCGTTGTTGGTGGTGAAGAAGGTGGCGGAGGCCAGGAATTCCAGCGTCAGCCGCCCGGCCGCCTTGGAGAGGCCGACGTCCGTCTTCACCGACCAACGGTTGGTGCCGATGTTCACCAGTTTCGACGGGTCGTACTGTCCGAGGGGGGCCGTCACGCGGAGCCCGGCGCCCACCAGGATGTTCTGCTTGTAGGTCGGATACTGTCGCCGCGTCAGGGCGGGGGCGCCGATGAAGTTCACCGAGAGGTGCGCCGTGGGATCGGTGGGGCCGCACACCTGACGGGACACCGGTACCCCATTGAAGTCGGCGGTGCCGTCGGCGCAGGCCCAGCCAACGGCCGCATCGAATTTTCCGGAGAGCCCCTGGAGGTCGAGGGCCTGGGCATAGCCGACTGTCGGCCCCTGGATGGACAGGTCGGCGTTCTCGAGCGCCACGGAAGCGTCGAAGAGGACATTGCCGGTGGAGTAGCCGTAGGCCACGGTGAGGAAGTTGATGCCCACCGGCGTGTTGACGAATGATCGGGGGTCGAGGTTCTGGGCCGCGGCCGGCACCGAAACCGCCACGAGGAGGGCCGCGAGGAGCCCCCTCACCGTGCCTCGTCCGCGGTCGGCCCGTAGATGGCGGGCACCGGTACGTCGAGCAGGCGGAGGTACACGCTCAGCTGCCCGCGATGGTGGATCAGGTGGCTCAGGAGAAATGAGCGGAGCACCGCGGCACGCGGCAGGGTGAAGAAGGGGACGCCGCCCCGCTTGAGCGACCATGGCACCATCAAGTCTGCGTCAGTGGCGCCGGCCATCGCGGCCCGGGCGGACGCCACATTGGCGTCGAACGACTCCAGCAGCGCCGCGGAGGTCGTGAACGGCACCGACACCACCGGCGGGCCGCCCGGTGGCGCCACGTCGCGCTCGGTCTGCCGCACGATGAGCTCGCCAAACCCTACCAGGTTGGCCACGTGCTGGGCCAGTTCGCCGAGGGGCCGGGACTTGGGGTGCGGGCGCCAGTCGGCCCGGGCCTCCGGGACCCGCGCGAGGACCCGGCGCGTGGTTGCCATCTCGTGGTCGAACTCCGGCAGGTAGAAGTCGATGTACGTCACATGGCCTCGAAGACGATGCGGTAGTGGTCGAGCAGTTCCCGCTCGAAGCAGATCGCGTTGGCGCTGACGCCCGACGCAAAGGCGTTCCGGAAGTCTCGGCTGGTGAGGTAGCGCGGGAGCAGGGTGAGCTTGATCGCCAGCTTGGGCCAGCTGAAGGCGGCGAACCGCTTTCGCCATTGCCGGATGGTCTCGATGTAGTCGAGCCGTCCGCTGCTGGACGACACGACCCGGAATCCGGGTGCGGCGGCGCGGGTGATCTGGTCGAGGCCGGACGGCAGCCAGGACCCCGGGAAGGTGGCCTGCATCAGGGCCAGCACGTGCCCGTCCGAGAGGCGTGGGGCGTCGATGTCGATCTGTTCCGGCGGGATCATCCGGCGCCCGAACACCATCGTCTGCAGGTAGAACCGCCCTCCCGGCGGCAGGAGGGCGCGCACCGAGCGGAAGAGGTCCGTGTAGATGGCGTCCTGCCGCCCCGCCGCGAACTCCTCCCGGGAGCAGAAGTGCTCGAACGCGCCCAGGCTCACGACGGCGTCGAATCCGCCGAAGGTATCGGGCGTGACGGACCGGCAGTCCATGACGTGGACGTCCAGCCCGTTCCGCACGCAGGCCGCCGCCTGCCCGCGGGAGAGGGTGACCCCGGTCCCGCGGGCGCCGAGGGAGCGGGCAAAGGTCAGGAAGGGCCCCCAACCGCAGCCGAGGTCGAGCACCCGGGTTCCGCGCCCGATCCGGAGCTCGCGGGCAACGAAGGTATGCTTCCGTTGCTGCGCCTCCTCCAGCGAGAGCGAAAAGTCCCCGTTGTACATCGCACCGCTGAAGTCCGCCGTTTCGCCGATGCTGAGGCGGAAGAGGCGGTCAATGGTGGTATAGATGAAGTCGAGGTCGCGGGCGCTCGCCACGGGACCCGGTCCCTTCTGGGCACTGCGGCCCGGGTTACTGGGGCCAGAGCCACCCGAACACGCCGGCCGTCAGGCAGGCGTAGAGCAGGCCGTCAATGGTGGAGGTAACGGTGGCACGGAGCGCGCGCCGGTACCAGATCCGCATCTGCCAGAGGGCCAGCGCGTAGCCCGCAAACGCCATGGCCCCGGTGAAGCGGAAGACTTCCAGGTACGAGGCGCCGACCGGCAGGGCGTGGCTGGTGATGTAGGCGGCGAAGAGGCTGATCACGATGCTGTACAGGAACCACTGGGTCAGCTGGCCGCCCATCTTGAACGGACCGTTCGGCAGGACCGTCAGGATAAGGATCGGGCCCTTCTTCAGCTTTTCCTGGAACTCCGGCGTCTGCATCTCCTTGTGGTCCTCGCACCGGGGCACCATGTAATCGCCCGGCGGGATGGCGAAGGGCCGGAGGGCGTTCATCACTCCGTCCTCGTTGGGCACCGGCGGGTACTCGCCCTTGTGCCACGGGGTCATCATGTGGATGACCGAACTGGCCAGGAAGACGACGACGGCGGAGAGCAGGATGGGGAGCCAGAGTGCAGCAATGGTGGTCATGACGTCCTCCGGGAATGGGGCACGGGCAGAGCCCGCCCTTCGAGGGGGCCGATAGGGGTGCGCGATGGATAGTGTGGGGCGCCGCGGGCGGTTGCGCTAGGGGTGGGGGGAACCGGACGGGGGCCCGGATCGTTTATAGTTTGACGTTCAGGGACCCATACAAGGAGTACCGCAGTGTCCATCAGGCCAGTCAAGGAAATCATCCAGGCCCAGCCGACCATGGAGGGGGCGGGCGTCAAGCTGCACCGCGCCTTCGGGTTCGGGAAGACGGGCGAGTTCGACCCGTTTCTCCTGTTCGACGACTTCCGTAACGAGCGCCCCGCCGACTACCTGGCGGGCTTCCCCTGGCACCCGCATCGCGGCATCGAGACCATCACCTACGTGCTCGCGGGCACGGTGAGCCACGGCGACAGCCTGGGCAATACCGGGGCTCTCGGCGCCGGCGACGTCCAGTGGATGACCGCCGGGCGCGGCATCATGCACCAGGAGATGCCGCAGGGCGACGCCCAGGGCCGCATGCACGGCTTCCAGTTGTGGGCCAACCTGCCCTCGCAGCTGAAGATGACGGCGCCCCGGTACCAGGATGTCGTGTCCCGGGACATCCCGGAGATCACCGACGACGACGGAACCCGGGTGCGGGTCATCTGCGGGGAGTTCTGGGGCCAGTCGGGGCCTGTAGAGGGGATCGCGGCGCAGCCGCGCTACCTGGACGTGTGGGTGCCGCCCGGCAAGCGGAAGACGCTGCCGGCCGAGGCCTCCCGCAACGCCTTTGCCTATGTGTTCGAGGGAGAGGGCGACTTCCGCAACGCGTCGGCGCCGCGGGGTGTCCTCACGGAGGGGACGAATGGCGACGATACGCTGGTTCGCGAGACCACGGGCAACCGCTCGCTGGTGCTCTTCGACCGTGGCGAAAACGTGACCGTCCAGGCCGGGGAGCACGGCATCCGGTTCCTGCTGGTGTCCGGCCGCCCGATCCAGGAGCCGGTGGCCTGGTACGGGCCCATCGTGATGAACACCGAGCAGGAGCTCCGCCAGGCGTGGAAGGAGCTCCACGACGGGACGTTCATTCACCCGGGCTGACGTCTCCGGTGAAGAAGGGCGCCAGCGTGGTGATCGTGATGGTCAGCGGCACCGCGAGGATGGCGCCCACCGGGCCCAGCACGAAGGCCCAGAACATCAGCGACACCACGATCACGAGCGGCGAGAGGCCGAGCCCCGACCCCATCAGCTTCGGCTTGACCACGTTGTCGGACAGCATGTTGGACACGATCAGCACGCCCAGCAGGATCCCCGCGCGGGTCGTGCCGTGTTCCAGGAGGGTCAGGGCCACCGGGGGCAGCATCGCGATCGCGAAGCCGAACGGGACGAAGTTGAGCAGGAAGAGGAGCACGGCCCAGACCATCGCGAAGTCGGTGCCCAGGGCCAGCATCGCGATGAGGTTGATCACGGCCAGGCCCGCGCCAATGAGCCCGGTGAGCGCGACGAACCGCCGGACGCTCACGCTGACCTCGTCGAAGCGGCCCCGCATGCCGGAGGCCTTGGCGTCCACCGCCTTCCGCGCCGGCAGCTCGAGCAGGATGAGCGCCACGAGGATCATCGCGAAGAAGCTGTAGCCCAGCGCGCTGAGAGCCCCCCCGACCACCCGCTGCACGACGGCCACGATCCGGGCGGTGTCCGGCTTGAGCACCTCGTGCACGTCGATGCCGCGTGCTGTCAGCTTGGCGTCCAGTCCGGCGAGCAGGCTGGACAGCGCCGCCTGGTAGGTCGGCAGCTTTTCCTGCAGGCCCGACAGGGCCCCCGCCAGCGCGCTCACCACGAGCACCCCCACGACCAGCGACCCGAGCACGGTGAGCAGCACCGCCGTGGCGTGCTTGAGGCCGCGCTGTTCCAGGAAATACGAGATCGGGGCCACGCTCATCGCGAGCAGGACCGAGATGAGCAGCAGATTGACGGTGGTCGCGGCGGCGTGGAGGCCTGCGGCGATGACGATGACGCTGGCCGTGAGCACGGCGGTGCGATAGAGCGGGGGAATCGGCGCAGTGGTCATGAGCTGGCTCCGGCCAGTGAAGGACACCGAACACTACACGCCTGACCGGGGCGGCGCACCGCGCCTAGCGCCGTGCCAGGAGGCGTGTCAGCACCCGGTCCAGCGCCGAGGCGAAGGCCTGCCTGGCACGCGCGTCGAAGGGCGGCGGGCCGCCGGTGACGGCCCCGGTGGTGCGCAACTGGTCCATGAAGTCGCGGATCGAGAGCCGCTCCCCGATGGTGTCGGGGGTGTGCTCGTCGCCCCGGGGGTCGAGCACCGCCACCTGCCGGGGCACCAGAAGCGCCGCGAGCGGAATGTCCTGGGTGACGACCAGGTCTCCCGGCTCCGCATGCTCGGCAATGTGCTGGTCGGCCACGTCGGGGCCCCCGTCCACCCAGACCGCGGTGACGCGCGGGTTGCCCGGAGGCGTCTGCATCCGCTGGTTGGCCACCATCACGACATCGAGCTGGAGCCGCCGGGCCGCCCGGAACACCAGCTCCTTCACGTCGCGCGGGGCGGCGTCGGCGTCGATCCAGATCTTCACGGTCCCCGCGCCGGGCGTCGTGGGATCACGCCAGGTCCATCGCGAGGAACTGGATGGCCTTGGTCTCCCCCGGCATCGTGACCATCCGCTCGAAACGGAGGCCGAGTTTTTCCAGCACCCGGATTGACCCGACGTTGTCGGGCTGGGTGATCGCCGCCACGCGCCGGAGCCCGAACGCGGCCTTGCCGTGCGCGATGACCGCTGCCGCCGCCTCGACGGCATACCCCTTCGCCCAATACGGCGGCCGGAACGCGAACCCCACGTCGACGTCCTCCAGCGCATCCCGCTTCAGCAGGCCGCACATCCCGATCGGCGCGCCGTCCTCGCGTCTCGTGACCAGCAACAGGCCGAAGCCGAACCGCTCGTAGCTGGCGACCGGCCCCTTCTGGATGTAGGCGCGCGCGTCCTCCACCGTGCGTACCCCGCGATCCCCGATGAACTGCAGGAAGGACGGCTCATTCAGGAGGCCGACGATGAACTCGGCATCGTCGTCGGTGAGCCGTCGCAACGTGAGCCGGGGCGTCTCGATCGGCGCCGCGGGGTCGAGCGGCCCGGTGCCGGTCACGCCACCGCCTCGGCGAGTTTCCGCACGGTGGTGATGTTGCGCACCGTGGCCGGCCCGCCCGCAGCCTTCTCCAGCCGGGCGCCGCTGACTTTCGAGTCGCTGGTCCGGCCGCGACAGAGCCAGAAGGCTTCGCGCCGGTGGACGTGGAAGTCGTCCGTCGGCGTGCGGAGCTCGAGGAGAGCGGAACGGGCGGGCGCGGCAGGAGCGGACTTCAGGAAGGCGACCGACAGCGAGTGTCCCGCCGCGACGGCCGCGACATCCGGGAAGGGCCGGTGGGCGACGATTGCCGCGAGCTCCGCCGGCGAGCGGAGGAAGGTGGCCACCTCGTAGCCGAGCTCCTTCGCCAGGTGACGCTCGATCCGGCGTTCGAGCGCCGCGGCGTCGGCCGACGCCGCCGTGAACAACACGTTGCCGCTGGCGATCACCGTCTCGACCTCGCGAAACCCGAGCGACTCGAAGCACTCGCGCAACACGGTCATCTTGACGACGTGGCCCCCGACATTGATGGCGCGAAGGAGCGCCACGTACCGGCTCACGGGGCGCTCCCTTCGGCGACCCGGTTGATGTCCTCGTTCTCGAGCACCGGACTGCCGTAGCCGCGGAGGGCCACGCCGATCATGGCCCGCCCGACGTTGACGGAGGTGGTCATGTGGGTCGGCGCGATCCGCTGCAACAGCGGGTAGAACGGGGCAAGCACCGCATAGACGGCGCGATAGATCGCGGTCTTGGACCGGACGCCGGCGAGGGGCTGGATGTAGCCTGGCCGGAACATGAAGGCCGCCCGGAACGGCAGCGCCAGCAGTTCGTTTTCGGTCTGCCCCTTCACCCGGGCCCACATGACCCGCCCGGTGCCCGACCCGTCCGTGCCCTCGCCGGACACGTAGCAGAACACGCAACTCGACGCCGCCTCCACGACGGCCCGCGCGGCGGCGAGCGTGAGGTCGTGCGTCCACCGGCGGTACTCCGCCTCGCTCATCCTGAAGGAGGACACGCCGAGGCAGAAAAAGCAGGCGTCGGCGCCGCGGAAGGCCTGGCCGAGGGAGGAGTACTCGAAGAAGTCGGCGTGCCGGACTTCCCGGAGCTTCGGGTGGGCTACGCCGCCGGCCTGGCGGACGATGGATACCACCTCGGTGACCCGGGCGTCGGCGAGGCACTCCGCGAGGACGCCGCTCCCGACCATGCCGGTGGCGCCGAAGAGGATGACCTTCACGCCGCGCCCCCTGCGGGGACCAGCGGCTTGGCGAAGCGCACGCCCTGGTCCTCGTAGCCCAGGCGGCGGTAGAAGCCGTAGGCCGGCGCGTGCGAGGGTCCGCTCGTCACCTCGATGCGCGTGGCGCCCAATGCCCGGAAGTGGTCTTCCGCGGCCTCGACCAGGCGGCGCCCGACGCCGTGCCGCCGCGCCTCGTCCGTGACCGCGAGCCCGGTGATGCGACCGACCAGGGTTGGGCGGTGGAGTGTGGGCGTGCCATGCAGCGTGGCGAATCCCTGGAGCGCACCGCCGACCTGCGCCACGAGGACGCGGGCGGTCGGGTCGACCGTGACGAGCCAGGCCAGGCGCGCTTGGATGGTGGCGGGATCGGCCGGGTAACCGAGGGCGTCGAGGAGCGGGGCCAGCTGCTGGGCGTCCGCCGGCACCGCATCGCGAATGACCACGGCCGGGCTACACCTTTTCCTGTCGCATCCGGCCGAAGAGCCAGACGTGGCTCACGAGGAGCAGGGGGACCAGGAAGGTGGGGACGAGGCCGAGCGGAAACTCCAGCAACGCGCGCATGGAGTCGGGAGATTGCCTCGCGAGCCGTGTGGCCGTGCCCACGACGTACAGCAGGTCGAGGAAGCCGAGGAGGTTCCAGGCCAGGAGCCACGTGCGCTGCGCGACCAGGTTGGGCACGAACAGGACCAGCACCAGCGCGCCGGCGGCGACGACGATGTCGCCCCACCCGCCGGGGACGGCGAAGGCGTAGGGCAGCTCCCCGCGGGCGTACGCCACGAGGAACCAGATGCCGACGACCCGGGTGATGTGCAGCGCCACCAGCTGGCGGAGGTTGATGCCGGCCCGCCAGATCCGGAACCGGGGAATCAGGCTCCCGGCCAGGAGCAGCGTGACCGTGGCGCCCGCGAGGATCAGTTGCGGGCCGGGAGGGCGGAGCGCGGCCAGCCGACCCGACGCGACCAGTGCCAGAGCGGCGACGAACCACACCACCCCGGCCAGCAGGTAGGGGCGGCCGCTCGGAGGCGTGGTCGCTGCGGGTGCGGCGGCCACTGATCACTTCCCCCGCTGGCCCGCCGCCCACGCGGCGAAGCGGGTGGATTTCACCCCGAACTCCTTTTCCAGCGCGGGAATGTCCGCGTTGTAGCCGACCCGCTCGAACCATTCCAGCATGAGCGCGAAGTCCTCGCTGTTCTTCCGCACTTCCGCCATGGGAATCTGGACGTACTCGATGGAGCGGCCGAGCCCCGCGCCGAGCAGCCGCGCGGCGTCCGGCATGGTGAGCGCGTCGCCCGCCAGGTCGATCTCCCGGCGGTTGAGGCGGCTCGCCTCGGTGAAGGCCCGGGCGCCGTACACGCCGATGTCCTGCACGGCGATCATCTGCAGGACGGTGGTGGGCTGCAGCGCGCCGTAGATCTTGTCGCCGTTCAGGAACCAGGGGCCCAGGATGTTCTCCATGAAGAACACCGGGCGCAGGATGACGTGGGATGGAAACCCGAGCGCGCGGACCGTCTGCTCGATCCGCCACTTGTTCTCGAAGTGGGGAATGCCCGTGGCGCGGTGCGCCGAGCCGACCGAGCTGTACACGAAATGCTGGACGCCCGCTTCCCGGGCGAGGGTGGCGATGCGCTTGCCCTGCTCCTCTTCCTTCTCCACGCCCGCTTCCCAGGTGTTCTGCACTGCAAAGACGCCCCAGGCCCCGGCGAGAGCCTTCTTGAGGGATTCGGGGTCGTCCAGGTCGCCGTGGACGAGTGTCACGCCCTTCTGCTTGAGCGCCAGGGCGGCCGGGCTCTCCAGCTTGCGGGTCATGCCGGACAGCTGGAGTCCGCTTCCGGTCAGCGCGTTGATGATGGCGCCGCCCTGCTGGCCGGTGGCGCCGGTGATGAGGACCGTCTTGGGGGATGACATGGGTCCGTCCTTGGTTTCGTGGGTACTTGAGGATGGTACGCTGGCTTCCGCTTACCCTGCAAGCCGCGAAACGTTCTGCGCCTAGCAGCCTTGCCCCGGAGCCGGAGTCGGCATGATGAGCAGGGCCTGGAAGCGCGGATCGCCGACGATCGGAGCGAACGAGGGATCGCACCGGATGTGGAGCTGGAAGTGGAGGTCCCGCCGCGGCTGATACCGCGTCAGCCACGCCAGGGCCGCGTTCGCGTCGCCAAGCCCGGCGTAGGCCTGGGCCAGGTAGACGGCCGTATGGAGCGGCACCGGCGTGTACGCAGCCCCGATGGAGTCCGCCGTGCGAAGGGTGGCCCGTGCCTCCGACGGCCGCCCGGCGCGAGACTCGGCGAGCGCAATGTTCGCCAGCACGTTGGCCACTTCCACGTCGGAGGTGAGTCGCCGCGCGGCCGCGAAGGCCGCGATGGCCCGGACCGTGTCGCCCCGCTCCATCGCCGAGTACCCGGCGACGGTGCGGGCCTGGAAGTCGTTCGGGTCCAGCGCCACCGCGCTGTCCGCCCAGACCGCGGCGCTGTCGAACTGGCGACGCCAGGCGTGCGCAATGCTCAGGAACGCCGCGCCCTGCTTGTACCTCGGGTTGAGCGTCATGTCGCGGCGCCAGGCGTCCAGGGCGCCGTCCATGTCTCCGGACTCCGCGAGGCCGAGCGCCCTGAAGTGCCACGCCTCCGCCCGCGTCGAGTCGAGCGCAAGGGCTCGGCCAGCGGCGCGGATCGACGGCGCGACATCGGTGGGGTCGACCTGGCGAATCAGGTGGGCCTCCGCGGTCCACGCCGCCGCGCTCGCGGAATCCGCGGCCAGCATCCGGTCCGCCGCGGCGACGGCCAGCACGAGCACGCTGTCGTGCGACAACCCGGGGATGGCGAACCCGCGCTCAAGGGCGCGGGCATACGAATCGACCAGGCCGGCCCAGGCGGCGGTGTAGTTCGAGTCCCGGGCGATCGCCGCGTTGAAGTCCGTGATGGCCTGAACGGTCCCGCCGGGGCTGCGGCGGTCGTAGGCGACCTTGCCGCGCTCATAGATCGCCTTGACCTCGGAACTCACCACGCGGGGCTCGGCCGCTTCCTTCCGCGCCAACACGAACCACACTCCCGCCGCCGCGACCAGCAGCCCCACGCCCAGGGCGAAGCGCCCCAGAGTCGGTCGCCGGGATCGTGTGGGATGCGCGCCGCCCCCACGCAGCGCGGCGACGAACGTCGTCATGTCGGGGAAACGGTCGGCCGGCACCCGCTGGAGCGCCCGGAGCGTCGCCAGCTCCAGGGGGAGCGGGACGGTCGGCCGCACGGTCCGAATCGGCCGCGCCGGCTCGGCGAGTCGGCGGGCCAGGATCGCCTGGGCGGTGGGGCCGCTGAAGGGAGGCTCTCCCGTCAACATCTCGTAGAGCACTGCCGCGAGGCTGTACTGGTCGCTGCGGGCGTCCACCGCGTCCGCCGAGGCCTGTTCGGGGCTCATGTACGCCGGGGTGCCGATCGCGAGGCCGGTGCTGGTGAGGCGCTCGCCACCGGTGGCGAGCAGCGCCTTGGCAATCCCGAAGTCGATGACGTACACCCGCCCGTCGGCGAGGAAGATGTTCTCCGGCTTGATGTCGCGGTGGACGATGCCCTGCCGGTGTGCCGCGTCGAGCGAATCCGCCACGCTGGCGGTGATGTCCAGCGCGTCGTCGATCGAAAGCTGCCGCTCGCGGGCCAGCCGGGCGCGGAGCGATTCGCCCTCGAGGTAGGCCATGGCGTACCACGGAAGCGACGAGCCGTCCGCCAGCTCCAGGGCGCCGGAGTCGAGGATCGGCACGATGCTCGGGTGCCTGAGCCCCGCGGCGAGCCGGACCTCGCGGATGAAGCGGTCCACGCCGATGGCGCCGGCCAGCTCGGTGTGGAGGATCTTGATCGCGACCGGCCTGGCGTGCGGGAGGTCGCGCGCCAGCCAGACGGTGGCCATCCCGCCCCGGCCCAGCTCGCGCTCGAGGGTGTAGCGGTCGGCGAGGGTCCGTTGTGAGAAGTCGTCCATGAAGTGATCCGGTGCTAGTCGGCGATCCCGATGGCCGCCCCGAGGTACCGCGGGTCGGACACCTGGTCGAGCATGAAGCTGGCGACATCCGCCCGTGCAATCCCCACGGTCCAGAGCCAGTGTCCCACGCGCTGGCCCTGCCTGAACGCCCCCCGGGGGGGTCCGTTGTTCAAGGCGCCGGGGCGCACGAGGGTCCAGTCGAGGCCGGACCGGCGGACCACGGCCTCCTGCCGCCGCTTGTCGAGGAAGTAGAACGGCAGGATGAAGATCCGAACGAACAGCGTGTAGTACAGCCCCATCTGCCACCAGGTGTCACCGACGCCGAGCGCCGTTTCCACGATGAGGCGTCGGACGCCGTGGCGGCGCATCGCGTCGACGAGGTGTTGCGTTCCCGCCGAGAGGATGCGGGTCGGGTAGAACCACCGCTTGTGGCCCAGCGCCGAGAGCACGGCGTCCTGCCCGCGGACCGCGGCATCGAGCGAGTCCGGCGCCATCACGTCGCCGACGACCACCGTGAGCCGTGGGTGGGTCAGGTGGAGCCGCGATGGATTCCGCACCAGCGCCGTCACCGCGTGCCCGCGTTCCAGCGCCTGTTCCACCAGCGCCCGGCCCGTGCCGCCGGTGGCGCCCACGATCAGCAGCCGCATGCCGCTCCGTGCGGTGTCCGCCCGCTCACGTGACGGGTGTGACGGGCCGCCGGTCGGCGGGCGGAGCAACCGGAGGGATGCGGTCGGCTCGAGTTGGTGCGCCGAGCTGAGCCTGCCGAATTTCCGTCAGGAGGCGCTCGCTGAAGTCGGCCCGCTCCTGCAATTCCGCGACTTGGCTGCGCAGCGCCTCCAGCTGTCGTTCCCCGGCCAGCGCGGCATCCGCCGGTGCCTGGAGTCTTCGTGCCAACGCCCGGCCGATCGGGCCGAGGCCGAAAACGCCGATGGCCAGAGCGCCAAGCACCAGCCCGGTGCCGTGGGACGCCAGCTGCCAGACGAACTCCGCGAACATCCGGGTCCAGATACTCGGTTCCATCGGTCCCTCCTTCGGGTCCCGGCCTGCGGGCCGCGCCCTCTACCGCTTCACGAGGTGATTCTCAAACGCCTTGACGCGCCACGCGCGGGTCACCCCGTGCCCTTCGGCACGGAGATGGGCGGCCTGGCGGGCCTGTCCCGGCGGGAACTTGGGCGAAAGGCCGCTGGATTCGTCCACGACCCGCCAGTAGGGGGCGACGGGCCGCCGCCCGAGCGCGATCGCCTCCTCGGTGGCGCCGGCGAGGATGCTCAGGAAGATGCCGGTGGTCATCGGGCATGCCAGGTCGGCCCCTGCCTTCCGCGCGAGGCGCGCCCGCAGCTGGGCCGGCGTGATCAAGCGGCCCGCTGGCACCCGGCGGAGGGTGGTCGCCACGAGCATCGGCGTGGGGATCAGCATGCGCCCGCGGCGGTCCGCGACGATCGTCGGATCGAAGTTCGGCCTGAGCTTCGCGGCCCAGCTGGTCCGGGTGTGCATCACCATGCGTGGAGTCCGTGCGGGAGTGGCTGCTTCCCGGGATAAGTATGGGCGCCGGCTTGGGCTCCGCCAGTACCGGGCGCTTTCTCTGACAGGATTCCCCTCTGGACAGCGGCAGGTTCTTGCCGTATGTAAGAGCACACCCCGCACACAACAGGCATGTCTCGTTCGCTCGGTCGGAGGGCTTCGATGCTCGAGTCCAGCGTCCTTTGGCTCAACCAGGTCAGCGCCCAGGTATTCTGGACCTGCGCCCTGCTGCTGGTGTCCCTCGACGCGGTTGCGGCCCTCGTGGTGCTGCGGACCCGAAGCCGGGCGCTGGTGAATCGCTGGACCAGCCGCGTGCTCGCCGCGAACCTCCTCCTTCTCGGCGCCGGGCTTGGCGTGCCCGTGGCGGCCCAGGCGGCCAGGTTCATGGCGACCATGCTGGCCCCCGTCCTTTCTGCACCGGCCGCCACGTCGTCCAAATCTGCCCAGGTCGAGCCCAGCCCCGCTCCCGCCTCCGAGCAGCTCCCCGCGCCGCCGGACGCGCCGTAGCGGTCGCTCAGCCAACCGTCGGCGGGGCGCTCCGCTCAGCCGACTTCCAGCGCACGTGAATCGTCTTCGTGCAGGCGAAGCACACCTGCCCCTCCGCATCCACCAGCTCGATCTCGAAGTCCCGGGTCATCCGGCCCGCCGCCCGGGCCTCGGCGGCGATGCCCGCGACCGTGCCAGCGTCGAGCCGGAAGGTGGCATGGAGGGTGGAGCGCCCCGGCCGGAGGAACCGGAGGCTGGCGGCCTTGTCCCACACGACGAACTCGGGACCGAGGGCCCGAATCAGCATCACCATGTAAATCGGGTCGATGGCGCCGTAGAGGCTGCCGCCGAAGATGGTGCCGACGTAGTTGCGGGTGCGCCAGGAGAGCGGCAGGCGTATCCGGACTTCGAGGAAGTCATCGGAGATGAAGGCGATGCGGGCGCCGGTGCCCCGGTAGGCCGGGATCCAGTTTAGGCGCAAGCGGAGCAGGCGGGACCGCCAGGACTCGGGCACCGCGACCTCTACCCGCGTGCCTGCCTGCGGAGAAACGCGTCGAGCCCGCGCGCCGCCTGCGCCCGGATGGCGTTCTGCACGAACGGCGTCCAGCCGAGGAGCAGACCCTTGAGCCCGAGTGCCTGGCGAGCCCACGCCGTGAGGTCGAAGGCGTCCGTGTGGCGCAGGATGAGCCCGTCGCGGAACTCGAACGAGGCCTGGATGGTGTTGTGCACCGGCCGGCCGGAGGCGGAAAAAGTGTACCAGGCTTCCCACCGCGCCGACCCGCGCTCCCCGTCGGCCGCGATGCCGCTGGCCTCGACCCGCAGGTCGGTGGCGCGCTCGCAGAGCATGCGCCACATGGCCCCCACGCGGGGGCCCTGCAAGTCACGAAAGACGGGGTCGGAGAAGGTGCCGTCGGGCGCATAACAGGCGGCCATGGCGGCGTGATCGCGCCGCTGGAAGGCGTCGTAAAACCCGCGAATCAAGTCGGCGTGCTGCGGCATGGCTCCCCCCGGACGGTCTCGAGCTCCGGCGCGCGCGCCGAAGCCTGAAGTGTACCACTGGGGAACCCAGGCGTCAGCGGGACGGGAGCGACACCGTCACCCGGGCGCCGGTGCGGATGCGGTCGGTCGGATGCCGGATGACGACGTCGCCTGGTTCGATGCCGCCCTGGATCTCCGCCTCGGCGGCTGACTCGTGGCCCACGCTCACCGCCCGCTCCCGGGCGCGTCCCTCTTCGACCGTGAACAGCGCCCACTGGTCGCCGCGGCGGAAGAGCGCGCTGGCGGGCACCGTGAGGACGCTGTCGCTCTCCCAAAGCACCACCTGCACTTCCAGCCGATACCGATCGCCGAGCCGCCCGGGTGCCGCGTCAAAGTCGCCGATGACGTTGACCCGCTGCTCCTCGACGCCGAGCGCCGAAATCTTGGTGAAGCCGGCCGGCTCGACGCGGCGGACCCGCCCCTCGAGCGTGGAGTCCCCGCCCCAGCCGGTCACCAGCATCCGCTGCCCGGGCGACACTTGTACCGCGTCGGTGGAGAGCAGGTCCACGACGATCTCGATGTCCGCCGGATCGCCTACTTCGAGGAGCGGCTCCCCTGCCTGCACCGTCCGCTCGCTTCGCTCCGGAATGGCGAGCACGCGCCCCCCGGTGGGGCAAGTCAGCAGGAGCCATTGGGCGCCCGCGGCCGTGCCGGCGGCCGCCAGGGCCGACTGGGCCCGCTGGACGTCATGAACCGCCGCGCGCGCTCGCGCCTCCAGGGCCTCGACCTCCCGTTCCCGCGCCTGCAGCGTGAGTTGGAGTCGCTCCACGTCGGCCGGGGCAAGGCCCCCCCGCGCGCCGAGCTCCTTCCCTCGCGCGAGGTCCTGGCGTGCCTGTTCCAGTGCGGTCCGGGCCTGGGCGACCGCCGCCACGCTCATCGCTTCGAGGTCGCGAGCGGACTCGAGCGCCGCCTCGGCCTGCTGGCGGCTGCGGGCATCCAGGGGAAGTGGAGCCAGGCGGGCCACAACCCTGCCGGGGGTGACGGTGTCCCCCACGTCCAGCGTGATCCGCTCGAGCCGCCCGGGCAGCGGGGCGGTAATGATGTGACGGTGTCGGACCCGCGTCTGGCCTTCGTCGCCGATGGCTGCCAGCAGCGGCCCGATCCGGGCGGGCACGGCGTCGACGGTAATCGCCTCGGGCCGCAGTACGCGGAGGCCGAGCCAGGCGAGGGTCGCGAGGCCAACGGCATACCAGAGGTGCCTGCGGTGCAGCGTCATGGGGTCACTCCCTCGTCTTCAGCACGGCGACCAGGTCGAGCCGGCGGATGCGTCGCTGGACGGCGAGCGCAGAGAGCAGCGCCGCGCCCATCACCACCCCCAGGCTGTAGGCGATGGTGGTCTGCCGAATCACCAGCGGGATCCGGAAGAGGTCCGACTCGAAGCGGAAGGCGATCAGCCAGGCCAGCCCGTACCCGAGGAGCAGGCCCAGGGGAATCCCCGCCACCGTCAGGACCACCTGCTCGCCGAGCAGCAACCGTGACACTTCGCCGCGGGAGAAGCCGAGCACGCGGAGGCTGGCGAGCTCGCGCCCGCGCTCGGAGAGTGCGACCCGCGCCCCGTTGTAGACGATGCCGGACGCGATGATGCAGGCGAACGCGACCATCATCGTGATCGAGATCGAGAAACTCTCGGCGATGGTCTGGTCGAAGCCGCGCTCCACGGCCTCCCGGACCACGACGCCGCTCACGGCCGGCGTCTGCTTGAGGGCCCGGTAGATCTCGGTCGCGCGCCGGGAGTCCACGGCGAGGTAGGCGCCCGACAGCGCCTCGCCCTCGCCGAGCAGCGCGTGCAGGGCAGGGAGGCCCATGGTGGCGGAGCTGCCGAGGATGTCGCGGGACACGGCGGCGACGACGACGGCGGCCACCGGGCGCTTTCCCTCGAGCACCTCGACCGTCACCGTGTCGCCGGCCACCACCCCGAGCCGACCCGCGAGCACGTCGGAGAGCAGGAGCCCCCCGCGGGGCAGGTCGCGGACGGCCATGTCGCGGTCCACCAGCCGCTGCAGCTCGCTGCCCGGTGCGAGACCGAGGATCGCCGAGCGCTTCGCGAGCGGGCCGTGACGGAGCCGCACGGGCACCGCCCGGAACGGCTCCACCTGCCGGACGCCGGGAATTCTGGTGAGTTCCCAGGCCGCGCTCGCCGAGCGCGGCACATCGAAGACCACCATGACATCGTAGCGCTGGACGGCCTCGAACTGGATCTGCTTCATGACGGTGAGCACGTCGAACATGAACCACCCGGTCATGACGATGGCCGTGGCGAGTGCGATGCCCGTGACCGCGAGCAGGGCGCGGAGCGGCCGGCGCTCGATGTTGCGCAGGATGATGCGTTCCGCCGCCGGCACCAGGCGCTGGAGTCCCAGCCGCTCGACGAGGCCCGCTCGATACACCGCCGGCGCCTCGGGCCGCATCGCCTCGGCCGGCGGAAGCCGGACGGCGCGGCGAACGGCCCCGACCGCGCCCACGAGGGCGGCGCCCCCTGCCACGAGGAAGGCCGCACCCACCACCTGCCAGTCCTGGCTGTAGGTCGCGACGGGAAACTGGTAGAAGCGCGCATAGACCCGCGCCAGGGCCACGGCCAGCCAGACGCCCAGCCCGATCCCGACGACGGCGCCGACGAGCACCGGTCCGAGGGCAAGCTGGAAGTAATGGAACGCGATGGCCGGGTCGCCGTACCCGAACGCCTTCAGCACGGCGATCTGCTCGCGCTGGGTGGCCACCAGCCGCGCCAGCACCATGTTGAGCAGGAACGCCGTGACGCCGAGGAAGATGGCGGGGAGGAGGACGGCGGTGATCTTGGTCTCGTCGATCTCGCTGGAGAGGAACATGTGCGAGAGGTGGTCCGCCCGTCCGTAGGCGCCGGTGCCGCCGTAGGGCGCGAGCAGCCGGTCGGTGGCCTCGATCACGTCGGGCTCCGACGCGCGGGGCGCGAGGGCGATGGCGACGTCGTTGAACGCGCCCTCCATCTCGAACGCCGTGCCGAGGGCGCGCTCCCCCATCCAGATCACGCCGAAGCGGCGGTTGTCGGGAAAGATGTCGCCGAGCCCCCGGATCTCGTAGATGTACTCCGGCGAGAGCGCGAACCCGCCCACGCGGAGGCGCTGCCAGCGCCCGTGGAGCACCGCCGGGATGGAATCGCCGGGTTCGAGGCCGTTGGCGCGGCCGAACGCGTCGCTGACCAGCACCTCGTCCGGGTGTCCCGGGCGGATCCAGCGGCCGCGGAGGAGGTAGAGGTCGTTGAGGACCGGCACCTGCCGTTCCGGGATGGACACCAGCCGCCCGGTGCCCGGCTCGTCCAGCCCGGGCAAGTCGAGCGTCACGTCCATCACCACGCGGGTGCGCACCGAGGCCACTCCGGGGAGGTCGGCAAGTTGGCGCTCGAGCCCGGCCGGCGCCCGGCGCGCGCTCGCGAAGACGTCGGCGAACCGGTACCCCTCGTAGTACCGCGCCTGCGTGTCCCGGAGCCACCCGTTCATCGAGCGCAGCGTCACGAACATCGCGATGCCGCAGGCCATCACCACCGCGACGGCCGCCATCTGGCTTCGGAGGTGCCAGAGGTCGCGCAGCACCTTGCGGTGCAGGGCGCTGAGCCGCGCTACCACGTGAGCTCCGTCGGCGCCAGGCGGCGCGCGTTGCGGCTGATCTCGGTGATCCGGCCGCTCCGCATCCGAATGACCCGGTCGGCCATGCCGGCGATCGCGGCGTTGTGCGTTATGACAGCCACCGTAGTGCCGAGCGCCCGGTTGACCTCGGCGAGCACCTGCAGCACGAGGAGCCCGGTCTCGTAGTCCAGCGCCCCGGTGGGCTCGTCGCACAGCAGGACGTCGGGGCGCTTGGCGATGGCTCTCGCGATCGCCACCCGCTGCTGCTCGCCGCCCGAAAGCTGGGCAGGAAAGTGGTGCATCCGGTCCGAGAGCCCCACCATCCGGAGCGCCTCGGCCGGGTCCATCGGCCGCTCGGCGATTTCCGTGACGAGGGCCACGTTCTCGAGCGCCGTGAGCGACGGGATCAGGTTGTAGAACTGGAAGACAAAGCCGACGTGCTCCCGGCGGAACCGGGTCAGCGCGCGCTCGTCTCCTACCGTCAGGTCGTGGTCGAGGAAGCGGACGGTGCCCTTCGTCGGCACGTCGAGGCCGCCCAGAATGTTGAGCAGCGTGGACTTGCCGCTGCCGGAGGGCCCGAGCAGCACGACGAACTCGCCGCCCAGGAGCTCGAGGTCTACCTCCCGCAGGGCGTACACGTCCACCTCGCCCATGTGGTAGACCTTGCTGAGCCCCCGCGCCTGGAAGACGGCTTTGTCGTCCATGGCTGGAGTATGGGGCGCGTCGGATGAAGGACCGGGTAAGTGCGCTTACAACTGCCTTCAGCTTCCCCTTAACCGCCCGGCGCTATGTTGATCCCGGAAGCGGGGATACTGGGCAGACAGGATGGCCCCGATCCTTCGGGAGCCTCCGAGGCCGACAGCATTCAAGCCGACTCCCCAAGGGTGCTCTCCAGCACCCGCCCAAGTCCCCGCTTTCACGCCGCCCGACGCTCGCGCCGGGCGGCGTTTCCATTATGGAGCGGCGGCCCCTCCCCCCAACACGAATCGGCCCCGGCGCACGTCCTGTGGCCGGGGCCGATCGCGTATGTCACCTCACCGGGGTGAGGCCTGCCGTCGCACCGGGTTCAGCTCTTCACCGCCGCCAGCTGCCGGACCGACGCCGCGAGGGTCTTGACCTTGGCGGGGTCCGCCGCCGTCGCCGCGTCGGCGTCGAGCTGCGTGGCCAGCTTGGTCAGGTCGTCCTGGCGGGAGGTGCCGGACTTCTTCTGGGCCTTCTCGAGCGCCTTGCGGGCGGACGAGACCTTGTCGGCCGAGAGGCCGTTCGACCGGGACAGCTGGTCGAGGTAGGCGCCCGAGAGGGCGAAGCTCGCCGGCCACACGATCTTGGGCTGGCCCTGCGCGTTGAAGTAGTCGAGGTGCACCGACTTGGCCGCGTCGATCTCGTTCTGCGACAGGTAGCTGCTCGGCGTGAGCTCCATGATGTCGAGCCCGCGGGAGATTTCCGAGCTCACCATGACGCCGTTGTACCAGTAGACCGACCAGGTGCCGCCGGCCGCCATCTGGGTGGAATCGGCGGGGCCGCGGTCGAAGAAGGCGATCTCCACCGGGTGCGCCACGTCGGTCCAGTCGAACACCGACACGCCGCCCTGGTACCACGACTGCACCATGATGTCACGGCCGGGCACCGGGACCAGCGACCCATTGTGGGCCACGCAGTTCTCGTTGACCGTCTGCGCCGCCGGGAGCTTGTAGTAGCTCTTGAACGACATGGTGTTGTTGCTGAGCGTGAAGAGCGCGTCGGCCCCCCATTCCTTCTTGTCGGTCACCCGGCACTTCGGGCCGCCGCCGCCGCCCCATTCGTCGGAGAAGAGGATCTTGGTGCCGTCGTTGTTGAAGGTGGCCGAGTGCCAGTACGAGAAGTTCGAGTCGGACACCGCGCCGATCCGCTTGGGATTGGCCACGTCGCGGATGTCGAGCAGCAGGCCGTAGCCCTCGCACGCGCCGCCGGCCAGGCCGATGGCGGGGTACACGGTGATGTCGTGGCACTGGTTCGGGCCCGGGCGCACGGCGCCGGGAGCCGGCGGGGCGCCGAACCGGGCCGCGAGGATCGCGGGCAACGCGGTGCGGAGCGCGGCGCTGTCGGCGCCGGTCGGGGCGCCGGTGCCGTTCCGGGCCTTGACGATGCTGTCCAGCATCGGGTTGATGAACTGCGACGGCAGGATCCGCTCCTGGCCGAAGAGGTCGGCGGTGTAGCCACCCTTGGCGCGCCACTCGGCCGCGGCCTTGGCGGCGGCGGCGACGTCCTCGGGCGATTCGCCGTGGCTCGGCGGCGCCACGAGGTCGTTGAAGATGCGCGGCGAGCTCACGATGGCCGCCTGCGCCGGGTTGGCCAGCGGCACCTTGATGACCTCGATCCGGAAGCGGGCCGAGTTCGGGTCCTGGTCGGGCGCGAGCCGGGAGCAGCCCGGGAGCTCGTTGGGCGAACGGACGCCCGCCGACCCGGAGACGTAGATGTAGACGTTCGCCTTGTCGTTCGGGTCCTCGACCACGGTGTGGGTGTGCGAGCCGCGGCAGGTCTGCACGTTGCCGATGTACTTCGGCGCCGCGATGTCCGTGATGTCGAAGATCCGGATGCCGCGGAGCCGCTCGGCGCTCACCGTGTCCTTGACGCCCTGCGCGCCGCAGTCGAGGCGGCCCGAGGTGCCCTCACCCGACACGAAGAGCAGGTTCTTGTACACCGAGACGTCGCTCTGCGACGCGGGGCAGAAGTAGCCGATCGTGAGCACCGGCTTGGCGGGGTTGGAGATGTCCCAGACCTGGAAGCCGTTGTAGTTGCCCTGGATGGCGTACTTGCCGGTGAACGACAGGTCGGAGTTCGTGGAGCCCGCGAACTTCTCGGACGGCGGCGTCTTGGAGATGACCTTCAGGTTCCAGGTCGCCTCGGCGGCGTCCATCTTGCCGGCCCGGAGGCCGACCCGCGGGTCGGTGGCCGGCTTGGGCGCGGCGGCGGTGGCGGGCGCGGCGCTGGACGACGACGAACAGGCCGCCAGGGTCAGCGACCCGAGGGCGACGGCGAGCGAAAGAAGCGCAGCGGGACGACGAACGGGGTGTGCGGATGCCATGGAGGGTTCCTGTAACGGGACGACTGCGGACGACAGGTGAATGGACGGTGGTGTGGTGCTCACTGGCTGCTCCCGGCCGGCGGGAGCGCCGCGAGCATCTTCTGCATGCGGCCGATTTCGGTGGTCTGGTCGGCGTAGACGTCGGAGGCGAGGCGGAAGGTGGTCTCGTCCTGGGCCGCGCCCTGGGTGCCGAACAGCTTGTCCACCATGACGACCGCACCCATGTGGTGCTCGATCATGAAGGTCAGGAAGAGCCGGTCGAACTCGACGCCCCGCGCCTGGTCCAGCTGGGCCAGCTGCTCCGGGCTCAGCATCCCCGGCATGCGGGCGCCGTGGTCCATGCCGGGCATGTTGGCATGAGGCGAGGCGGGATCCGGCACCGGCTCTCCGCGCTGGCGGAGCCAGCGCTGCATGATGGCGATTTCGTCGTTCTGCCCGACCACGATGCGCTCGCAGAGGGTCTGCACCGACTGGCTCGCGCCGTGACTCGGCGCCCACCCGGCGATGAGCACCGCCTGCGCGTGGTGGAGGATCATGCCGGACATGAACTCCACGTCGGGCGGCGCATACGGAGGAACCGCGTTGTCCGGCTTCGCCTGGGCGGCCGCCGCCGGCGCCACGAGCGCGGTGGCGAGCGCCAGAACCTTGAATTGTCGTGCGATGGGGTGGAACACGTGCTGCTCCTGGACCTGGGTCCTGCATTTCGGCGGGTGCCAGAGGGGTGGGGGACCCTCGGAACCTAACCGCCTGGCCGGGTCGCGGGAGATGCCCCGCGACCCGGCCCCGTTGCAAAGACGAACGATTGCCCCGGAAGGTTTCGGGGGCCGTCAGCCGGCCGCGAGCGTGGCCTGGACGGTCATCGGGACGGCGGCAAGGGCCTTCGAGATGATGCAGCCGACCTTCGTCTCCTCGGCCAGGCGCTTGAACTCCGCTTCGGACACGCCGGGCACGTCCCCCCGGGTGATGAGGTCGATGCGGGTGATGACCGAGCTCTCGCCGACCTTGTCGAGGTGCACGACCGCCTCGGTGTCGACCCGGCGGGGGATGTGGCCCCCCCGGGCCAGCTGCGCCGAGAGCGCCATCGTGAAGCAGGCGGCGTGGGCGGCGCCCAGCAGCTCTTCCGGGTTGGTGCCGGCGGCGTCCTCGAACCGGGTCTTGAAGGTGTACGGAGTCTCGAGCACGCCGCTGCCGAGACGGACGGTGCCGGCGCCCGACCGAAGGTCTCCGGTCCAGCGAGCGGTTGCCTTGCGTTCCATGGGGAATCTCCTGGGGCGTTATTGCTCGGTGACGGTCTTCAGGTTGGCCAGGCCGGCCACGAAGTCCTTCCCGATCATTTTGTCCATGCTGACGAAGATGCTCATCACCTTGCCGACGTAGAGGTTCGGGCCGCGCATGGTCCAGGTGACGGTCGTGGAGTCGCCCGAGGGGACCAGGGCGAACTCGGTGGTGTTGTGGCTCTCGAACGGCGTGAGGAAGTCCAGCGCGAGCGTGACCTTGGCGTTCGGCACCGACTCGGTGATCTCCATGCGGCCGCTGCCCACGTCCTTGTTTCCGCTCCAGGCGTAGACCGCCCCCACGCCGCTGGCCGGCCCGCTGTAGGTGCGGGCCATGGCGGTGTCGAGCTTTTCCCAGGGCGACCACTGGCCCCAGTTGTTGAAGTCGTTGATCAGCGCAAAGATCCGCTCCGGCGGGGCCTTGATGGTCGTGGAGCGCTGCACCATGAAGGTGTCGGGCTTGGTCGTGGCAAAGAGGAGGAGGGCCGCGACCAGCACCATGAGCGTGACGATGATCTTCTTGAACATGGGGTTCCTCGGGGTTCGAATCCCTGACCGTGGGTCGCGTAAACTGCCTTGGGAGCCGGGGGCCGGCAAGCCGCCCGGCTACCCGTCGAGGAAGTCCACTACGCCGGTCTCCAGCGAGTACTCGGCGCCCACGATGAGCAGGCCCTGCTCCGCGATCAGCTGCTCGAGAATCTCCGAACCGTGCCGCAGCTGGTCCACCGAGGCGCGGATGTTGGCCCGGCCCGCCTCCCGTTTCAGCGCCACGGGGTCATGGCGGAGGTCGGTGGCCAGCAGCCCCTCCACGGCGGGCCGGACCCGGTCGACGATCGAGCGGATGTTGCGCGACTGGCTGGCGTTGGGGCGCTGCAGCGCGTCGAGCGTGGCCTGGATGGCCCCGCATTGCGTGTGCCCCAGCACCACCACGAGCCTGGTGCTGAAGAGGTCGGCCGCGAACTCGACGCTGCCGATCTGGGAAGGCGCCACGATGTTGCCGGCCACCCGGATGACGAAGAGGTCGCCGAGACCCTGGTCGAAGACGAGCTCCGCGGGCACCCTGGAATCCGAGCAGCCCAGGATGATGGCGAACGGTTCCTGCCCCGAGGTCAGCTCGTCGCGCCGGGCCTGGCTCGTGAGGGTGCCGTGGCTCCTCGTGTCCGACACGAAGCGGCGGTTGCCGTCGCGGAGCCGGGCGAGGGCTTCGGGTGCGGGGATCATTCAGGCCACCGCCCCGAAGAGCCGCCCGACGAGCGACGTGCATCCCATCGCCACCGCCCCCCAGAATGCGACCCGCAGGGCCCCCCGCAGGCGCGGCGCCCCGCCCAGGTGTGCGGCCACGCTTCCCAGCGTGAGCAACAAGACGAGCGTCACGCCCACGATGCCCGGTGTCAGGAGTCCGTTCGGCAACACGCCGGCCAGCAGGGCCGGCGGGAGCGCGCCGACGGTGAACGCGGCCGCGGAGGCGAGCGCGGCCTGGATCGGCCGGGCGCGCGTGTGCTCATGGATCCCGAGTTCGTCCCGTGCATGCGCGCCCAGGGCGTCGCTGGCGGTGAGCTGGTCGGCCACCTGGAGCGCCAGCTCCCGTGTCAGCCCCCGGGACAGGTAGATCTCGGCAAGCTCGTTGCGCTCCTTGGCGGGCGAGCTCTCGAGCTCCCGGCGCTCCATGGCAAGGTCCGCTTCCTCCGTGTCCGCCTGGGAGCTCACCGATACATACTCACCGGCGGCCATCGAGAGGGCGCCTGCCGCGAGCCCCGCGACCGCCGCGAGAAGGATCGCCGCACGGTCCGGTTCGGCAGCAGCGACACCCACGACCAGGCTGCTCGTGGAAATCAGGCCGTCGTTGGCGCCCAGGACGGCGGCGCGCAACCAGCCGATCCTCGAGCTTCGATGGAGCTCACCGTGCATGAGGTGGTGCTTCCGGGGTAGGGTGCCGAGATGGCGGAAGGCCGGCCGGCCGCCGCGGTCATTAAGTAATGGCCGCCGGCTTTGGGATGCTAGGGGCCGCGGACTCGGCCCTCGATCCATTGGACAGGGGGTTGGCCGGGGCCACCAGGGCGGTGGCCCGGCCAGGTGCCCGCGGCTATTGCATCTGGACCGCGAAATTGATGGTCCCGGTGTAGCTGGCCAGGGTCACGCGGATCTGCCAGTTGCCCGCAGTGCCCGTCGGCGGCGTGATGTCGCCGCTGGCCGGGATCGGTCCGTTGTAGATCACGGCGCCGATGGCGTCCCGGATGTTGAGCGTGACGTTCCCCGCGGCCGTGTTAGTCGCCGGATGAATCACGATACTGCCCGACGAGGCGCTCCAGGTGTAGGCGACGGCGTCGCTGACATCGGCGAGGCCGGTCGCCTGGAAGCTGAAGGCGACGTTCGGCGTGTTCACGACCTCGGGCTGGAACTGCGGCGCGAGCGTGTTGTCGCTGCCGCAGGCGGTGCTGACGAGGGCCAGCGCCAACATGGGCAGGGTGAGGCGAGAGTAGGTGCGCATGATCCGATGCTCCGTCTGTGAGTGTGATCCGCCAAGCAGCGAACCTCACTTCGCTGGCGGTGGTGCCCCCGAATCAGGCAACTCACAGACCGATGCTACTGCGTCACCGACTGTCGTCTTACGCCATGTAGCACAACATCTTACGCGCCGGTGACGACCATCACGAGGACTCTTGATTCGATGCACGTGTATCGTGGCGATACAGCAATTCCCGGCACTCGACTTCAGTCCCGCCGACGGGAGGCCGCCATCAGGAGCAACGCCACGCCGCCCGCAAGCCCGGCATAACCGATCCAGGCCGGAACCGCGTGCACCTCGGTCATCGAGGCCTTCACGTCTCCGATCTCGAACATCTGCCGCTTGGTCTTGAAGTTGGCGTGGCCGGACACGATCCAGGTGCCGAGACCGATGAGCAGCACGCCGGCCAGGATGCTGAGCTTCATGGCGCAGTCTCCATGTCGAAGGTCCCGGTGGCCGAGCGGTGGAGGTTAGTCATCATGCCCCGTTGCGGGATCCGACAAGGTACGCCGCGAACAGCAGAACCATCACGGAGTCGACGGCCACCGAGATCGCGACTTGCTGCCCCAGGTACTGTTGCCCCAGCGACAGCACGAGGCCGATGAACACCAGCTTGCTGGTCCCCGCCACGGCCAGGATCAGCCTCCGACCGGGCGGGTCGTACGCGCCGTAGATCAGCATGGCGCCGATCAGCGCTATGAGGGCGCCCCAGTTGCGCACGATGATGTCGGCCAGCGGTCCCTCGAGCGTCTCCCCGAAGCTGCCCTGGAGCGCCGCCTGCGGGGCGATGGCCGCATAGACCATGGTGCAAGTGAGGACGCCCGACACCAGCATGATCCACTTGATCCTGGTCACGATCCACTGCATGAGGCCTCCCGTAGTATTTTCGAGCACCCCAATCCGTCGGGTCCTATGCGCCTGCTTCGCTTGACGCTCGCGATCCTGCTCCTCGGGATCACCACGGCCCTCGTGTCGTACTGGATCATGGACCCGGAGCGCCGCACCCTCGACGACGACGCGCGCCGCGGGGCGCCGGGACAGTTCATCCAGCTGGACGAGGGTGTGACCCACTACGAACTGGCCGGCCCCGACACCGGCCGGGTCGTGGTCCTCGCCGCCGCCTTCTCGGTGCCCGCCTACCTCTCCGATTCGCTGTTCCAGCGCCTCGGGCGCGCCGGCTTCCGGGCCGTCCGCTTCGACTACTACGGGCGCGGATGGTCCGACCGGCTCGACACCACGTACGGCCTGGACCGCTTCGTCCGCCAGATGACCGGCCTCCTCGACTCCCTCGGCGCCCGAGGCCCGGTGGACGTGGTCGGGCTCTCCTTCGGCGCCGCCATCGTGACCGACTTCGCCGACCTGCACCCCGATCGGGTGCGCTCGCTCGTCTACATCGATCCGGTGTTCAACACGGGGCGGCAACTCCCCCCGCGCGAGCGAACCGAGTACGCCTGGGACTGGTACATGGTCTTCCGCGGCGGAACCGACGACATGGCCGAGGGACAGCTGGACGATTTCCTGCATCCGGAACGGTTCCCGGACTGGGTGGAGCGGTACCGGGTGCAGCAGCAGTTCAAAGGCACCCGCGAGGCGTGGCGCAGGACCCGCGTGGCCATCGCGGTGGCGCCCCACCAGGACGCGCAGATCCGGCGGGTCGGCGCCTCGCCGCGCCCGGTGCTCGTCGTCTGGGGGCGGCAGGACACCGGGGCGGACATCGCCGAGAGCGACGCGCTCCTTGCCGCCATGCCGCGCGCCACCCTCCTGGCGGTGGACTCTGCGGGGCACCTGCCGCACCTCGAGCAACCGGACGTCGTGGCGCCGGCCGTGGTCGCCTTTCTGGAGGGATCGCCCTAGCGATCGGCCGCGACGGAACGGGTCAGTGGGCCGTCCGTCGATCCGCCCAGAGCGAGCCCGCGACGCCCGCGGCCAGGATGCCGAGCACCACGGCCAGCAGGATCACGTTGAAGTGCTGACCCAACACCTCCTTCAGCCACCCCGCGAACAGCATCTTGAGGCCCACGACCAGCAGGACCAGCGAGAGCGCCACCTTCAGGTAGCGGAACTTCTCCACCATTCCCGCCAGGGCAAAATACAGCGAGCGGAGTCCGAGGATGGCGAACACGTTGCTGGTGAAGACCAGGAACGGGTCGGCGGTGATCGCGAAGATCGCCGGGATGGAATCCACCGCGAAGATGAGGTCGGTCGTTTCCACCATGATCAGCGCCAGCGCGAGCGGCGTCAGGAGCAGCGTGCCCGGCCGGGCGCGATCCACCACCTCGTCCGGCACGTCGTCGGCACCAGGGACCTCGCGTTCGCGTGAGGCGGCGGAGCCGGCCCGCACCACGAAGTGCTCGCCGTGGAACCGGGCGGTGACCGGGAACAGCCGGCGCACCAGCCGCACCACGATGTTCTGGTTGGGATCACCGTGCTCGGTCTTGAGGAAGAGCATCTTCAGGGCCGTCAGGATCAGGAACGCGGCGAAGACGTAGAGGATCCAGTGAAACTCGGCGATGAGCTTCGCGCCGAGCCCGATCATCGCCCCGCGCATGACGAGTGCGCCGAGGATGCCCCAGAAGAGCACCCGGTGCTGATAGAGCGCCGGCACGGCGAAGAAGTTGAAGATCATCACGATCACGAAGATGTTGTCCACGCTGAGCGACTTCTCGACGATGTAGCCGGTCAGGTACTTCTCCGTGGCCCGGGCGCCATCGTTCGTCATGCCGTCGACGGCGTCCACCACCGTCCCGAGCCCGAACCAGTGGCCGTCGTACGCGAAGTGGACGAGCACGGCGAACGACAGCCCCAGGGCGATCCAGGCCGCCGACCAGCGCAGGGCCTGCGGGACGCTGATCACGGTGGCCTTGCGGTGCAGGACGCCCAGGTCGAGCGCCAGCATCACCAGGACGAATGCGATGAATCCGCTCCATGCCACGAGCATATCGGATGGTGCTCCAGGGTGAGTGTCGGCGGCCGGAGGCATGCGCCACCGGTCCCGGGGAGTACCCGGGCCTCCCGTCCGGGTTCCCGGGGGCTGGCGTCCGTCAGCCGGAGACTGGAGTGGCCCCCAGCCTGGGGATCAGCACCCACTCGACGAAGAGCAGGTTGGGCACCCAGCAGAGCCACGCGATCGTCTGGTACGCCGGTTCGTAGGGGAGCCCCGCCACGAGGGCGAGCGGCAGGTAGATCCGCAGGGTGACCGCCGCGAAGGTGAGGGCATAGCTCCGCACCATCCAGCTCCGGTGCGCCTGCAACCGGCCCGCGCGGACGTGCCGGTACGCCATGCCGGTCGAGCCGAGCCAGAGCACGGCCAGCGTCCCGAACCCGACGTGCGACACCAACCCGCCGACCGACGAGCCGGCCAGCGCGAGCGCGGCCACCCCTCCGATCCCGACCGCGACCACGTACAGCCGTCCGCACCAGCGGTGCAACGCGAGGTGCCGGGTCCGAAGTCGTGTGTTGTGCTGGAGCGCGCCGAGGGCGAGGGCCGCGGCGCCGCCGACCAGGTGCGCCACGAGCGCCAACGGCAGCGTCGCCAGGTGGGTGCGGACAATCGCCGATCGGATGCCCGGCGCGGCCACCATCGCCAGCGCATAGGCCGCGATGAGCCACCCAAGGAGCAGCATGACGGCCCACCCGAAGCCGCGCGGTGTCTCTTGCGGGCGGGCGGTCACGAGGCGCCCCTCCACTCGGCTTCGGCTCGCCTCCGGATGGCCGGCAGGAGCAGCCAGCGGATGGGGAGGATGCCCATCCGCGCCCAGCGCCAGTAGCCCAGAAACCGCTTGCGGGCACTCCCGTCGGTGGCGATCACGCGCGTCTCGGTGACGAGTTCGGTGCGTGCCGGCCCGGTGGCGCGGCATTCCAGGGTCCAGGCGATCTTCACGACGCCCGGCTCCGCGAACCCCCTGAACGTCTCCGCCGAGAGCGGCGTGAAGACCACGTCGGCGAGCCAGGGACGGCAGGTGGCTCCCGCCACGAAGAGCTCGCCGGGCCGGTCCACGAGCGTGCCCCAGCCCAGCGACCGCATCTCCTCGATGAACCCGCGCACCTGGCGCGGCACCGGCGTGGCGCGCATCAGCTTGCCGCGCAGCCAGAAGATGGCGTGCACCAGGGGCAGCGACTGGAGGTCGAAGTCCCGGGCCACCCGATCCACCAGCGCCGCAGGGGCGCGGACCGCCACCGCATGACGCTCACGGGCGTCGCAGGCGGGAATGAACGCGTCAAGCGGGCCGGGCATGCGCGCGGGGGCCGGTACTACAGGGCCCCGAGTTCACGCCAGATCTTGCCCGCCAGTCGCGCGATCCGCCGGTACGCCGCGAGGATCTCCCGGGGCAGCGGCAACACGAAGCCGTCAACGTTCGCCATGGCATCCTCCAATTGTGCGATGGATGGGTCTGGTACGGTCAACGGTCCAGGCGGTTTCGCCCGGTGTCAGCCCCGCGAATGCAGCGCTTTCCAGGTCCACGCCGCGCCGGCCGCGTCGACCAGCCCGAAGAGCAGCAGGGGCCACTGGGCCCATCCCGCCAGGATGAACAGCAGGAAGAACACAGACACGCTGGCGCGGAGGAGGACGGTGGCGAGGAAGAACGACGCGAGTTCGGCAGCGGCCGCCACCCGGTAGTACACGCCGAGGAAGACGACGAGCATCCCCACCACGCGGATCCACACCTCGAGGGTGGGAAAGAGCCCGAACAGTACCAGGAGGAGGTTGGGTGCCGCGAGAAGTGCCACACCCAGCAGGAGCAAGTAGGTGCCGAACAGATGCACCGAGCGGGCGGCGGGGCTCATCGCGTGCTCCTTTGCGGGGATGAAGGCTGACGCTTCGCCAATTTACCAGGAGAGCGTGAGGCCGCCAGCCGCCGCGCCACCGAGGCGCTGGACCGTTCCCGGAGCGCGTCCCTGCCCACCCAACGGGGCGCGCGCCGGCTCAGGCACGGCGGCCCGCCGCGCGCCGCAGGAAGAGCCATCCGCCCAGCCATGCCATGGGCAGTGCGGTGACGACCAGCCCGACCGGGTACCACCGGGGCCCGAAACCGGGGCCCTTGTCCCAGGC
>CAZNDK010000006.1:0-29976 GCA_964571795.1 uncultured Gemmatimonadaceae bacterium | reverse complement strand
CGACCAGCCCGACCGGGTACCACCGGGGCCCGAAACCGGGGCCCTTGTCCCAGGCGTAGATGGCACCGGCCAGGCTGATGAGCACCCCGATGCCGCCGAGCGTGAGGGCGTGTCCCATGGGGCGGCCGGGCGCGAGCCGCGCGGCCAGGTAGCATCCGAAGACGCTGATGACGAGGCGGTAGGCGGTGGAGAGGAGCCAGAGCCCGGTGGACATCGGTTGCCCCGGCGGCGAATACACGCCGGTGCCGTGCAGCACGGCGTCGATGGCGGTGGAAAGCACCACGATCACGAGGAGCCCGGCGAAGATCGCGCCGACGCTCCGGCCCAGGCCGCGCTGCGGTGGTGTTTCGAGCATCCTGACCTCGCTGTTCAGGTTGGCTCCGCGCGGACGCGGAGGGAGGTGATCTGCCGGGCCCACCGGGACGGGCGTGCGTCGTCGGCGATGAGCAGACGGAACGGCGCCTCGTTGGGCGGCAGGGGTTGCCCGTCCACGCGGTCGGCCAGCAGCGCGCGGACGCCGCCAAGCGTCGGGTCGAGGTCACTGAGCGCGAGCACCACCCGGTAGCCGTCGGCGGCCTCGACCACGATCCGGAGCGACAGCGCACGACTGCGGAGCGAATCGGTCCGCACGCCAACGAGCTGGAGCAGCGCGGGAAGCGGCACGCCGGAGTAGAGTTGCGACGGCTGGTCGTGGAACGCCACGCGCATCGTGTCGCGCGGCAGCGTGGCCCACTCGGCCGCGTGAACGACGAGGCGTGCGTCGGGGGTCTCGAGGAGAAGCGAATCGCCGGCCTGCGCGGCGGCGGGTGTCGCCAGGCAGGCGAGGAGCAGCAGGGTGGGGCGCATGGGCTCGCGGTCAGGTCCAGTAGAGGGTGAGGAGGAGCAGGGCGAACCGGTATCCGAGCACGAGGGCGCCCACGGCCAGCGCAGACACCGTCGCGTGGGCCAGGCGCGGCACCCCCCGGGCGCCATAGACCGGGCCCATGGCGAGAAAGAGGTACGTGGCGCTGGCCGAGAGGTTCACCAGCGTCAGGAAGGTGTCCACCCGCGGGGCGTCGAGCCCCTCGCCCCCGAGGTACACGTTGACGGCTGCCGCCAGGAGTGCGGCCGAGAAGAGCAGCATCAGGAACGCGTAGAAGTGCAGCGAGAACACGACGTGCGCCATGAACGGCTTGCGGCTTCGGAGGAAGAGCAACGCGAGGAATCCCGCGAACGCCGGCACCATGAGGATGACCAGCGACTTCGCGTTCAGCACCACGGCGTGGTCGAAGACAGGCTGGTAGTCCTCGAGCGTCCGGTGGGTCCGGTCGAGCCGGCGCGCCACCAGCGACTGGGCCAGGGCGCTCCAGTCCTGGTGGTGCAGGTGCGACTGGAGCGACGAGCCGAAGATGTTGGTCCTGGTCAGCGACTGGGTGGCGAAGAGCAGGACGTTGGCCAGCAGGAAGAGCTGCACCGGCGAGGCGAATTGCTTGCGCACGCCTTTCAGGAACGCGACCGTCAGGCTGCCGGGATGGCGCAGGAGCATCCCGACGCTGCGCATGACCCGGCTGTCGAGGCTGGTGAAGGCCTTGAGGAAGCGGTCGATGATGCCGCGAAGGGTGAAGTCGCGCGCCGGAACCGGCTGCTCGCCGCATTGCGCGCAGAACGGCGTTCCCACCACGACCTCACAGGTGGGACAGGTCCACTCGACGGGCTTGCGCAATGGACCAGGCTCCTCAGCCGGTCAGCGGGCGGACCAGTTCGGTCCGCCACGCGGATGCGTCAGGCCCGGACTCGGGCCCCACGACGTAGCGCTCCCAGAAGCCGGGCGCCGGCGAGAGCCCCTCGGCGGCGATCCATTTCTCAAATTCCCCCCAGCCGCCTCCCAGCCCTTCGTAGCCGCCGTGGTAGACCGTCCGTGCCACTCGGGCGGCGGGGAGCTCGCCCGGCATGACCCGCCCCACCGGCGCCACCGGCGCCGCGACGGGCACGCCGACCTCGAAATCGAAGGTCGCCGGGTCGACACGGAAGTGGTGCGAAAACCAGGCGCCGGTCATGGCGATACCCTGCGCGTTGACGGCTGCCATCAGCTCGCTGAAGGCCGGGCCCATCACCTGCTGGATCTGGTTCCGCGGAATGGTCATCCGGATGACGGCAGTCCGTTGCGCCGGCACCCGGGCAAGCTGGGGCGGGTCGATCATCGCGTCGTCCTCCAAGGGTCGAATGGGCAGGGATGCCCGGGTCCGCGAATATCCGCCGTCCTGGCCGGGCCGCTAGTGCGGGCCCGGGCCGAACCGCAGCCCGGCCGTGGCCGCCCGGATTTCCAGCAGGAACGCCAGCAGGGCGCCGATGAACGCGCTCAGGGCGGTGACGAAGAGCACCACGATCAGGAGCGACAGGTCGCGGCCGAGCGCCACTCCGGTAAAGAGGGTCACGATCACGACGCAGATAAGGAGCGCGCACGAGGTGCAGAGCGTGATGGCCCGGTTGACGAGGCGGGCGCGGCGGGACAGGACGCCGAGTTCCACGTGCATGCTTGCGGCGCGCTCCTCCGTGCTCGCCGGGAGTGCGCTTTCGAGCGTGCGGGCCCGGTCGATGATCCGGGCCAGCCGGTTGGTGAGCACGGTGAGGGTGACGCCGACGCCCGACAGGAGGAACACGGGGGCCACGGCGAGCTGAATGCCGTGGGCGATGTCGGTGATGCCGGACGATTGCATGACGGGTTCCTCGGTGAAGGCGGCGATGCGAGGGCTCACGGGGCGCCGACTACGGCCATGTCGACCGCACCCGGCCTTTCCGGTCGGTCACCCGGACGAAGCTCCCCGTGTCGCGGGCGAACAGCTGGAGACCCCCGTCCGCGTCGTCCGACAGGCCGAGCGCGGAGCCGTTGTTCGAGGCGGTCAGCTTGACGAGGGGGCCGTGCGCCGGGTCGGTCAGTCGGAGGAGGACCGTTTCGGGGTACTGCTTGCCATCCACGACGGAGGGCGGCTGCACGCTGATGCTGGCGCGCACCCGGCCCTGGCGGTCCACGATTTCCAGGGCGCTGCCGCGGAGCACCGGGAGGGCCTCCTGGCTGGCGGACGCGGACCGGGCCTGCCCCGCGAGCAGGAACGCGAGCAGCACGGCATTGAGCGAGGCGAGGCCAGTGGCGATTCGGGCGCTCGACATGAGATCGTCCTCCAGAGAGGGAGTGCGGCTACCTCACGACACGATCAATTCGGTGAAGCGTTGCAGGTCGATGTTGCCCCCCGACACGATCGCGACAATCGGCCCGCGGCCGGCCTTGCCGGTGAGCGCCGCGGCCACCGAGAGCGCCCCGGCGCCTTCCGCGATGACCCGCGCCTTCTCCGCGAGGAGCCGCATCGCGGCCGCGGTTTCCGCGAGCGACACGACGAGGCAGCCGTCCACCAGCGGACGCATCCGCTCCCACATGCGGGGAAAGACGCTCTGCCCCCCGGCGCCGTCCACGAAGGACGCCTTCCAGTCGGGGAACGCCTGCGGCGACCCCATGGCGAACGACCGGGCCGCCGGCGCCGCCGTGTCCGGTTCGGCGCTCCAGATCCGCACCTCCGGCTTGAGCGCCTTGATGGCGCTGCCGACGCCGGTGATGAGGCCGCCCCCGCCGATGGCGGCGATCACCGCGACCGTGTCGGGCGCGTCCTCCAGGATTTCGAGGCCCATCGTGGCGTGCCCGGCGATGAAGTGCGGGTCGTCGAAGGGATGGATGAAGGTTCCGTCCACGCCGGGATAGGCGCGGTCCTCGAGCGCCTTCCAGACGATGTCGTAGGGCACCGGCACCACCCGGGCGCTGAGCGCGCGCATGCGGTCGAGCTTGGACGCGGGCGCCGACTCGACGGCCACCACCGTGCAGGCCACGCCCGCCTTCCGCGCCGCGAAGGCCACCCCCTGGCCGGCGTTGCCGGCGCTGATGGTCCAGACCCCGCGCGCCCGCTCGGCGTCGGAGAGGAGCGCGACCGCGTTCGCCGCGCCGCGCAGCTTGTAGGCGTTGATCGGCTGCAGGTTCTCGAGCTTGAGGCGGATGTCGGGATACTCCGGCCCCAGCTCGAGCCGGACCAGCGGGGTCGGGACGGCGGTGCCCGCGATACGGGTGCGCGCCGCCCGGATCTCGGCGAGGGTGATGGGGCGAACCGGGTCGAGACTCGAGGTCATGCGCGGGCTCCAAGGGTCGATTGCGTGGCGCGGTGAGTTTCCGTGCCGGCCGCCCCGAGATGCGACAGCAGCAGTGCGTTGACCGCGTCCGGACGCCGCAGCGTCACACCGTGCGCCGCATCCGGGAACTCATGGTAGCGCGATCCGGGGATCGCCGCCGCGAGTGCACGCCCGACGGCGGGCGGCGCGATGCGATCGTACCGGGCGCTCGCCACCAGTGTCGGGATGCCTGCAAGGGTGCCGAGTCGGGCGGTCGCGTCCCACGCGCGCAGGGCGGCAAGCTGCGCCATCACGACGGGCGGCTGGTCGGCGAGATCATGGCCAAAGAGCGGCTCGAGCTCCCGGGCCAGCGCGTCCAGGTTCACGCCCACGAGGTCCTGCGGTGTCCGGATGAGGCGGAGGAACGCCGCACGGCGCTGGCGCCTGGTACCCAGCCAGGTCCGCAGGCCGGTCCAGAGCATCCACGGCGTAAGCGGGGCCGCGTCGCGCCCGCGTGCGAAGCTGCAGAGCAGGGAAAGGCTCGCGACACGCGCGGGCGCCCGGAGCGCCAGTTCGATCGCTATCGCGCCGCCGAGGGAGTGGCCGATGACGTGGGCGCGGTCGATGCCGCATGTGTCCAGCAGGGCCAGGGCATCGTCGGCCATCCGGGCCAGGGTGAGCGACCCGGCCTGCGGCTGGCTCCGGCCCATCCCGCGGTTGTCGAAGGTCAGGCATCGGAACCGCGGCGCGAGCGCGGCGACCTGCGGGTCCCACCCGTCGCCGTGGATCCCGGTGCCCTGCACGAGGAGCGCTGGCGGCCCCGCCCCTCGCAGGCGGTAGGCGAGGCGGCAGCCGAGGTGGTCCAGCACGCGATGGTCGGGCACGCGATTCAGTTGGCGACTCCCGCCTACCGGACGGGCGTCGGAGTGAACGTCCAGCTCCAGTCGTTGAGTCCGGTGGCGTTGATGCCGGTGTCGCCTGCCTTGACGTACAGCGACTTGCCGTCCGGCGTGACCGCGTAGGCGCCGGCGCCGAGCATGGCGAGCATCATCGCGGGCAGCACTTGCATCATGTTGTCGGCGGTGACGGTGGACGCCGCCACGGCTTCCCAGGTCGTGCCGCAGGGATCGATGTCGCCAGGCAGCGGGATGGATCCCGCCGGGTACGTGCGGGCGCTGGCGAGGGTGAGCATCGTGCCGCCCATGTCGGTCACGCCGGTCACGGTAGCCATCTCGTACGTTCCATCGACTCGTGCGGCGGGGCATCCCTGGACCGGCTGGAGTGCCCCGACCGTGGAGGGGAAGTTCTGGATGGCCGGTGTCGACACCACTTTCATCTCCTGCTGATTCCAGTCGAAGTCGATGACCACCCGGTCCTGTACGGGGGCGGCCCGGTAGAGCCCCTGCCTGCCCAGCAGGATCCTGGTCACCCCGGAGTACTGGCCGACCACGCGATAGTGGACCACCTCGTAGCCGGTCCACCGGGCCATCGCGTCGGCGTCCTGCGCGGCGCCGCGCGTCGGTGCGAGGCTGGCGACCAGCAGGGCCAGTGCGGGAAGCGTGGGCGAGTGCATGGCAGGATCCTCCCGATCGGGCGGTGGGACATCGGAACCTTGACTGCGGGCCGGCACGGCTATTCGGATTCCGGGATCCCCCGGCTGATCCGGAAGACGTGGCCGTCGGGGTGCCGGACGTGCATTTCGCGCACGTTCCACGGCATGTCGGTCGGCGGCCAGGTGACCTCGAGCCCCTGCGCCAGGCACTCACGGTGCACCGCGTCCACATCCTCCACCCAGATGGACATCCAGACGCCCTTGTCGGCTGCGTCGCCGTCGGGGCCGAACGTCATCGCGAGATCCGACTTGCCGCGGCCTCCCTGGCCGTCCAGGCAGAGGAATATGGCACACTCCCCCGAGCAGACGCTCCCGAAGCTCGGCGGATCGCCCCAGTCCCAGCTCTTTTCCCATCCGAGCTTCTCGAACCAGGCGACGCTGGCCTGGAAATCCGACACGTTCAGGATGGGCGTGAGTCCCTTGGCCAGCATGGTACCCCCGGTTACCGCTCCACGAAGCGATAGCTTGCGTGGCAGTCGTAGTCGATGCCGTGCTTGCGCTTGAGGAGCTGGATGTGCCCGAGCTGGCTCGGAGTATGCGGGCTCGCCACGCCGTCGCCGAGGGGTTCGCAGGTGTGGAGCAGGATCTCCTCGAGGCAGCCGTTCAGGCTCATGCGCTTGTACGCGGCCAGGTCCACAAGCAACGCCGCAAGGCGCCGCTCCAGGCGCACCGGCACGTCCACCCGCTCGATCGGCACCGGGGGCCCGACATTGTAGATGTAGTGCCCAAACCCCAGTTCGTAGCCGTCGAGGTCCCGGACCGCGTAGTCCCGCAGGCCGTACTCGCGGTCACCGAGGGGCGTAACGACCTCGACGCCTGTGGCGCGGTGGAAGTCGTACAGCGCGTCGGCGTCGCTCACCACGAAATTCACTTCGCATCCGGCCGGACTCGGCGCGCCCTGCTGCAGGAAGAGCTGCACCTGTCCCAGGGTCACGCCCGCAAAATGCGGCGGATCCCCCCAGAGAAAGCCCAACTTGAAGCCGAGCCGCCGAGTGTAGAACTCGACGGCGGCGGGCACATTGCGCACGGAGAGCGTCGGATGGATCCGCTCGCAGTCTATGGTGGGAGGGGTCGGGGTGGTCATGCTGCTCCTCCGATGATGAGATCGAACGCCGTCGCCGGGCGGACCGTACCGAAGTAATGGTCTTCGGCGGCGTCCCACCTTGCGTGCCACGCCACGAGGAACTGCGGATCCTCGCGCGCGGCCAGGCGGGCATGCCGGACCGCTTCCGGCACCTCGACGAGTACCGTCAGGTCGAGCAGGTCCGCGAGCTCCGGCCGTGCGGAGTAGGCCCCGTCGAGGATGACGACGGGACCGGGCAACCGCACGATCGGCTCGGCCTGCATGCCGTAGCTCCCATCCGGCCGGGCTCCCGCGGCGAAGTCGAAGGAATGCCACGTGGCTGGCCGCCCCGCCCGGAGAGGCTCGAGTGCATCGGTCCGGAGGCGGCGCCAGTCGAGCGCGTCGGCCGCCCGCATGGCCGGCGTCCGTGCCTCCCATCCGCCGGTCGTGATCTCCGCCGCGAAGAAGTCGTCGGCGGGCACGATGACCCCATCCACGAGCGGCGCCAAGAGTGCGGCCAGCGTGGACTTGCCGGACCCGCACCGCCCGTCGATCGCCACGACGGTTGGGCGACTGCCGGCCGCCACTCGGCGGTTGATGTCGGCAGCGAGCGCCAGGGCCGCAGGGCGCAGCGATGCCCCAGAGTCATTCATCGCTGGAGGAGTGGTCGGCTCCGGTTCAGCCAATAGTAGAGCGGCAGGCTGAAGCCGAGCCCGCCGAGGAGCGAGAGCAGGACAAACCAGGGCCAGCGCACGGGGCCGATCGGGTGCCGCGCGAAGTACACGCTGAGCAGCACCAGGGCCAGCGCGACATCGAGGATGAAGCCGAGCGCCAGGCGGTCCTGCAGCACGGGGCCCACGCCCTGGAACTCAAAGCAGAGCCAGTACAGGAAGAAGCCGTTGGGGACGACGAACCCGAGGAGCGCGGCGAGGAGGAGCCACATCGGAGGGCGCCTATTGCCCGCTGGCCGGTGCCGACGGGAGCGGCACCCGGTAATACCGCTGGATCAGCCACCGCCCGTCGGGCTGGCGCACCCACTCCATCACGAAGCGGCCGTGCTGTTCGCTGACCGGCTGGCCCGGGAACGAGAGCTTCTCGAAGTAGGAGCCCCAGAGCAGCGCGGTGTCGCCGAAGACCTCGATCGTTTCGGGCATGGATACGGCGGAGTCCACGACCACGCCAGGGAAGGAACCCATGAAGGCGCGGATCGAGTCCGCCCCCACGATCGGGAAGATGCCGGGCTCGAACAGCACGCCGGTGGGGGTGAAGAAGGCGGCGATGGCGGGGGCGTCCACGGCGCGGGCGGCCACCATGTACCGCCCGAGTGCCTCGGTCACCTCGGCCCGGGTCTCGGCATCCGGCATCACTGAGCGCGGCGCCTCGGCGGGAGAGCAGGCGGCCAGGAGCAGGGTGACGAAGAGAGGGGCCCGCATCAGCGCACCGGCTCATAGTTGAGCAGGACTGCGCCGTTCCCGAACGCCCGGGTCCCGGTGAGCGTGAGCGGTGCGCGCTCGGTGACGGAGTCGAACATGGTCCGGCCCCGGCCTAGCACGACCGGATTGACGACAATCTGGTACGCGTCGATGAGGCGGAGCTGCGTCAGCTGCGAGACGATGGAGCCACTGCCGAGGATCGTCATGTCGGGGCCGGGGGCGGCCTTGAGCCGGCGGACCACGTCGGCCAGGTCGCCCTTGAGCAGGGTCGTGTTCTGCCACGCGGCCTTCGACATGGTGCGGGAGAACACCGCCTTCGGCATCGCGTTCATGCCCGCGGCCACCTCGGGCATCATCTGGGCCGCCATCGGGGTGGGCCAGAACCCCGCCATCATGTCGTAGGTGACCCGGCCGAAGAGCAGCATCCCGTTGCTGCTGGCGTTGCCGGCCACGAATGCATTCCACTCCGCGTCCGCGGGGTCCTTGTGCGCGAAGCTCATGTCGCCCCTGGCGTCGGTGAAGAAGCCGTCCAGCGACACGTGATTGAACACGACCAGCTTCCGCATCGTCACGCTCCTCGCTTCGCCGCCTCGGCGGCCAGGGACTTCACCAAACGCTTGACGAGCCCGATCGGGAGGGGCTTGTCGAGCGGGAACCGGACGGTGCCTTTCGAGGTCCGGTAGCCCTTGAGGTCGGCCGCATGCGCACGCCGGATCGCCGCGCCGACCGGGTAGAGGCTGCAGTGCTCCTTCCAGGCGGCGTACCAGACGAACAGCCTGCCGTCGAGCCGCGCGGCGGGAATGCCGTAGCTGAAGGCATCGACGGCGCGCGGGGCCGCGCCGCGAATCGCCTCGCGGAGCCTCTTGAGCGTGCGGCGGGTGTCGGGGGGCAGGGCCGCGAAGTAGGCGTTGAGCCGTGCGCGGTCTCGCTGCCCAGCACTCTTCAAGGCCACAGCGTCTCCTGCTCGAAGGTGATACCGAGGGTGGAGCCCGAGGCCACCAGGACCGCGGTGTACTGGAAGCGGGTGGTGTCGGCCTGACCGGCGGCCTGCCAGTGGAAGCCGCCGGTTACCAGCACGTGCTTCGGCCCGATCGGCTGGAACGCCAACGAGTCCCAGCGGAAGAACGCCGGTGGCCGCCAGCGACCACGGTACCGGGCATCGAGTTCCGCCCACGACTCCTGGCGGGGCACGCCGTTGAAGATGATGCGGGCGCCGGCCCGGTCGTACGCGGTGGCGATGTCGGCGCGCCGGCCCTCGCGCAAATCCGCGCCGTACCGCTCGTACAGTTCGGCCGCCTCGCCAAGCAGGTCGCGCTCCGGCCGGGCGAACACCGAGCCGTGCGGCACGGCCGGCCCCGTCGCCCCGTGAGGCCAGCCGGCGCGGTCGAAGGTGACGCCGGGCACCGCGGCGCCAGCGTCGCGGAAGGTGGAATCGATGGCGAGCCGTCCCGTCCGCTGGTCCAGCGCCACCAGGTACATCCGCGCCTTCCCGTCATTCACCACGAGCCGGCTTCCGCCCTCGTCGTACGCCATCCAGTGCGGCTTGAAGGTCGAGTCGAAGGTCACCCGGCTGATTTCGCGTGGATGGGCCGACTCCCGGACGTCGAGCACCAGCAACGCGTGCTCATCAGGCACTGTCTGTATCCAGTACGACCCCGCCAGGATCGGCACGGCGCAGTTCATTCCGGCGAACGCACGGAGGAACTCCACACGCGGCGTCGGGGCGTCGATGTTGGTCACCCGATAGAAGCCGCAGGTGAAGGTGGCAAGCAGCACCGTCCGCCCGTCCGCCAGCGTGCGGGGCTCCCCCGGAAAGAGGTGGTGGTCCTCCTTCATGGTGTTCATGGCGCCGTTGTGCGCGTGGCCGTCGACCGCGGTGGTGGCGGGGAGCTCGATGGTCGTGAGCAGCGCGAGGTCGGACAGGCGCCAGACCTGCAGGTGCGCGCCGAAGTCGCCGATCATGTCGGTGCTGGTGGACACGACGCGGTCGATGGCCGGGAGCACCGCCAGGCTGTACGGACGCATCTGGGTGCTGTCGAAGCCAGTTGCCCGTGCGGCGGTGCCGCGGATGAACTGGCCCTCGCGGTCGAGCTCGACCAGGCCGCCGGGCGGAACGTTGCCGGGCCCGCGTCCCTGAAAGGTGGCCAGCAGGTTGCCGTTGGCGAGCCGCACGAACGAATGCGGGAAGCTGTAGCCGCCGAGTTCGGTGAACGAGCCCAGCACGCGCGGCTCGGTTGGCGCGCTGAGGTCGAAGCGGAAGGTCCGGCCGGCGCCGAAGCCGTTCGCAAACAACACCCGGTCGATCTCGAGCTGGTGCTCGGTGTGGTGCGGGACTGTGCCCTTCACGCCGACCGGAAGGGTGGAGAGGACGCGGGCATAGGTCGCAGAGCCGGGGCGCACGTCGAGCACGGCCAGGAAGTCACTCTCCTGCGTGTCGCCGTCGCCGGCCCAGACATAGAGGTAGGGCGCTGACGCCTGCTGGGCGTCGAGGGTGGGTACGGTAGCCAGGACGGCCATCACGAGCGCGGCGAGGCCTTTGCCCATGCGTGCGTGCTCCGGGAGGAGAAATGGAGGGTGCGGCGGACAACCTACTTCGCGATACCGGCCTCGGCCAGCGGCTACATGCGTGGGGTAGGCGTGCTTGTCGCAATGGCGTCGGAGAGGGCCGCGGCCATGGCACGGGCCTGCTCGCGGTCTCGGCGGGCAATCCAGCACCGCACCGCGCCGAGCCGCGCGCTCGGCACCGCCGCCAGCGCGCCCCGCCGCCGTTCGAGCAGGGTGAGCCGCGGCCGCCACCAGCCGCCCTCGAGCGTCGCCCGGTCGAGTTCGCCCGCGGAGACGGTGATCCACTCGTCGGGCATGGTGACCCGGTCGTCCGCCAGCGTCAGCAGCCCGACTTCCTGGACCCGGGCCTCGCCGCCCCACTCGATGGTCAACTCCTCGCCCTCGAGCGTCAGCCGGCCCTCACAGCGGAAGGAGGTGCTCACCGCCTGGAAATCGCGGAACTCGTCGCTGCCCGGAACCTTCAGCGTGAACGCAAGCGTGAGCGTCACGGGCTCAGCGGAGCGCGGCCGCCAGCGCCGCCGCCTCGAGGCCGCGGAAGATGGTGGCGTGCGTGAGGTCGGGCCGGGGCGTGTATGCCCACGCGAGACCAGCCGGCGGCTGGGCGTGGAGGAGCGCGTCGAGCCGGGCCGTGGCGTCCGCGATCTCGCCGACGTTCGAGCTGGCCAGGTAGAGCGTGCGCGAGCCCGCGTCGAAGGCGGCGAGGCGGGCCGGTGCGGAATCCAGCAGCGCACCGGCGTTCCACCAGAGGCTCGGGTCGAGCGCCATGTAATGGTCGAAGAGGCCCGGCTGGAGGAGGAAGGTCTCCACCACGAACAGGCCGGCGAGCGACTCGCCGACGATGGCCCGCTCCTCGGTGGTGCGGTAGCGGGCGTCGATCGCCGGGATGAGCTCGTCGCGCAGGAACTGCCGGAAGGCCGCCGAGCCGCCGACCCGCGGGGCGATGGCGCTGTCGGAGGCGACGCGCGAGGGGCCGGTGAGGTCGCGGCGGCGCTGGGTGTTGGGGATTCCCACCACGAGGACCGGCCGGATGGCACCGGCGGCGATCAGCGAGTCCACCGTGGCCACCACGTGCGGGAAGTCCTCGTCGAGCCCGCCGTCCGGCATGTAGAGCACCGGGAAGCGCGCGGTGGGCGCGGCGTCGTATCCCTTTGGCGTGTGGACGTTGACCAGGCGGGGCTCGCCGAGGGCGGCGGAGGTGATCGTGAACTGGTCCTGCGCCGGCAGCCGGCCCGCCCACAGGGCGAGCGCGGCCAGCGCCACGAGCCACGTGCGGCAGTGCACGGCGGTCAGGTGGCGCGCGCCACGACGACGATCGCGCCCATCGGCAGGCGGAGCGGCGCCGCCCCGCCGGCCTCGGTGAGCGCTGCGGCGACCGCCGCCATGATGACGTCCGGCTTAGCGGTGCCCCGGGCCTCGATGGCCCCATAGACCGGGTTGCCCAGCACAAGGCCGCGGGCGGCCTCGGCGGCGGACGGCGACCGGGCCTCGAGCTTCACACGATCAAGGGTCGTGACCTGAAATCCTGCCTCCGTGACGAGCCGCCGGAGGAGGGGCTCGTCGTCCATGCCGAACGGCACCAGGTAGAAGGTCGGTGGATCGGTGGGGAAGAATCCGCTGATGACGGTGTGGGCGATGCGACCGACCGGATTGGCATTGAGATCCTGCCAGACGTTGAACGCCAGCACCCCGCCCGGCTTCAGCACGCGCCGGGCCTCGCGCAAGGCGAGCGCCTTGTCCGGCACGAACATCAGCCCGAACTGGCAGACGACGGCGTCGAACGAGGCATCGGGGAAGGGAAGCGACTGGGCGTCCGCCGGCTTCCACTCCACCGTGCCGCCGAGCGAGCGGGCCGTCTTGGCGAAGGCGAGCATCGGCTCGTTGAGGTCGGTGGCCACCAGCGTCGCGTCGGGTGGGAGCGCCTTGCGGAGCCGCGCGGTGACGATGCCGGTCCCGCAAGCCACCTCGAGGACGCGGCCGCCCGGCGGCACCCGCAGGCGGCCGACGAGATCCGCCGCGTACGGCTCGAAGAACATCGGCCCCAGGGAGCGGTCATAGTGTTCGGGAATCGAGCCGACGAATTGGGCGTTGGCTTCGGCCATCTTCGTTCCTCGTGGGAGTCAGGGGTCGCGTCCCGTCGCCCACGCCACGGTGGGCGCGAGCCAGGCGGATCGGGGTTGGAAAAAGGTACCGTGGCCGAGGCCCAGGCTGAGGGCGATCTCCTCGACGTAGGAGCCCGGGCCACGGTGGGCGAACATCGGCGCGCAGGACACGCCGAGCGAGTCGCTGGTCTCGTAGAACGACAGCATCCGGCCGCGCACGTGCAGGTCGGGCCCGAACGCCCAGGGGCCGCAGGCGCCCATGAACACGAAGGAGAGCGCGGGGTTGTCGAGGCGCGACGCCGCGAGGATTGCGATCCACCCGCCCTTGGAAAAGCCGGCGACGGTGATGTTCCGCGCGGGCACGCCGAGTCCGAGGAGGCTGTCCACCTGGCGGACGACTCGCGAGGCAAAGGAGTCCGAGTTCGCCTTCGGCGGCCGCTGATCGCTCAGGACGACGAGCCCGGCGTGCCGCAGGCTGTCCAGGATCGCCTGGTACTCGTAGACCCCGAACAGCGAATCGGTGGGCCGCGGAGTCTGCTGCTCCTCGATGATGCGGGCGTGGAGGTAGATCAGGTAATGCGGCGTGGCCTGGCTCTCCGCCGGGGCTGCGTGGAGGGCCAGGACGAGGAGCGGGAGAGGGGCCAGCCGTGTCAGGGCTTCAGGTCCTCGCGCTGCCTGTCCCGCCCCTGCACCAGCATCCGCTCGGCGAAGTCCAGCCGCTCCTGCGTTTCGCTCAGCGCCTGGCGGAGCCGGTCCATCTCGTCGTCGATCGACTCGAGCCGGCCCGCCTCGTCCTCGAGCGCCTGGAAGCGCGCCTCGTGCTCGCCCACGCCGAGCCGTTGCCGCAGGCGCAGCGCCCAGTACCCGAACGCCAGCGCGAGCCCCGCGTGCAGCGTGGCGTGCGCCGGCTCGCCCGGCACCGCGGCGAACCAGACGGCCCCCAGGTTGATTGCGCTCAGGACGGCGGCGATCGGGTACCACACCTTGGGCTTGAAGGTCATGCCGGCCTCCGCCGTTCAGGTCGCGTAGAGCGACACGGCCACCACGTGGCAGGCCGTGCCGGCCAGGACGAACAGGTGCCACACGAAATGGCGATACCGGAGACGGCTGGCGGCGTAGAAGCCGACACCCGCCGTGTAGGCGAGGCCGCCGGCGGCCAGCCAGAAGAGTCCCCATGCTGGCAACCGGAGCCAGAGCGGTTGGGCGGCGACGACCGCCAGCCAGCCCATGCCGAGGTAGAGGCCGATCGAGAGCCGGGGAAACCGGATGCCACCCATCGCCTTGAGGATGATGCCGGCCAGAGCCAGGCACCAGATCACGCCGAAGAGGGTCCAGCCCCAGGGCCCGCGCAGCACGCCGAGGGTGAACGGCGTGTAGGTGCCCGCGATGAGCAGGTAGATGGCGCCATGGTCGAGGACTTGGAAGACGCGCTTTGCGCGGCCGGGCGCCAGGGCGTGATAGAGGGTGGAGGTGAGGTACAGGAGCGTCATGGAGGCGCCGAAGACGCTGGCTCCCGCGATGGCCATCGGGCCGTGCGGGGCCGCGCCCAGGATCAGGACGGGCAACACGGCCACCGCCGCCAGGAAGCCGACGCCGTGGCTGACGCTGTTGGCGATCTCCTCCCCGAGCGACTGGGGTCGGTGTGGTGCGGTGCCTGCCTTCATCACGCTGCCTCCTTGTGCCTCAGCCGGAAGATAAGCGCCCGGCTCGGCGGGCGACGTGGGTCAGGCGCGCCCGTGCATGGGCAGCTGCGAGAAGGCGTGCAGCGCCGCCAGGAACGCGAGCACCAGGAGCACGAGCCGGACGTGGTTGCCCAGCGTCCACTCCCGCGCCGCACGGCGCAGGATTGCCGGGTCGGCGGGCATCGGTCCCTTGAACATGATCGCGAGGCGGGGATAGTGGTACGAGAAGGTGATCACGTCCAGCAGGACGAGGATGCCGAGGGCGGCGCCCAGCCCCCAGCGCGCGCCCGCCACCGGCCACGAGGCGATGACGCCGGCCAGCAGGAGCAGCTGCGTGGCGGGCGAGAGGATCCGGAAGTAGTGGGCCGGCGTGGTCCGCACCAGGAACTGCCGCGCCACGGCAATCGAGGCGGGCACGTCGCGCTCGAAGTTGGGCGCCATCACCACGGACTCATACAGGGTGGCGCCGAGGAGCAGCGAGACGCCGAGCAATGCGAGGGTGGCAAGGATGTGGGTGATCATCGGGCGATGGCCTCGAGCCCCTTGATCTCTTCGTTGAATCCGGTCTTGACGGCCGCCAGGATGCCGAGGAGCACCACGAGGATTGCGACGAGCAGGGCGAATATCATTGGCCACTCTCCGCGCTGTGAGGGGGTGGGGCGTCAACGCTCCAAACTGAGCCGAAACCCGAACACCGGAAAGCCCTGCTGCAGGAAGTCCAGGTCTTCCGACCGGACGAACCCCAGCCGCAGGTAGAGCCCCCAGGCCACCTGCATCGCCTGCGTGGTGTGCAGGATGACCTGGGCGTGCCCGGCCTCTCGCGCCAGCTGGATGCACGCCAGGGTCAGCGCCTTGCCCGCACCCGCGTTGCGGAAAGTGGGGTCGACGCCCAGCAGCCGGATGCCGGAGGCGTTGGTGACGGTGGTGGCCGTGCCGCCCGACCCATATTGCGCCATGTCGCCGAAGTACACCACGCCGCCCACCAGCGCGCCTTCGGCGGTGGTCGCCACGAGGACGCGGGTGGACGGCTTGTCGGCGAAGCTCCCGATGTCGGCCAGCATCTCGTAGTACTTCGGCTGGTCGGCAGGTTTCGGGAACCCGTCGAGGTGGGAATACACCTCGACCATGAGGCGGCCGAGCGCCGCCCGCTCGGCGGGCCGCAGGTCGCGAATGGTCAGCGGGCCGGGCAAGGCCGACGCACCCCTAGGAGCGGAAGGTGAAGTAGACGGCCCCGAGCAGGCAGAGCCCCGCCCAGGCGAAGTCCTGCTTCACCGGCTGCCGCATGTACAGCACGGCGAAGGGAATGAACACCAGCAGCGTGATCACTTCCTGCAGGATCTTGAGCTGGGCGAGCGAGAGCGTCGAGTAGCCGATGCGGTTGGCTGGCACTTGCAGCAGGTACTCGAAGAAGGCGATGCCCCAGCTGGCCGCCACGGCCACGAGCAGCGGCTTGGCCTGCAGGTTCTTGAGGTGCGCGTACCACGCGAACGTCATGAAGACGTTGGAGCACACCAGGAGGAGTGTGGTCTTGACGACGACGCTCATGCGGGGCCTCAGGCGGGTATGATGGAGTGGTCTGGTCGAAACCGATCGGGCCGGGATTACGTACTCAGGGGGGCGCACACGCCACCCCGACCCGAATATATCGCCCCGCCCAACCCGGAGGATGTGCATGCCGAGGATGCGCCTCACCCTCTCCTTGCTGCTCGCCGCCTTGGCGGCGCCCCTGGTGGCCCAGCAGTACGGCCCCCAGCCCAGTGACGCGACCAAGCAGGAAATCCTCGCGCTTCGCGAGACGGCGTGGCGCTCGTGGTTCGCCAACGACCAGGCGGCGTTCCAGCGCGTCGTGCCGGAGGAGCTCGTGGCCCTCGGCTGGGGCGGTGGGCCCTGGGAGGACCGGACCGCGACGCTGGCGCAGATGGGTGAGTTCGCAAAAGGCGGATGGACCCTGGCGGTCCTCGAATTCCCGCGCAACGTCTTCCAGCAATACGGCGACGTGGTGATCCTCTACACCCGCTTCCGCGTGGTGCTCACCGACGGCGCAGGGAAGTCCGAGACGACGACTGGCCGCGGTACGGAGATCTTCGTGCGCAAGAAGGGCCACTGGGTGCACACCGGGTGGCATCTCGACACGGTCGGGGACTGACCGGGCTCGGTCGGAGGCAATTCATCATGGACCCCTTGTCGGACGTGCTCCGTGTCGTGCGCCTCGATGCCGCGTACTTCTACGCCGTCGACGCGTCGGAGCCGTGGAGCGTCGAGGCGCCGCCGGCCCGGCGAATCTCGCCGAAGCTCCTGCCGGCCGTGGAGCACCTGATCCCCTATCACGTCCTGCTCGCGGGACGCTGCTTCGGCGGGCTGGCCGGCGAAGAGCAGGTGGAGATGGCCCCGGGCGACGTGATCGTCTTTCCGCACGGGGATGGACATGTCATGTCGAGCGCCCGCGGGATGCGCACCGACCCCAACGATTACGGCACGCCCGATCGCTATCCCAGTGCCATCGTGCTCGGCGCCGGCCCGCCAACCGCCTCGTTCGTGTGCGGGTTCCTCGGGTGCGACCTCCGGCCCTTCAATCCGCTCCTGGCCAGCCTCCCGCGCCGGATGCACATGCGGGGCATGTCCACCGCCGGGCTTGGCGGCTTCACCCGGCAGGTCACCGAAGAATCCCGCCTCGGCCGGGCCGGCGCCGAGACGGTCCTCACCCGCCTGGCCGAACTCATGTTCATCGAGGTGCTGCGGCGATACCTGGATGAACTGGCTCCGGGACAGGTCGGGTGGCTCGCCGGGCTCCGCGACGAGACTGTCGGGCCCGCGCTGGCGCTCCCGCACGCCCGACCCGGGCATGACTGGACGCTGGCTGAGCTTGCCGCCGGGGTGGCCTCCTCCCGCTCGAAACTGGCGGAGCGATTTACGCTGCTGGTCGGCCAGCCTCCGATGCAGTACCTGGCGCAATGGCGGATGCAGGTCGCCGCCAACCGGCTGATCGAGAGCAACGCCAAGGTCGCGGCCGTCGGCAGCGAGGTCGGCTACGAGTCGGAGGCCGCCTTCAGCCGCGCCTTCAAGAAGGCGACCGGGCTCGCTCCTGGCGCCTGGCGCACCACCCGCCGCACCACCCCCTCCTAGCGGACGCTCGCGCAACCCGGCTGGACCCCCGGACAAGCCGAGGGAAACCCGGTACGCCGGAGCAGGAATCCGGGACTGTCAGTCATGGGCAAACGCACGGCTCGGCGCCATCATGGGTCCGCGCATCACGACGATGCGCGCCGAACCCGGACGGAGGTGCCCCATGTCACCCGAATCGATCTCCTCAGCCGATGCGCCCATGACCACCGGCGAGCTGCGCGCCTGGTCCGAGGACCGGCTCACCGCGCGGGCCCGGGCCATCTGGTCCGGAGCGGACTTCCTTCCCATCGCGCGGAGCTTTGCCCACGGCGCCGCCGAGTTCATCGGCCGGCTCGGCCTCCGCCCCGGCGAGACGGTGCTGGATGTCGCCTGCGGCACGGGGAACCTGGCGATTCCCGCGGCACGGGCGGGAGCCCGCGTCACCGGCGTCGACATCGCGTCCAACCTGATCGCGGAAGCCCAGCTGGAGGCGCGCAGCTCCGGGCTCTCCATCGCGTTCGAGGTGGGTGATGCGGAGGCGCTCCCTTACCGGGACGGCCAGTTCGACACGACGGTCACGATGTTCGGCGCGATGTTCGCCTACCGGCCGGCAAGGGCGGCGGCCCAGCTGCTCCGGGTGACCCGCCCCGGCGGCCGCATCGCGATGGCCAACTGGACACCTGGCAGCGCGATCGGCGACCTGCTGCGGGCGCACGTCGCCATCGTCCCGCCACCGGCCGAGGTGCCGAGCCCGCTGCTCTGGGGCGACGAGGACTCGGTGCGGGCCCGCTTCGGCGACGGAGTCCGTGCCATCACCTTCACCAGGCGCATCCTGGAACTCCGTTTCTCGATGCCGCCGGCCGCCGTCACGGAACTGTTCGCCAGCTCGTATGGACCGACGGTGGCCACCCTCGCCGCGGCCGGACCCGAGGGCCGGCAGCAGCTGCGCGAATCGCTGACCCGGCTCTTCACCGCGCACAACATCGCCACCGGCACGGGCACGGTCATCCCGGGGGAGTACCTGGACGTCCAGGTCGCCCTCGCCTGAGCACGACTTCTCACTACGCAGGACGGAGACCACCATGCAGCACCGCAGTCACGAACTCGCCGGGCGGCTCGAGGCAGGCGCCGCCGCCCTCGCCCAGTACGCGGAGTCCCTCGACGACGCGGAGTGGCGCCTCGCGATTCCCCACGACGGGCGCCCGGTGGGCGTCGTCGTGCACCATGTGGCCAACATGTACCCGATCGAGATCCAGCTGGCCCAGGCCCTGGCGGCCGGCAAGCCCATCGAGGGCGTCACCTGGGACGACGTCCACGCCATCAATACGGCGCATGCGAAGGAATTCGCGCGCGTGGACAAGGCGACGGCCGTCGCCGCGCTGCGCGCCGCCTCCAAGGCCGCTGCCGTGGCGGTGCGCGCGCTGACGGATGACGAGCTCGACCGGGCCGCGCCGGTATCGCTCAACTCGGATGCGCCGCTGACCTGCCAGTTCTTCGTGGAGGATCACGCCCTGCGCCACGCCTACCACCACCTGGCCAGGATTCGCGCCACGGTCGAGGCGGCGCGCGGCGCGGCAGGGCGGGCGGCGTGACCCGTCATCCGCTCGTCGCCGTGCTGTTGGGCGTGCTGTACCTGAGCCTGGTCGCCTGCGGCAGCGCGTACGAGCCCGGTGGCCAGGGTCCGTCCACCGACTTCGTGCCGGTGCGGGGGGTGCGGGTCACGCCGCAGACGGTCCTGCTGACCGCCCTGGGAGAAACCCGGCAGTTGTCGGCGGCGATCGAGCCCGACAGCGCGACCGACCAGCGGGTGTCCTGGGTGTCCTCGGACACCTCGGTGGCCACCGTGAGCGCCGGGGGCCTGGTCACCGCGCGGGCCGCCGGCCTCGGGGTGTTCATCACGGCCGTCACCCGCGACGGGCACCACGAGTCCTCGGCCAACGTGGGCGTGGACCCGTCGGCGACGGTGGTGCCGGTGGAGGGCGTCAAGGTGACGCCGCAATCGGTCGTGATGACCGTCATCGGCGAAACCAGGCAACTGACGGCAGCGGTCGGCCCGGACAAGGCGACCGACAAGGCCGTCGCGTGGGAATCCACCGACCCCTCGGTGGCCACGGTCGACGCCAACGGGCTGGTCACCGCCCGGGGAATCGGGGCCGGCGTCTTCATCACCGCGGTGACCCACGACGGCCACTTTCAGTCGTCGGCCAACGTGTCGGTCAATCCGTAGGGCGGGGGTCGTTCAGGGGGGCGGCGCGTGCTCGCGCAGGGCGGCGCGGTAGACCATGTCGGCGGCCACCACGTCCTCGACGGCGAGCCCGAGCGACTTGAAAAGCGTCACCTGCCGGGGATCGATCCGGCCCAGCGCGGGCGTCGCGATGACCTCACCCAGTTCGGCGGCGATGCCCGGCGCGGCCCGGACGTCTCCCGACTCCACGAGCGCAGCCTCGCGGGAGTCCACGATGAGGCGCGCCCGGTGGAGCGTCGCGTCGTCCAGCTCCCGCCAGTCCGGGCGGCAGGCGCCGATCGCGTTGAGGTGCGCGCCGTCGGACAGCCAGCCTCCATCGAGCACCGGCACCGACGAGCCGGTCGCCACTACTACCACATCGGCACCCCGCACGGCGGCCTCCGCGGAGCTGGCAGCGGTGATCCCGTGCCGCGCCGCGAACTCACCCGCGCGGCGCGGGCTCCAAACCCGAACCTCGGTGAACCGTCGCACCAGCCGTAGTGCCGCGAGGTGGCTCGCGGCCTGGACGCCGGCGCCGAGGAGGCAGAGCGTCTTCGCATCGGTGCGGGCCATGAGGTCCGTGGCGATGGCGGAGGCCGCCGCGGTGCGGAGCTCGGTGATCAGCCGTCCGTCCAACACCGCGAGCGGCTCGCCGGTCTCGGGCCGGAACAGGGCGATGAGCGCGTGGTGCGTCGGGACGCCGAGGTTTTCGGGATAGAACGTCACCAGCTTGGCTCCGAGGGCGCCGGGGTACGCCGGCATGGCGCCGAAGTAGCCGTGATGGGCGGGCACCGGCATGACCAGGCGCACCGGCTGCACCGCGGTGCCTGCCGAGAAGGCGGCGAGCGCGGGCCTGAGGGCGGCGATCAGGCCTGAAAGATCGAGATGCCGCCGGACGGCGGACTCATCTAGGACGAGCAGGGGCATCGACGCTCAGGCGACCGGAGGGGCTCCGCCGGTCCGCAATGGCCCGAAGAACATCTGCCGCGCCTTCTCCTCGCCGATGGCCCGGGCAAACTCGCGGACGGTGCAATACCCGAAGATCAGGACCACGATCATGATCTGGACGGCCCAGAACCGCGACCAGACCATCTCGGAGAGCATCAGCTTGTTGCCCGCCACGAACCCGCCGGCCTTCTTCCAGAACTCGATCAGCCGCTCGACATAGTGAATCAGCGTCGCCACCAGGGTGTAGAGGGCCGTCTTCCAGGCGATGTTGTAGGCCAGGGGATGGTCGGGGTAGCGGTTGACGAACGGCAGGAGGTCGGCGAGCAGGACCGCCTTGCCGAGGATCAGCGCGGCGATGGCCACCGACACCGAGGCGTTGATGGAGACGCCGGTGCCCTTCAGCATCAGGCTGTGGATGAGCATCAGGACATGGAGCGACACGAAGAAGAACAGGATGGGCGGGATCAGCGCCTCGATTTCTTCCTTCACCTTCGCCGACAACTTGCTCATGGCGTCAACTCCGCTCGTTTGCCCGGCCTCGCCGCCTCGCGTCACGCCTGGTGTCGCTGCAGCAGGTCTTCGAGGTCGGTTCTCGTGAAGTGGTTCAGCTGGATGACCTTCGCGTGCGCCTGGAAGGCGGGCGGCACGACGTTGCGGGCCTCGTCCCGGCTCTCGACCTCCAGGATGACCCACGCCCGGTGATCGCCGTCCTTGCACCCCCAGTCGGCGTGCGTCAAGAAGTGCGACCCAGTCCGGTGGAACGCCTCGACGGCCTGGACGCAATCCGAAAACGTGCCCCCGTGAGGAACCTCGACCAGAAACCTTGGCATGGCGGAAATCTCCCAGGTGTGAAACCGAAGCCGGGTGCGCCGGTCAACCGGCCACCAGATACTCGCTTTGGACCAGGCCGCCGGCGAACTGGCGTGTCGCAACATGAGTCAGGATGACGTCGTGTGGCAAGGCGCCGAAGAGGCTGATCCCGACACCGATGAGGACCGGCACCCGGGTGATGATCAGCCGTTGAATGAGCCCCGCCGCCATGAACCGTTGAATGGTCATCCCGCCATCCACATATATATGACCGATGCCCCGAGCCGCTAGGTCGGCGACGATGTCCGCCGGGTCCCCGGACATCCGTTCCACCGACGCGCCCGGCGGCGCAGGGGCGAGCGGGTGCGAGCTGAGCACGATCACGGGTTTGTCGCGATACGGCCAGGCCTCGAAGCCGAGCACGGTCTCGTACGTCTTTCGGCCCATGACCAGGGCGTCCACCGTCGCCATGAACTCGTCGTAGCCGTGCGGCTCCCCGCCGTCGGTCGGCAGGAAGTCGAACGCCCCGTCGGGGCGGGCGATGAACCCGTCCAGGCTGGTGCCGACGAAGACCGAGGCCTTCACGGCGGCGTCCTCGTGTCGCCGCGCACGGTGGCCCCGATGACGATCGCGGCGCCCACGAGCACCAGGTTCTTGATGATGTACTGGCCTTCGAGGGTCGGCGCGTAGGGAAACGCCCGGAACGTCTCGCCCGGGAAGAGGAAGAGCGGCATCAGCGTCCCCGGCATCTGCACGAAGAGGAGCAGCAGGGTGGTGCGCAGGTAGCGGCCGCTCAGGAGCCCGATCCCGATGAGCGACTCCCAGGCCGCGAGGATGGGTAGGCTGATGGACGGGGGGACCATCCCGAAGGAGAGGGTGCTGATGGTCCGGGTGGCCAGGTCGGCCGCGGGGCTCCATCCGGGCACGAACTTGATGGCGCCGAACCAGAGGAAGACGACGCCGAGGGCGAGGCGCGTGAGCGTCACTCCGTGGCGGGCCATCCAGCCGGTGATCCGCACGTCGATCGGGTCGAGCGCTTGGGGCAGGGGCATTCGGGATACTCGAGGTTAGTGGGGAGTCTCAGCGCCCGGTCTGGCGCTCCAGGTGCTCGGGGTACCGCGCCCCCTGGAGCGTGATCTTTGCGGTGGCAGCGTCGATCTCCCGAAGATCGGCCGCGGTCAGGTCGACGGCGGCCGCGCCGATGTTCTCCTCCAGGCGGTGCCGCTTGGTGGTCCCCGGAATGGGCACGATCCAGGGTTTCTGCGCCAGGATCCAGGCCAGCGCGATCTGCGCCGGCGTGGCCTGCTTGCGGGCGGCAATGGTGCCCAGCAGGTCAACCAGCACCTGGTTCGCCTTGCGGTTTTCCGGCGCGAAGCGGGGGAGGACGTTGCGGAAGTCCGAGCTGTCGAAGGTGGTCGTCTCGTCGATCTTGCCGGTCAGGAAGCCCCGGCCCAGTGGGCTGAACGGGACGAAGCCGATGCCGAGTTCCTCGAGGGTTGGCAGGAGGTCCTCCTCGGGGCGCCGCCAGAAGAGGGAGTACTCGCTCTGCACCGCGGTGACCGGCTGGACCGCGTGGGCGCGGCGGATGGTCTCGGCGCCCGCCTCCGACAGGCCGAAGTGCCGCACCTTGCCGGCCCGGATCAGGTCCTTCACCGCGCCGGCCACCTCCTCGATGGGGACCGCCGGGTCCACCCGGTGCTGATAGAAGAGGTCGATGGCCTCGACCCGGAGCCGCTTGAGCGAGGCCTCGGCAACCTTCCTGATATTCTCCGGCCGGCTGTCCAGGGCGCTCCAGCGGGTGCCGCCGTTGGGGTCTGGCGCGAACCCGAACTTGGTGGCGATCACCACGCGCCCGCGAAACGGCTCGAGAGCCTCGCCGACCAGTTCCTCGTTGGTGAACGGGCCGTACACCTCGGCGGTGTCGAAGAAGGTGACCCCGCGCTCCACGGCGGCGCGGGTCAGCGCGATCATCTCCTGCCGGTCGCCCGGGGGCCCGTACCCGAAGCTCATGCCCATGCACCCAAAGCCGAGCGCGGAGACCTCGAGGCCGCTTGCGCCCAGCATGCGCGTGTCCATCTGCTCAGCTCCCCTGCAGCGACCGCTCCGCCGCCGCCACCGCGCGGTCCACGTCACCGGCCGTCGTGCGCCAGCTGGAGACCGACACACGCATGCAGCGCTGGCCCCGCCAGGTGGTGCCCGAGAAGAAAGCCTCCCCGGTGGCGTTGATGGCGGCCATCACCTCGTCGGTGCGGCGGTCGTGGTCCTGCTCGGTGGCCCCTGGCCGCGCGTCGTAGAACCGCACCAGCCCCTGGTTGATGATCGGGAGCCAGATGACCCGGGCGTTCGGCAGCGCGCCGATGCGGCTCACGATGTCGCGGGCGTGGCGGCAGCAGCGCCGGACGAGATCCTCCAGGCCGGACCGCCCAAGCTCCCTGAGCGCCGCCCAGGTGGCGAAGCCGCGCGCGCGGCGCGAGTGATCCGGGGTCCAGTCGAGCTGGTCCCGCGCCTCGTCGCCGTGAACGAGGTAGCTGGCCCGGTGCTCCATCGCGGCGCGGTGATGCTCCGGGTGGGCCACGAACGCGTAGCCGCAGTCGTACGGGACGTTGAGCCACTTGTGCCCGTCGCTGGCCCAGGAGTCCGCCCGCTCGGCGCCCGCCAGCAGGTGGCGGAGCTCCGGCACCGCGTTGCACCAGAGCCCCATGGCGCCGTCGATGTGCACCCAGGCGCCGGCCGCGTGCGCCAGGGGAATGAGCTCGGGAAAGGAATCGAACGCGCCGCAGTTGACGTCGCCCGCCTGCAGCACCACGATCGTCGGGCGCTCGGCGTCCCGCGCGAGCGCGTCCCGCAGCGCGGCGGGCGTGAGCTGCAATGATGCATCGCTCGGCAGCACGACCATGTTCGCGGTGCCGATGCCGAGCAGCTTGGCCGCGCGCGTCGTGGTGCCGTGCACCTCGCTCGAGGTCAGGATGCGGACGGCGGGCGCACCGGCCAGGCCATCGCGATTGACGTCCCACCCTTTCCGCGCGAGGACGGCGTGCCGTGCCGCGGCCAGGCAGGTCACGTGGGCCATCTGGCAGCCGGTGACCAGGGCGAATGAAGCAGACGCCGGCAGGCCGAGCACGTCCTTGAGCCAGGTTCCGCAGACCTCCTCGACCACGGCGGCGGCGGGGCCGCAGGCGTACAGGCCGGCGTTCTGGTCCCAGGTGGCCGTGAGCCAGTCGGCGGCCAGGGCGGAAGGAAGGCCCGCGCCGATGACCCAGCCATAGAACCGGCCCCCCGCGTTGCCGATGAGGCCGCCGGCCGCGTCGCGGGCGAGTTCTTCGATGATGGTGAGCGGGGCCATGCCCTCGTCGGGCAGGGGGCGCGCGAAGCGCCGGCGCAACTCGGCGAGCGAGGTGGTGGCGTTCACCGGCGCGGTGTCGAGCGAGCCGAGGTACGAGAGCGCCAGCTGCGCCGCCCGCTCGAGGGCGGCGCGCTGGGTGGAGTCGTCGGTCATCCCGTCACGACTTGGAGTCGGCATTCCACATGTCGTTGGTGGCCTTCCAGCTGCCATCCGCCTGCTTCGCCCAGACGCACAGGTACTTTCCCGTCATCGTCACCGGGTTCCCGTCGGCTCCCCGATACGACTCCTGGTAGGTGCCGGCGGTGAAGCCCATGTCCCCGCTCGCCGCCACGCGAGCCGTCGTGGTCTTCCAGGAAATCGCGTAGGTCGAGTCGGCGAACCCTCCGGCCCAGACATCCCGCGCGGCGGCCTGACCCACGGCGACGGGCATGTTCGGCGGATACGCGACGGCGTCCGCGGCGTAGAACGACGCCACCGAGTCCGCGTTGCGCGTGGCAGCAGCCGCCGACCAGGCGTCATCGAGCTGCGTGAGGTGGGCGGCCAGCGCGGCGGTGTCGACCGGCGCCGCCGCCGGGGCGCAGGCGGTTGAGAGGAGCAGCGCGGTCACGCCGATGAAAGATCTGTTCATTGCTGTGTACTCCGTGGGTTGGATGGCCTGACGTCCGTCACTTCACGCGGATGAGCACCCGACAAGGAAACGGCGGGTCACCAATCGAGAGGGTGTCGCCGCGAATCCGATACCCGCGGCGCTGATCGGTACCGATGTAGTTCGGCAGTGTGCCCCCCTCGACGTGGTGCACCACGGTGGAGTCAGACGTGATGGTGTAGGTGCCGAAGTATCCGAAGTAGTAGGGGCGGAGGTCACTCAGCGAATCGAGGCGAACCGGTCCGCCGGCCAAGGGCCCGGCGGGCGGAGTGCGCATTGCCTGGATGGAGAGCTGCCCGGTCGGCGCATAGACGAAGTAGCCCAGCGGAGCGGGGCCCAGCGGCTCAGAGACGACGCCCGCGGAGTCCTGGTCGCAGAAGCGGACCACCCGCCAGGTACCGACCAGCGGGCCGGCATGGCCCTGCGACCACGCGCCGGGCGCGAGCAGTATCACAGTCAGACCGGCGGCGAAGGCGGCTCGGCGCAGGCTCACGAGGCGCCGCGTCCGGGTGTGGGCGCCGGGGGAAGGGCGGGAGCCTCCCGGGCCTGCGCGAGCATGCGCTCGGCGAAGTCCACCCGCTCCTGCAGTTCGGCCATGTCGTGCTGGAGCGCCGATACCTGTTCGGCGAGCTCGCTCACGTCGGCTGGGTCGCCCGAGCGGAGCTTGGCCTCCTCCAGGCGCATGCGCTGCATCTTCAGGATGCTCGACGCGATGATGCCCGTGACGCCGATGCTCAGCACCGTGATGGAGATCATGACGAATACGCCGTTCATCGTGAGACGCTCCTGTCGTGATGGCGCTAATCTACACTACTGCCACTGCGCCGCCACGAGCCGAACCAGCAGTGCGGTCAGGAGGAGGCCACCGGCCACGAGGGCGGCGCAGAACAGGAAGAGGGCGCCGGTCAGCAGGACGAAGAAGAGGCGATCGGCCTTGCGCGCGGCGGTGGGATTCGCGGCGTGCCGCTCGAGCAATGCCACGTTCCGAAGATTGGCCTTCCAGATGGCATCGAAGGCGTCGCCGAGGATCGGCACGGCGCCGAACAGGGCATCCAGCGCGATGTTGGCGGCGATCCGGGTGAGCGTGAGCCGTGAAGCCCCACGCCGCCCCGCTTCCGCCAGGATGGCCGCCGCCATGAGCGCCCCTGCCGCGTCGCCCACGCCGGGCACCAGGCCGAGGATCGGGTCCAGCCCGATTCGCCACCGGGTGCCTGGTAGGGGAACGCCGTCGTCCAGCCAGTAGGCGGAGCGGCGCAGGAGTTCGAGCCGGTCGTCGCTTGGGATGGAAATGCCTCCTAGCCGAACAGCCGCACGGGAACCGTCTCCAGCGGACCGACCGCGTCTTCGACCGTGAGCCGCGCCCCCGTGATGGTCACTGGCGCGAATCGGTCGAGCTTCCGGTGCCCGATCGTGGTGCCGCGCGAGAGTGTTCGCCACGCGCCCTCCACCCGGCCCTCCAGCCGATACGCCGCCACCGACTGCCCGCGGGCAATGTCTTCCCGCAGATCGGCAATCGAGACCATCGCCGGGCGCCCGGCCGCCGCGTCGGGGTACCGGTCCTCGGCGAAGAGGGCCTCCAGCCGCGCGCGCATATCCCGCAGCCGCGCCGCGTCGGTCGGGTGGATCAGGCCGTCTCGAGTCGGCGGCACGTTGAGCAGGAGCTTCGAGTTCCGACCCACCGAACTGAAATAGAGCTCCACCAGGTCGTCCACCGAGCGCACTTTGGCGTCCTCGGCGGGGTGCCAGAACCAGCCGGGCCGGATCGACACATCGGCCTCGCCGGGCCGCCACACCGAGCCGTCGGGGTCGCCGTGCTGCAGCATCGCGATCACGGCATCGCCGCCCGCGCCGGGGTAGGGGACGGTGGCGGGGTTCACGGTGGACCAGTTCGGGTCGCCCGCCACGCCGCGCTCGTTGCCGATCCACCGCACGTCGGGCCCCGCGTCGGAAAAGATGACCGCGTCCGGCTGGAGCGAGCGGACCAGTCCCCAGATCCGCGCCCAGTCGTATTCCTGCTTCCGTCCTCCCGGCCCCACCTCGACCGCCCCGTCGAACCAGACCTCGTTGAGCGGACCGTACCGCGTGAGGAGCTCGGTGAGCTGCGCGCAATAGAAGTCGTTGTACCGGGGCGAGTCGCCGTAGCTCGGCGCGTTCCGGTCCCACGGCGAGAGGTAGAGCCCCGCCCGGAGCCCCTCGGCGCGGCAGGCGTCGGTGAACTCTCGCACCACATCGCCCGAGCCGCCGCGCCAGGGGCTCGACGCCACCGAGTGCGTCGTGGTGGCAGTCGGCCAGAGGCAGAATCCGTCGTGGTGCTTGGCGGTGAGCACCAGTCCGCGGGCGCCGGCGGCCCGGGCCGCGCGCGCCCACTGCCGGGCGTCCAGGGCGGTGGGCTGGAAGATGGAGGGACTCTCGGTGCCGTCGCCCCACTCCCGGTCGGTAAAAGTGTTGACGCCGAAATGGAGGAAGAGCGCCAGCTCGTCCTGCTGCCACTGCAGCTGCGCGTGCGTCGGCACCCGGCGGGCGGATCCGGCCACGAGGCGCCCGAACCCCGGCGCCGCCATCGCGGCGGCGCCCATGGCGCCAGTCGCGAGGAAGTCACGACGCCTCATCGGCGTGCCTCCTCGTGGAGCTGCAACTTGTTACGGAGGAACTGTTCCACGCTTGTCAGCGAAATCCCGAACTCCCGCCTCAGAGCCTCCATCTCGTACGCCGAGTCCGTCGTGGCCACGAGCCAGTTCATGCCCATGAGGTTGCCGGCCTGCGGCGAGAAGGGCTGGAGCAGGCGCTGTTGCAAGCGGAACACCCCGGCGGGGGCGTGCACTGCGCGCACCGGGCGCCCCAGCACCCGGGCGAAGACGGCCACCGCCTCGTCCCACGAGAGGACCTCGGGTCCGCCGACCTCGAGGATGGTGTCACGGGTGGAGGGGAGGCCGATCGCCCCGGCGAGGAAGGACGCGACGTCCTCCAGGGCCACGAAGGCGTGCCGCGCCTGTCCTGAACCCGGCACCAGCGCGACCCCGTGGCCCTCGACCAGGCGGCCGACCGCGCCGAGGAAGAGGCGCGAGAACCAGAACGGGCGGCGCAGGGTCGCGGCCTCCGCCCCGCGCAGCGGGATCGAGCTGCCGATGAGCGCCAACCAGTCGTCCATGAACAGCGACCCGCGGACGATGGTGTACGGGAGGCCGGATGCCTGCACCTGCCCCTCGATGCGCCGCTTGAGGCGGAAGGTGGGGACCTGGTCGTCGTGCGGCGTGACCGGCACCGACATGAAGACGAAGCGGCGGACTCCGGACCCCTGGCAGGCGGCGAGGAGGTTGGCGTAGCCCTGGCCCTCGACGGCCTCGAAGCTCGAGCGGCCGCGCGGGATCACGGCATTTGCGGTCGCGATCACCTCGGTGGCTCCGTGGCAGGCCCGGTCCAGGCTCCCGCGGTCACGGAGGTCCCCAACGGCCAGTTCCACGCCGGCGATGCGCAGGTGGACGTGATCGGACGACGGGCGCACGAGCGCACGCACCCTCCGTCCGCGCGCCACCAATTGTCGCACCACGGCGGTGCCCAGTTGACCGGTTGCCCCGACGACCAGGACGTGGCTCATGGAACTGCCCTCCCGTTCAACGGACCTCGAGCGTACCGCGGAGGCGGATGTCGCGCGAGGACGCCCCCACGTAGATAGTGAACGCGCCCGGCTCCACCGCCGGGCGGAGCGCGGCATCGAGCACGGCCAGGCGGTCCGGCCCCAGCATGAAGCGCACCTCTCGCGCCTCTCCCGGCTCGAGCCACACCCGCGTGAACCCCGCGAGCGCGAGCACCGGCTGCGCGTACGTGGCCACCTCGTCCCGCAGATAGAGCTGCACCACTTCGTGCCCTGCGCGCGCGCCCGTGTTCCGCACGCGCAGGCGCACCTCGGCGGTTCCCCCGGGCGCGATCGCGGCCGGCGTGATCACGAGGCTGTCGTACGCGAATTGTGTGTAGGAGAGCCCGAACCCGAACGGAAACAGCGGGCGACCCGAGAGGTCGGCGTAGTCGTCGCCGCGGCCGGTGGGGCGGTGGTTGTAGGTCAGGGGCAGCTGCCCTTCCTCGAGCGGGAAGGTGATCGGCAGCCTCCCGGAGGGGTTCACGCTGCCGAGGAGGACGTCGGCCACCGCGTGGCCGCCCTCCTGGCCCGGGTACCACGCCATCAGCACGGCGCCGACCGCGTCGAGCCAGGGCATCGTGATGGCGCTCCCGCCGACAAGCACCACGACGGTCGGCGTGCCGGTGGTGGCGACGCGGCGGATGAGCTCCTCCTGGTAGCCGGGGAGCCCCAGCCGCGCGCGGTCGC
>CAZNDK010000005.1:17606-116725 GCA_964571795.1 uncultured Gemmatimonadaceae bacterium | reverse complement strand
CGGCTGGTACAGCTCCCCGCCGCTCCCGAAGCCGAACACCAGCGGCAGCACGCCCACGATGGTGGTGAGCGAGGTCATGGCGATGGCGCGGAGCCGCTGGCGGCCGCCCGCGATGATGGCCTGCCGGAGCGGCATTCCCTGGGCGCGGAACCGGCGGATGGCGTCGAGCTTGACCACCGCGTCGTTGTCGGCGATGCCGATCATCACCACCATGCCGATCATCGACACGGCGTTGAGGCTCTGACCGGTGAGCCAGAGCACCACGATGCCGCCGGCGGCGGCGAGTGGCACGGTGAGCATGATGACGAGCGGGATGCTGAACGAGGCGAACTCTCCCGCGAGGACCAGGAACACCAGCGCCACCGACAGGAGTGCCACGAGCAGGAGTTCCTGCGCGGTGCGCTTCCGCTCCTGGTCGGCGCCGCTCAGTGTCCAGGTCACGCCGGGGGGCGCGGAGAGGGTGCCGAGCAGCCTCGCCACGTCCCGGCTGGCGCGGGCGGTGCCGCCGGTCTCGACCGTCGCCTCGACCACGGTGACGGGCCGCTGGTTGACGCGCACCACCTCGATGGGGGCACGCACCTCGCGCACGGAGACGAGGTCGCCCACCGGCACGCCCTCGATGGTGGTCTGCAGCGCGGCGGCCAGGTTCTCGTTCGCGTGGCCGGCCAGCCGCACCGTGATGGGGGTGCGGCGGTCGGTCTCCCGGAGTTCGCTGGCGGCGACTCCGCCCAGACCGCCCGCCAGCGCCTGCGCCACGGCCTGCACGTCGATGCCCCGCTCCGCGATCCGCTGGCGCTCGAGGGAAATCTCGATCATCGGTTGGGTACCGCGCTGCGCCTCGCGCACGTCCGAGAGGCGGGGCAGGTCGGCCATTGCCAGGCGGACGGTGTCGGCCCAAGCCGCCGCGGTGGCCAGCCGGGCGGCACCGACCTCCACCCGCACCAGGCGGCCTTCGCGCCCGATGAGGCTGCCGAATTCAGTCTGCCCCGCCAGGTCGAGCGCCAGGGCGCCCGCCGCCAGGTCCGGCACCCGCGCCCGGAGCGCTTCGGCGAACCGCGCCGCGTCGTTCCCCTTCGGCACGGGAATGATGAGCTGCGCCGTGCTCGACGATCCGGGATCGGCGCCCGATAGCACTTCCTCGTCGGTGGCGGCGCCGATCCGGGCGTACACCTCGGCGGATCCCAGCGCCTCGGCGGCGGCCTCGAGCCGGCCCGCCTGACGAACGGTCTCCTCGATGGCGGTGCCCTCGGGCAGCGTCAGGTCGGCCACCACGACGCCCTCGTCCACCTGCGGCAGGATCTCCTTGGGCAGCGCGGCGCCGAGGAGGAGCATCAGCGCAACGCCCGCCAAGGCAATGCCGAAGACGCGCCGCGGGTGGTCGAGCGACCATTCCATGCCGTGCTCGTAGAGGTCGGTCAGGCGCGCGCCCATCGCCGAGCCCCACACCGGTCCCGTCGCGTGAGGTGCATGGGAAGACCGGCGCGCCATCATCACCGGCATCAGGGTCAGCGCCAGCACCAGCGAGGCAGTCAGCGACGTCACCACGCTGAGCGACAGGTCACGGAAGAGCGCGGCAGCCAGCCCCTGCACGAAGATGATCGGCCCGAAGACGAGGAGGGTGGTGAGCGTGCCCGCGATGAGCGGCCCCGCCACCTCCTCGCCGGCGTCGATGGAGGCGGTGACCGGGTCCGCCCCCTGGTCCCGGAGCCGCGCCCCCGCCTCGGCGACCACGATGGCGTTGTCCACCAGGAGGCCGACACCGAGCGCCAGGCCGCCGAGCGACAGGATGTTGACGCTGACGTCCAGGAGCTGGAGCAGCACGAGGGCGATGAGCACCGAGAGCGGGACGATGAGCCCGATGGCGAGCGAGGCGCGCCAGTCGCGAAGAAAGAGGAGGATCACCAGCAGCGACAGGACCCCGCCGAGGACGATTTCCTGCCCCAGGTTGGAGAGGGCGTCCTTCACGAAGCGAGCCTGGGCGGCCACCACCGTCATCCCGATGTCGGGAAACTCGGCCTCGAGCTGGTTCAGGGACCCGTAGATCCGCTGGGTCACGGCCACGGTGTTGGCGCCGGCGTCCTTATATACGACGAGTCCCACCGCGGCGCCCCCGTCGAGCTGGACGATGGTGCGGGGGTCGGCGGTGGAGAGGGTGACGGTGGCGATGTCCTTCAGCGTGATGCCGCGCTGCGCGGGGCCAACCGGCGTGGCGCCGATCTCCTCCGGCGTGCGGAACTCGGTGAGGGCACGCACCGAGAAACGGAACTGACCGCGGCGGATGGTGCCGCCGGGGGCGGTGGCGTTGGCGGCCTCGATGGCGCGCGCAACATCGTTGGGCGAGAGGCCGAGGGCGCGCATCCGCGCCGGATCGACGTCCACCCGGATTTCGTCCTTCGGCGCACCCACCACCGCCACGCTGGCCACACCTTCCAGCTGCTCGAGCCGCCGGGCGAACACCTCTTCCGCGGTCCGGCTGAGGGAGCGGAGGTCGCCGGGGCCGGTCAGCGCGAGGACCGCGATCGGGCGCTCGCCGGGGTCGCTGGTGAGGAGGGTGGGACGGGTGGCCGGTTCGGGGAGGCGGCCGCGCGCGTTGTCGAGCCGCTCGCGCACCGTGAGCACCGTCGCCGCCATGTCGGTGCCCCAGGCGAAGCGCGCGGTGGTGGTCAGCTGACCCGATCGGGCGACGGAGCGCAGCTCGACCAGGCCAGGCGTGGCGGCGATGGCTTCCTCGATCGGCTCCGCCACGAAGCGGCTGATTTCGGGGGGGGCCGCGCCCGCGAGGTCGGTGCGGATGGTGAGGACCGGCAGGGTGACGTCCGGCAGGAGCGCCACCGGCAGGCGCCCGAGCGACACGCTGCCGAGGAGGACCAGCCCCAGCACCGCGGCGATGGTGGAGACGGGGCGCCGGACGGCGGCGGCGGTGAGGCTCACTGATCGTGGACGAGCTTGACCGGGGCGTCGTGGGTGAGGGTGAGGTGCCCCTCGATCAGGACCGTGTCACCGATGGCGACGGGAATCTGGTTCGACGTGGAATCGGCGAGCACCTCGGTGTCCACGCCGTTGTTGCGGCCGGGGGTGATGTACACCCACTGGGCGCGGCCGTTCTTGACCACGAACACGAGCGGGCGTCCGTCGCGTTCGATCACCGCGCGGCTGGGCACGAGGACGCGGCCGGGGAGGCGCGTGGCCTCCAGGCGGAGGTCGGCGTACATCCCGGGCCGGAGGGTGCCGTTGCCGCTGGGCACCACCACCAGCGCGCGGCCGGAGCGGGTGGTCGAGTCGATCAGCGGCAGCACGGCCTCGATCCGGCCAATGACCTCCTTGCCGGGGGCGGCGGCGGTGGTCACTATCGCCTGCCCGCCGATGCGGATGAGCGGCAGGTCGTGCTCCAGCACCTGCGCCTCGATGCGGAGATGACGGAGGTCCACCACGGTGGCGGCGTCCTGACCCACTGAGACCCGCTCGCCGTTGGCCACCTGCACGCGGTCCACGATCCCGTCGAAGGGGGCAGTGAGCACCGAGCGCTCGCGGTCAAGCTGCGCTCTGCCCAAGCGGGCGCGGGCGCCAAGCAGCCCGCTCCGGGCCATCGCGTTCTTGCGGCGTTCTGGGGTGGGGGGCTGGCCGGTCACCAGCGAGTCGGGGACGATGGCATCGAGGTAGAGCATTTCCGCCTGGTCGGCGCTGGCCTGCGCTTCCTGCACCGCGAGGTCGAAGGGGCGCTGGTCGAGCCGGAGGAGCGGATCGCCCTTCCTGACCGCCTGGCCGGGGCGCACCAGCACCTCGTCCACCGTGCCGGCCGCCTCGAACTTGAGTTCGGCGACGGCGTCGGACCGGACCTGGCCGGTAGTGACGACGCTGAGCACCAGGTCCCCGCGACGCACTTCACGCCCGACCACCGGAAGCGAAAGCGAGGACGGCAGGGCGGCCGACGAGTCGGCGGCGGCGTCCTTGGCCTCGGCCGCCTTGCCGGAGCAGGCGGGGAGGGCGGCTGTCAGGCAGAGGAGGAGAGTCCAACTCCGCTGGGCGGCGGTTCGGCGCATGGCAATCCTGGGATGGCAGGGAATCCGGCTCTCGAAAGGATGCACCGCGGAGGGGGAAGGTCGCAATGGGGGGGGAGGAATCTGGCCGCAGTCTAGCCGGGCCAAAGAACCGATGCTAACATGGCTACTGAATTCCGACCCGAGGAGCCAGTGTCGCGCACCAACATCGCCCTCAATCGAAGCAGGTGGCTGCGCACGGCTGCGACGATCACAGCCGCCGTGCTCTCCGCGTGCGTAGCGAAGGATCGGCCCAGGACCTCGACGGTGATCAGCTCAGACGCCCTTACTGTCATAGGGGAGGACAGCCTGGCAACTGCGTACATCGATGTAGCCGACCTTGGAGGGTCGGTCGCGTATCTATCCTCCACTGAGCCGTTCATCACCATTATCGACAAGACGGGTCGTGTCACTCGACAGTTCGGAGCTCCTGGAGAGGGGCCCGGAGATTTCCGGAACCCGACGTCACTCGACGCGCAAGCTGATACGCTTTACGTCTGGGATGTCCGACAGGGCGCGGCGTCAATGTACGACACGGCCGGCCGATACCTTGGCCGCCGGAGGGGGGAGGCGAGCTTTGGCGGCGTTCAGAAGCACGCGCGAACGAATCTGCTGGGACGGCCCGGCATGTACCGACGCTTTGGCTCCCTCGCGGTAACGGCCGCCTACCCAAACGGTGTCGCACTTCCGGGCGAGCAACGATCCTACTCGCTGTTGGCACTGGACGATGCGGGGAGCATCCTAGATACAGTCTGGGCGAGTTCCCTACCCGCAAGCGCTAACGAACAAGCGCCGAACAAGCAAATGCAGATTGTTCCCATCCCGGTTTGGGCGAAATGCTCAACTCGACGACTGGTGATCTATGATCCCGAATTGGGAATGACATCTCTGCGAACTCCACAAGGCGTGGAGGTGCGGCGGTTTCAAACCGAAAGCGAAGCAGTTGCCATTTCGAAGGACGACATGGTGCAATTTGTAAGCTTCGGTTTCGGACGACTATATCAAGAAGCCAACTTGCCGCGTCCGAATTCATTTGATGAGGAGATGGCGAAATGGGTTCAGGAAGGTGAGGCGAAGGGGATTAACCCTTCTTCATATGTTGGCTATACAAGCGTTCTGTGCGATCACCGTGGTCATGTGTGGCTCGACCGGTTTTCGTTTGAGGATTCACCGCTGGGGTACAGCCGGACCTGGGTCGTGTTGTCCGGCGATTCGGGCAGACGCTCAGTCACCTTCCCAGAAGGGTTTCGGTTGATGCTCCTGTCGGAAGCACGAGGCTACGGCGTCTTGATGGATTCGACCTCGATGGAGTCTCCCGCCTGGGTCGATTTGGGTGAGTGACCTCAGCTGGCAGACGCGTCAATAGAGAGATCAAACATCACCACCCCCACCTTCGGCTCGTGCACCAGTGTGTAGAGCCGCTGCCCCGACGGGTCGATGTCGACCCGGAAGACTGCTTCGTCCAGATCGTATGCCCGCCGGAACTTTCCCGACCAATCGAACACATGCACATACTGCCCGTAGATCGCCTCTCCCTTGAATTCCTTCCGGACCCGGCCCGAGTACAAGCCAAGCGAGCCTCACTCTAGCGGATCCGCCATGTCGCGGTGCATAGTGTACCAATCATGCGACAACTCCAGTCCTTTCGGCCCTGGGCCTTGCTTTGCCTGCTGCTTGTAGGCTGCCAAACCGAGCCCGATCTCGCCGACGCGGTCCCCGACTGGACCAGTCAATCGCTCTACTCCACCACCACCCACGACACCCTTCTGCTCGGGGGTACCACCACGGCTGTCTTCGCACCCGACACCTCGCTCATCATCGGCAGCGTTTCCGACCTGCTGTCGCTCTCCCCCGACGGCCGGACGCTTCACCGCCTCGGCCGGCAGGGTGACGGGCCCGGCGAGTACCGGGGCATCCTCCGGGTCGGTATCGCCGGGGATGGAACGATCTTCGTGGCTGACTATAGCGGACGGGTTACCCACCTCACCGCCGACGGCGAGGTCCTGGGGATCATCCCTCGATTGCAGGCCGGGTCCAGCCGGCGGGAACTGGACGTGATCGCCTGGTTGGACTCGAATCGGGTTGTCGCCACCTGGTGGCAGCAGCGGCCCAATCGCGGTGATATCGTGGGGCTGCCGGGCGGCGTCTTTGAGCGCGACCCGGTCCCTCTCCTCGTTTATGACTCGGCCGGCAAGATGATCGACAGCCTCGGCCTCTGGCGTGGCTTGGAGCGAACACTTCTCTCACCTGGTGGCCGCATTCCCGTCCCCTTCGCCCGGTTCGTGGCGTACGATGCCCGTGGGGCAACCCTCGTCATCGGGCCGACCGACTCGGTCGACGTGTCGGTCTTCGATGGCACCCGGCTCATCTCACGGTTCACGGCCCGGATGCCAGGACGGCAACCGACCGATGCCGACCGCGACGCCTGGAGGGAGGCGGTACTCCAGGAGGTCGGATCCCCCGAACTCGTCGCCGGCCTCGAGGGGGCCTCGCAAGTCGGGGCGCTGCCGGCGGTGAGCGCGCTGGTCGTGGATAATCAACGAAATATCTGGGTTGGCGACTACGTGACTCCTGCCGAGCATGAACGGCGTTGGACGATCTACACGCCAGCCGGCGCCCCAATCGGGACGATGGTCCTCCCTGCGGCACCGACTGGATTAGTCCCTGGACGGTCGGAGATCCTGGATGTGTATGGGGATCGACTGGCGCTATTGAAGGAGAGCGAGGATGGAGAGCTGTCGATCGAGGTGCGGCGGTACTCCGTGGCTGGGGCGCAACCCTAGCGTCCACCTATTCTTAGCGAGTACACCACCAACCGCTGCTCCCCCTCCGCATCTGCCAACATTCCCAGCAAGTAGTCAGTGCCGATTTCAAACACCTCCAAGTCGTCGGGGATCCGAACCTCCCCGATGTTGGCACCGCGTTGATCGAACGCATGAAGCTCCGTGATACCATCACCAAGCGGGGACGTCACGACGAAGAGCGCCCCGTTGCCATTCGTGAAGATTGCACGATACGCTGGAAGGTACTTCGGCATGGAGAACCGCTTGACCATGAACTCCCGCATGCTGGCGATTTGTTCCGCAGTCCCTGGCACGGTGTTGATCAAACTCGTAAGCGCCGCATCATACTCCGCTGCGGTGGTCGTCCGGCGAGCATCTCCCACATCAACTGACCGCAACTTCTGGCCAGATCTCCCGTACAGTGATACGACCGCGGTGTCAGCGGTACCCATGTAGATCCCTGCGTCGGCGACAGCAAACTGGGTGACGGCGCCGAGCGGCCAGATCTGCCCGGCCTGGACGTCGCCCAGACCGCCCACCGAATCGCCATTGGGTGAGACCAGTAGAGCTGTCCCACGGATGGGGGGTGAGTCCGCGGTCGGGCTGCCGTTCGTCGAGAGCGATGTCCACACGAGGTATTGCGCAGAGCCAGCGCAGAATCGGTCCACTGGATTGCCCGGAAGTCGATAGGACCGCAGCAGCGCGCCCGTCGCATCCAGGAGGCTCATCCGATCGTTCATTCGATCCCATACAAACAGCGTGTCAGGCGCGCACTGGCCAATACCGGCCACGGAGCGAAACTCCCCCGGACCATCCCCGCTCCGTCCGGACTGCCCGAGGAGCGCACCCTTCGAATCGATGAACAACACCGCGTGAACGCTGCGGTCCACCACGGCGATTAGCCCGGACGACAGGCGCGTCGCGTCGGCGATGTTTCCCAGCACAGGAACGCCATCGCTGTCGACTGGGGCGATGAGTTGGATTGGAGTCGCGCTGATTGACAGCGAGCCGGTGGCGGTTGCGCCTTGGCCGGATGGGGCGGTACGAGGCTCACCGGCGCAGGCGCAAAGGGCCAGCAGCGCGGTGGCGAGAATGGAAGGGGATCTCACCATTCTGGTATTCTATCCGAGAGTTGCGGCTTGGGAAGACGGCAACAGTTTGGACCCCGGCTTTCGCCGGGGCGACGAACACCCCTAGGGCTTCTCAACTCCATACACCACCACCACCGGCAACCCGTCCGCGTCCTCGCTAATCGTGGCCACGTTGTCCGTCCCCCACGCGGTCTTCCAGGCCGCGCCGAACTCGACCGGCACCGGCACCGCGCCCAGGTACGCCCCGGTCGAGTCGAACACATCGAAGCGCGCGGAAATCTGACTTGTCCCGCCAACCCGGCGAACCCAACAGTTGCCCGATCCATCGACCGCAATCGACTCGAAATAAGGAGCCGTGGAGGGAATATCGGCCAGCTTGAACGCCTCGTCGGTGGCCTTCCGGTCGACCTCGCCGTCGCCGTACCACTCGACCAGCGAGTCACGGAGGTGAATCCGCTGCGCTTCGGTCACCGTGACCGGACCGGTCTCCAGCGTGACGACCTGCGTGGTATCGAGGCCGGTGCGTGTGGTAAAGAAACGGTACGCCCCCGACCACCCCACGATTGCACCTCCGGCCGGGTTGAGCGTCATCGACACAGCGGGCGTGAGCGGGATGGGCACGAAGTATTGATTGCCGTTCGCGCTCTCGAACGACCAGCGACGCGGTTCGCCGACGCCCTCGGGGCCCACGATGCGCAGGGTGTCGACCAGCGATCCGTCGAGCAGGTACCGGACGAAGTACGCGTCTCCCGCATGCCTCGCACCGGCGGGATTGCCGTTGAATGGGACGGCAATGACTCCCTCACGGGTGACGCCAATGCCCTTCCAGTTGCAGCACGCGGAGTTCCATCTCCGCAGGAAGCTGCCTGCCGAATCGAAGACGCTTGTCCGGGCGGAGCTCGGATCATGAACAACCAGCAGCCCGGGTGCGGTCGCCACCAAGGTCACCTTGAACTCCCCAGGTCCGCCGCCCTCGCGCCCGATGCTGCGGACGTACGCCCCGGTGGGACCAAACTGCTTGACGACCGCCGGGTTCATGTCCCCAACGTAGATCCCGCCGGCCTGGTCAACCGCCACGCTCAACGGATTGACCAGGTCCTCCGGGCCCGTCCCAGTTGACCCACCCACCCGGTACACCTCGACCAGCTTCCAGCCGCTGGTGTCGGCCCAGGCGCTCGGCCCGGTGTTCCTGACTTCGACCGCGCCATTGGCGAGTGTGGTCGTCATCGGCTCAGCGAGCTTAGGCCCCTTGCCGCCACAGGCCGCCACGAACCCCGATGCGAACACCAATGCGAGCCTCTTCATCCAGTGCTCCGGGGTCGTTGAAAGCAATCCAGTAGGCCTGGTGCGGCCACAGCGGCAAGCGCCGCTACTACAATGACGCGCGAAAAGTAGGCAGAGAGGGACAACGAGTTCGTGGACGGCACCCCCGCACCACCCCCTCCCCCGGAGGGAGAAGGGGCCGGGGGGGTGAGGGGTCAGTGCTCGATACGGTACACGATCACCACCGGCAACCCGTCCTCGTCCTCACCAATCGTCGCCACACGATCGGTGCCCCACACCGTCTGCCACGAAATGCCGAAGCCCTTCGGCACCGGCACCGCGCCGAGGTAGGCGCCGGTGGAATCGAAGACATCGAATCGGGCCGTCAGGGGGCTGCCGCCGTCGTCGGGCCGCACCCACCGGTTGCGCTCACCATCGACCTGGATCGACTGGAAATAGGGTGCGGTGGAGGGGATGTCCGATAGCTTGAACGCGTCCTCGACCGCGGTGCGGTCGAACTGCTTCTCGTACAGCCCGACCATCGAATCGCGGATGCGGACGCGCCGTTCGTCGCTCACGGCTGCCGGCGTGGCGGCCAGGCTCACCACCTGCGTCGTGTCGAACCCGGTGCTGGTCGCGACGAATTGGTAATCCCCCGACCACGCCACGATGGCACCGCCCGCCGGATCGAGCGCCCAGTTCAGGTCGGGTGCCAGCGGCACGCTGGTCATCATCATCATCTTGTTGCTGCCACTGCCGCCCGACAACTGCCAGTACTTCTCGTCCTGGGTCTTGGGCGTGGCGAGCTCCATCGTGTCGACCAGCGACCCGTCCATCCGGTACCGGAGGTAGTAGCGGTGCTCCGGCGCTTCACCGATCGTCGGTCCGCCGGACGTCGGGACGTGAATGACGGTGTCCCGGCTCACGAAGATGGACGACCAGTAGCAACAGCTCGAGTTCCAGCTCCTGAGGAAGGTGCCGGCCGAGTCGAAGACGCTGGTCCGGCTGGTCTGGGGGTCGTGGAGCACGAAGGCGCCGGGCGCCGTCGCAATGAACGCCACCTGGAACTCGCCCGGCCCACTCCCCTCGCGGCCGAAACTCCGGATGTATCCGCCATCCGGTCCGAACTGCTTGATGATGGCCGGCTTCCGGTCGGCGACGTAGACGCCGCCCGCGGCATCCAGGGCCACGCTCTGGGGATCCACCAGCTCCTCCGCGCCCAGTCCCTCGGCGTCGGCACCTCCCACCCGGTAGAGCTCCACGAGCTTCCAGCCGCTGGTGTCGGCCCACCCGCTCGGGCCGCTGTTCTTCACCTCGACCGCGCCGTTCGGAAGCGTGGTGATGACCGGAGCGTCGAGCTTGGGGCGCTTGTCGCCACAGCCCACGACCATCACCGACGCGAGTACCAACCCGAGCAATCTCATGTGCCTCTCACCAGTCTGAGCCAACAAGCCCCCAAAGTCTCTTTGCGGCCTTCGCGCCTCTTCGCGTGTTGGCGTTAAAAGCTTTTCAACGCAAAGGCGCAAAGAAGCCGCGAAGAGCGCGAAGAACTGCGAGAGACCTGGACCCCGGCTTTCGCCGGGGTGACGATCGAGGTGACCTAAAGCTTGTACCGCTCAAGGTACTCAAGGTCATCCGCATCCCGTCGCACCAGGTACACCACGTTCTTCCCGAAGGCGACGAGCCGAGTCTTGGCCGGCAGTCGAACCTGCTTCACCAACTTCCCCGACGCATCGAATACAAAGTAGAGCGGCAGCGGATCGCTCGCCTGGGTGGAGCGGAGTTCCCAGAGTTCGCCGGTCGGGGCGATGCGGACCGCGCTGGCGGGAAACGGCGGCTTGGTGGCCGGCCACTGGATCGAGGGATCGATCGGTTGCGGCGAAAGCTGCGCCGGGCTCACGGTCATCTTGCCGTTCTCGTTGTTGACCATGATGCCGCCCCGCGCCGCCTGCTCCTGCCAGGCCTTCTTGTCGGCGTCGGTCACCTTGACCGGCGTGTACGGTGCCGGCGGCCCCGTCACCCGCTTCCCGTCAGGGAGCCACCATTGGATCTCGTCGGTCGTCACACGGGCCACGCCGATGCGACCGTCGAGCGCCACACCCCAGGCGTCTTCCGGCGCCATCGGGACGGGACGGATGTTGACAGACCGGTTATTGGAGCTCCCGCTCGCCTGCACATTGGGCTTCGGGACCATCACCACGCCGAGGGTGTCGAACTTCCTGGTGCTCCGGTCGTAGCGCACCACGCGGCCGGAATCGGAAAACTCAGGCAGCCCGCCATCCATCCCGCCCCCGCGCCGCTCGCCTCGCGTGGAGTAGTAGAGCCGGCCCCGGTCATCGGCGCCCGCCGCGGCCCGGAGGATCATCATCCCGCCGCCGCTGTTGCCCTCGTCCATGCGAAAGGTCGTCACCGGCTTGCCGGCGGGATCCAGCAGCAGGTAGCGCTGGTTGCCCATATCGTAGATGGCGGTGCTGTCGCCGGGAAAGGCGTACACGCCGGTGGGGAAGAGATACTCCGTGGGGCCGCTCCCCTCTCGGGAGAGGGCCGTCGCGGCGCCGGTCTTCAGGTCGACCTTCTGCAACGTCCGGTCGCGCATGTCGGCGACGATCACGTCGCCATTCTTGAGTTCGCGGAGCCCGGTGACCTGTGTGAAGGGCTCGTCGAACGCCGCGTCGGGCTTTGCGAGGGTCTGGACCGGAACCATGGGCTGCTGGGCGACCAGGCTTCCGGCCGTGAAGACACCGAGCATGGCCAAGACGGCGAAGGCGGGCCGCAGGGAGGGGCGTCGCGACACTTGAACCTCGAATGGGGTAGGTCAGGGATGGAGGATGCGTGGGGGAAGGCGTCGGTCGCAAGCCATGTCACTCCCCTCTCCCGGAGGGAGAGGGGTTGGGGGTGAGGGGTCAAGCCAAACCCCCTCGCGGTCAGTGGCCGGCGAGGGGGCTGGTGTACTCGATCACGGGGTTACGCGGCCACCGCCGGAGCGGCGGGTCGCGCTGCAGGAAGATCGTCGCGGCGCCCACGCCGCTGACGCGCGCGGCCACGGGGAGGACGATCCGACCCACCGAGGCGCCCGAGTCGTCATAGACGCGGTACGTCGGGATCGGGCTGTCGGTGGCGAGCATGACCATCGGGGCCTCCTTTCTACGTGTACTCCCTTTGATGCCTCCCGGCCCGAAAGGGTTGCAGAACGGGACTGACCACCCCCGACCCGAGGGTTAGATTCCCGGCATGTGGACCACCCCCCGGGCCCAGCTGGCCCCCCTCGGCGCCCTGCTGCTGGCCCTCGGATGCGGCACCGGAGAACCCCCTCCGCTCGACACCACCATCGGCCCCGCCGGCGACACCATCCCGACCACCCTCTACGAGGCCACCGCCGGCGCCTGGCTCGGCGGCGACCGGTGGGCGGTGCTCTCACCGGCCGACCAGCGGGTGGTCCTGCTCGATTTCTCCAGTCGCACCGCCACCGACCTTGGCAAGGGCGTCAAGAGTCCTTACCAGGGACCGTTCGCCATCTTCCGGACCGGCGACAGCCTGTACGTGAGCGACTGGGCACTGCGGCGAGTGTCGATCTGGACCCTGGACGGCGCGTTCGCGGGCGCCATGCCCGCCCCGGAGAACACGCGAGGCACCCTGCCCCACGCGCGCGACGGCGCGGGCAACTGGTACGTCGAGCTGAACCCGCCACCCGGCCCCGACGGCAGCGGCAACCAGGACTCCGCCGTGGTCCTCCGCCTGCCGCCGGACCTCTCGAGGGTGGACACGATCCTCAAGCTCTCCCCGCTCGACCTCGCGGAAGTGGACGGCGACGCGGGCCGCCGGTTCGAGCGGCGGGTGTTCAGCGGCGAGGACTACTGGGGCGTGTTGCCGGACCAGAGCATGTGGGTGGCGCGGGTGTATCCGAACCGGGTGGACTGGATCGCCCCGGACGGCAAGCGCGAGGGGGGCCAGAAGCTACCGGACCGGGTGTTCACCATCACGATCTCGGATCGCGAGGCGTGGCTCCGGCGCTTTCCCCCGGAGCTCCGGTCCGCCGCCGAAAAGGTCCCGTTCAGTCCGGTCAAGCCGCCGTTCGACCTGGCATTCACGGGCGGCGACGGCAACGTCTGGCTGGAAAAGAGCCGCGTGATTCCCGACACCGTGCGCCGCTACCAGGTCGTCGGCCGGAACGGGCGGCTGCTCGAGTCCGTCGCCTTCAACGGCTACGGCAAGGCGCTGGCCGCGAGCCCCGGTGCGGTGCTGGTCACCGAAGTTCAGCCGTCGGGGATGCGGTTCGTGCGTTTTCCCCGCCCCACCCGGTAGATTTGGATCGGACGTATACACGGAGGCACGATGTCCAAGAAGGAAGACCAGCGGATCGCCCGGCTCGCCCAGAAGAACGCCGCCAAGATCAAGCCGCCGGTGGCGGAGCGGGCCGCACAGTACGACTCCACCCTCCGGCAGAAGCCCGAGGAAATGGACGCCGAGACGCGTCGACTCTTCAAGGAAATGAAGAAGCGGGAGTTCTGATGGTGTTCATTCCGGTGGTGCCGCACCGTCCCACGCCGACGTCGCCGCGGGCGCTGGACCTGGCTCGCCGCCTGAAGGACGAAGTGGAGAAGTTCGAGCGGCAGTACCCCGGCACCAGCCGGGAAGACCTCCGGGCCGCCGCCGCCATCGCCATCGGCGACGACTCACCGGCCAAGGTGCCGCCCCGGCGGGCCATCGCCGCCGCGGTGACGGGCATCATCGCCGCGCTGGGCGGGCTGGGGCTCGTGGTGGAAGCCTCGGAGCGGGCGGGCGGCACCCCGGCGGTGCCGGTCATCGCGGTGGCCATCGGGGTGGCGTGCGCGGCCATCATCCTGGCGGCCGTGGTGCGGAGCCGCCGGCAGGGATAGCCCGCCCGCTCGCTGGCGGACCCTAGTCCCGCGCGGTACTATCTGGCATCCCCTGCCAGGAGCGCGCCGATGCCCACCGTCCGCGACCTGCTCGCCCGCAAGAACGGCGAGGTCATCTCGATCGCCCCCTCCGATTCCGCCCTCCACGCCGCCCAGGTCATGAACCAGCACGGCATCGGCGGGCTCGTCGTGCTCGAGCAGGGCGGGCTCAAGGGCGTCTTCACGGAGCGCGACATCCTGCGGCGGGTGGTGGCGGCGGGGCGGGATCCGGCGGCGACGAAGGTGCGCGAGGTGATGACCTCGCCGGTCATCACCTGCCTGCCCGAGACGAGCGTGGAGGAGTGCGGGGCCATCATGAGCGGAAAGCGGATCCGGCACCTGCCGGTAACCGACGACCGCGGCCTGGTGGGGCTGATCACCAGCGGCGACCTGCTGGCCTTCCAGGTGGCGGAGCAGTCCGCCACCATCCAGTACCTCAACAGCTACATGTTCGACGTGCGCTAGGACGCGGGCGGTTCCGGCTCCCGGTCGGTCGACCGGGTGCGCTCCATGCGCCGGAGCCGCCCCTCCTCGTACCAGCGGCGGGTGACCTCACCCGCCAGCTTCGTGTTGCCCAGCCCGAACGCCAGGCCGGTGGCCAGCGCCACCGCGCCCAGGATGAGCGTGAAGGCGGTGGTCACGATGTCCTCGGCCACGCCCACCTGCTGCAGCGCCATGAACACTGCGATGACCACCACGATGCCCTTCGAGGCCCGCGCCAGCGTGGGCACGCCCACCACCCCACCCGCCGACGCCACGATGAGCCCGCGCACGAACTCGCCGACCACGATGCCGAGGATGATGATGACGATGGCGCTCATCAGGGTGGGGATGAAGCCGAGCATCAGGCCGAACATCTCGTTGATGCTCTCGAGGCCGAGGGCGGTGCTGGAGAGGAGGATGACGACCAGCATCACCAGCCAGAAGGCGAGCTTGCCCACCGCGTGCACCGGGTCGAGCGACGGCTCGGCGCGTTCCATCACGTCGGCGAGCCCGCCCTCCTTGGCCACCCGGTTGAAGTCCATCTTGGCGAGCGTGCGGTCCACCCATTTTTCGATTTGGCGGGCCACGAAGTAGCCCGCGAGCAGCAGCACGCCGGCCCCGATGATGGCCGGGAGGTAGAAGCCGAGCTGCTGCATGCCGTACGACAGCCGCTCCCAGAGGTCGGTCATGGTGCCACCTCGATCACGAGTTTGCCGAATTGCGCGCCGTCGGCCATGCGGCGGAAGGCGGCCGGCCCCTCCGACAGCGGAACCACGGAATCCACCACCGGCCAGAGCCGCCCCTCGTACGCGTGCCGGGCCACCACCTGGTATTCACGGTCGCCCCCCATCGTGCTGCCCAGGATGTCCCACTGATACCAGAAGAGCTTCCGGACGTCGGTCGTGACCAGAGGGCCGGTGGTGCCGCCGCAGGTGACGAGCCGGCCGCCGCGGCCCAGCGCGCGGAGCGAGAGCGGCCAGGTCTTCTCGCCGACGTTGTCCACGACGACGTCCGCGTTCCGTCCGTCGGTCAGGGCGCGCACCGCCTTCGGCACGTCCACGGCGACGTGATTGAGCAGGTGGTCGGCGCCCAGTGCGCGGGCGCGTTCGAGCTTGGCGTCGGACGAGCTGGTGACGATGACGGTAGCCCCCAGCATCTTGGCGATGAGCAGGCAGGCCTGCGCCACGCCGCCGCCGATGCCCCAGATGAGGACGGTCTCCCCGGCACGGACCCGGGCGCGCGACGTCAGCATCCGCCAGGCCGTCAGCGTGGCGAGCGAAAACCCCGCCGCCTGCGCCCACGGCATCCCCTCGGGCACCCGCGCCAGGTTGCCGGCGGGCACCACCACGAACTCGCCCGCGGTGCCGGGAATGTGCTCGCCGAGGAGGCCGTACTTCCGGCAAAGCGGCTGCTGGTCGGCGGCGCAGAGCGCGCACTCGTTGCAGCCGATGCCCGGGTTCATCATGACCCGGTCGCCGACCGCCCACTCCCTCACGTTGGCCCCCACCGACTCCACGGTGCCGGCCGCGTCGCTGCCGACGATGTGCGGAAAGGTGTAGGTGATGCCGGGCAGCCCGTCGAGGATGAAGAGATCAAGGTGGTTGATGCCGGCGGAGTGGACCCGCACCCGCACCTCGTCGGGCCGGCGCACCGTGGGGGCCGGCACCTCCGCCACCGTCAGTTGTTCCCATCCCCCGAGGCGGGGGAGGACAAGAGCTCTCACCGGCCCACCTGGAAGGATGCGGACAGCACTTCGTCGGTAGTGGGCACCACTCGCGGCGGCTGGTCCGGCGCCAGGCTCTTGAGCTGGAACGACAGCACCGGCGGCGCCTTCTTGTCGGCGCCCGGCGCCGACAGGGTGAAGGCTAGCGTGGCCCCATCGCCGGAGAGCGCGATGATGCCGAGCTTGCCGGCCATCGATTGCAGCATGATGCGCTGGCCATCCCCCGCGCGTATACGGAGGATGTCGCCGCGCCCCGGACGCTCCACGGCCACGGCGATGTCACCGTTCGGGAAGTAGGCGGGGTGGCTCTCCGGTTCGGGCGTGCGGGTTATCGGGCGTGGGTCGGCCCCCTCGTTCCCCATCTCGAACAGGTCGGCATTGCCGTCGCGGGTGGAGATGAACGCGATCTGCCTGCCGTCCGGGCTGAACGCGGGCGAACTGTTGAGCCCCGGGCCCGCCATCAGCGTGCGCACGCCCGTGCCGTCGGCGTTCATGGCCCAGATCTGCGACGTGCCGGCGCGGTGCACGGTGAACGCGATCGTTCCGCCATCCGGCGACCAGGCCGGCTCCTGGTCGGCCTCGGGCGCGTCAGTCAGCCGCGCGAGGTTCTGGCCGTCGGCGTCCATTACATAGATGTCGACGTTGCCCGCCTTCACGCCGGCAAAGGCCACCCGCGTGCCATCGGGGCTCCAGGCCGCCTGCACGTTCGTTGCGCCGTCAGCCAGGAGCGACACGGGGGCGCCGGTGCCGTCGCCCTTCACTTGGACAAGGTTCGCGCCGGCGCCCTGCCGCACGCTGAGGAGGAGCGGCTCCGTCACGTACACGCGTGCACTCGCAGCCGTGCCCCATTTCGTGCGGGCGGTGACCGTGGCCACGCCGAGCCCGGCGGCGCTGACCACGCCCTGGGCATCCACCGTGGCGACTTCAGGCTTGTCGCTCTCGAACGCCAGCCCTTCCGCCAGCCCGACGGGTTGTCCCTTCGGGTCGAGCAGGGTGCCGAAAATGGTGTCATGGGCCCCTGGAGCCAGCCGGAACCGCGGCCGCGCCAGTGCGAGCCCGCCCGCGGACACATCGACCTGCCAGACGGTCGGCTCGAAGCCGCGCGTGGTCATGGTGAGGGAGGTGCGGCCGAGCTCATGCGCCGTGAGCTTCCGCCCGGCGGGATCGAAGGTGGCCACGGTGGTGTCGCCCACCTGCCAGCGATAGTCCAGCTCCGCGATCGGCTGCGAATCCACGGTGGTGGCCTGCACGGCGATCGGGACCGACGCGCCGGGGGTGAGCTGCAACGGCGTGCCGGGCGCGGGCATGATCCGCAGGCGGTCGGGCCGCGGGTGCACCGTGACCCGCACCGTGCGCTGCTGGCCATAGCCGCTCAGGAGGACGTAGGCATCGCCGGGGGCAATGCCGAGGGCGATTCCCTCGGGGCTCACGCGGACGACGGTGGGGTCGCTGCTCCGCCAGGCGAGCCCGGAGGTGAGGGCGCGATTCCCCTGCGCCGGCACCGTCACCCGAATCGAGTCCATCGCGTCCGGCGAGAACAGGATCCGCTCGGGCGACACGGCCAGCGAGTCGTTTGCCACCGTGACGGTCACCGCCGCGGTGAGGCCGCCGGGCCCCGTGGCCATGAGTTGCGCCTGTCCCGCCTGGAGGGCGGTCACCCGTCCCGAGGCATCCACCGTGGCCACGTCGGGCGCGAGCGAGCGCCAGGTGACGCGCACCCCCAGCTCCGAGTTGTCGGCGGCGCGGAGCGCGACGGTGATGCGGGCCGGCTCGAGCCTGAGCAGCGTCAGCGACTCCGGTGTCGGCACCAGCCGCGCACCGGGGGGCAGCACGGGGACCGGCTCCGGTTCCGGCGGCGGGCCCGTGACGGTGACCGCCACCGTCGCCTTGCCGGTGCCGGAACGGACCTCGATGCGCGCGGTGCCGGCACCGACGCCGACCACCGTGCCGTCGGCTTCCACCTTCGCCACCGAACTGGGCGACACGTCGAACGTGAATGCGGGTGCGGCGAGGAGATTGCCGTCCGCGTCGTATGCGCTGAGGAAGAGCCGCTCCCGCTGGCCCAGGTCGAGTCGAAGTTGCACGGGGGTGACCTGCACTTCTACCGCCGCCTGACCCCTGACGGGGGCCGGAGAGAGGCAGAGGAAGGCACCAATAAGGAACGGGAGGGGCGACAGGGAGCGGATCACCGGGGGAAGGTAAAGGAGGGGGGAAGAAGGAGAAAGAGGACTGAGGACTGAGGACTGAGGGCGGGACTCCCTCCCACAATGACGTAACCTGATATGGGACAATATGTTGGGGTTGATTCCGGCGTTTGGGCCGGAGGTGCCATGAGTGGCCTAGCGGCCGCAGGCTTCGGCTGATCTCCCGGTACCGCTTGCACAACGTTCACGGAGGTGCGAGCATTTCAGGGATACCGTCCGCGCATCGCGCGGTCCGGCGACGGGGGGCGTCGCACCAGAAGGCGGAGGAAGCCACGATGAACGACCTGGAGATGGGCTGGTCCGGTTCGGGATGGATGGACCCCATGCCGATGTCCCCCGAGAAGGTGCCGACGCCGGCGCCGCCAGCACCTCCGCCGCCGCCTCCTGCTCCTGCCGCCCCCAAGGCAGCGAAGAAGAAGCCGGTCGCCAAGAAGAAGGCGGCGAAGAAGCCGGCGAAGAAGAAGGCCGCCCGGAAGCCGGCCAAGAAAAAGGCAGCCAAGAAGGCGGTGAAGAAGAAGGCGCCGGCCAGGAAGAAGGCCGCCAGGAAGGCCGGGAAGAAGAAGGCCCCGGCGCGGAAGAAGGCCGCGAAGAAGAAGGCGCCGGCCAAGAAGCGAGGGAAGTAGCCTCCCCGAGCGCCCCGGTCCCCCGGGGCGCTTTGCCTCCGTCCTCCACACCCCTGAGCTTCATGACCTCGCGCGCGACGATGGTGATGGGATCCGCGGCGCTCGGCCTGCTCCTCCTCGGCGCCTGCGCCGAGCCGGGACCGCCGCGCACCGCGCTGCTGGGCGCCACGATCCTCGACGGCCGGGGCGGCACACCGCTCCGTGACGGCGTCATCCTGGTGCGGGGAGGCACCATCGAGGCCATCGGGTCCCGCGAGGATATCCCCCTGCCTCGCGGCACCGAGCAGGTGGACGTGTCGGGCAGCTGGATCATCCCCGGGCTGATCGATGCGCACGCGCACGTGGCGCGCTGGGCGCTGCAGCGCTACGTGGCCTACGGCGTCACCACCGTGCGCGACATGCACAACACGCCAGACAGCATCTTCGCCATGTCGGAGGCGGCCGACCTCGGCGCCACGCTGAGCCCCCGCATCTACGCGGCCGGCGCCATGATCGACGGCGTGCCGGCCACCTATCCCAACGCCACCGCCGTCACCGAGCCGCGCGAGGCACGGCAGGCGGTGGACCGGCTGTCGGTGGGCGGAGCGCACCTCATCAAGGTGTACACGCGGATCACGCCCTCGCTGCTCGAGGCCATCACCGACGAGGCCAAGACCTTCCGCATGCCGGTGGCGGCACACCTGGGGCTCACCGACGCGCTCACCGCCAGCCGGCTGGGCGTGACGTCCATCGAGCACCTGAGCGGCGTGCCGGAAGCCACCGATCGCTCGGACCCGATCTTCGCCGCGTACAAGGTCGGATTCTTCCCGGGCCTCACCGCCTTCGAGCGCAGCTGGGCCACGCTCGACTCCACGACCCTCACGCGGCTGGCCAGGCAGCTCGCCGACCTGCACGTGACGATGGTGCCGACGCTGGTGCTGCACGAGGTGCTGGGGCGGCTCGACGATACGGCCTCCGCCACCAACCCTGACCTCCTTGCGCTCCCGCCGCGCCAGATGGAGGCGTGGAACGTGCCCGGCATGATCGCGGGCGCCGGCTGGACGGCGGCCGACTTCGAGGCGTTCCGGAAGGGCCGCCCCATGCAGGATCTCTTCGTGCGCGCCTTCCGCGAGGCGGGCGGCCGGGTGGTGACGGGCACCGACGCGGCGAACCAGATGCTGGTGCCCGGCGCGAGCGAGCACACCGAGATGGAACTGCTCGTCCGGGCCGGCCTCACCCCCGCGGAGGCGCTGCGGGCCGCCACCCGCGACGCTGCCGACCTGCTGGGCGCCGATTCGCTCGGCACACTGGTGCCGGGCAAGGCGGCCGACCTCGTGGTGCTGAGCAAGGACCCGCTGGCGGACATCACCAACACGCGCACGGTGACGCGGGTGATGATTCGCGGACGCTTGATCCTGGCGGATTCCATCCGCAATCGCTGGTAGCGGCGGATGGCCCTGACGCGACTGGTGGTGGGCTGGATGGCTGCGTGGCTGTTCTTCCTCGTGTGGGAAGCGATCGAGGCGAAGATCGCCGGTGGGCCGCGGGACCCGGGACGCACCGTCCTCCGACGCGCGCCGGGCGCCTATTTCATCGAGGCGCTGCTCTTCACGCTGATCGCCGGGCTCTGGTTCGCGAGCCTGGGCCATGGCGGGTGGTGGCTGCTCTTCGGCCTCGTCGGCCTCCTCGTCGAGTGGGCCGCGTGGATGCGGGTGGCCGGCATGGACGAGACGCCGTTCCCGCCGCTGCTGCACGTCCTCCTCGGCGGCATCCGGGGGGCCGCCGCCGGCGGCATCCTCTCCCTCATCCTGGCATGAAGCACGCGCCCGCGGCCGCCGCCATCGAGCGGCTGGCGGAGTTTTTCGCGCCGCGGAGTTCCCGCGCCGCGATCCTGGCGCGCGAGGCAATGGGCCGCCCCGCGCCGGGCGACGCCGCCGCACGCGCCACGATCGTGTCCGGCCTGCAGGCGGGGCTCCGTGCCGACGGGAGCGTGGGCGGCGCGGCGGTTCCCACGATCTGGCGCGCCATCGAACTCATGGACCTGGGGCATTCGGGGCAGGAGCCGGCCACGGCGAAGCTCGTGACCTGGGTGCTCGGATTGGCCGGGCAGCCCGGGGCGTTTGGCGAGGGATGCCACCCGGCGCGGCACGAGCAGAAGGCGTGCGAGCACTACCTGGCGGGATTCTTCGCGCCGGCGCCAGCCACGGAACGGCTTGCACCCATCACGATGCCGTGCGGCAAGACGTTTCGGGCGGAGGCACAGGCGCGGTTCGCGGTGAGCTGCCTGGGGCTCCGGGCGGTCCTGATGGCGGGGCTGGCGGGGCGGGCCAGCGTCAAGAAGCATCTCACGAGCCTGTCGCTGCTGGCCGAGGTGTGGAACGACTGGGGCGGTTACTACGCGCCGGACCTCGTGGTGGCGGCGCTGCACCCGCTGGCCATTGCGCCGCCGGTGCACCGCGGCGCCACGCTGCGCACCGCGTCGTTCATCGCGGAGAACCAGCAGGAGGACGGCACCTGGAGCAACGCCGACCTCTTCCATACGCTGGAGTCACTGATGGTGGCCAACACGCCGCCGGCGCGGAAGGCGGTGGCGCGGGCGGTGCCGGCGCTGTTGGCATTGCAACGGAAGGACGGTTCGTTCGGGCCGACGGCGCAGGAGGAGCGGGCGCTGATCGGAGTGCGGGCGCTGGTGATGGCGAAGGGTGCCGGGTAATCGACCCGCCTACGCCACCGCCCTCCAGATCCACCACAGCCCCACCGCGATGCTCCCCACGCCTGCGAATCGCCCAATCACGCGACCCCACCGGAGCGACCGCTCCGACGCCTTCCGGAACGCCGCGGCGGCCACCAGCGCGTAGGCCGTCATGGCGACTATGGTGCCGAGCCCGAACGCCACCAGGTAGCCCACGCCCACGATCCACCGGTCCATCAGGGTCACCGGCACCAACGCCACGACCGCGCTGGTCCCGGCAAGGCCATGCATGAGCCCCACGGCCGTGATGCCGTGCTTCGCGTGATCGTGGTCGTGATGATGGTGCCCGGCCGGGAAGTGCGCCGGCGTGTGCGGGGGATGATCGTGGTGCTGGTGGGCGTGCGCGACCGTGGCGGCCGTGTGCGCGTGGAGATGCGCGTGGTCCCCGTGTCCCTCGGGCGGGTGGAGATGTAACTTGCGGGCGCGCCACATGGCCCAGACGCCGACCGCCACCAGGAGGACGCCGACCAGGGCCTCCCCCAGCGCGTCGTAGCTGGACGGCCAGCGAAGGCCGGTGGCGAGCAGGATGCCGCCCGCAGCCAGCACGGCAATCGAGTGGCCCAGCCCCCAGCGGAGCCCGAACCCCGCCGCGGCCCGCAGCGCGGGTCGAGTGCTGATGAACGCCGTCACGGCGATCATGTGGTCCACCTCGATGGCGTGGGCCAGCCCGAGCAGGAATGCCGTGGCGAGCGCGACCGCTGGACTCACGTGAGCGACTCCAATCCGACGGGTTGAGGGATGATCGAGCTGCAGGCCGAGCAACACACCAGGATCCGGCTCACGGCGCTGTCGCACGGCGCCGGCTGCGCGTGCAAGCTCGGCAGCACCGAGCTCACGGAGGTCCTGCGTCACCTGCCCGGGGTCAGCGACCCCCGGGTACTGGTGGACGCCGCGTCGCGCGATGATGCGGCGGTGTTCCTGCTCTCGAGCGACCGGGCGTTGATTTCCACCACCGATTTCTTCACGCCGATCGTGGACGACGCCCGGAGCTGGGGCGCCATCGCCGCCGCCAACGCGTTGAGCGACGTGTACGCGATGGGCGGCACGCCCCTCTTTGCGCTCAACCTCGTGGCCTGGCCCCGCACCGGGCTCCCCTTCGCGCTGCTGGGCGAGGTCCTGGCGGGCGCCGCCGAGGTAGCGATGGAAGCGGGCTGCCTGCTCCTGGGTGGCCACTCCATCGACGACGCGGAGCCGAAATTCGGGCTGGCGGTGACCGGCGAGGCGCACCCCGACCACCTGATGACCAACGCCGCCGGCCAGGCGGGCGACTATCTGGTCCTGACCAAGCCGCTCGGCACCGGGCTCCTCACCACCGCGCTCAAGCGCGACCGGCTGACCGAGTCGGACCTCCAGGAAGCGGTGCGCGTCATGCGCACTCTCAACGCGGGTGCCGCCCGCGCGGCCCGCGCCGCCGGCGTCCGCGCTGCCACCGACATCACCGGCTTCGGCCTCCTCGGCCACCTCGGCAACATCCTCCGGAGCAGCAACCTCGCCGCGGAACTCTGGATGGACAATGTGCCCGCACTCGGGCACGCCCGCCAGATGGCCGACGAGGGCCTGGTGCCGGGTGGCACGGCGCGAAACCTGGCGACAGCGGAGCCGCTCACCCACTTCGACGACGGCGTGACGCACGCGGAGCGAGTGCTGCTGGCCGACGCGCAGACGTCGGGAGGGCTCCTGCTGGTGGTGAATCCGGGGCGACTCGAGCAACTGCTCGACGCGCTGGAGCAGGAGCGGACGCCGACTGCCGCGGTGATCGGGAGGTTGGTGAATGGGCCGACTGGCACGGTGCATGTTTCGACCTCACCCCCTGTTCCCCTCTCCGGCAAGCGGAGAGGGGGGACACCTCGCCGTCACCCCGGCGAAAGCCGGGGTCCAGTGTGAGGTGGAACAGCGAGAAGTATGACCAATTAGAGCACGCCAGCCGCAACGGGCTTCGCGTCGTGCTGCAGCGCCGGGGCACGGAGTACATCGTGATCGCCGGGCGGGTGGCACAGGGGCCCCGCGGCGAGGCCTTCCACGCCCGGCTGCCGATGACCGGAGAGTCCATGGAGTTCCTGCTGAAGGAAATCGAATGGTTCCAGGTGCTGGGGACCGGCGAATGACCCAACCGCTCGCCATGGCCGTGGTCCATCTCGACGAGAGCTGCCTCGGCAACGGCCGGGCCGGTGCCACGCCGGGCGGAGCCGGCGGACTGATCGAGACCGCCACCCGGGGCGGCGTGCAGCGCCGCGACTTCTTCCTCCACGCCGCCGACACCACGAACAACCGGATGGCGCTGGCCGGCGGCATCGCCGCGCTCCAGCTCCTGGCGGGCAAGAACCAGCGGATGCGGGTGCTCCTGGTGTCGGACTCGGAGTACCTGATCAAGGGGATGCGCGAGTGGGTGCCGGCCTGGAAGGCGCGCGGCTGGACCCGGAAGGGCGGGCCCATCGAGAACCTCCCCCTCTGGCAGCAGCTGGTGTCGTCGGCCGGCAAGCACGAAGTCCAGTGGACGTGGGTGCGGGGGCACCAGGGCCACGCCAAGAACGAGTACGCCAACGACCTGGCCGTCCTGGCCGCCACCGACCAGCGCACCTCGGATGGCGCGGTGGCCTCGGGCTTCGACGAATGGCTCGCCGGCAAGCGGAGCCGGGGGCAGTACCTCGATTACGACGCCGACGCGGCGTACACCCGGCTTGCCGATCGTCTAGCGCGCGATGAGATCATCGAATTGAGAGACGTCGAGTAACGCGCCCCTCGACCCGCTTGCTCCTCCGGCACTGGAGGTGAGATCGGGGGGCAGATGTGGTCGTTGGGGTCGTCGGCTCCGGAAGCTCTCTAACCACGCCACCCCGCTCCCCTGCGAACTTCCTGCGCCGACGATCCCCTTCCTCCCACATCGCCGAGCGCCTGCCCTACTCGGCCAAGGCCGACGAAGGGATTGGTCCGGAGGGCCGTCAGTTCGAGTCCCCCGTAGCGACCGTGGCGCGGAGGGGGCGAGAACTGCAGGCCCGGAGGACCAACCCGAGGAGGCTGATGAACAGCGTGAGGACTGAGGACTGAGGGCCGAGGACTGAGGACTGCGGACTGAGGACTGGGGACTGAGGACTGAGGTCAGAGATCGGCGGAGGGGGCCATCGGAAGCTTGCGCTTCTTCGCCTCGACCTGGACCCGGAGCTGTCCGCACGCGGCGTTGATGTCGAGGCCACGGCTCTTCCGCACCACCGCCTCGACGCCGCGCGCCTGGAGCCGGCTCGCGAAGTTCCGGATCTTGTTGGGCGGCGTGGGCGTGAGCCCCGGCGCGCCACCGGGGTGGAGCGGCAGGAGGTTCACCAGCGCGCCCTGCCTGTTGGCCAGCGCCGCCAGCGCGTCGGCGTCCTGGTCACTGTCGTTCTTGCCCGCAATCATCACGTACTCGAAGGTGATCCGCTTCCGGAACGCCGCGGCCGCCTTGAGCACCGCCTCGAGGTCGTACTTCTTCTCGATCGGCATGATGGCCAGCCGCCGCGCCGCAGTCGGCGCATGGAGCGAAATGGCCAGCCGGAACTGCTCCGGCCGCGCGGCCAGCTTGGCCATGCCGGGAATGATGCCGACGGTGGACACGGTGATGTGCCGGGCGCCGATGCCGAGTCCCTCGGGATGGTTCAGGACGGTGAGCGAGGTGTCCACGCCCGGCCAGTTGAGCAGCGGCTCGCCCATGCCCATGAACACGATGTTCGACGGCTTGTCGGCCGGATCGCGCAGCACGACCTCGCGCACCTGGCCCGCGATCTCGAAGGGCGTGAGGTTCCTCCGGAATCCCATCAGCCCGGTGGCGCAGAACACGCAGCCGAGTGCGCAGCCGGCCTGGCTCGAGATGCAGAGGGTGCGGCGGGTGCCCGACGGAATCAGCACCGACTCGACCGCCTCGCCGTCGTCCAGCCGCCAGAGGAACTTCCGCGTGCCGTCGCTCGAGAGCTCGGTCACCTCCGCCTTGAGCCGCCGGAGCGGGAGCTCGGCGTCGAGCGCCTCGCGCAGCGCGGCCGGGAGCTCCGTGGCCTCCTGCCACGAGCCCACCGGCTGCATCCAGAGCCGCCGCATCAGCTGATCGGTCCGGTACTTCGGCAGCCCGCGCGCCGCGACCCACTCGGCGAGGCGGGCGCGCGCCACCGCTGGCGTCACGTCGAGAATCGATTGGGCGGGTTTCTCCGCGCTCTTGGTACTCATGCTCGAAAGATAAGGGATTGGTCGGTTGCGCCGGCTTTCTTGGGTTGGTCCTCCGGGACTGGGGTTCGCGCCCCCTCCGCGCCACGGTCGCTACGGGGGACGCGAACCCACGTCCCTTCGGACCAATCCCTTCGTCAGCCGGCGCACGAGATCGAACCGTCCGTACGTCCCCCCTCTCCAGTTCCTGGAGAGGGGGACAGGGGGTGAGGTGAATGCGCTGGAGCCGGGGACAGGGGGTGAGGTGAACGCGCGAGGGCCGACGATGCAATCTCAACACTGACACAAGGCCCCCTAAGCCCTTCTATTTGAATTACTTGTGCCATCATTGAGCGGCGGGTATGTTTCCCGGCATGTCTGCCACCCTCCATCGCACACACCTCTGTGGAGAACTCAGCCGCGAACACACCGGCCTGAGCGTCCGCCTCGGCGGATGGGTCCACCGCCGCCGCGACCTCGGCGGGGTCGTCTTCCTCGACCTCCGCGACCGCGCGGGACTCGTCCAACTCTCGTTCGACCCGCGCTGGAGCGAACCCGACGTCATCGCGCGCGCCGCGTCGGTCGGCCCCGAGACGGTGGTGCTGGTTGAGGGTGAGGTGGACGTGCGCCCCGAGATCGGCCGCGACGCCGGAATGGCATCGCGCGAGGTGGAGGTGCACGTCCGCACGCTGACCATCGTGGGCCCCGCCGTCACCCCGGCCATTCCGATTGCCCGCAAGGAAGGGGAGGAGCTTCCCTCCGAGGAACTCCGCCTCCGCCACCGGGTGCTGGACCTCCGCCGCCCCGAGCTGCAGCGGAACCTGATCCTCCGGCACCGGCTGCTGCAGCGGAGCCGGCGCACCATGACGGAGCTCGGCTTCCTCGAAATCGAGACGCCGATCCTCACCAAGCCGACGCCCGAGGGCGCGCGGGACTATCTCGTGCCGAGCAGCGTGCACCGGGGCGAGTTCTACGCGCTGCCTCAGTCGCCGCAGATCTACAAGCAGCTGCTGATGGTGGCGGGATACGACCGCTACTTCCAGATCGCGCGCTGCTTCCGCGACGAGGACCTCCGCGCCGACCGGCAGCCCGAGTTCACCCAGATCGACATCGAGGCCAGCTTCGTCGGCCCGGAAGACGTGCAGGCCGTGGTCGAGCAGGTGCTGGTGGACCTCTGGGCCGAGGCGGGGCAGGCGGTCAAGGCACCCTTCCGGCGGCTCACGTACGACGAGGCGCTGGAGAAGTACGGCGTGGACAAGCCGGACCTCCGCTACGGGCTGGAGCTCCAGGACTTCACGCCGCTCATCGGCGGCGACGCCGCGCCGTTCGTGCACGAGGCCATCAAGGCGGGCGGGCGGGTGCGCGGGATCGCGGCGCCCGGGCAGGCCGAGGCCACCCGGAAGGAGCTCGACGAACTGACCGCGCTGGCCAAGGGGGCGGGGGCGGGCGGGCTCATCTGGGCGCGTCGCACTGCCGCTGGCTGGGAAGGGCAGGGGGTCAAGGCCATCGGCACCTATGCGCTCGAGAAGCTGGTGCTGCCGGTGGGCACGCTGCTTGTGGCCGTGACCGGGCCCGACAAGGTGACCGGACCCGCGCTCCACGCCGTGCGCTCCGCGCTGGTGCGGAAGCCGGGCATCGAGGCGCTGGAAAAGCATGCCTTCTGCTGGATCGTGGACTTCCCGCTCTTCGAGCAGGACCCGACTTCCGGCGAGTGGACCCCCGCGCACCATCCGTTCACTGCCCCGCATCCCGACGACCTGGCGCGGCTCAAGACGGTGCCGTGGAGCTGCCGCGCGCTGCACTACGACGCGGTGTACAACGGCAACGAGCTGGGCAGCGGCTCCATCCGGATCACCACGCCGGAGCTGCAGACCACGATCTTCGAGCTGCTCAAGATCCCGGCCGCCGATATCAAGCGCCGCTTCGGCTTCCTGATCGACGCGCTGGCCGGCGGCGCGCCGCCGCACGGCGGCTTCGCGCTCGGCTTCGACCGGATCGCCATGCTGCTTTCCGGCGCCACCAACCTGCGCGACGTGATCGCCTTCCCGAAGACCACGACGGCCCGGGCGCTCTTCGAGGGCGCGCCGACGCCGATCGACCCGAAGGACCTGGCCGCCCTGCACCTGGAGATCACCCGTGAAGGCTGACGCCCACGACGTCGTGCACCGCCTCTCCACCGAGGGAGCCGATCCCCTCCTCCTGGGCGGCGTGAACGACGTGAACCTCCTCGAGCTGCAGCGCGCCCTCGGCGTGCGGGCCACCCTCCGAGGCGACACGCTCACGCTGGGCGGCACCGTCGAGCAGATCGAGCGCGCCACGCCGGTCGTGCAGGGGCTGATCGACCTCGCGCGCATGGGCGAGTCCATTGCGCCGGAGGATGTGTACCGCATTGCCTCCGAGCCCGGCACCGAGTTGCCCACCAACGCCCCCGACGGCCGGATCATCCTGCCCGGCATGCGCCGGGCCATCAACGCCAAGACGCCGGGCCAGAAGGAGTACCTGGCCGCCATCGCCGCGCACGACGTGGTGGTCGGCATCGGCCCCGCCGGCACCGGCAAGACCTACCTGGCGGTGGCCAAGGCGGTCGAGGCGCTGGCGCGGAAGCGGGTCAAGCGGATCATCTTGGCCCGGCCCGCCGTTGAAGCCGGCGAGTCGCTCGGGTTCCTCCCCGGCGACCTGCAGGCCAAGGTGGATCCGTACCTCCGCCCGCTGTACGACGCGCTCGAGGACATGATGCCCGCCGAGCGGGTGCAGAAGGCGCTCGAAACCCGCACCATCGAGATCGCGCCGCTGGCCTACATGCGCGGCCGCACCCTTTCCGACGCCTTCATCATTCTCGACGAGGCGCAGAACGCCACCGGCGCCCAGATGAAGATGTTCCTCACCCGGCTCGGCGTGAACAGCCGAGTGGTGGTGACGGGCGACAAGACTCAGATCGACCTGCCCAAGCGCGAGGACAGCGGCCTCATCCAGGTGGAGCGCATCCTGCCGGGCATCGAGGGGATTTCCTTCTGCTACCTGCAGGACACCGACGTGGTGCGGCACCGCCTCGTGCGCGAGATCATCCGCGCCTACGCGGAAGACCAGACGGGATGACGGGGAACGGTCCGCGTGTCCTCCGTGCCTGAGGTGACCGTGCACGGCCGGATGCTCCCGCTTCCGGCCGCCACCGTCCGCCGCGCCGTGCGCGCGGTGCTGGCGGGCGAGCGGCGCCACGCCGCCGTGTCCGTCACCTTCCTCGGGCGCGAGGCGATGCGCCAGATGAACCTCCGCCACAAGGGCCACGACTTTCCCACCGACGTCATCAGCTTCGCCCTGCCCGACCCGCGGGGCGGCCTCCTGGGTGATCTCTACCTCTGCCGCTGGCAGGCGGAGCGCGAGGCGCGCCGCCGCGGGCTCACCCTCCGCGAGGAGCTGATCCGCCTCGTCATCCACGGCACGCTCCACATCCTCGGCTGGGACCACGACGACGGCGCGGGCCGCGAGGCCTCCGCCATGTGGCTCCGCCAGGAGAAGTACCTGCGGAAGGTCATGTGATCGAGTTCCTCCAGCGCTACCTGGCGCCGCTGGCGCTCCTGGGCTTCGCCGTATGGGCGGCGTGGGTGGCGCTCGCAGCCGAGGCCGAGGGCGACCTCCCCCGCGCGGAACCCGACCTGACCGCCGCGCTGCCGCTGGCGCGCCGGCTCCACCTGGCGCACATGGCGCTGCTCGTCATTGCCGGCGCCGCCGCCGCCACCGCCGTCACCTGGTGGGATTGGCCCACCGTCGAGGCGTGGTTCCGGCTCCTGCTGTCGGTGGCCGTCGTCTGGGTGGTGGGAGACCTGTTGCCGCGCCTCCTCGCCGCCATCGCGCCCGACCTGGCCCGGCTGGCGAGGCCCGGCGCCGCGCGCTCCCTCGCCATCTTCCGCCCGCTCTTCCACCTCGTCTCGCAGGTGGACCGGAAAGGAATGCGCCCGCAGGCCGCCACTGCCGGCGGCGGCAAGCGCCCCCCGCGCGACGCCATCATCGGCGTCTTTTCCCTCAGCGACATGACGGTGGACGAGGTCATGACGCCGCGCATCGACATCGTGGGCGTGGACCTGGCCGACAGCCGCGAGGAAGTGATCTCCGCCTTCACTCGCTCCGAGCACGCGCGGCTGCCGGTGTTCGAGGGCCACGCCGACGCCGTGGCCGGCGTGGTGTACGCCAAGGACATGCTGGCCCACCTCGAGGACGACGGCTCGGCGGCGCGCTGGACGGCGCTCATCCGCCCCGTTCCCTTCGTGCCCGAGGGCAAGACCCTCGACCGGCTGCTCAAGGACTTCCAGCGCGGCCCCAGCCACCTCGCCGTGGTGGTGGACGAGTTCGGCGGCACCGCGGGCCTCGTGACCCTCGAGGACATCCTCGAGCAGGTGGTCGGCGAAATCCACGACGAGTACGACGTGGACGAGGTCGAGCCGATCGTCTCGACCGGCCCCGACGCCTACCGCGTGCTGGGCGGCGTGGCGCTCTCCGAGCTGGAGTCGCTCTTCCACCAGGAGATCGGCCGTGAGGACGTGAGCACCGTGGGCGGGCTGGTGCTCGCCGAGCTGGGTCGGGTGCCCCGCGCCGGCGACCGGGTGCAGCTGGCCGATCTCGAGCTCGAGGTCGAGCAGGTGGCGCGTCGCCGGGTGCGCAGGGTGCTGGCCCGCCGGGTGCCCGCCGGCGACGGCCCCACCCCCGGGGAGGCCGCATGATCTGGACGGCCTTCTTCCTCGGCCTGCTGCTCACCCTCGCGGGCTCGATGGCCGGCGCCGCGCTGGTGTACGTGAGCCGCGCCGAGCTCTCGCGCGCCGTGTCGCGCCAGCTCCGCGGCGGCTCCTCCGCGCTCACCTGGCTCTCGCTCATCGAGTCGATCCTGACCGCCGCGGCCGCCACCGCCGCCTTCGGCGTCATCCTCCTCGGCGCGGCGTTCCCCGCTGTCTTCGCCGGCTCGGGCCTCGTGCTGCTGGCCCCGATCGTGGCACTCATCGCCGTACCCTTCGTGCTCTTCAGCGGCTACCTGGCGCCGCGCTGGCTCACCGCCTCGCGCGCCGAGTCGGTGTCCCGCGTCGCCATGCCGCTCCTGGAGCCCTGGGCGCGGGTGCTCGGCGTGTTCCTGCCGGCCCGGCGCCACTCGCGGGCGGCGGAGTTCCGTACCCTCTGGCGCGAGGGGGCCGCGGTCGGCCTCCGCGCCGACGAGGACCTCCGCACCGTGGGCGGCGTCATGGCCTTCGCCAGCCGGCCGGTGCGGGAGATCATGACGCCGCGCACCGACCTCATCGCCATTCCGGAAGACGCCACGCTGCCCGACATCGTGCAGATCTTCACCCAGAGCGGCTACAGCCGGATCCCGGTGTATCGCGGCACGCTGGACGAGATCGTCGGCATGCTGCACGCCTTCGACCTCTTCAAGCTGCGCCCCGGCGATCCCCTGCCGCTCCGCCCCGTGGCGGTGTCGCCCGCCAACCGGCCCGCCGGCGAGCTCTTCGTGGACATGCAGCGCGAGCGGCGGCACCTCGCCGTGGTGCTCGACGAGTTCGGCGGCACGCTCGGCCTCGTGTCGCTCGAGGACCTGCTCGAGGAGCTGGTGGGCGAGATCTACGACGAGCACGATCAGATCGCGGCCGCGCCGGTCTCGGCGGGCGCGCCGTCCATGGCCGACCTCGACGGCGGCTCTCCCGCCAGCTACCTGGTGGAGCGGTTCGGCGTCACCCTGCCCAAGACCGCGGCCTCGACCGTCGGCGGCATGCTCGCGGAGCTTGCCGGGCGGATTCCCGCGGCGGGTGAGCGCTTCGCGATCGGCGGCATCGAGGTGGACGTCGTGGCGGCTTCCGCCACACGGGTGGAGCGGGTCCTGGTGCGGCCCGGGCCGGTGGAGCCGTTACCCCTGGTGAGGGAGCCGACATGAGCCCCAGGAAGACCCGCCTGCCGGGCCTCCCCGACCTGCTCCGCGCCGGGCGCATCGAGGAGTTCGTCAAGCGCGCGCTCAAGATGGAGCCGGCCGACCTGGCCGACGTCCTCTCCTCGCTCGACGAGGCGGAGCGGCTGACGGCGGTCCGCGCCCTCCCGCCGGAAATTTCCGGCGAGGCGCTGGTCGAGATGCCCGAGGAGGAGCACGCCGAGGACACCCTCGCCGCGCTCGAGCCGGAGCACGCCGCGGAAATCGTCGAGGAGCTCTCGGACGACGACGCCGCCGACATCCTCCAGGAACTGGAGCCCGAGGAGCAGGAGCGGATCCTCTCGGAGGTCGAGGACCGGGCCGACGTGGACCGCCTGCTGGCGTACGACGAGGAGTCGGCCGGCGGGCTGATGACCACCCACCTCGTGACCGTGCGCGCCACGGCCACGGCGGGGGAGGCCATCGAGGAGATCCGGCGGCAGGCGGAGGAGGCGGAGGGGTTTTACCAGGTGTTCGTGGTGGACGGCGAGGGCCGCCTGCAGGGGCTGCTGCCGCTCAAGGATCTCGTCACCAGCCCGGTCAACCGGCCGGTCAGCGAGTTCATGGAGGCGGCGGACATCTCGGTGACGCCCGATCGCGACCAGGAGGATGTGGCCCGCCTGATGGCGCGCTACAACCTTCCCAGCGTGCCGGTGGTGGACGCCAGCGGCAAGCTGCTGGGCCGCGTCACCTTCGACGACGTGATCGACGTGGTCGAGGCCGAGACCACGGAAGACCTCCTGCAGTTCGGTGGCGTGTCGGCGGACGAAGAGCTGGGCGCGCGCTGGACCGGGGCGGTGAAGAGCCGACTGCCCTGGCTCTACGTGAACCTGCTCACCGCCTTCGCCGCGGCGTCGGTGGTGCTCGTGTTCTCGAACGCCATCCAGGAGCTCAAGTGGCTGGCGGTGTTCATGCCGGTCATCGCCGGGATGGGCGGCAACGCGGGCACGCAGGCGCTCGCGGTGTCGGTGCGCCGCATTGCGCTGGGGCAGGTGCCGGCCGGCAGCGAGGGCCGCATCGTCGGCAAGGAAATGCTCGTGGGCCTGGTCAACGGCTTCTCCAACGCGCTGGTGGCCGGCTCGATTGGCTGGCTTGCGGCGGGGCCCCAGTTCGGCGCGGTGGTGGCGCTGGCCATGACGGCCAACCTGGCGGTGGCGGGCTTCGCCGGCGCCTTCGTGCCGCTGCTCCTGGAGCGGCTCAAGATCGACCCCGCCATCGCGAGCTCGATCTTCGTCACCACCTTCACCGACATGTGCGGTTTTTTCCTGCTGCTGGGGCTCGCCACACGGTTCCTGGTCTAGCTTGCCCCGGTCCCTGTTCCGGGTGACTTTCCATCATGGATCGTGACGCCCTGCTCGATGGCCTCCGGGCGCGCCAGCCCGCCGCGCTGGCCCGGGCCATTTCGGTGGTGGAAAACGGCCGGCCGGGGTTCGAGGCGCTGCTCAGCGCGCTCCACCCCAGCCTCGGCCGAGCCCACCGGATCGGCATTACCGGCCCGCCGGGCGCCGGCAAGTCCACGCTGACCGAACGGCTGGTGGCGGCCTACCGTGCGCAGGGGCACCAGGTGGCCGTCGTGGCGGTGGACCCGACCAGCCCCTTCTCGGGCGGCGCGCTGCTCGGCGACCGCATCCGGATGGAGAGCATCGCCCTCGACCCGGGCGTCTTCATCCGCTCGATGGCCACGCGCGGCTCCCTGGGCGGGCTCGCCACCTCCACTCGCGAGGTGTGCGACGTGCTCGACGCCGCGGGCTTCGACCGGATCCTGGTGGAGACGGTGGGCGTGGGGCAATCCGAGCTGGCGGTGTCTCGCATGGCCGACACCAGCCTCCTCCTCCTGGTGCCCGAATCGGGCGACGGCATCCAGACGCTCAAGTCCGGCGTCATGGAGATCGCCGACGTCTTCGTGGTGAACAAGGCGGACCGGCCCGGTGCCGACAAGCTGCGCCAGGAAATCGAGATTACGCTCGGCATCCGGCGCGGCAACGCCTTCCGCCACGTGCCGGCGCACCACGGCTTCAAGGCGCGCTCCGCCGCGGAAACCGCCGCGCGGGCGGCGGAGTCCGACGCCGAATGGAAGCACCCGGTCCTCGCCACCATCGCCGCCAAGGGCGAGGGCGTGCCCGACGTGGTCGCGGCGCTCGATGCGCACCGCGAATGGCTCGCCGCCTCGGGCACCATGCGGGCACGGCGCCGCAGGCGGCTCGAGGAGCGCACCCGCGAGGTGGTGGACCGCGCGCTGGTGCACTGGGTGTGGGACGAGACCGCCGCGGAGCACGCCATCCAGGCGGGGCTCGACGACCTCGAGGCGGGGCGCGTGAGTCCGTACGATCTGGCGGGCAGCATCCTGGACGCCCTCAAGCAGGGAGCACGGCCATGACCACCTTCGACACGACGCCGGACCGCGACCAGCTGGCCGCACGGGAGCGGGAACTTGCCGCGCTCCGCGCCGAAGTGGCGGCGTGGCGGGCGCGCTTCGGGACCCTGCCGGTCCGCAGCGACTCCGACTTCACCTCCGTGTCGGGCCGCTCGGTGGAGCCGGGCTACACCCCGCTCGATCTTTCGCCGGACATTTTGGCCCAGGGCGTCATCCCGGGGCAGTTCCCCTACACCCGAGGCATCCACCCGAGCGGCTACCGCGGCAAGCTCTGGACAATGCGGCAGTTTGCCGGCTTCGGCACGGCGCAGGACACCAACGAGAGATACAAGTTCCTGCTCTCCCGCGGGCAGACCGGCCTCTCGGTGGCCTTCGACTTCCCGACCCTGATGGGCTACGACGGCGACCACCCCCGCTCCGAGGGCGAGGTCGGGAAGTGCGGCGTGGCCATCTCGTCGCTGGCCGACATGGAAACGCTGTTCGACGGCATTCCGCTCGACCAGGTGTCCACCTCGATGACGATCAACGGTCCGGCGGCCATCATCTTCTGCTTCTACGTGGCCGCCGCCGAGAAGCAGGGCGTGTCGATCGACAAGCTCCAGGGGACGATCCAGAACGACATCCTCAAGGAGTACATGGCGCAGCACGCCTGGATCTTCCCGGCGGAGCCGGCGCTCAAGATCATCGTGGACCTCTTCGAGTGGGCGGCGGAGCACACGCCGAAGTGGAACACCATTTCCATTTCCGGTTACCACATCCGGGAGGCGGGGGCCACGGCGGTGCAGGAGCTGGCCTTCACGCTGGCGAACGGTTTCTGCTACGTGGAGCACGGGCTGGCGCGGGGGCTCGCGGTGGACAGCTTCGCGCCGCGGCTCTCGTTCTTCTGGGACGTGCACAACGACTTCTTCGAGGAAATCGCCAAGATGCGCGCCGGCCGGCGCATCTGGGCCCGGCACCTGCGCGAGCGTTACGGCGCGCGGGATCCGCGGAGCTGGATGATGCGCTTCCACTCCCAGACTGCCGGCGTCACCCTCACGGCGCAGCAGCCGCACATCAACGTGGTGCGGGTGGCCTACCAGGCCATGGCCGCGGCGCTGGGCGGCACCCAGTCGCTCCACACCAACGCCTTCGACGAGACGCTGGCGCTTCCCACCGAGGACTCGGTGCGGATCGCGCTCCGCACCCAGCAGATCTTGGCCTACGAGACCGGCGTGGCCAACGTGAGCGACCCGCTGGGCGGCAGCTACTACGTCGAGGCGCTCACCGACCAGCTGGAGCGGGAGGCCGAGGACATCTTCGCCGAGATCGAGGCGCAGGGCGGGGTGGTCAAGGCCATCGAGGCGGGGTGGTCGCAGCGGCAGATCGCGCGGGCCGCCGCGCGGTTCCAGCATGAGGTCGAGCAACACCGGCGCACCGTCGTGGGCGTCAACGAGTTCGTGGAGGACACCGAGGCGCCGGTGGAGATCCTGAAGGTCGGCGACGAGGCCGAATCGTCGCAGCGCGCGCGGCTGGCGAAGCTTCGCGCCACGCGGGACCAGGCGCTGGTGGACCGGCGCCTCGAGGCGCTGCGCCAGGCGGCGGCGGAGGACCGCAACGTCATCCCCGCCATGCTCGACTGCGCGCGCGCGTACTGCACACTCTTCGAAATCCGCCACGTGCTCGAGGGCGTCTTCGGAAGCTACCGGGAACCGGTCTTCTTCTGACGCCTGGGCCGCTGGCCAGGAGGCATACGATGGCTCGCACCACCGCACCCGCCGCGGGCAGCATGGCCGCGCAGATTGCCCGCCTGAACCAGGTCCGCCCCGGCAAGCACCGGGTGGTCACCTGTTACCTGAAGGTGGAGCCGCGCGACCGCGCCCGGGGCAAGTACCTGATCAAGGTGAAGAACCGGGTCAAGGCCATCGAGCAGGCGCTGCCCTCGCTCGGGCTGGAGCGGGCCACCGCGGAGGCGGTCCGCGCCGACCTGGCCCGGGTGGTGGCGTTCTTGAAGCACCCGGGCAACCTGCCGGCCACCCAGGGCATCGCCATCTTCGCTTCCGGGCCGCTCAAGCTCTGGGAAGTGGTGCCGCTGCCGTCGGTGCACCGCTCCCGGCTCGCGGTGGACCGCACGCCGCTGGTGCGCGAGCTCGCCTCCACTGAGGACGAGTTCGGGCGCATCCTGACCGCGGTGCTCGACCGGACCGCCGCGCGGTTCTTCCAGGTGACGGCCTCCAGCGTCCGCGAGGTGCCGGGGCTCACCGCCACCGCCACGCGCGGGGGCCGGTACCACGGCGACCAGGACGGCCCCGGCTGGGGCGAGCACAGCTACCACAACCGGATCCGCGAGGAGCGCGCCCGGCACCTCGAGGCCGCGGCCGCGCAACTGCAGGCGCTCGACCGGAAGGACCCCGTCAACGGGATCGTGCTGGCCGGCATCGGCACCGACGCCGGCGCGCTGCAGCCCTTCCTGCATCCGTACCTGCTCGGCCGCTTCATGGGCACCGTGCGGCTCAACGCGAAGTCGGTCAAGCCCGCCGAGGTGCTGCAGGCCACGCTGGCGGTGCGGCACGAGTGGGAGCGCGCCTCGGAGTTGCTGCTCCTCCACGAGCTGGAGGAGGGGCTCGGCACCGGCTGGGCGGTGGACGGCGTGCGCGAGACGCTCAGGGCGCTGGGCCGCGGCCAGGTGCGCACCCTGCTGGTGGACCCCGACGTGGCGGAGCCGGGCTACCGAGCGATGGCGTCGGGCCGGCTGGCCATCATGGACGCCGACCTCCGCGGCGAGCCGGACGTGGTGCCGGTGCTCGACGTGGTGGACGACGCCATCGAAGAGGCGCTGCGCCAGCGGATCACCGTGAACGTGGTGTACGAGGCCTCGGCCAAGAAGATCATTCACGGCATGGCGGCGCTGCTGCGGTTCCGGTAGCCGCTTCCTTCAGACAGGAGCTCGCGCGCATGACACGCACCAAGTCGCCCTCCCGGCCCATCCGGGTGCTCGTGGCCAAGCCCGGCCTCGACGGGCACGACCGCGGCGCCAAGGTGGTGGCCGCCGCGCTGCGCGACGCCGGGATGGAGGTCATCTACACCGGCCTGCACCAGACCCCGGAGATGATCGCCGGCGCGGCGGTGCAGGAAGACGTGGACGTGGTGGGGCTCTCCATCCTCTCCGGCGCCCACATGACGCTCTTTCCGCGGGTGCGCCAGCTGCTCGACGCCCAGGGGCGGAAGGACGTGCTGCTCACCGGCGGCGGCATCCTGCCCACGGAAGACGTCGAGGCGCTCCAGAAGCTGGGCGCCGGCAAGCTCTTCGGCCCCGGCACGCCGACCTCCGACCTGGTGGAGTACATCCAGGCCTGGGCCGCCGACCACCTCAAGGACTGACGTGCCCAAGCCCACAGGCGCATCGCCCGCCGGCCGCCTCCGCACCCTGACCGACGAATATCTCGAGCTCGCCCGCCGCCTCCAGGCCGGGGGCGGCGCCAAGCGCGTGGCCAAGATGCACGAGAAAGGGCAGCTCTCCCCGCGCGAGCGGGTCGAGAAGCTCCTCGACCCGAAGACGCCGTGGGTCGAGCTCGGCCTCCTCATGGCCTACGACCAGTACGACGGGCAGGCGCCCGGCGCCGGGGTCATCACGGGGGTCGGGAGCGTCGAGGGCCGGGAAGTGGTGGTCGTATCAAACGACGCCACCGTCAAGGCGGGCTCCTGGTGGCCCGAGACCATCCGGAAGATCCTCCGCGCGCAGGAAGTGGCCATGCGGCAGCGAATCCCGATCATCTACCTGGTGGACAGCGCAGGGGTCAACCTGCCGTACCAGGGCGGGGTGTTCCCCGGGCAGTACGGCGCCGCGCGGATTTTCTACTACAACTCGATCATGCGGCGCTTCCTGCACGTGCCGCAGGTGAGCGCTGTCATGGGGAGCTGCGTGGCCGGCGGCGCGTATCTCCCTGCGCTCTCCGACGTGATCTTCATGGTGGACGGCACCAGCTTCATGGGGCTCGGCGGCCCCAACCTGGTCAAGGGCGCCACCGGCCAGACGGTGGACGGCGAATTCCTCGGAGGCGCCCGCACCCACACCGAAGTCAGCGCGGTGGCCCACTACCGCGCCGCCAACGACGCCGAGTGCCTGAAGCGCATCCGCGAGTATGTGGGGCGGCTCCCGCGGCACGATGGCGTGTGGCACCGGGTGCAGGAGTCGCGCGAACCGAAGCGGAAGCCGACCGAGCTCTACGACCTGCTGCCGCACGACCACCGGATGTCGTACGACATGCCGCACCTCCTCGAGTGCCTGCTCGACGGTGGCGTGCTGGACGAGTTCCAGCCCGACCTGGCCCGCGAGATGATCTGCGGCCATGCCCACCTCGAGGGGTGGCCGGTCGCGGTCATCGCCAACCGGCGCGGGCTGGTGAAGGGCGCCGAAGGCAGTCGCCCGAAGTTTGGCGGCATCGTCTACACCGAAAGCGCGGAAAAAGTCGCGTATTTCATCGAGACCGCGAGCCGGGAGCGGATCCCGCTGCTCTTCATCCAGGACGTGAGCGGGTTCATGGTGGGCCCCGAGGCGGAGCACTCCGGCATCATCCGGGCGGGGGCGCGCTTCGTCGAGGCGATGGCCACCGCGGTAGTGCCGAAGATCGTCCTCACCGTCAACCACGCCTCGGGCGCCGGGTACTACGCGATGGCCGGGCAGGGATTCGACCCCGACTTCATCCTGTCCTGGCCCACCGGCCGGATGGCCGTGATGGAGGGCGAGTCGGCGGTGAGCGCGGTGCACGGCCCCGACATCGAGAAGGCCAAGCAGGCCGGCGCGGAGCCCTCGGCGGCGGTGCAGGCCTCGATGGAGTCGATGCGCGCCGACTACGAGCACCAGCTCGACGCCAAGTACGCGGCCGCCCGCGGCTACGTGGACGCCATCATCACCCCGGAGGAAACCCGCGACCAGCTGGCCTTCCTCCTCCGCACCGTCGCCAACTACGGGGGCCCGCACCTCGGCGCCTTCGTGCTTCCCCCGCTCGACACGGTACCCCAACCCTGATGCGCATTCGCCTGCTCGCGCTCGTGGGAGCCGCCCTCCTCGGCTGCGCTCCCGCCCCGGTCCAGCCCCCAGCCCCCAACGTCGATCCCGGCCGCAAGGACCTGCCCGGCGTGACCACCCCGCCGCCGGCCGAACCGGAGCACCCAGAGCCGCCACCGCCGCTGGCGCCCGCCGACGCGGCGTTCGCCAAGGGATGGATGCCCCTCGCGGCCACCGGCGTACCGGGCTTCCTCAAGGCGCACCCGGAATGGGACGGGCGTGGTGTGCTCATCGGCATCCTGGACAGCGGTATCGATGCCGGCGTGCCGGGGCTCCAGCGCACTCCCACCGGCAGCGCCAAGCTCCTCGACCTGCGGGACTTCTCCGGCGAGGGCGCGGTGCCGCTCAAGCGCCTCGCGGCGGATGGAGATTCGGTTCGGATCGGCGGCCTCGCGCTCGGTGGCATGACCCGGGTGCGCATGCTGGCCGGCGCCGGCCCCTATTTCGGCGGCGTGCTCCGTGAGCGGCCGCTGGGCGAGCTTCCCGCCTCCGACTTGAACGGCGACGGTGACGACCAGGACACGCTGGCGGTTTTGGTCACCCAGGCCAGCGACGGCTGGATCGCGATGGTGGACACCGACGGCGACGGCTCCTTCAGCGGGGAGCGCCCGGTGCACGACTACCTCCACGGTCGCGACACCTTCGGCTGGGCCCAGCCCGGCAAGCCGTCGCCGCTCACGGTAGCGGTGAACATCACGGCGGTGGGGGGCGTCCCGACGCTCGACCTCTTCTTCGACACCTCCGGCCACGGCACCCACGTGGCCGGCATTGCGGCCGGCAACGACCTCTACGGCGTGGGCGGGTTCGACGGCGTGGCGCCCGGCGCACAGCTCCTCGGCCTCAAGATCGCCAACAACGCGCACGGCGGCGTCACCGTGACCGGCAGCATGCTCCGCGGCATCGACTACGCCATCAAGTTCGCGCGGGCGCGGCAGATGCCGCTGGTGCTGAACATGAGCTTCGGCGTCGGCAACGAGGTGGAAGGCACCGCGCGCATCGACTTCCTGGTGGACTCGATCCTGGCCGCCAACCCCGACGTCCCCTTCGCCATCAGCGCCAGCAATGACGGCCCCGGGCTGTCCACCCTCGGATTCCCGGGATCGGCCGACCGCGCGCTGACGGTCGGCGCCACCTTCCCGCTGGCGTTCCTCGAGGGCGCGCCCAGCGACGGGCGGCCCGACCCCGTGGCCTATTTCTCGGCGCGTGGCGGCGAGCTTGCCAAGCCCGACATCGTCACCCCCGGCGTGGCGTATTCGTCCGTGCCTCGCTGGGCCACCGGCGACGAGCGGAAGGGCGGCACCAGCATGGCGTCGCCCTATGCGGCGGGCTTGCTCGCCCTCCTCCGCTCGGCGGCTGCGGCAAACGGGCAATCACCGAGCGCCATCCAGCTGAAGCAGGCGCTGATGGTCACCGCCCGCCCACTGCCCAGCGCCACCTACCTCGACCAGGGCACCGGAACACCAGACATAGGTTCCGCCTGGTCGTGGCTCAGCGAGCGACACGCCGTCCCCGAGGTGCGCACCCGTGCCGTCGGCGGCACAGGAGTGAGCGCCGGCTACCGGGCCCTCAATTCCGCCGCGGACTCGACGCAGCGCTTCCAGCTCGAGCGCCCAGCCGGGAGCGCGCCGATTCCCGTCACCCTGCGGAGCGATAGCCCCTGGCTCCAGGCCCCGGCGTCGCTGCAGCTTGCCGGGGGCACCACGGAACTGTCACTTCGGTACCGCACTGAGCAGCTCCGCACGGCGGGCGCGCACGTCGGCGTGGTGACCGGCTGGGGGCCGGACACCATGGCCGGGCCGCTCTTCCGGCTGGTCAACACTGTAGTGGTGGCTGTTCCTCCCGACACGACGCTCGGGCCGCTGTCGCTCGATGCCGGCGGCACCGCCCGTGTGTTCTTCGCGGTGGACTCCGGGCGCCCCTTCGCGGTCCGCATCTCCTCCGACGACGATGGACCGACGATTCTCGGGGCGCTCTTCATGCCCGGTGGCCGGCCCGGCCTCGACGAGAACATCCAGGGCGCGGGCCCCGCCGCGCCGGCGGAATTCGTGGTGGACGCCTCCGACACCCGCACCGGCATCTGGGAGGCCGACGCCCTCGGCTCGCCGGTGGCCTCCGGCGCCGCGTCGGTGAGCGTGCTGACCTCGCCGGTGCGCATCGGCCTCAAGCGCGACGGAAAGGGCGTGGAGCTGTCGCTCGACAACCGTTCGAAGCGCGCCGCCGATCTCCAGGTGGGTGTGGCGCTCGTCGGCGCCCAGCGAGGCGCGCTGGTGCCGGGGAGCGGCTCCCGCGCCGAGGAAGTGGCGTTCACCGCGCCGGCCTGGGCGCGCGAGCTGGTCATCGATGCCGACATGCCGCGGGAGATGTGGTCGCGCTTTACCGACTTTGCCGTGGCGCTCTACGACCAGTCGGGCCGCATCGTGGCCAACGAACCGATGAACTACGCCGACGTGCGCCTCCGCACGGAGCTCACCGAGGCGCTGGCGGGCCAGACGCTCACCCTCAGGCTGGTGCCGGCCTTCGGCGACACGACCGCCGCCGGCGTGTGGAAGCTCAACGTGCGGATCCGCCTCTATGCCGACTCGCCGCTGCCGCTCGACGTGAGCGCCGGCGAGGACACCCGCAACGTGAGCCTCACACCGGGCGCGCGCGGGGCCGTGCGGTTCCAGTCGGCGGTGCCACCCTGGCCGATGCCGGAAGGGTTCTTCCCGCTGGCCCAGGCGGTCGTCATGGACGGGAACCTCCGATGGACCCGCGAGGCCGGCCTCCCGGCCCCGATCGGGCCGGTGATGCGATGAGCGGCAAGCAGGTGGTCCGGATCGCGGCGGGGCAGGGATTCTGGGGCGACTGGCTCGAGGCCCCCGTCCGGCAGGTGCAGGACGGGCCGATCGACTACCTGATGATGGACTACCTGGCCGAAGTCACGATGTCCATCATGCAGAAGCAGCGCTCGCGCGACCCGCGGGCCGGCTACGCGCGGGACTTCGTGCCGCTGATGGGTCGGATCCTCCCCGACATCGTGAAGAAGGGGATTCGCGTCACCTCGAACGCCGGCGGCGTGAACCCGCGGGGCTGTGCCGAGGCGGTGCTGGAGGTGGCGCGGAAGCTGGGGCTGGGCGGCAAGCTGAAGGTGGGCCTCGTGTCGGGAGACGACCTCCTCCCCGATCTCGACCAACTGATCGCGGCGGGTCACCAGCTGAAGGACATGGAAACCGGCCGGCCGCTCTCCGACATCCGCGACAAGGTGCTGTCGGCCAACGCCTACCTCGGCATGCGCCCGATGGTGGAGGCGCTGGACCGCGGTGCGCAGGTGGTCATCACCGGCCGCGTCACGGACACCGGGCTCACCCTGGCGCCGATGTTCCACGAGTTCGGGTGGGACCCCGACGACTGGGACAAGGTGGCCGCCGGCACCGTGGCCGGGCACATCATCGAGTGCGGGGCGCAGAGCTCCGGAGGCAACCTCCTCAAGGACTGGCGCTCGGTGAAGGGGCTGGCCAACCCCGGCTTCCCGATCGCCGAGGCGTCGGCGGACGGCAGCTTCGTCATCACCAAGCATCCGGGCACCGGCGGCGTGGTGTCGCTGGCGTCGGTCACCGAGCAGCTGGTGTACGAAATGGGCAACCCGCACGAGTACATCACGCCGGACGGCGTGGCGGACTTCACGACCATTCAGCTGAAGCAGGCGGGCAAGGACCGGGTCCGGGTGAGCGGCATCAAGGGCGGGCCGCGGACCCCCATGCTCAAGGTGTCGGTCTCCTATTTCTACGGGTACAAGGCCGTCGGCACGCTGGTGTACAGCTGGCCCGACGCCTTCGACAAGGCGCGCGCGGCGGACAAGATTCTCCGGCAGCGGTTGGCGGACCTGGGGCTCAAGTTCGAGCAGGTGCTCACCGAGTATGTGGGGGTGGACGCCACCCACGGCCGGCTGGCCGGCCCCGCCGATCCGGAGGCGCCGGAGGTGCAGCTCCGCATCGGGGTGCGCTCCCCCGACAAGGCGGCGGTCGAGCGGTTCACCAGGGAGATCGCTCCGCTGGTGCTGACCGGGCCGCCCAGCGTGACGGGATTTGCCGGCGGGCGCCCGCAGGTGGAGGAAGTGGTGGCCTACTGGCCTGCGCTCATCGACCGGACCGCCGTCGAGCCCGGCGTGCGGGTCGAGATCCTGGAGGCCTGATGCCGACACCCAAGACCGTATCCCTCCAGCTTCGGTACCTGGCCCACGCCCGCTCGGGCGACAAGGGCAACACCGCCAACGTCGGGCTCATCGCGCTCCGGCCCGAGTGGTACGAGCTCCTCCGGAGGCAGGTGACGGTGGCGCGGGTGCGCCGGCACTTCAAGGGCATGGTGAGCGGCGTGGACCGCTACGAACTGCCGAACTTGTCGGCGCTCAACTTCCTGCTGCACGACGCGCTCGATGGCGGCGGCACCATCTCGCTCAAGACCGACGCCCAGGGCAAGGTCTACTCGACGGCGCTCCTCCGCATGGAGGTGCCGGTGCCTGCGGCCGTCGCGCGCGCGGCGCGGAAGGGGGCCCGGTGAACTCGCCGCTCGATGTCCAGCTCGCCAAGGGCGTGCTGACGCTCACGCTCAACCGGCCCGACAAGCGAAACGCGCTCGACACCCCGACGCTCGACGGCCTGCACGCCGCCATGGAACGCGCCGATCTCGACGCCGAGGTGCGCGTGGTGGCCGTGCGCGGGGCGGGGAAGGACTTCTGCGCCGGCGCCGACCTCGGCGAGCTGCTGGCCAGCGCCGACGCCACGCCGGAACAGAATGAGCACGCCGCGATGCACCTGGGCGGGCTGTTCGTGCGAATGCGGGAGCTCCCCAAGCCGGTGGTGGCGCTGGTGCACGGGCGCGCGCTGGCCGGCGGGGCCGGCCTCGCCACCGCCTGCGACCTGGTGGTCTCGACCGAGAGCGCCCAGTTCGGCTACCCCGAAATCCAGCGTGGCTTCGTGCCGGCCATGGTCATGACGCTGCTCCGGCGGCTCACCGGCGAGAAGCTCGCCTTCGACCTGGCGGCCACCGGGCGCATTCTCACGGCCCGGGAGGCGCAGGCGGCGGGGCTGGTGTCCCGCGTCGTACCCGACGCCGACTTCGGCACCGAGGCCGCGAAGGTCCTCACCACGCTCGCCTCGGCGAGCGGCTCCGCGCTGGCCCTCACCAAGCGGCAGTTCTACCAGCTCGACGGGCTGTCGTTCCAGGAGGGCATCGCCCTCGGCGCGCAGGTCAACGCCCTCTCCCGCACCACACCCGACTTCAGGAAGGCCATCCAGGCCTTCCTCTCGAAGTGAATCCGCTCCGGCTCTTCACCTCGCTCATGGGGTTCCTCGCCGCGGCCCTCGCCGTGGCGCGCGACGACCGGCGGCTCGGCTGGGTGGCCATCGGCTTCCTCGGCTTTTCCCTCGGTACCCGGGTGATCCAGGCCATCCAGCGGCGCATGCAGGAAAAGCGGCAAGGCCCGGCCGACCCCACAGAGTGACCCGCAATCGCTGGTACCCGACCGCGCCCTCCTGATACAGACTCCTTCCTGCATCGCGGCAACCCTTGGTGCGTGACGATCCCACTCGTCGAGCGCCTGGACGCCGCCCGCAGCGCCCTCCTCCGGCATTTCGGCTTTCCCGACTTCCGGCCCATGCAGCGCCGCGTCGTGCAGTCGGTGCTCGCCGGGCGCGACACGCTGGCGGTGCTCCCCACCGGCGGCGGCAAGTCGGTCTGCTTCCAGGTGCCGGCCATGGTGCTGCCGGGGCTCACTGTGGTGGTGTCGCCGCTCCTGTCCCTGATGCAGGACCAGGTCGAAGCCGCGCTCCGGCGCGGGCTGCCGGCCGCCGCGCTCAACAGCACGCAGGACGCCGCCGAGCGGGCTGCCGTGCTCGAGGCCCTCCGCTCAGGCGCGCTCAAGCTGCTGTATGTGTCGCCCGAGCGGCTGGAACGGCTGGCGGGCGAGCTCACCGGCATGGGGGCCGTGGTGAGCCTGCTCGCCGTGGACGAGGCGCATTGCATCAGCGAGTGGGGGCACGACTTCCGGCCAAGCTACCGGCTGCTGCTTGCGGCGCGAATCCGGCTCCGGCGGCCGCCCGTGGTGGCGCTCACCGGGAGTGCCACGCCGGAGGTGCGGCAGGACATCGCATACTCGCTGCGGCTGGGGCATGCCGGCCGCCACGACGTCCACCTCGATTCGTTCGACCGCCCCAATCTCTGGTTCGGCGTGGAGCGGGTGAAGACCGACCACGACCGGTTCCGCGCGCTGCTCGCGCAGTTGGCGCCGCGCCGCGGCACCGCCATCGTCTATGCCCCCACCCGGCGGATCACCGAGGGGCTTGCCCAGTCGCTCCAACTGGCCGGCTTCCGGAGCGCCGCCTACCACGCGGGGCTCGAACGGGAGCGCCGGCAGGAGGTGCTGCACCGGTTCCTCTCGGGCGGGCTCGACGTCGTCACCGCCACGAGCGCCTTCGGCATGGGCATCGACAAGCCCGACGTGCGGGTCGTGGTGCACTGGATGACGTCGCCGACGCCGGAGTCGTACTACCAGGAGGCGGGGAGGGCGGGGAGGGACGGCGCGCCGTCGCGCTGCGTGCTGCTGTTCGCCAAGGGAGACGCCGAGCTGCACCGTCGGCAGCTGGAAGTCACCTTTCCGCCGGAGCGCACGCTCCGGGCGGCGTGGGCGGACCCTGCGGCGCTGGTGCGGCTGCCGTCGAATGTGCGGGCGAGTGTCGAACGGTTGCGGAGGGAGCTGCGGCCGGAGGAAGGGCCGCCTGACTGGCACCGGATCCTGAGCCGGCGGAACCGGGCGCTGGCGCGGGTGGCGGCGATGGAGCGGTACGCGACGACCCGCGGGTGCCGCCGCGCGGAGCTGCTGCGGTACTTCGGCGAGCGCCTCGATCGGTGCTCTGGCTGCGATCGTCACCCCGGCGGACGCCGGGGTCCAGGTTCAGCGCGGTAGGGTCAGCGCCACCGTGTCCTCCCCGCCCGACACGAGTACCCCCTGCCTGCCTCCCTCGCCCAGCCGCGCCGTGAAGGCCGCCTCGTCCACCGGCGAGCGCATCCGCAGGAACGGCGCGCCGCTCCGCTGCAGGTTGAGGGTGAACACCGGCTGCGACGTGGTATCGAAGAGGAACACCGCCGGCCGGCCGGTCACGTCCACCAGGAACCCCGCGCGCCAGAGGCCGTTCTGGTCCTGGAGGTTGAGGCCCACGCCGCTGGCGTCGAACCCAAACGACCCGCGCGGCTTGCCGGCCGGGTCCTCCACCACAAACCCCTGCGCCACGATCACCCCGTTCCGCGGCCACACCCGGCCCCACATCAGGCCGAGGATGGAGAGGACGAGCGTGAGGAGGACGGTCCACCGGAGGCTCCGGTTGTGGCGCTCCAGCAGCCGTACGCGTTGCTCGATGGATTCCAGCTCTGTCACGGATCCCCCCAGGTCTCGGTCCTCAGTCCTCAGTCCTCAGTTCTCCGCCACCACCTTGTATATCCGCCCCGACGCCATGGTGATGTACACCTCGCCCGCCGCGTCCTGCCCGAATCCCGACACGTTGTCGGCCGGGATCGCCGGGGCCCACGTGGTGACGGCGCTGACGGCACCGGTGGACGAGCGCGTGAACGAGCGGAAGTCGTTTCGGCAGAAATCGCCGAAGAGGTAGGTGCCCTGCCGACCGGTGAGCGCCGCGCCACGGTACACCACGCCTCCGATGACGGAGCAGCCCTCGCTGTGCTGGTACTCGAAGACCGGCGGCGTGAGCCCCGCCGAGGGGCACCCGACCGACGGCATCCAGCAGTGCGTGCCCTCGCGGTACGGCCAGCCGAAGTTGAGGCCGCCCACGCCGGCCGGCGCGAAGTCCACTTCCTCCCAGCTGTCTTCGCCCACGTCGCCCATCCAGAAGTCGCCGGTGGTGCGGTCGATGCTCCAGCGGTACGGGTTCCGGAGGCCGACGTGGTAGATCTCGCCCCGCCATCCCGCGCGCCCCACGTAGGGATTGCTCGCGGGGATCGCGTAGGGCAGGACGCCGTCCATGTCGAGCCGGAGCATCTTGCCCAGCAGGGAGGTACTGTCCTGCGCGGGGCTGGAGGGTACCGCGCCGGTCTCGCCGTCGCCCGGGGCCAGATAGAGGTAGCCGTCCGGCCCGAACGCCACCGAGCCGCCGTAGTGGATGGCGTAGCTGGGCTGGGAGAATTGCAGGATGGTGCGGACCGGCACCGGGTTGGCGTGGTCGAGCCCCGGCTCCGCCGCGAGCTCGATGAGTTGCGTGTCCTCGTTCAGGTCCTCGAGGTACACGAAGAGCCGGCGATTGGTGGCGTACTGCGGGTGGAAGGCCAGCCCCAGTACCCCGTACTCCCGCGCCACGCCCGGCACGCCGGTGAGGGCGCTCAGGTTGACGTAGGCGGAGTCCTGTCGCACGCCGTTCTTGATGAGGATGACCCGGCCGCCACGCTCCAGGACGAAGAGCCGGGTCGCGTCCCCCGGCGGGGCAATGACGAGGACGGGAAAGTCGTACCCGCTGTCCACCGCCTGGAGCGTGAGGTCCACCGGCGGGGCGGAGGGGCCCGACTCCTCGCCGCAGCCAAGGGCGAGGCCCAGGGCCAGCGGGAAGGCGAAACGAAGCGTCCGTCCGGGCGTCGGGAAGGAACCAGTCAACGTCGGTTCTCCACAGGCGTTCCCCCTCTCCAGATACTGGAGAGGGGGACAGGGGGTGAGGTGATAGCGCAGCCGGAAATCTAAGGATGCACGACCCGGATTGCTTCGTCGGCCCCTGCCGGGGCCTCCTCGCAATGACAGAATTGGCAGTGAGGTGATTCGTGCCGCGCCCCGTGGTAAATTGCCAGCAACGATTCCCCCGGCATGGATGGCCCATGGACCTCCCGTTCTACTTCGGCGAGCAACACCTCCAGGTGCGCGACATGGTGCGCGAGTTCGCGCGGACCGACGTCGCCCCCGTGGCCCGTGAGCTCGACCGCACCTCCGAATTCCTCTGGGAGAGCGTTCGCAAGATGGCCGAGCTCGGCCTCCTCGGCGTGCCGTGGCCGGAGGAGCTCGGCGGGGCCGGGATGGACCAGATCTCCTACTACATCGTGCTCCACGAGTTGGCCAAGGTGGACGCCAGCCACGCCCTCACGGTGAGCGCCCACACCAACCTCGGCACCTCGCCCATCGTCGAGTTCGGCACCGCGGCGCAAAAGCAGCGCTACGTGCCGCTCCTCGCCTCGGGCAAGGTGCTGGGCGGGTTCGGACTCACCGAAGCAGGCGCCGGGAGCGACGCCGGCGGCACCGCCACCACCGCGGTGGACAAAGGGAGCCATTACGTCCTGAACGGCGCCAAGGTGTTCATCACCCACGCCGGCGTGGGCGAGATCTTCTCCGTCACCGCGCGGACCTCCCCCGGGCCGGGCCACCGCGGCATCACCAGCTTCATCGTCACCAAGGACAGCGTGGACGTGGCGCGCTGCCGCGCCGTCGGCGTCGGCCACGACGACGCGCTGGTCAAGACGCCTGGGGTACGGGCCGGCAAGAAGGAAGACAAGATGGGCTGGCGGAGCTCCGACACCCGCGAGCTCATCCTGGAGGACGCCATCGTGCCCAAGGAGAACGTCCTCGGCGCCGTCGGCGAGGGCTTCGTCAACTTCCTCAAGACCCTCGACGCCGGCCGGATCGGCATCGCGGCGGTGTCGCTGGGCATCGCGGAGGGGGCCTACGAGGAGGCGCTTCGGTACGCCGGCGTGCGGAAGCAGTTCGGCAAGCCGATCAGCAGCTTCCAGGGCATCAGCTTCCAGCTGGCCGACATGGCCACCGAAATCCAGGCCGGCAACCACCTCCTGTACCACGCCGCCTGGCTCAAGCAGAACGGACGCCCCTTCAAGAAGGAGGCGGCCATGGCCAAGCTGTATTGCTCGGAGCTGGCCATGCGCGCCACCACCAAGGCGGTCCAGGTGCTGGGCGGTTACGGCTACACCACGGACTATCCGGTGGAGCGGATGATGCGCGACGCCAAGGTCTGCGAAATCGGCGAGGGGACCAGCGAAATCCAGCGTATCGTCATTGCCCGGCACATCTTAGGGGCGCTCGACGGCGCCTGATTCAGGCCCGTCTATTGCCCGAACCGCCGGCCGGTCCTATCATTGAGCCATGAAGTTGGCTGCACCCCTTCTTTCGATTGACATGATCGCCTCCCGGGTCCGAGCCTGGGGGGCGACTGTGCTTGGTGTCTTCGCTCGGATGTCCGGCCTCGACCGGACCCACGATCGCTCCGTGCCGGCCGGTCCGGTGGGGCGCCCAGGGTCCGGCCGGCCGACTCTCGTCGTTCGTCGTTCTGATGCTCTGGTGGCGGGATCCCCGCCCTCCGTTTTGTCCTCCGTGGTTCCGATCCTCACTCTTCGCGCCGGCCAGGGCCCCTGGGCCGCCCGGCGCGACAGGGCTGGGGGGTGGTCGGCCGCGTGGGATTCCCTCGTACTGACCGGCATCGCCTTCGTCCGGGCCCTGTGGGGCCCGGCCGGACAGCCGTTGCCGGTCGAGGTTCATACGCGTGAAGCGCGAAATTCTCATCAATGGTGGCCGGCGGGAGACCCGCGTGGCCATCCTCGAGGACGATCGGCTCGTCGAGCTGCTCTACGATCGTCCTGATCAACGCCGTTCCCTCGGCGACATCTACCTCGGCCGCGTCGACGCGGTCCTCCCCGGCATCCAGGCCGCCTTCGTAGACATCGGCCTGGAAAAGTCGGCGTTCCTGCACGCCTCCGACCTCCTCGAGCCCGAGGAGGACGACGACCCCGACGACCGCGACGACGCCGACGACGAGGTGCCCGATGCCGACGCCCCCGAGGCGTCCGCGCCGGTCCGCGCGCCGCGCCAGCGCGAGGTCAGCAACCGCGCCGCCGTCCCCAACATCCAGGAGCTCCTGAAGAAGGGGCAGACCATCCTGGTCCAGGTGACCAAGGAGCCCATCAGCACCAAGGGCTCGCGGGTCACCGCGCAGATCTCCCTCCCCGGCCGCTTCCTGGTCTACATGCCCTTCGCCTCGCGCGTGGGCGTGAGCCGCAAGATCGAGAGCCGCGAGCAGCGCTCCAAGCTCCGCGAAATGGTGAAGAAGGTCCTGCCCGAGGACGCCGGCGGCGTCATCGTGCGCACCGTGGCGGAGGGGGTCACCGAGGAGCAGGTGACGCGGGAGGTCGAGTCGCTGATCGGGCTCTGGAAGAAGATCAACCGCAAGAAGGGCTTCGTCCGCGCCCCGGCGCTGGTCCAGCGCGAAACCAGCCTGACCCGCGGCATCATCCGCGACCTCTTCAGCGACAAGGTCGACGCCCTGCACGTGGACTCGAAGGAGCTCTTCAACGAGGTGGCGCAGTACCTCGAGCAGGTGGACCCCGACCTGATGCAGCGGGTCCATCACTACACCGAGGACCAGCCGCTCTTCGACAAGTTCGACATCGAATCGGAAATCCGCGACCTCTTCAAGCCGCGCTGCGAGCTGCCGACCGGCGGGTCGATCATCATCCAGCCCACCGAGGCGCTGGTTTCGATCGACGTGAACACGGGCCGCTACACCGGCAAGAAGGACCCGGAAAAGACGATCCTCCGCACCAACCTCGAGGCCGCCAAGGAAATCGCCCGGCAGCTCCGGCTCCGCGACGTCGGCGGCATCATCGTCTGCGACTTCATCGACATGGACACCCGCTCCAACCGCGAAAAGGTGCTCCAGGAGCTCCGCAGCCACCTGACCCGCGACCGCGCCCGGACCAAGGCCTTCGCCGTCTCGGAGCTGGGCCTCATCGAGATGACCCGCCAGCGGGTCCGCCCCTCGCTCTGGGCCTCGCAGACCACCGAGTGCCCCACCTGCGCCGGCAGCGGCCGGGTCTTCAAGCCCGAAATCGTCACCCGCCGGCTGGAACGGTCCCTCCGCCGGGCCGGCCACGAGCACCGGGAGCGCCAGCTGGCCGTCCGGCTCCACCCCGAGGTGGCCCTGTACCTCCTCGAGGAGGAGCCCAAGCTCCTCCAGGCCCTGGTCCGGGCCACGGGGCTGGAACTGGAGCTTCGGGACGACCCGATGATGCGGCTGGACGAGTTCCGGCTCATGAGCAGGCCGGGGGGCAGGGATGTGACCGAGCAGTACGCCGTAGCGTAGTGCTGGGCGGCGGGACCGCGGGGCGGTTCCCCCTCTCCGCTTGCCGGAGAGGGGGACAGGGGGTGAGGCGGGACGGAGCCGAGGCGGACCGGTGGTGAGGCGGAACGCAGCCGAGAGGGACAGGGGGTGAGGCCGGCCGTCCTTGACGGTAGGGGCTAACCCCATTAGTCTTTTGGGCTTGGTACGGAACCACCTTTTGGCAACGAGCTGAGTCATGTACGCGATTTTCAAGGCGTTGGGCAAGCAGTTCCGTGCGGAGAAGGGCAAGGTCGTGCGCCTTCCCCTCATGGATGCCGAGCCCGGCACCAAGGTCACCTTCGATGAGGTGCTCCTCTCGTCCGACGGCACCACGGTCAAGGCCGGCAGCCCCCTGGTCAAGGGAGCCAAGGTCACGGCCGAGGTCGTGGGCGACGGCCAGGAGCCCAAGATCTACGTGTTCAAGTTCAAGCGGCGGAAGGGCTATCGTCGCAAGACGGGGCATCGGCAGAAGTTCACCGAGGTCCGCATCACCGACGTCAAGGTAGGGTGAGGCTATATGGCTCATAAGAAGGGCGTAGGCTCCAGCCGCAACGGCCGCAACAGCAATCCCCAGTACCTCGGCATCAAGAAGTTCGGGGGCGAGCAGGTGGCCGCGGGCAACATTCTGGTCCGTCAGCGGGGCACCCGTATCCATGCCGGCAAGAATGTCGGGCAGGGCACGGATGACACCCTCTTCGCGATGGTCGACGGGGTGGTCAAGTTCGAGTACCGGGACAAGAACCGGAAGAAGGTCTCGGTCTACCCGGTGTCCGCCACGGCCTGACGCCGCCGGTGGGGTAGTGAAGAAGGGGATGCGGCCTCGGCCGCATCCCCTTTATGTTTTCCGGCAGCCGGCCCGAAGGGTTCGAAATGAAACATTCCGGCCCCCCCGTCCGTCAGGTGCGCTGATCCCCACCACGGAGAGAAGGATGTCCATCTTTTCCAAGCTCAACACCGAGCTCGAAAACTTCGGCCGCCGCGCCAGCGCCGCCATCGACGAGGGCCGGCTCCAGATCGAGTTGCTCCGGGTCAAGCGCCGCCGCGACAGCGCCGCGCGCGACCTCGGCATGATCGCCTACCACCGCGAAAAGGGCGTCGAGGCCGACCAGCGGCGTGTCGACGCCCTCGTGCTCCGCATCGGCGCCCTCGAGACCCAGATCGAGACCCTCGAGACGCAGATCGCCACCCAGAAGGCCCAGGTCGTCTCGGTCACCACCGTGCCCGACGAGCCGGCCGCGGAGGCCGAAAGCGAAGAGGAGTCCGCTCCGGCGGCTCCGCAGGCCTGACCGTCAGGGCGTAGAGCCCGACACGTACTCGAACTTGATCGGCGCCCCCACCGTCTCGACCTTGAGCACGGTGTGGGGCGCCTTCTTCATGACCAGGAAGGTCACCTCCGTGGCGCCCCCCGTGAGGTTCACGCGGTAGGCCTCGAACGCCCCGGCCGGCACCATCACCGTCTCCACCGCCATCACCGTCAGCTGCATCTCCGACAGCGTGCCCGACCCCGCACTGAACATCGGGAAGGTCCACGACGCCCCCTCTGCCCATGGCAGTGCCGGCAGCAGCGCCTGGAGCGTGTTGTCGTCCACCGTCCCCGGCGGGACCGTCGTGTCCACGGCCACCTGCTTCGGCCCCTCCGCGGTGACCGCCTGGACCTGCCCCGTCACGTGGCCCGCGATGTACAGAATGTCGATGCTGGCCTGGGCGTCGCGGATGACGCCCTTCTGGTGCACCCGCTGCACCCGTCCCGCCGCGTCGAGGCTCACCGTCGTTTCCTGCCGCATCACCGTCCCGATGGAGGTGACCTCGGTAACCACCAGGGTGTCGCCCCGCTTCTGGAGCTGAAGGACGCTCGCCCCCCGGGGCTGGCCTCCCACGAACACGGCGAGGCTGTCCCGGTGAGGCGTGAGCCGGGCGGCGTCGATAGGGAGCCCCGGCTGCTGTGCGGCAGCCGGCGCGGCGGTGAGGACCAAGATGGCGGCGAGGGCGGGGAAGGGACGCATCGCGACGGACTCCTGCTGGGAATCAGCGGACGAGGGTCGGGAAGAGCCGGAGGCTGGTGTCCGACAGGATGGCGCGCTGGATGTCCGCCGGGAGCGGGAGCGCGCGGAACGCGTCGAGGTTCTTCCGGAGGTCGTGCACTCCGGGGCTCGGCCAGTCGGTGCCCCAGATGGTCTTGTGCGCGATGTCGGTCAGGCGGGGAAAATATTCCAGCAGTTTCGCCGGGGGGATGCCGGACAGTTCCAGGTACACGTTCGGGTGCCGGCGCAGGATGAAGAACGCCTCCTCCATCCAGAGCGGGCGGCCGCCATGGGCCATGACGATGGTGAGCTTCGGGAAGTCGATCGCCACGTCGTCCAGCTCCATCGGGTTGCCCCACTTGGAGCGGGCCCCCGGGAAGATGCTGGTGCCGGTGTGAACCAGCACCGGGAGGCCGCGCTCCTCGCACCGGCGGTAGATCCGGCCCAGCGCGTCGAGCCCCTCGGTGTAGGCGTTCGCCGGGTAACACTGGTGCGGCGGGTGGATCTTGAGGCACCGGATGCCGAGGCTGATCAGCCGGTCCACGTCGCCCTCGGGGTCCTTGGTGAAGCGGGCGTGCACGCCGCCGAAGGGAAGGATCCGCTCCGGCGAGGCCTCGGCGTAGCGTGAGGCGAAGTCGTTCGTGGAGTCGTCGAACCCCATGAGGTCGGGGCTGGGGTAGTTGATCAGCGCCACCCGCCACACGCCGGACGCGTCCATCACCTCGAGCAGCGCCTTCGGATCGTCCATCAGGGCGATGAGCCGCTCCCAGTGGGCTTCCTTCCCGACCCGCATGACATCCGCCACGGCGGGCTTCAGCTGCCGCCACGGCTGGATGTGGATGTGCATGTCGGAGATGGGGTAGCTCACGGTGCCTCCGGTGGAGGAAGGAGAAAGGGACTTAGGGACTTGGAGGGGTAGAAGGCGGAAGGAGAAAGGAGGCCCCACGTCCCTTTCTCTCTTCTCTTTACGCCCCTCCAAGTCCTCAAGTCCCTTCCTCCTTTATCTGCCTTTGAAATCGGCGGTTCTCTTCCCCAAAAACGCTGCCACGCCTTCCGCCTTGTCCTCGCTCGAGAACGCCAGCCCGAAGAGCGTGGTCTCCTGCCGCAGCCCCTCGTCGAGCGGCACGCGGAGGGAGGCCCGCACCGCCTCCTTGATGAGCTGGAGCGCCACCGGGCTCTTCTGCGCGATGCTCTCCGCCAGCGCCAGCGCGCGGGCCCGGAGCCCGGCCGCGGGCACCACCTCGTCCACCAGGCCGATCCGGAGGGCCTCGTCGGCGCCGATCAGGTCGCCGGTGTATAGCAGCTTGTACGCGGCGCCGGTGCCCACCAGCCGCGGCAGCCGCTGGGTGCCGCCGCCGCCGGGGATGATGCCGAGGTTCACCTCGGGCTGCCCGAGCTTGGCGCTGTCGGCGGCGAGGCGGATGTCGCAGGCCATCGCGAGCTCGCAGCCTCCGCCCAGCGTGAAGCCGTTGAGCGCGGCGATGACCGGCTTGGGGAACGCCTCCACCGCATCGAAGACGGTCCGGCCCGACATGACCCGGAACTGGTCCATCGGGCTCCGCCCCTCGAACTCGGAGATGTCGGCGCCGGCGATGAACGCCTTGTCGCCGGCACCGGTGAGCACCACCACCCGCACCTCCGGGTTCGCTTGGAGCTCGTCGAGGATTTCGAGCAGGCGCGCGCGGGTGGGGCCGTCGAGCGCGTTGCGCTTGTCGGGGCGATTGATCGTGACCAGGGCCACCCGGCCGTGGAGTTCCGAGAGGACGTTGTTCGAGGCGCTCATGGCGTGGACCAGTCGTAGAAGCCGTGGCCGCTCTTCTTGCCGAGCTTCCCCTCGGCGACGAGGCGGCGGAGGATGTCGGGGGCGGCGAACCGTTCGCCGCCGAGGGCCTGGTGCAGGTAATCGGCGATGCGGAGCCGCACGTCGAGGCCGACCAGGTCGGTCAGCTTGAGCGGGCCCATCGGGTGGTTGTATCCCAGTTCCATGGCGCGGTCGATGTCGGCCGCGCTCGCCACGCCCTCCTCCAGCATCCGCATCGCCTCGAGCCCCAGCGCGATGCCCAGGCGGCTGGACGCGAACCCCGGCGAATCCTGGACGACGATCGGCTCCTTGCCCATCGCCCGGACCACGGTGAGGGCATCGGCCTCGGCGGCGGGGTCGGAGCCGGCGTGGAGGACGATCTCCACCAGCTTCATCAGGTGGACCGGATTGAAGAAGTGGAGCCCCACCACCCGTTCGGGGCGCGGCAGGTCGGCGGCGATGTCGGCGATGGAAATGGAGGAGGTGTTGGTGGCGAGGAGCGCCCCGGGCTCGGCCCAGTCACTGGCCTGGCTCAGGACGTCGCGCTTGGCGTCGAGGGTTTCCACCACCGCCTCGACCACCAGGTCGGCGCCCTCGCAGGCGGCGCGCATGCCCGTGGCCGTGCGGAGCCGGGCCAGGATCGCGTCGCGGCCGGCGGCGTCGAGCTTGCCGCGCTGGACAGCGCCGTCGAGGGTGCGCCGGATGCTCTCCACCGCCGCGGGGAGGGCGTCGGCCCGGGTGTCGGTCAGGGTGGTGGGCCATCCCGCCGTGGCGGCCGCCTGCGCGATGCCGACCCCCATGGTGCCGGCGCCGATGATTGCCACGCGCGTCGGGAAGCCGCTCACGCCGCGAGGACCAGCCGGTCGGGGAAGTTGCCGCAGAGCCCGTCCACGCCCATGTGCCCCAGCCGGCTGGCCGCCGCGCGGTCGTTGACCGTCCAAGCGATGACGCGCGCCCCGGCGGCGTGCACCGCGTCCACCAGGCTGCGGTCGATCATCGTCCACTCCTGCCAGAGCGTCGTGGCGCCGGCGGCCTCCATCACCCCGACCGGGTCCATGACCCGCGCCGAAAGGAGGGCGCCGAGCGAAAGCTTCGGGCGCCGCTTGGCGAGGCGTGCGGTGATGCGGTGGTCGAAGCTGTGGATGGCGTACCGGGCGGGGTAGGGGCCGGCGTCGAGCACGGCCAGCAGCGCCGCATCGTAGGCGCCGGGCAGCGACTTCACCTCGATCCAGACGTCGCGGTCGCCCAGGATGGTCAGCACGGTGGAGAGGGAGGGGACCAGCTCGCCGTTCGACAGCAGGGCGGACGTCGCCTCCGTCATGGTGAGCGACCCCAGCGGCTTGCCGCCGGTCAGGACCGGGTCGTGGTGCACCACGATGCCCCCGTCGGCGGTGGCGTGGACGTCCAGCTCGACGCCGTCCACGCCCCGTGCCACCGCCTCGCGGAAGGCCGCGGGGGAGTTCTCGAACGCGTAGCCGGAGGCGCCCCGATGGGCGATCACCAGCGGCCGCGTCAGTTGTTCTCCTCCAGCTTCCGCATCTCGATCCAGTCCGGCTCGTCGAGCAGGTCCTTGAGCAGGGTGCGGTCGGCGTCGTTCGGCATCACCGACTCCAGGTAGGCGGGGTAGGCCGCCGCGTCCAGCGGCTCGCCGTGGATCGTAAAGTGCTGCCGCCCGTAGAGCCCGATCTTCCGGTTGAACTTGGTGTCCGGCACGATGAGGTGCCGTTCCGGGTCGCCGATGACCGTGTTGAGCCGCTGCACCAGCCGGGTGATCTCCTGGCGGTAGAGTTCGCGGCTGGCCTCGTTGAGGTGCGCGATGTTGACGCCCTCCTCCGTTTCCCGCTCGTCGAACCGGCCCTTGAGCCCCCACACGTAGGCCCAGTGCGCGCTGGAGGAGTTGTCGGTGCCGAAGAGGTCGAACGCGGTCGGGACCCACTTGTTGAAGTACCGCTGCACCACCTCGGGCGGCACCCGGCCGGCGCGGAGAATCCGCAGCAGCCCGTTGTTGCCGGTGCCCAGGTGGAAGCTCTCCTCCTTCAGCATGGGGCCCATGGAGCGCGCCAGCGGGTGGAAGGACGAGGTGGAAAGCATCTTGAGCTGGAACTTGCCGTCGCGGTCGATGAACTGGGTGTAGGTGAAGAAGTCCAGCCAGTTCTCCACGATCTCGTTGAACGAGCCCAGGAGCCGCTCGCCCTCCTCGGCGCGGCGGTCGAGGAGCTTCTGCGCCTCGCGCTTCCCTTCGTCGCCGAAGTAGGTGCAGAGCAGGTAGGACATCTGCCAGCCGTGCCGCATCTCTTCGCTCATGACCCGCATGAGGGCGAAGAGGTCGTAGTCGCTGGGCGCCCGCTCGAGGAGCGCGCGCTGCTGCTCCACCGAGGCGAACTCCGTGTCGCCCTGGAAGACGATCAGGTTGAGCAGCGCGTCGCGGATGCGCTGGTCGGGGATGTGCATGATCGTCGGCCACTTGGTCTGGCCCTTGTAGTGGCCGAACTCGATGGTCTCGGCCTCGGGCTCGCCGAACTTGGCCTCGAAGCCCACTTTCCGGAACGGCGTGCCGGCCATTTCCTTCTCGGAAATGCCGATCGAGTCCTGCCAGTAGCGGAAGTAGTCGATCCAGTCGTCAAAGTTGTTCACTTTCCGCATGTCGTTCCTCACCGTCCGTGAAATACGGGAACCCGTTTGGCGTGGTACGCCTCCAGCCCTTCGGCGGCGTCCGCGCTGCGAAAACACTCCTGACAGTGGCGGGCCTCGATCACCAGCGATTCCGCCAGCGTCGTGGACTCCGCCTCCCGCACCGCCCGCTTGGCGAGCCGCGCGGCAATCGGCGGCAGTGCCGCAAGCCGGGCCGCCCATTCCGCCGTTTCCGCCTGCAGCCGCTCGGCGGGGACCACCCGGTTGACCAGCCCGAGCTCCAGGCACCGGGCCGCCGGGATCATCCGGGCGGTCCAGAGCAGCTCGAGCGCGGCGGCGCTCCCGACCAGGCGCGGCACGAACCAGCTGGTGCCGAGGTCGGGGTGGAAGCCGAGCCGGTGGAACACCAGCCCGAGCGACGCGTTCTCCGAGGCCACCCGGATGTCGCAGGCCAGCGCCAGCCCCACGCCGCCCCCGGCCGCGGGGCCGTTGAGGCTGCAGAGCACCGGTTTCGGCGCGCGGTGCAGCAGCTGCACCACCTCCGAGCCGATGCGCACCAGCTCCATCGCCTCGGCCTCGTCGATCCGGCTCGCCGGCTCCGCTAGCCGCGCCAGGTCGGCGCCGGCGCAGAACCCTCGGCCGCTGCCGGTCAGCACGATGGCCCGGACCTCGGCATCTCCCGCGAGCGCGCGCGCCGCGTCCAGCAGATCGCGCAGCATCGGGACGTCGAACGCGTTCAGCCGGTCGGGGCGGTCGAGCGTGATGGTGCCAACGCCGCCGGCCACGTGGATGCCGATTCCGCTCCTGACCTCCACACCCAGCGTTTCTATCATCGCGGCCTCAGTCCTCAGTCCTCAGTCCTCGGTCCTCGGTCCTCAGTCCTCAGTCCTCAACCCTCTCGATGACCGTGGCGATTCCCTGGCCGACGCCGATGCACATCGTGGCGAGGCCGTAGCGGCCGCCGGTGCGCCGGAGCGCGTGGACCAGCGTCGCCGTCATTCGCGCGCCGCTGGCACCGAGCGGGTGCCCCAGCGCGATAGCCCCGCCGGACACGTTCACCCGGGCCGGGTCGAGGCCCAGCTCGCGGATGCAGGGAAGGGCCTGGGCCGCGAAGGCCTCGTTCAGCTCCACCAGGTCCAGGTCCGACACCGAGAGCCCGAGCCTGGCCAGGAGCTTCCGCGTGGCGGGCACAGGGCCGAGCCCCATGAGGCTCGGGTCCACGCCGGCCACCGCGGTCCCGACGATTCGGGCGAGCGGTGTCAGTTTGTGCGCCTTGACCGCCGCCGCGCTGGCCACGCCGAGTGCCGCGGCGCCGTCGTTGATGCCGCTCGAGTTGCCCGCGGTGGCAGTGCCGCCCTTGGCGAAAGCGGCGGAGAGCTTGGCCAGCCCTTCCATCGTGACGCCGGCCCGCGGGTGCTCGTCCGCCGTGACCGGCTCCGACTGGCCCGCCACCGGCACCGGCACCAGCTCCGCCGCGAAGTGGCCGGCGGCCATCGCCGCCTGGGCCCGCCGCTGGCTTTCCACCGCGAAGGCGTCCTGGTCTGCCCGCGTAATTCCGTGCTTTGCCGCCACCTTCTCCGCCGTCTGCCCAAGCGAGATGGTCCACTCGGCGGGCATGGCGGGGTTGGTGAACCGCCAGCCCACGGTCGAGTCCGCCACCTGCGGGGTGCCGCGGTCCCACGGCGTGCCGCTCTTGAGCGTGATGTACGGCGCGCGGGTCATGCTTTCTACCCCGCCGGCCACGAAGAGATCTCCCTCCCCCGCCCGAATGGCCTGGGTGGCGCTGGCTAGCGCTTGTAGTCCAGAGCCGCAGAGCCGGTTGACCGTCTGGCCGGGCACCTCGACCGGGAGGCCGGCCAGCAGGAGCGCCATCCGCGCCACGTTGCGGTTGTCCTCGCCCGCCTGGTTGGCGCAGCCGAGGATGACATCATCGATTCGGTCGCCCGGCAGCCTGCCTCGTTCTACGGCGGCCCTTATGGCGTGCGCGGCCAGGTCGTCGGCGCGCACGCCGGCCAGCCTGCCGCCGGCGCGCCCGATCGGCGTCCGCACCGCGGAGACGATGAACGCGTCGGTCACAGTGCGATCCAGACCGTCTTGCTCTCGGTGTACTGCTCGAGTGCGGTGCGGCCGAGGTCGCGGCCGAAGCCCGATTCCTTGTAGCCGCCGAACGGTGCGCCCGGGTCGTACATGTTGTAGGTGTTGACCCAGACCGTGCCGGCGCGGATGGCGTGCGCCACCCGGTGCGCGCGGCCCACGTCACGGCTCCAGACGCCGGCGGCCAGCCCGTACATCGACTGGTTGGCCAGCGCGATGGCCTCCTCCTCGTCGTCGAAGCCGAGCACGGCCAGGACCGGGCCGAAGATCTCCTCGCGGGCAATCGTCATGTCCGGCTTGACGCCGTCGAACACCGTGGCCTCGACGAAGTACCCCTTGCCGTTCACGGTGGCCGCGTTGCCCCCGGTCACGATGGTGCCGCCCTCCGACTTCCCGATGCCGATGTACTTGAGCACGCTCTCCTGCTGCTGCTTCGACACGATGGCGCCGAGGCGGGTGTTCTTGTCGAACGGGTCGCCGGGGGTGAGCTTCTTGCTCCGCTCGGCCAGCTGCTCGACCACCTGGTCCTTCACCTTGCGGCTCACCAACAGGCGGCTGCCGGCCGCGCAGACCTCGCCCTTGCCGTAGAAGATGCCGGTCTGCGCCCCGCGCACGGCGGCGGCGATGTCGGCATCGTCGAAGATGATGTTGGGGCTCTTGCCGCCCAGTTCCAGCGTGAGGCGCTTCACGCTCTCCGCCGCTTCCTTCATGATCCGCTTGCCGACACCGGTGGAGCCCGTAAAGGAGATCTTGTCCACCCCAGGGTGGCGCACCAGCGCCGAGCCGGCGGTGGAGCCGTGCCCGGGCACCACGTTGAAGGCGCCGGGCGGGAGCCCCGCCTCCGCGAAGATCTCCGCCATGAGAAGCGCGGTCAGCGGCGTCTCGGAGGCCGGCTTCAGCACCACGGTGCAGCCCGCCGCCAGCGCCGGCGCGAACTTCCACCCCGCCAGGTTGAGCGGGAAATTCCACGGCACGATGGCGCCCACCACGCCGATCGGTTCGTGCCGGATGTAGGTCAGGAAGTTGCCGTCCACCGGGACGGTCTCGCCACCGAACTTGTCGCACCACCCCGCGTAGTAGCGCAGCGTGTCTACCGTGGACGACACGTCGATCTTCGACTCGAAGAGCGGCTTGCCGTTCTGACGGGTCTCGAGCTCGGCCATCTCGACCAGCCGGGCCGACAGCAGCTCGGCGGCCTTGAAGAGCAGCGCGCCGCGCTTCCGCCCGGAGAGTCCCCGCCACGCCGCCGACTCGAAGCAGGCCCGCGCCGCAGAGACGGCCCGGTCGATGTCGGAGGCGTCGCCCTCCGCCACCGAGGCCAGCACTTCCTCGGTGGCGGGGTTCAGCACCTCGAACCGCCGGCCGCTATCGGCCGGGGCCCAGGCGTTTCCGATGAAGAGATCGGTGCGCACCTGCTACTTGGCCTCGAAGGCGGGCATCCGCTTCTCGACGTACGCCGCGAGTCCTTCCTTCGCGTCGGACGACTGGAAGAGCTGCTGCTGCAGCTCCCGCTCGAGGGTCAGCGCGCTCTCGAAGGGGAGGTCCATGCCCGACTGGACGCTCCGCTTGATGGCGCCGACCGCCTTGGACGCCTTGTTGGGCGGGCAGAACTGCTTGGCGTACATCTGCACCTGCTCCCAGAACCCGTCCTTCTCGAAGACGTGGTTCACAAGACCCATTTCCTCGGCCTTCTCGAAGGAGAAGGTCTCGCCGGTCACCATGAACTCGATCGCCGCCGACTTGCCGATGAGGCGGCAGAGGCGCTGGGTCCCGCCGGTGCCCGGCAGCACGCCGAGGTTCACCTCGGGAAGCCCGATCTTGCCGGCGTTCCGGCAGGCGATGCGCATGTCGCACGCCATGGCGATCTCGAGCCCGCCGCCGACGGTGTGGCCGTTGAGCGCGGCGATGGTGAGCTTGGGCGTCTGCTCGAGGCGACTGAGCGTCTCGTTGGCGTGGAGGCAGAAGAAGTACTTGAAGCGGGGGGTCACGGAGTTCAGCATCGAGATATTGGCGCCGGCCGAGAAGAACTTTTCCCCGTGGCCGCGGATGACGATGACGTGGGCCTCGTCGGCCATGCGGGCGTCGAGGATGGCCGCGTCGAGCTGCCGGAACATCTCGTAGGTGTAGGTGTTCGCCGGCGGGTCGTTCAGCGTGATGATGGCCAGGCCGTCCCGGACCTCGTAATTCACGAGGACCTTGTCGGTGTGCGCGGGGGCGCCGGGGCGGGGGGAGGTCAGGGTAGCGGTCAAGGGGTCATCCTCCGAGCGTGGCGACCAGTCGCGGGGTCGCATGGTGGGCGGCGATGTAGCCATCGAGGAAGAGCGAAGCCAGTTCCTCGGCGAGTGCGGCCGGGGGCGTGGCGCCCCCCGGGTGGTACCAGGTGTAGATCCAGTTCATCATGCCGAAGAGCGCGTACGCCGCGATGTGGGCGTCGGCGTGCCGGCCGGGGATGTCGCGGAGCAGGGTGTCGAGCAGGCCGACATATTCCTTCTTGCGCCGCCGGACCTGCGCCCGCATCGTGCCCGTCAGCTCGTCCTCTTCGTGCGCGAGGACCTTCATCTCGTCCATGTGCGAGGCGAAGAATACCACGTGATGCCGGATGAAGGCACGGAGCCGGGACTCGGGGTCGGCGGCGCCGGCCACGGCCTCGCGGGCCCCCTCCAGCACCCGGACGAAGCACCGGTCCTGGATCTGGAACAGGAGCTCCTGCTTCCGCTCCACGTAGTGGTACATCCCCGACAGGCTGAAGCCGCTGGCGCGGGCCAGGTCGCGCATCGACGTAGCGTGGTAACCCCGTTCCGCAAAAGTCTTTGCGGCCGCGGCGAGCAGGGTGTCGAGGCGCTGGTCGTATGGTTGCATGGCCCGTCCGAACGATCGTTCGGGGGAACATATCCGACTCGAAGGGTCGGGTCAACGGTTAACAGTCGGGGCTGCCGCGCGTCCATGCCTCCTGAATGCCCCACGTGACCGAGCTCGACGGGCCAACCGACGCCGCCCTGGTGGCGGCCTGGCAGGCGGGGAGCGAGCAGGCGGCCACCGACCTGGTCCGGCGGCACGCGTCGGCGCTGGCCAGGTTCCTGGCCGGGGCGGGCGCGGATCCGGGCGAGGTGGAGGACCTGGCGCAGGAGGCGTTCTTCAAGGCGTTCCGTGGCGTGGCGGGGTGGCGGAGGGAGTCGTCGTTTCGGAGCTGGCTCTTCAGCATCGCCTCGAACCTTCGGAAGGATGCGTACCGCCGGGCGAAGGGAAGGGTGGTCCTGTCCCTGGAGGACCACGATGCTTCGGTTCCTCACGACGCGGCCTCCGAGCTCGTGGCGGATGAAACGGCAGGCCGGATCCAGGCCGAACTGACCAGGCTGCCGCGGCTCCAGCGGGAGGTCTTCCTGCTCCGCGTGCAGCAGGGAATGGATTACGGGGAGATTGCGGCGGCACTGGGCACGACGGCGGGCGCGGCGCGGGTGCACTACCACCATGCCATCAAGCGGTTGAAGGAGCTGGCCGAATGACCTGTGTGCAGCTGTCCGACAAGATGCCGGCCGTGGCGGGTGGTACCGCCGCCTGGGGCGTCGAGGAGGCGGAGCATCTCCGCACCTGCGCCGGCTGCGGCGCGGAATGGGCCGTCGTGCAGGCGGGACTCAGGGCCGGGGAGGGTGGTTCCCTCGACGCCGATGCGCTCGCGGCAAGGGTGCTCCAGCGGCTCCGGACCGAACCGGTGGTCACGCACCATGTGCGGACCCGGTGGCTCATCGGGGTGGCGGCGGCCGCGGCGGCCATCGCGCTCTTCGTGGTGCCGAATCGAGTTCAGCAGGCGCCGGTCGACATGCCGGCAGCAGGTTACTCCGTCGACGTACCGGGGCTCGGTGCGCTCGATGCAGCGGAGCTGACCGATGTCCTCGACGCGTTCGACCCGTCCTGGACCGAAACCTCCACCACCGACGCGCCGTCGCTCGACGACCTGGATCCCCAGGAACTCGAGCGGATCGAGCGCACCTGGGAGATCTGATGCGACGACTCTTCTGGTTGGTTTCGCTGGTGCTGGCGGTGGGGTCGAGCGCGGTCCTGGCGCAGGACGACGGCGACGACAGCCCGCAGGCCGCCGAAATGCGGCGGCAGATCGAGACCCGCTTCGGGGCCCAGGTCCAGCAGGTGCTGGGGCTCACCGACCAGCAGGCCGCGCAGCTCCGCGCCACCCTGGGCGTGTACGGGCCGAAGCGGCGGGCGATGGAGCGACAGGAGCGGGCCATCAAGTTGGGGCTGCAGGGGCAGCTCCGTCCGGGCGTCGCCGCCAATGCGGACAGCGTGGCCCGGCTCACTGACCAGCTGCTGACGCTGAAGGTGAGTTACGCGCAGACCTTCGTGGACGAAGACAGGGAGATGGCGAAGTACCTGTCGGCGGTGCAGCGCGCCCAATTTCAGGTGATGCGGGAGCGGCTGATGGCGCGCATCGAGGAGATCCGGCGGCAGCGGCAGCAGAGCGGGATGCGGGGGGTGGCCCCCCAGCCATAGCCGGTCACTTCTTGCGCCACCGGGGCCCCCCGGCGATCTTCCTCGCCGTTGGGCCCGAGTGGCGGAATGGCAGACGCAACGGACTCAAAATCCGTCGGGGGCAACCCCGTGCGAGTTCGACTCTCGCCTCGGGCATTCCTTCCTTCCTACTTCTTCACCAACTCCACCCGCCGATTCTGCTGCCGCCCCTCCGGCGTCGTGTTCGGCACCGCCGGCACCGTGTCCCCGAACCCTCTCGTGGTGAGCCGGTTTCCGTCGATCTTGTACGTGTCGATCAGGACCTGCCGCACCGCCGCGGCCCGCCGGTCGGAGAGCGCCAGGTTCGAGGCGGGGCTCCCCACGTTATCGGTGTGGCCCTCGATCAGGAGGTCGAGATCGGGATGCGCCTTGAGCATGTCCGCGATTTCGATCAGCGTCGGCGTGGATTCCGGCCGGACCTTGTCGGAGCCGGAGTCGAAGTAGATCCCCTGGGTGGCGACTCGCCCGTTTTCCTCGAGGGCGTCGTAAAGCTCTCGGCCGCCGGCGAGGACGCTGAAGTTGCCGAGGAACGCCGGCTGCTCCTCCGACCCGGCGAACTCGATCGTGATCTTGTTCGAGCGGCCCAGATCGGCGTTGGGGACGTTGGCGACCCGGGTTTCGTTGAGGTACACCTTCACGTACTTCCCATCGGCCATGATCCGGAACCGGAACACGGTCTCGAACGCGGACGGCTTGCCCATCCCGAGCGCCTCGGGGCCGGTGCCGTCGATGCCGCCCTGGAGGCGGTCATTGAAGTACCGGAACTCGGCGTAGCTGGGCGCGTTCGGGGCGAACGTGACCGTGGTAAAGATGTTTGCGATGGAGCCGGTCGCATCGAATTCCACGGTGAACCGGTCGGTCAGCGTGTCGGGCAGCACGATCGCGAAGCTGGATCGCGTCGTGGCGCGGAGGAAGCGGGCCCCTTTCCATTCGGCGACTTCCATGTTGCCGGAAATGAACTCCAGTCGCTTCGGGAAGTTGCCGACGCGGTCCCTGGAGAAGTCGTCTACGTAGAGCGGGATCTCGCCGGGCTGGAAGTCGTAGTTGACCCACGCCCCCTGGCCGGGGCCCTCGGGCTTCTTGGCGGCCGCGGCCGTGTCCGCGGGCGCGGCGCTGGCCGCGGGTTGGGCCGCGTCGGGGGGTGGAGCCTGCGACGGCGCGGGGGTCGTCGTCGTCGGGACTGTCGGCACCGAAGGGACCGAAGGCATCTTCGGCTTCTTGATCCCGGGGATCTGCGCGGCAGCCACTGGGGCCGTCGCCACGGCGAGGATCACTCCCACCATCACAAACCAGGAAAGACGTCGCATCGGGGGTCTCCGGTTTGAGCGAAGGGGACCAATAGACAGTCCGGGGCGCGACTCCGCTAGAGGCCGCGCCGCCGGCCGATGATGAGGCCGGTCACGAAGGGGATCAGCCACAACGTCCAGACCACCAGGCTTGTGCGGTGGAAGGTGCGCAGCCGGCGCTCCTCCCCGCGGGCCAGCACGGCGGTGGCCCACACGGCGTGGCCCAGCATTAGCGCGAGCGCGGCGGCCCCGGTGGCGGTGTGGAAATTCCACTGGAGACCGCCGGCCATCCGGCGCATCAGCTCGGTGCCGGTGCTGTCGGCCGCGAACCCCAGCCAGAACAGCACCGCGTGCCACGGCTTCAGGTGTTGGGAGAGGACCGCCGACCAGACGCCCAGGGAATAGAAGGCGAACGCGGCGAACATGAGGGAGACGGCGGCTTTGACGAGCGGAGGCATGGGCACCCACCTTGTCCCGGGCCTAATCTTGCACTCCAATCATAGCGAAAACGGGAGCCGGCTGCCGGGCCTGTGTCGGGAGCCCCGTCCCTGTACCTTTCCCGCCGATTCGTCGCCCCGCCCCCCGCGGAGCTGACTCCACCGCTGGCCCAGGACCGGTCCGTGTCGCTCGAAGTCCAGATCTTCGGCACCAAGAAGTGCCAGGACACCCGCAAGGCGCTCCGCTTCTTCGCGGAACGCCGGGTAAAGGCCCACTTCATGGACCTGCAGGTCCGCGCCGCGGCCCCGGGTGAGCTCCGGCGCTTTGCCCAGAAGTACGGCATCGCCGCGCTGGTGGATCGTGCCGGCAAGCGCTTCGCGGACCTCGGCCTCCGGAGCGCGGCCCTCTCCGATGCGCGCTGGCTCGAGAAGCTGGCGGACGACCCGATGCTGCTCCGGACCCCGCTGGTCCGATGCCAGCAGCGGGTAACCATCGGCCCCGCCGAAGCGACCTGGAAGGAGTGGTTGGAGGCGTGAGCCAGTTCTCCGTGTCCGGCCTCGCGGTCGAGTTCGGCGTGACGCGCCTCTTTGCCGACGCCACCTTTACCATCGAGCGCGGCGAGCGCTGGGGCGTGGTAGGGCGGAACGGCACCGGCAAGACGACGCTCTTCCGGCTGCTGGCGGGCACCGCCGAGCCGAGCCGGGGCACCGTGGCCCGGGAATCGGGGCTCCGCATTTCCCTGATGGACCAGCACCGCGACTTCGGCGATGCCGCGCTCGTCTGGGAAGCGGCCGCCGGCCCCTTCGCCGAGTTGCTGTCGCTCGAGGCATCGCTCGCGGAGCAGGCCGCCGCCTTGGGCGCCGACCCGTCGGAGGCCGCGATGGACCGCTACTCGCGCGACCTCGAGCGCTTCGAGCAGGGCGGCGGCTACACCCTGGCGCCCCGGGTGGACGCGGTGCTCCACGGCCTCGGGTTCGACCCCGAGGCGGCCCGCACCCAGCGGGTGGCCACCCTGAGCGGCGGGGAACGCGGCCGCGTGGCCCTGGCCCGCCAGCTCGTGGCGCCGGCGGATGTGCTCCTCCTCGACGAGCCCACCAACCACCTCGACCTCGAAACAACCCGCTGGCTCGAGGACCATCTCCTCGGGCTCGATGCCACCGTCCTCGTCATCAGCCACGACCGCGCCTTCCTGGCGCGGATCGCCAACCGGGTGCTCCACTTCGAGGCCCGGACCATCACCGCCTACAAGGCGGGCTACACCGGCTTCCTGGCGCAACGGGCCGAGCGCCAGCTCTCGGCGCAGCGGGCCTTCGACAAGCAGCGGAAGAACATCGAGGCCGAGGAGGACTTCATCCGGCGGAACATTGCCGGGGGCAACAGCGCGCAGGCCAAGGGACGCCGGCGCCGCCTGGAGCGGCTGCCGCGCCTGGGCGCGCCTCCCGGCGAGGAAGGCAGCATGACGGTGCAGTTCCCGCCCGGCGACCGCGGCGGCGACCAGGTGCTGGTGGCCGACCGCGTGAAGGTCTCCATCGGCGACCGGGTGCTCCTCGACGGCTTCTCGTCTCGCATCACCCGCGGCGAGGTGGTGGGCCTGGTCGGCCCCAACGGCGCCGGCAAGACCACGCTGCTCCGCGCCCTCCTCGGCGAAATACCGGTGACGGCTGGCGACCTCCGGCTCGGTGACTCGATCCGTCCGTCCTGGTACCGGCAGGACCTGGGCCAGGTGCCGCAGGACAAATCGCTCTACGACATCACCGCCGACCTGCGCCCGATGTGGAACCGGGGCGCCATCCAGAGCCACCTCGGCGCCTTCGGGTTCAGCGGCGACACTGTCCTTCGGCGGGCCGGTTCTCTCTCCGGCGGCGAGCGCGCCCGCATGGCGCTCTCCATGATGGTGCTCGACAACGCCAACCTGCTCATCTTCGACGAGCCCACCAATCACCTCGACGTCGAGTCCATCGAGGTGCTGGAAGACGCGCTCGGCGCGTGGGGCGGCACGGTCCTGCTGGTGAGCCACGACCGGGCGCTGCTCGAGGCGCTGGTGACCCGCGTGTGGGTGCTCCACCACGCGCGGATCACCGACTATCCCGGCACCTTCGTCGAGTGGGAAGAGGCGAGCAAGGAACGGGAGCACGCCGCCGCCGTGGCGGCCGCGGAGGACGAGTCGTCGCGCCGGGTCGAGGAGCGGAAGCGCACGCGCCGGGGCGACGAACAGCGGCGCGACGGGCGCGCCGCGCTCCGGGCGGCGCGGGAGGCGCTCACTGCCGCGGAGGCGCGGGTGGCCCAGGCAGAGCAGAAGGTGACTGCGCTGCGGGAAGAGATGGAGAATCCGGCGCTCTACGCCACCGCGGAGGGGGGCAAGCGTGCGGCCCGGCTGGGCGCCGACCTGGAGGCGGCCCGGAAGGAATTCGAGGCGGCCTTCGTCGCGTGGGAAGAGGCCACCGCGGGGGTGGAGGCGCTCGCGGGCGGCGTCTAGCTGTTCGGCGGGGCCCGGAACGGTCCGAGGATGTCCGACACCCGCTCCGCCACGGCGAGCAGGTGGTCATCGTCCCACCGACGCCCGATGAGCTGCACGCCGATCGGGAGCCCATCACGCGACATCCCCGCGGGGAGCGCCACCGCGGGGCTCCCCGTCAGGTTGAACGGGGCGGCGTAGGCGCCGACCGCCGTGGTGTAGGCCACCTTGGCACCGTCCACCTCGAGCGACTTCCCGGACCGCATGTGCGCGAAGGCGGGGATCCCCGCCACGGGGAGCATCCAGGCGTCATAGTCGCCGAGGAACCGCTCGAGCGCGGCGATGACGCCGTCCCGCGAGGCCAGCGCCCGCACGAACCGCCGCGGATTCATCCCCAACCCGCCCCGCAGCCCCTTCGTCCAGCGCGTCTTGCCGAGCCCGAGGTAGGTGGTCTGCCGCAGCAGGAACCGGATCGGCTCCGGCGTCATCACCCCCATCTCGAAGCCGTTGATCTCCCCCCACAGCTCCAGCGCCTCGTGGATCCCGAAGTCCGCCGGGGAGGCACGCTCGACCCGGCATCCCGCCGCCTCCAGTAGCGTCGCCGCCGCCCGCACGGTGGCGGAGGTCTCCTGCGACACCGGGGCGTGCGGGAGCGCATCCATCCACGCGATGCGGATCTCCTCGGGGCGCGGCGGCTCGCGCCCGGGCGCAGTGGGCGGCACCGGCGGCACCTCCGGATGTCGGCCGTCGGGACCTTCGAGCAGCGTCAGCGCCAGTCGCAGGTCGCCCACCGACCGGGCCAGCGGCCCGAAGCTCACCATGTGCCGGAGTCCACGCGGTGGTCCACCCGGCAGCTCACCGTGGCCCGCGCCCGACACGCGGTACTCGGTCGGCTTCAACCCGAACACGCCGCAGAAGTGGCTCGGGATCCGGATCGACCCGGCGGCGTCGCTTCCGATCTCGAGCGGAGTCAGCCCGGCCGCCACCGCGGCGGCACCCCCGCCGGTGCTCCCGCCCGGCGTGCGGGTCAGGTCCCACGGATTGTTGGTCCGCCCGAAGATGGGGCTGTCGCACTGCCAGTCGTAGCAGAGGAGCGGCACGTTGGTCTTGCCGAGCACGACGGCGCCGGCGTCCAGCATGCGGGTGGTCACGGTGGCGTCGGTTGTGGAGACGTTTTCCTTTGCCGGCACGTAGCCCGCGGTGTTCCGGAGCCCCCGGACGTCGAAGATGTCCTTGATGGTGATCGGCACCCCGTGCAGCGGGCCCCACGATTCGCCGCGGGCCAGCGCCTCATCGGCCAGCACGGCGCGGGCGCGGGCGCCCTCGTTCGGGATGACGATTGCGTTGAGGAGGGGATTAATGCGGCCGATGCGCACCGCGTGGAGGTCGTACGCCTCGACCGCGCTCAGCCGCCCCTCACGGATCGCCGCCGCCAGCTCGCGGGCGGTGGCGAAGCCGGACCCGAGGTCTGCGCTCATGCGGGGACTTCGGTGCCCGGTGTCCAGCCCTCGGCCTCGAGCCGCTGCAGGTAACGAAGGACGCTGTCGCGGTCGGCGTGCACCGTGAGCAGCAGCAGGTCGCCCTCGCGCGCCCAGGTCAGCGCCTGGCGCACGGCTTCCATCTCTCCCTCGGCGAGGTCCAGCTGGTCTGGCCGCGCGCCGAGCCGGCGCAGCTCCTCGAGCAGCATGCCGGTCACCTCGCCGGCGGGGCGGCCACGGAGATAGTGCGGCATTTCCTTGACCACCACCCGGTCCGGCGCACCGGACCAGGCGGTGCGGGCCAGCTCGCGGATGGCGTGGTCGTCGCGGTCGCCCGCCTGGCCGATCAGCACAAGTCGCCGTGTGGCCGGGAGCGCCCGGGCCATTTCCATGAGGGCGGTGATGCCGTGCGGGTTGTGCGCAAAGTCCACGTACGCCCGCACCGTGCCGAACTCGAAGGCGTTGAGCCGCCCCAGGTTGCCGGTCGGGCTGTTGGTGAGCGAGGCGAGCCCCCGCGCGATGGCCGCGTCCTCGAGCCCGAGCAGGGCCCCGACCAGCGCGGCGGCGAGCGAGTTCGACACGTTGTGCCGCGCCGCCCCGCCCACCGTGATCGGCACCTTCGCGACCGTGGTGATCGTGCGGGCCGTGCGGCCCCTGCCGAGCACCAGGTCGGTGCCCCGCAGCGTGGCGGTGTTGGCGCCCCGTGCGCGTGCGGCGACCAGGATCGTGTGGTCGGGGTCGAGCGAGAACCAGGCGATGGGGCAGGTGATGGACGCGGCAGCCTCCACCAGGGCGGGGTCATCGGCGTTCAGCACGAGCGGGCGCTCGCCGCCGAGCGCCCGCGCCACGACGAGCTTGGCGTCGGCCAGGTCCGCCAGCGTGAAGACCCCGGACTCGCCGAGGTGGTCCTCGGCGATATTCGTGACGAGGGCGGCCTCGACCCGGTCCACCGAAAGCCCGCGGCGGAGCAGCCCGCCCCGGGCCGTTTCCAGCACCGCCATCTCGACCCGCCGGTCCCGGAGCAGGCGGCGCGCGCCACCGGGGCCCGAGAAGTCCCCGGCTTCCAGCACTTCGCCGCCCACCTTGATGCCGTCGGTCGAGGTGTGGCCCCCCACGCGCCCCGCCGCGTCGATCATTCCTGCCACCAGCCGTGTCACCGTCGTCTTCCCGTTGCTGCCGGTCACCAGCGCCACCGGGATGTCGTGCACGGCGGTCCAGTCCACTGCTTCCGGCGCGGGCAGCGCGTCCATCGCCCAGCTCACGCTCCCGGTGCCGGAGCCGACCGAGACGGTCTGGTCGTCCCAGAGAAATCGGAGGCCGCGCGTGGCGGCGGCCTGCTGGAGGGCCAGGAGGGCGGGCCGGCGCTCCGCGGCCACCAGCGCGGCGAGCCGGGCGAATTCGGGGGGACGGTCCACCTGCTCGCCGTGGAGCCGCGCCGTGGCGGCGGTCCACGCCCACTCGTTCACCTCGGTGGCGGCGTAGAGGGCGTCGATGGGGGCGGTCAACGCGAGGCTGGCGCCTCCGGGAAATCGCCGCGCCGCGAGCGACTCCGCTCCCCAGCCGAGCGCGTCGAGCGCCAGCCGCGCCTCCTCCTGCCAGGCCCGGACCAGGTCGGTCGCGCCGGCATCGGGGAGTTCGACCTCCAGCACCGCGCCCGGCCGGTCGGTCACCAGGTTGGGGCCGGTGAGCCGGCGGGAGTCCTTCACGGTGTCCGGCAGGACCATCAGTCGTCGGCCTCGCGGGCCAGCCGCACGCCGCGCGCGTCGCGGATGAGGTGCTCCCCGTCCGGCAGCTCGGCGCCGGGCGAGGGGGCGGCGGCGACGGGCGGCGCGGCTGGCGCCACGGGGGCGGCGCCCTTGCCGCTGCCATCAGGCTTGTAGTGGATGATCTGCTTCCACGTCCGTGCGATGGAGTCGCCGAAGACCAGCAGCAGGTCGCCGGGCCGGGCCATGCGGAGTGCGGCGTCCACCGCCCGCTGCTCGTCGGCGATGACCGTGATCTTCTTGTCCGGTACCCCGGCCGCGATCAGCGCCTCGCGAAGGATGCGCGGCACCTCCTCGTCGGTGCGCCCGCGCAGCGAGTCGTCGCGGCGGCAGAAGTAGTGGGCAAACCTTCCGGCCGCGCGCTGCGCGATCTCGCGCAGGTCCTCGTCCCGGCGGTCACCCGGACCGGCGAGTACCACCAGCTTCTTGCCCTTCACCTCGATCCGGTCGGTCAGCTGGCACATCACCTCGACCGCGTCCGGGTTATGGCCGTAGTCGAGGATGACCTTGAAGCCGTGCTCGTCGAACACGTTCATCCGGCCCGGGGCCTGGAAGAAGCTGGTGTCGAAGGTGCGGAGTCCGTGGCGGATGTCCTCGAGCTTGACGCCCATGCTGTAGGCCATCGCCGCCGCAAACATCGCGTTCTGCACGTTGTGCGTGGCGCGCCCCTCGAGCGTGGCGGGGATCAGGTGGGTCCAGAGCAGGGGGATGTGCGCCCCCTTGTCGTAGATCGTGATCATCTGGCCGTTGACGCCCGCCTCCAGCGCCAGCGCCCGGCCGCCGGCGCGGATGTGCTCGCGCACCAGCGGGTGCTCGGGGTTCAGCGTCACGTAGCAGATGATCTTGGCCTCGGTGTAGTCGGCCATGGCAAGGCAGAGCGGGTCGTCGGCGTTGAGCACGGCCGTGTCGCGCGCCACCTCGATCGGGATCCGCTTGACCTTGGCCAGCTCCTCGAGCGTCTCCACGCCGCGGAGGCCGAGGTGGTCGGACTTCACGTTGAGGCAGGCCGCCACGTCGCAGTGCCGGTACCCCATGCCGGCGCGGAGCAGGCCGCCGCGCGCCGTCTCCAGCACCGCCACGTCCACCTGCGGGTCGCCGAGCACCATCCGGGCGGCGATCGGCCCGGTCATGTCGCCCTCGACGGTGCGGTTGCCGTCGATGTACACGCCGTCGGTGGTGGTGAGCCCCACCGTCCGCCCTGCCAGCTTGTGGATGTGCGCCAGCATGCGCGACGTGGTGGTCTTGCCGTTGGTGCCGGTGATGGCCGCGATCGGGATGCGGGACGGCGTCCCCGGCGGGAAGAGCATGTCGAGCACGTTGCCTGCCACGTCGCGCGGCGTGCCCTCGCTCGGCGCCATGTGCATCCGGAACCCCGGCGCCGCGTTGACCTCGCAGATCGCGCCGCCCTTCTCGCGGTACGACTGCGTGATGTCGGGCGTCAGGAAGTCCACGCCCCCGACGTCCAGGCCGATGGCCTCCACTGCGCGCACCGCCATTTCCCGGTTGTCCGGATGCACGGCGTCGGTCACGTCCACCGAGGTGCCGCCGGTCGAGAGGTTGCCGGTGGAGCGGAGGTACACGGCTTCGCCGGCGGGCGGCACGGTCTGCCGGGTGTAGTTGAGCTGCGCGAGCAGCCGGTCGGCCTGGGAGTCGAACTCGATCCGCGTGAGCACCTTCTCGTGGCCGATGCCGCGGCGCGGGTCGCTGTTGACGATGGCCACCAGTTCCTCGATCGTGTGCTGCCCATCGCCCACCACGTGGCCCGGCACCCGCTTCGCCACCGCCACCAGCTCGCCGTTGATGACCAGCATCCGGTGGTCGTGGCCCTCAATAAAGGTTTCCACGATCACGCTGCGGCTGATCGCCTGCGCCTGGCGGAACGCCACCGACACCGACTCGTCGTCGCGCAGATTGATGGCCACGCCCCGGCCGTGGTTCGCGTTGTACGGCTTCACCACCACCGGGAAGCCGATCCGCCGCGCGGCGTCGATCGCGTCCTCCTCGCGCTGCACCAGCCGCTGCTTCGGCACCGGCAGGCCCAGCCGCGAAAGGATCTTGTTGGTTTCCTCCTTGTCGGAGGCGATCTCCACCGCGATGTGGTTTGTGTGACTGGTGATCGTGGCCTGCACCCGCTGCTGGTAGCGCCCCCAGCCGAACTGGATCAGGCTCGCGTCGTTGAGCCGCATCCACGGGATCCCGCGGTCCTCGCCGGCGTGCACCAGCGAAGCGGTGCTCGGCCCGAGCGCGCGGCGTTGGGCGAAGCGGATGAAGGCGTCCCGCTCCTCGGCAAAGTCGAAGTCCTCCGGCACGCTCCGCGGCGGTCGGAGCTCCTCGGGCAGCAGCGAGTGCAGCAGGGTGAGCGCCAGGCGCGCCGCCTCCAGCCCGACTTCCTCCTGCTCGTACTCGAACACCACGTGGTACCGGCCCGGGGCGTCGGCCGAGCGGGTTTTGCCGAAGGTGACGCTGGCGCCGGCCACGTTCTGGAGCTCGATGGCGACGTGCTCCAGCACGTGCCCGAGCCAGGTGCCCTCGTCCTCGAGCACCCGGCGCCGGAACCCGCCCGCGTCGCCGTAGGAGCAGCCGTGCTCCAGCAGCCCCGGCAGCGCCGCGAAGAGCGCGTCGTTGAACGCCGGGCCGAGGCGGCTGGTCGGCCACGCCTCGGCAGGACCCAGGTCGAGGTCCAGGCGGATGACGGGGAAATGGGCGTACAGGCTCGGCCCGAGGTAGACCGAGGTTTCAAGGATGCGCATAGGCCTCCCGGGGGGGAACCGGGGTCAGGGCTTGGTAGCGGCGGCGCCGGGTGCCGTGGCCACTCGAGTGTGAAGGTTGAAGGTCGCGCCCGCCGTCAGGATGTGCAGCCGGAGGCCGATCAGGCAGACCGGCTCGTGGTCGCCCACCGAGTCCATCGAGGAGTATTCCACGTTTGAGCAATCCACGATGGTGATGCCGCCGCTGCCGACCACCTCGAGCGTCTCGTCGGGCCCGATGAAGGCGGCGGTGTCCTCGTCGAGGCCGACGCCGATGGCGAACGGATTGTAGGCCAGCGCGGCGAGCAGGCGGCCGAGTCGGTCGCGCTGCCGGAAGTGCTGGTCGATCACGATGCGGTTGGTGAGCCCGAGCCCCGGCGCCAGCGTCACGATGTTCGCGCGGGGTACGGCGCCGTCCTCGCCGCTGGCGATCATGTGCTCCGAGAGGAACGCCGCGCCGGCGGAGGTGCCGGCCACGTGGACACCGGCCGCGTTGAGGGTGCGGATGGCCCGCGCCACCTCGGTGCCGCCCAGCGTGGTGGCGAGCCGGAGCTGGTTACCGCCCGTCATGAAGACGCCGGTGGCCCGCTCCAGCTTTTCGAGCCACTCGGCGCGCTCGCAGTCCGCGCGCGACTCGAAGGGGAGGGCGCGCACGCGCCCCGCGCCCAGCTCGGTGAAGAGCGACTCGTAGCGGTCTCCGGTGTCGGCGAGCTCCGAGGCGGTGGGGATGACCGCGATGCGGGCGTCCTTGCCGCCGCACAGGTCCACGAAGCGACGGAGGATGCGCGCGTCGCTCATCTTCTCCACCGCGCCGCCCACGGGGATGATCATCCCCCGTTCCACGCCGTCCGGCGAGCGGGCCGGGCTCATGCCAGGTCCTCGAAGGTGCCGCGCACCACCGCGCGGCCGTCCACCACGTGCCAGCGTCCTTGAGCCATCACGTCAGTCAGGTCTCCGTTGGGGTTGAGCACCACGAGGTCCGCGTCGCCGCCGGCCTCGATCCGGCCCTTGTCGGGCAGCCGGAGCAGGTCGGCGGGATTGGAGGTGAACGCCGGCAGCACCCGCTCGAGGGGCTGCCCGCGGTCCAGCAGTTCGCGCAGCGCCGCGGCCAGCGCGGCGGGACTCCCCACGTCCATGTCGGTCACCCGCCCGTCGGCGTCGAACACCGGCAGGCACCCGCCGCCGTCGGAGCTGACCGTGATCCGCTCGACCGGGAGGCCGGTGCCGAGGTAGCGGAGCAGCGCGTCCTCCGCCGACCAGGCGTCTTCCCCCGGGCCAACGGGAAAGGCGGTCACGTCGATCGTCACCCCGCGGTCGGCGAGCCCGAGGGCCTCGTCGAAGAGGGCGCGGCGGCGGTTGACATGGGTGGGGTTGAAAACGCGGGGAGGGAGTTCACTGCCATCGAGGGCGTCGCGCACCAGCTGGAGACCGCGCGGCCCGTCGCCGAGGTGGAGGTGCACGATGCCGGCCTTTCCGGTCATCAGCCCCGCCACGTGGGCGTCGCCGGCGAGTCGAAGCAGCTCGTCGAGCGTCGGCTGGCTGGAGCGGTGGTCGCTCAGCGCCACCTCACCCACCCCGATGATACGGTCCACGTGGACGATGTCGCCGCGGACGCTCCCGGTGAGCGTGGTAGGCGGCAGGTGGTAGCCGCCGGTGTGGCACCAGGCGCTCAACCCCTCGGCCACGAGCCCCCGCGCGGCGGCCACCAGCGAGCCGGTGGTGCGTGTCAGGTCGTCGGTGCCGAGGACGCCGACCACCGTCGTGACGCCGCCCCGGGTGAAGCGGGTGAGCGGCACCGGCGGCACCCGGCTCTCGGGACCCGATTCGCCGCCGCCACCGGTCAGGTGGACGTGGCCGTCCACCAGGCCGGGGATCAGCCGCCGGCCGCCGAAATCGCGCTCGACGACGCCGAGCGAGGCCGGCAGTGCCGGCACGTCGCGGCCCATCCACAGCACCTTGCCCCCGCCGACCAGCAGGTGGCGGGCATCGCGAGGCTCCGGGGCGTAGATCTCGACGTTCCTGAGCAGCGTCAGCATGCGACGGGACGGCTCCGTCAACAGAGAAAGGGGGACGGGATAATACCGCCAACGAGCCGTATATTGGAAGGATGAACGCCCCTTCATTTCTGCCCGCGACGCTCGAAGGCCGGGTCGTCACGCTGGAGCCGATCGCCGAGCGGCACTTCGCCGGGCTGCTGGCGGTGGGGCTCGCCCCCGACCTCTGGCGCTGGACCATCGACCGGCTCGAGACCGAACGCGACATGCGCCGCTGGCTCGACGACACACTCGCCGAGCAGGCCGAGGGACGGTCCATCCCGTTTGCGACAATCGAGCGGGCCTCCGGCCGGGTCGTCGGCTCGACTCGCTATGGGCACCTCGACCCCGACGACCGTCACGTCGAGATCGGCTGGACCTGGGTGGCGCCGGAATTCCACCGCACGGCGGTGAACACCGAGGCCAAGTACCTCATGCTGCGGCACGCCTTCGAGGCCTGGGCTTGCCATCGGGTGGAACTCAAGACCGACGTGCTCAACGTGCGCTCGCGCCGGGCCATCGAGCGCCTCGGCGCCAGGGAGGAAGGCGTCTTCCGGAAGTACCAGCGCACCCAGGGCGGCCGCATGCGCGACACCGTGATGTACTCCATCCTCGATTCCGAATGGCCCGACGTGAAATCCGGACTCGAGCGCCGGTTGTGGGAGTCACCCACGGCGCGTTAGCTTGCGCCGTCTCCCGAATGTCATTCACTCTCAGCCCGACCCTGCCATGCCCCTGACCACAGCCCTCCGCAAGGCGGACCTCGCGTCCGTGTCCGCCCCGCTCCTGATCGTGGCCGTGCCGCAGGGGCCGCTGCCCGCGTCGCTGGCGGCGCTCGACGCCTCCAGTGGCGGCGCCCTCACGCGGCTGTACGCGGCAGGAGAGTTCACGGGCAAGAAGGACCAGGTTGCGTCGGTGTATCCCGCCGGCCCCGCGGCCCGCATCCTCCTGGTCGGGTCCGGGGAGGCTGCGAAGGCGTCCCCGCGCACGGTGCGGCGCGCGGCGTCGGTGGCGGGGAAGCGGGCGCGGCTCGCGGGCGTGAAGGAGGCCGCATACCACCTGACCCCCGAGGCACGCGGGGCGGTGCCGGAGCAGGAGTCCGCGCAGGCCACGGCCGAGGGACTGGCGTTCGGCGCCTGGCACTTCGACGCGCTGAAGCTGCCGCCGGAGGAGGTCAAGCCGGCGCTTGAGCGGGTGGATATCCTCGCCGACGGCGCCGCGGCCACCGCCGGACAGGCGCGTGGGGCCGCGGTGGGCGCAGCGCAGTCGTTCACGCGCGGGTTGCAGGTGCTGCCGGGCAACACCTGCACGCCGTCGTACCTCGCGGAGCAGGCACGCCAGCTCGCCAAGCAGCACGGCTTCGACCTGACGGTGCTCGACCGCGCCGCGATCGAGCGCGAAGGCATGGGTGCCCTGCTGGCAGTGGGGAAGGGGAGCGCGGAAGAGCCGCGGTTCATCGCGCTCGAGTACAAGGGCGCTCCCGGCGCGCCGATCGTCCTGGTGGGGAAGGGCGTGACCTTCGACTCCGGCGGCATCTCGATCAAGCCCGCCGACCGCATGGAGGACATGAAGTTCGACATGTCGGGCGCCGCCGCGGTGCTTGGCGCCTTCGAACTGCTGGGCCGGCTCAAACCGAAGGTGCACGTCGTCGGGCTCATTCCCTCCGCCGAGAACATGCTCTCCGGCGCCTCGTACAAGCCGGGCGACGTGGTCCGGGCGCTCTCGGGCAAGCACATCGAGGTCGTCAACACCGACGCCGAGGGCCGGCTGCTGCTGGCCGACGCCCTCCACTACGCGAAGCGCTACGAGCCGAGTTGCGTACTCGACATCGCCACCCTGACCGGGGCGGTCGTCATGGCGCTCGGGCACACCGCCGCCGCCGTGATCGGGAGCGACGAGCCGCTCATCGAGGAGGTCCGCCGCGCGGGCGAGCGCTCGGGCGAGCGGGTCTGGCCGCTGCCTCTCTGGGATGAGTTCCGCGAGCACATCAAGTCGGACATTGCCGACGTGAAGAACTCCGGCGGCCGGCCCGCCGGGACGATCACCGCCGCGTGGTTCCTCCGGGAGTTCGCCGAGGGCTATCCGTGGGCCCACCTCGACATCGCGGGCACCGCCTACACCCAGAGCGAGGACGCCGGCGCGGTGAAGGGGCCCACCGGCATGGGCGTGCGCCTGTTCGCCGAATTCATCCTGGCCCGGCAGGGGTGACGCACTGCCGCGGGGCCCGCCTCGCCGGGCTCACCCTGCTGTTGACCCTCGCCGGCCACGCGCTGTTCGCGCAGTCGACCACACCTCCCCGGTCGGATTCCCTGCGCAACGCGCAGGACACGGTGGACCTGAGCGCCCGCTACCTGGAGGGCGAGGCCCTCGCCAAGGTCCGGCTCCCCGTCGTGCCCCGCCTCACGCCCGACGGGGTCCTGCCCGACGGATCCCTCATCGCCTTCGACCAGGCCTCGCTCGAATGGGCCACTGCCGAAACCGTCGCCGGGCTCCTCGTGGAGGTGCCCGGTCTCTATCTGTGGCGCGGCGGCTGGATAGGCCGGCCGGAATACGCGAGCTACCAGGGGCGCGGCGCCAATTCGGTGGAGTACTACCTCGACGGGCTCCCCGTGACGCCGGTCGGTCCAGACTCCGTGGGCATCGATCCCGCCCTGCTGCCGTTGCGCCTGCTCGATCGGGTGGAAATCGAGCGCTGGGCCGGCCTGCTTCGCGTCCGGCTCTACACCCCCCGGCACGACGTCGCGGCCGCAGGGACCGGCATCCAGGTGTCCACCGGCGACAACGGCACGGCGCGCTACGGCGCCACGCTGCAGAAGCGGTATCGCTCGGGCTTCGGCTACGGGCTGGCGGCGAACTACTGGAACGCCGACACCTATGACGCGGTGCTGAGCAGCGCGCGGCAAACCGACGTCTGGCTCCAGCTGAGCTACCTCAAGGCGGGCCGCTGGGGGCTGCAATACCAGCTGGTCGCGCAGGCGCCGGATCGGGACCTCTACATCACCTCTGCGGGCGACACCATCGGCGCCGGGGTGAAGGGGCGGCGGAGCGACATGCAGTTCCGCGCGTTCCTCGAGGGAGGGAAGGGCGAGCTCTCGCGGCGCCTGGACCTCGTGTTCTCCGCGACCGGGTGGTCGGGCGACGACATCTCGCAGAACGTCAACGGCGTGGGGCTGGTCGCCTCTTGGCGCCGACCGACCCTCTCGGCCTCCGCGAGCGGGTTCCTCCGGTCGCAGTGGACGCGGGGCGACGTGCGCGGAACGGTGGGATGGGCCCCGACCCGCGCCGTGAGCGCCAGCCTGGAGGGCGCCTGGCTGTCGTATGACAACAGCCGGCAGAGCCAGTGGATCGGGGCGCGCGCCGGCGTCGCGCTGCCGTATGGCTTCGGGGTGAGCGGATCCGCCCGCCTCGGCAAGGTGGTGGCGGCGCCTTCGATCGAGGACAATGCGGCGCAGAAGGTGAGCGACCTGACCGGCACCGTCACCTGGCAGCGGGCATGGCTGTCGTTGCAGGCTGACGTGTCGCAAACCAGCGCCTTCAACGCGCTGGCTCCACAGCCTTACCTCAACGTGCCGGCCCTCGCGGCCACCGAGGCCACGACCTGGCTCACCATCGGCGGCAAGATCGTTCCTGTTTCGTGGATCACCCTTGAGAGCCGGTACAGCAACCCGGCCACGGGGACGCCGAACGGCAACCCGCCGACGCACTCGATGACCACCGCCACGATCCGGTCGAAGTTCATCCGCACCTTTCCGAGCGGCAGCTTCGACCTGAAGGCCCAGGTCGGCGTGGAGACCTGGGGCGACGGGGTCATCGGCGTGGACACGCTCGCCGCACCGATTGCCCTCCAGGGCGCCACCTTCCTCCGCGCCTACCTCGAAATCGGCATCGGCAGCTTCCGGTTCTACTACGACCGGATGAACCTCCTGGGCTCCGACCAGACGTACGTCCCGGGCTTCGTCATCCCGCGCTACGGCAGCACCTACGGCGTTCGCTGGACCTTCGTGAACTAGGGCGCCGGAGTCGGAGCCGGCCTCCCATAGGTATTCCACATCACATATTTGGCGGAAAGATCCTACCTCCGGCGGCCCCGCCGGGCTGGGCTTTCGCGACCTATCTTCTGGGCCCGGAAGCCGCTATCTTTCCACGCTTTACCAGATCCGCGGGGGCCGAGTGCCGCACAGCATGACGGGGTTCGGGGCGGGCGAGGGTCCGGCCGGCGGCGGGCGGCTCCGGATCGAGATCCGGACGGTCAACCACCGGTTCTTCAACCTCTCGGCCAAGCTCCCCTCGGACCTGGCGCCCCTCGAGCCCGAACTCCGGGAGCGCCTGCGGCGCGACCTCGAGCGAGGACACATCAGCGTGTCGGTGCGCTGGGTGGAATCGCCGGAGCGCGAGGCCGGGCTGGCCCTGAATCTCGAGCGGGCGCGCGTCGTGGTGGCGCGGCTCCGCGAGTTGCAGACCAGCCTCGGGCTCGCGGGCGAAGTGTCGCTCGACCTCGTCGCTCGGCAGCCGGAAGTGCTGGTGTTCGACGGCAGCGAGACGCCCTCGGTCACTTGGGTGGAGCTCGAGCCGATCGTCGTGGCGGCCATCGCCGAGTGCAAGGCGATGCGGAAGCGCGAAGGCGCCGCGCTGGGCGCGGAGCTGGCGCACCGGCTGGACCTGATCGAGGCCGCGGCGCGGCGGATCTCGGCGCTCGCGCCGGCCCGCATCCCGCGCGAACGGGACCGGTTGCGCGGCGCGGTGGCGGAATTGCTCGAAGGCCGCCCCGTGGACGACACCCGGCTGGCGCAGGAGTTGGCGGTCCTGGCCGACAAGCTTGACATCACGGAGGAGCTGGTCCGCTTCGCCTCGCACCTGGCGGCCTGCCGGGCCGCGCTGGCCGGCGACGCGCCGGTGGGCAAGCAGCTCGGCTTCCTGGCCCAGGAGCTCGGCCGCGAGATCAACACGATGGGGTCGAAGGCCAACGACGCGGAGATCGCCCAGCAGGTCATCCTGATGAAGGGCGAAATGGAAAAGTTCCGCGAGCAGCTCGAGAACCTCGAGTGAGGCCGTTCCTGCTGGTGCTGTCCTCGCCCTCGGGCGGCGGAAAGACCACCATTGCGAAGGCGCTGCTCGCGTCGCGCTCGGACGTCGGCTACTCCGTCTCGGCCACGACCAGGGCGCCGCGGCCCGGCGAGAAGGACGGGCGGGACTACCACTTCCTGGCCGCCGCCGAATTCGAGCGCCGGGTCAAGGCCGGAGAGTTCCTGGAGCACGCGACGTACGGCGGGAACCACTACGGGACCCTGCGTTCCGAGGTGGTGCGGGTCCTCGAGGGCGGCCGGCACGTGGTGCTCGACATCGAGATCGACGGGGCGCGCCAGGTCCGGGAGCGCATGCCCGATGCGGTGCGGGTGTTCGTGCTCCCGCCGTCCGCCGAGGTGCTCGTGTCGAGGCTCCGGAGCCGCGACACCGAGAGCGTCGAGGCCCGGCGGCTCCGGCTGTCGCTGGCGGCGGAGGAGCTCCGGGCGGCGAGCGAGTACGACTACGTGGTGGTGAACGAGGAACTCGGGGCAGCGGTGCGGGCGGTCGGGGCCATCCTCGACGCCGAATCCACGCGGGTGGCCCGGCAGCGGGACCTGGCAGCATTTATCGAGACATTGCGCCGTGGCGTCGCCGAGGCGGCGGCCCGCGGCGACGCGGTGTGACCAACCAAGGGAGCAGGAACCGATGAAGATCTACACCCCGGTGGACGCGGCCCGGAAGGCCGGCAACAAGTATCTCGGCGTGCTAGTGGCCGCCAAGTTCGCGCGCTACCTGAACGAGTTTCCGCGCGACCACCTCGACACCGGCGATGAGAAGCTGACGACCACCTCGCTTGAGGCGCTCACCTTCGGCGGGCTCGAGTACAAGATGCTCCGCCGCCGGCGCTCCGAGGCGTAGGGTGTGGGCCGGCCGGCACGTCGTCCTCGGCGTGTCGGGCGGGATCGCGTGCTATAAGAGCTGCCATCTTGCCCGGCGCCTGACCGAGGCGGGGGCGCGGGTGGACGTGGTCCTCACGCGCGCCGCCGGCGAGTTCGTGCGGCCGCTCACCTTCGAAGCATTGACCGGGCGCCCGGTCCTGGCCTCCCTCTGGGAGCCGGACCGGGCGCTCGCGCACGTCCGGCTGGCCGAGGCCGCCGACCTGGTCATCGTGGCCCCGGCCACGGCACAGCTGCTGGCGCGCGCCGCCCAGGGCATGGCCGACGACGTGCTCACTGCCCTCCTGCTGGCGCGCACCGCGCCGGTGCTCGCCGCACCCGCCATGAACGACGCCATGTACGCCCACGAGGCGACCGGCCGGAACGTCGCCACGCTCGCCGCACGCGGCTGGGCGTTCGTCGGGCCCGAAGTGGGCGCGCTGGCCGAGGGCCCCTCCGACCGCCCCGGCCGGATGAGCGAGCCCGAGACGATCCTGGCGCACGCCGAGCGGCTGCTCGGGTCCGGCAGCCGGCTGGCGGGCCGCACGGTGCTCGTGACCGCCGGCCCCACCCGCGAGCCGATCGACCCGGTGCGCGTGGTGACCAACCGCTCGAGCGGCAAGATGGGCTATCGCCTGGCGGAGGCGGCCTGGGCCCGCGGGGCCAACGTGGTGCTGGTGAGCGGACCGACCACGCTCCAGCCGCCCGTCGGCGTGCGGCTCCGGTCGGTCGAGACCACGCGCGACCTCGAGGCTGCCGTGGCCGAGGAGCTGCCGCGGGCCGACGTGCTCATCATGGCCGCCGCGCCCGCCGATTTCCGGCCCGCTGCGCCGAGCGACGCGAAGCGGCCCCGTACCGACGGCGCGCTCGCCATTCCGATGGAGCCGACGGCCGACATCCTGCGGGCCACCGCCGCGGCTCGCCCGGCCGGCAGTGTCATCGTCGGCTTCGCGCTCGAAACCGGCGACGCCATCCAGAAGGCGCGCGCCAAGCTGCAGAGCAAGGCGCTGGATCTGATGGTGGTGAACGACGCGCTGGAGCCGGGTGCGGGGTTCGACGTGGACACCAACCGGGTGGCCATCCTCGACCGCGACGGCAACGCCCGTGTGGTGCCGCTGGCCTCCAAGCGCGAGGTGGCCGAGGCCATCCTCGACGCCGTGGAGGAACGCCTTGGCTGACAAGTGGCAGCAGTATCTCCGCCAGCAGATGGAACTCGGCGGCGGGGAGCTCTACCTGGCGGAGAGGCGGGGAAGCGGGGAAGCGGCCCCCAGGGGCGCCGATCGCACGGAGCATCCTTCCGCGCCTCCCCACGTACCCGCCGTTGTTGCCTGGCAAAAGGGCGCACCCCCCATTCCGGGGCCCGGGCTCGTCATCGAGCGGCCCATTGCGGAGCTCCTCGGCCCCACGCTGGACAGCCTGGAGTCGCTGGAGGCGGTGGCGGCGCGGATCTCGGCGTGCACTCTCTGCGGGCTCTCAAAGGGGCGGAACAAGACGGTGCCCGGCGAGGGGAGTCCGACCGCGCGGCTGATGCTGGTGGGCGAGGGGCCGGGCGCCACCGAGGACGAAACCGGACGGCCGTTCGTGGGTGCCGCCGGCGAACTGCTCACGCAAATCCTCGGCTCTATCGGGATTCCGCGGGAGAGTGTATTCATTGCCAATATCGTGAAGTGCCGGCCGCCGCAGAACCGGAAGCCGTTGCCCGACGAATCCGCCGCGTGCCTCCCGTACCTCCACCGCCAGGTCCAGCTGGTCCGTCCGAAGGTGCTCGTGGCGCTCGGTGCCACCGCAGCGGAAGGCCTCCTGGGCGTCCGGCAGAGTCTCGGCAACCTGCGCGGGGCGGTCCATAGCTTCTGGGGCATTCCGCTGGTCGTCACCTACCACCCTGCCGCACTGCTCCGCAACCCGAATTGGAAGAAGCCGACCTGGGATGACGTCCGTATCGCCCGACAGCTCCTCGATCGCTGACACCTACACCGGCCGCGCCGTTCCGTGGAGCCAGGAGGCCGAACAGGCCGTCCTCGGCGCCATGCTGCTCGACCAGGACGCCGCACTCCTGGCCACTGAGCTGGTGCAGGACGACATGTTCTACCGCGAGGGCCACCGCCGGCTGTTCCGGGCGATGGTGGGCCTGGTGGAACAGCGGACCGTCATCGATCCGGTCACCCTGCGCGACGAGCTGGGCCGGCGGGGCGAGCTCGATGCGATCGGCGGCGCGGACTACCTGGCCGACCTGGTGGACGCGGTGCCGACGGCGGCCAACCTCGAGTACCACGCGCGGATCGTCAAGGACAAGGCGATCCTCCGACGCCTGATCGAGGCGTCCACCGGCATCATCACCGAGGCCTACGACGGCCGCTCGACCGCCTCCGACCTGCTCGACAAAGCCGAGTCGCGGATCTTCCAGATTTCGCAGGAGCGGGGAAGCGAGGGCTTCGCCCGGCTCAAGGAGATGCTTTGGCCGACGATGGAGCGCATCGAAGCGCTCCAGCGCAGCGGCAAATCGATCACGGGCGTGCCCAGCGGCTTCGTAGACTTGGACCGTTTGACGTCGGGCTTCCAGCCGTCGGAGCTGGTCATCGTGGCGGCCCGCCCGTCGATGGGCAAGACGGCCTTCTGCCTCAACGTGGCCACGCATGCCGCGGTCGAAGGGCAGGGGGTGGCCATCTTCTCGCTCGAAATGTCGCGCGACCAGCTGGTGCAGCGGATGCTCACCGCCGAGGCGCGGGTGGACAGCCAGCGGGTGCGGCAAGGCGGCCTCAGGGACGCCGACTTCACCAACCTTGCGCGCGCGGCGGGCGTCCTGCAGAGCTGCCCGGTCTGGATCGACGACACGCCGAGCCTGTCGCTGCTGGAAATGCGCAGCAAGGCCCGGCGGCTCAAGGCGGAAAACGACATCAAGCTGGTGGTGGTGGACTACCTGCAGCTGATGCGGAGCCCAGAGTACGCCGAGAACCGGGTGCAGGAAATCAGCGACATTTCCCGGTCGCTCAAGGCGCTGGCCCGCGAGCTCGCGGTGCCGGTAGTGGCGCTCTCGCAGCTCTCCCGCGCCTCCGAGCAGCGGGGTGGCGAGCGCCGGCCCATTCTGTCCGACCTGCGCGACTCGGGCGCCATCGAACAGGACGCCGACCTCGTCCTCTTCATTCACCGGCCGGAGTACTACGACCGGGAAGACGAGTCGAAGAAGGGCCTGGCCGACATCATGCTCGCCAAGAACCGCAACGGCCCCACCGGCGACGTGCAGCTGCGCTTCAGCCGGGAATACACCCGCTTCGACAGCTTCTCGACCCGCGACGACCCGGAGTAGCATGGCCCGCGCCCAGTCGGTGTACCGCTGTACCGAGTGCGGACACGACCATCCCAAGTGGGTCGGCCGGTGCGAAGGCTGCGGGGCGTGGAACACCGTGGCCGAAGAGCCCCTCACCCGGCCGGCCGCCACCCGTGGCGGCGGCCGCCGCGCCGCGCCACGTTCGGTCGGCGCCCTCCCTGCGGTCCGGCTTCGCGACATCGCCGAAACTCGCCTCGTGCGCTGGTCTACCGGCCTCCCCGAACTTGATTTCGTTCTGGGCGGCGGCATCGTGCCCGGCTCGATGACCCTCATCGGCGGCGAACCCGGCATCGGTAAGTCCACGCTGCTGCTCCAGGTGGCGGCGCGGCTCGAGGCGAGCGGTCGCCGGGTGCTGTATGCCAGCGGCGAGGAATCTCCCGACCAGCTGCGGCTCCGCGCAGCCCGTCTCGAGGAGGACGCCGGGCCGGTCCACGTGCTCGGCGAAACCCGGCTCGAGGCGGTCCTCGAAGCCGCCGCCGCCTTGCCCGCCGAGTTCCTGGTCCTCGATTCCATCCAAACGGTGTACACCGACTCCCTCGAGAGCGCCCCCGGCAACGTGGGCCAGGTCCGCGAATCCGCCGCGCTGCTGATGCGCTACGCCAAGGAATCGGGCACCGCCGTCGTCGTGGTGGGCCATGTGACGAAGGGCGGGGGCATCGCCGGGCCCAAGACCCTCGAGCACATCGTGGACACCGTGCTCTACTTCGAGGGCGAAGGCTCGCTCGACTACCGGCTGCTCCGCGCCACCAAGAACCGCTTCGGCTCGGTGGACGAACTCGGCGTCTTCTCCATGACCGAGCGCGGGCTGGTGGCGGTGCCGAACCCCTCCGCGATGTTCCTCGCCGCGCGCGCCGCCGGCACGAGCGGCAGCGCGGTCACCGCGCTCATGGAAGGCACGCGCCCGGTGCTGGTCGAGGTGCAGGCGCTGGCCGCCCCCTCTGGCTATGGCACGCCTCAGCGCGTGGCGACGGGGCTCGACCCCAAGCGCCTCGCGGTGCTGCTCGCGGTGCTGGAGCGCCGCGGCAACACCTCCTTCGCCTCGCTCGACGTGTTTGTGCAGGCCACCGCCGGGGTCCGCCTGGCCGAGCCGGGCGCCGACCTGGCCGTGGCGGCCGCGCTCCTCTCCAGCCTCCACGGCCGCGCCGTACCCGCCGATGTCCTCTATCTCGGCGAGATCGGCCTCGGCGGCGAGGTTCGCCCGATCAGCGGGATGGAGCGGCGGATGACCGAGGCGGCGCGGCTTGGATTCCGGCGGGTCTACGCGCCGGGCCGAAACTCCCCGTCGGTGGCCGGCATCACCGTCGTCGGGGTGGACCACGTCGACCAGCTGGTGAAGAGCCTTGCCGCGTGATGTAGGCGTCATCGTGGTGGCGGCGGGGCGCGGCGCGCGCCTGGGCGGCACGCCGAAGCAGTTTCGAGACCTCGCCGGCGTGCCGGTCCTCCTCCGGGCGCTCCGGCCGTTCACCTCGCACGGCGAAGTGGCCTGCACCGTCGTGGCGCTCCCGGCCGAACACGCCGCCGAGCCGCCGGATTGGCTGAGGCCCCTGCTGGGCACTCGGCTCCGCGTCGTGGCCGGCGGCAAGGAGCGGGGGGACTCGGTGCGCGCCGCGCTGGCCTCCCTCCCTGCCGAGTGCACCGTGGTGCTGGTGCACGACGGCGCCCGTCCGCTGGTTTCCACCGACATCATCGATGCGGTCCTCGCCATCGCCCGGCGCGGGGGTGGGGCCGTGGCCGCCATCCCGCTCGGCGACACGCTCAAGGAGGTGCCGGACGGTCCCGCCTCCTTCACCGTCAAGGGCACCATCCCGCGTGCCGGCCTCTGGCGCGCGCAGACGCCGCAAGGATTCCCCCGCGCCCTTCTGGAGCGCGCCGTCCAGTCCGCCCTTGCCGATGGGGTGCAGGGCACCGACGACGCGGAACTGGTGGAGCGCATCGGGGGCGTCGTGCAGGTGGTGCCCGACCAGGCCACCAACCTGAAGCTCACCACCCAGGCCGATTTCACGCTGGCCGCGGCGCTGCTCCGGGGTTCGCCGTGAGCATCCCCTTCCTGACACAGGCTGACATCAAGAAGGCCATCCCCGTGGTGCAGAAGCACCTCGCCGGCGGCGGGCTCCTGGGCTACCCCACCGAAACGGTATACGGCCTGGGCTCGGCGCCGACCGATGCAGCCCTTGATGCGCTCGCCGTCTTGAAGGGACGGCCCCCGAAGAAGCCGTTCCTGCTGCTAGTGTCGAGCGAGGCTATGGCCGCGGAGTGGGGGCTGGTATTCTCGCGGGCCGCAAGCGCGCTCGCGGCAGCGTTCTGGCCCGGGCCGCTCACGCTTGTGCTTCGCGGTGGGGAGGGGCGGCTTCCCGAGCGCCTCCGCGGCGCCGAGGGCGGCATCGCGGTCCGGTTCACCTCCCACCGCGGGATCCGTCAGCTCGTGGAGGCCTGCGGCGTGCCGCTCACCTCGACCTCCGCAAACCGTCCCGGGGGCCAGCCCGCCCCCGGGGCCGCCGGGATCGACGCGCTCTTCAGCGAAGCGGTGCAATCGGGGCAGCTGCTGGTGCTCGACGGCGGCGTCCTCGGCAACGTGCCGCCCTCCACGCTCGTCGACTGCACCGAGGCCGTCCCCCGGCTGGTGCGCGAGGGCGCCATCCCCCGCGGCGAGCTGCGCCGCGCCGTCGGGAGCCTCGCGCCCTGACCCCCTCCGCGCCGGACCCTGCCGTGTATCGCGTGGTGCTGGTCTGCACGGGAAACACCTGTCGCAGTCCGCTCGCCGAGGCGCTGCTGCGCAAGGCGCTGGCCGCGCGCGGGATCACGGGCATCGAGGTGTCGTCGGCCGGCACCGGCGCGTGGGAGGGAGCCCCGGCCTCCGAGGGCGCCTACCTCGTGGCGCTCGAACACGGCCTCGACTTGTCGGGACACCGGGCCCGCCTCCTCACCAGCGAAGTCATCGCAGAATCCGACCTCATCCTTACGATGGCGCGGCATCACCGGGCACGGGTCCTGGAACTTGGCGCCGGCGGCCAGGTGCACCTGCTGGGCGACTACGCCGGGCGGGGTTCTGCCGAGGCCGAGGTGGCCGACCCGTTCGGCGCCGACCTCGAGATGTACCGGCAGACGCGGGACGAACTCGCCGCGCTCGCCGAGACGGTCGCTGCGCGCCTGGCCGGGGAGCAGGCCGATGATCGGCGGTAGGACGCGGGTCTTCGCGCTCCTGGGCGAGCCGGTGTCCCACTCGCTCTCGCCCGCCATGCACAACGCCGCCTTCCGGGTCCTCGGCCTCGACGCGGTCTACGTCCCTCTCTCCTGCGATGCCGCCCATGTCCCATCCCTGATGTCCGCGCTCGCCGCAGCCGGGGGCGGGGGCAACGTGACCGTGCCCCACAAGGCGGCCGCGGCCCGGGCGCTCGCCCGGCCGAGCGAGCGGGTGTCGGCGCTCGGAGCCTGCAACACCTTCTGGTGGGAGGGCGGCGCCCTCTCCGGCGACACCACCGATGTGGAGGGTGTCCTGTCCGCCCTGCGGCGGCTCGAAGTGGAGGCGGAGTCCTGGCTCGTCATCGGCACGGGCGGCTCGGCGCGGGCGGTCGTGGAGGCCGCGCGGCTCTCCGGCGCCAGGGTGGCGGTCTCGTCCCGCGATCCGGCCCGCGCCGCCGAATTCCTGGCGTGGGCCGGCACGCGCGGAGTCGGCGCCGCTGCCGTCGAGGACGCCGAGCTCCTGGTCAACGCGACACCGCTCGGGCTGAAGACGGAAGACACGCTCCCGTTCCGGCCGGAGGCCACGCCGCGCGCCGTGGCGGCGCTCGACCTGGTGTATCGGCGGGGCGGCACCGCGTGGGTCCGCGCTCAGCGCGACGCGGGCCGGCGCGCCGCCGACGGCCGCGAGGTGCTGCTCGCGCAGGGAGCCGCGGCGTTCCTCCGCTGGTTTCCAAGGCTCGATCCGCCGCTGGACGTGATGCGGGCGGCGCTCCATGCGGCCCTCGATTGACCTGGGGGGCGTCCTCCGCGCGCTGGAGCAGGTGCTCCTCCCGCCGCAATGCCTGCTCTGCGACGAACCGGTGCCGCGGAGCGATGGCGACGCGCTGGTGTGCGGGATCTGTCGCTCGCGCTGGCGCCGAGTGTCGCCGCCGCACTGCACCCGCTGCGGGGGCACCCTGCCGGCCGAGGGGCGGTGCGGCTTCTGCGTGGGCTGGCCACCGGCACTGGGCACCGCCTGGTCGGCGGTGTGGTTGGATGAAGGCGCCCGGCGCGCCATCCACCGGCTGAAGTACGGCGGCTGGTGGCGTGTGGCCGAGGCACTGGCGCTCGGCATGCAGCCGGTGGCGCCGCTCGAAATCCCGAGCGTCCTGGTGCCGATCCCGCTCGGGGCGCGCCGGCTCCGCGCCCGGGGCTACAACCAGGCGGAGCGGCTGGCGCAGGCGCTGGCCGCTCACGGGCGGCACGAGGTGCGGCCCGAGCTCCTACGGCGCCGGCGGGACACCGCCACCCAGACGCGGCTCACACCCGAGGCGCGGAAGGCCAACGTCGGGGGCGCGTTCGAGGCCGGGGCACCAATTGATGGGCGCGTAGTCCTGGTGGACGACGTCCTGACCACCGGCGCCACCTTGGCCGAAGCCGCGGCCGCGCTGGCCGCGGCGGGTGCGGCGACCGTGGACGCGGTGACCTTTGCGCGGGCGCGCCCGCCGGCGACGATGCTGGCCTGAGGATGCGGTCCCGCCGATTCGGGTTATTTTTGTGCGGCGTTCGGAATCCCTCACAGGAGACATCATGGCGGTCAAAGTCGGCATCAACGGGTTCGGCCGGATCGGGCGGAACGTCGTGCGGGCGGCCAAGAAGCTCGGGTCCACCGATCTCGATTTCGTGGCGGTGAACGACCTGACCGACACCAAGACCCTCGCGCACCTGCTGAAGTACGACTCGGTCCACGGCCGCTTCGACGGCACGGTGGAGGCCCGGGAAGGGGCGCTGGTCGTCAACGGCGATACCATCAAGGTCCTGTCCGAGAAGGATCCGGCCAAGCTGCCGTGGAAGGCGCTCGGCGTGGACGTGGTGCTCGAGTCCACCGGCCGTTTCACCGACCGCGAGCAGGCCGCGCTCCACCTGGCGGGCGGCGCGCGCAAGGTCATCATCTCGGCGCCGGCCAAGAAGGAAGACATCACCGTCGTGTACGGCGTAAACCACACGAAGTACGACGCCACCGCGCATCACGTCATCTCGAACGCCAGCTGCACCACCAACTGCCTCGTGCCGGTGGTCAAGGTCATCCTCGAGAAGTTCGGGTTCGTGCACGGCTTCATGACGACCATCCACAGCTACACCAACGACCAGCAGATCCTCGACCTGCCGCACAAGGACCTCCGGCGCGCCCGCGCGGCCGCGGTGTCGATCATCCCGACAAGCACCGGCGCCGCCAAGGCAACCGGGCTGGTGCTCCCCGAGGTGAAGGGCAAGATCGACGGCGTGTCGCTCCGGGTGCCGACGCCAGACGTGTCGGTGGTGGCGCTGACCGTCGAGGTCAAGAAGGCCACCACCGCGGAAGAGGTGAACGCCGCGTTCCGGGAGTACGCCGCGGGCAGCATGAAGGGGGTGCTGGCGGTGAGCGACGAGCCGCTGGTGTCGGTGGACTACATCGGCAACCTCGCCTCGAGCACCGTCGACCTGCTGTCCACCAACGTCGTGGACGGCACGCTGGTGAACGTCACCAGCTGGTACGACAACGAGATGGGCTACTCGGCGCGCTGCGTCGACCTGCTGTCCTACATCGGCGCCAGGTTGTGAAGCGGACCCTGGCCTCGCTCGACCCGGCGGCCCTCGAGGGCCGCCGGGCGCTGGTCCGGGTGGACTTCAACTGCCCGATCGCGGGCGGCCGGGTCACCGACGACCTGCGCATTCGCGCCGCCCTCCCCACCATCAAGTACCTCCGCGACCGCGGCGCCCGGGTCGTGCTGCTGTCGCACCTCGGCCGCCCCAAGGGCGGCCCCGACCCCAAGTACTCGATGGAGCCGGTGGTGCATGCCCTCGAAGGGCTCCTCGGCTCGCCGGTCACCTTCCTGCCCGATCCCACCTCGACCGCGGCGGTCGCTACCACGCGCCACATGCCGCGCGGCGGGATCGCGCTCGCCGAGAACACCCGCTTCTATCCCGGCGAGGAAGCGAACGACGCCGACCTGGCGGCCCGCTTCGCGGCGCTCGGCGACCTCTACGTGAACGACGCCTTCGGCTCCGCGCACCGGGCGCACGCCAGCACCGAGGGCGTGGCAAGGCTGCTCAAGCCGGCGGTGTCCGGGTTCCTGATGGAAAAGGAGCTGCAGTACCTCGGGCAGGCGCTCAGCACGCCGAAGCGGCCCTTCGTGGCGGTCATGGGCGGCGCCAAGATTTCCGGCAAGATCGACCTGATCGAGGCGCTGCTTCCTACGGTCGACGCCATCCTCGTCGGCGGCGCCATGGCGTGCACCTTTTTCAAGGCGATGGGGCTCGAGGTCGGCACCTCGCTGGTGGAGGCCGACCGGGTAGAGATGGCCGCCGGCCTTCTCGCCAGGGCAGGGAAGAAGCTGGTGCTTCCGCTCGGCGCGGTGGTGGCCCAGAAGCTCGACGGCGCCGCCGAGACGCGGACTGTTCCGCGCGACGCGATCCCCGCGGGCTGGGCCATGTTCGACGTGGACCCCGCAACGGAGGCGGAGTTCGGCCGGCGAATCACCGAGGCGGGCACGGTGGTGTGGAACGGGCCGATGGGCGTCTTCGAGACGCCCCCGTTCGACCACGGAACCCTCGCGGTGGCCCACGCCATGGCCCGCGCCACAGACGCCGGCACCATTACCGTGGTGGGCGGCGGGGATTCCGCCGCGGCGGTCGGCGCTGCCGGCCTCGCCGATCGCATGACGCACGTTTCGACTGGTGGCGGCGCCTCCCTCGAGTTCCTCGAGGGCAAGGTGCTGCCCGGTGTTGCCGCCCTCGACGAAAGCTGAGGTTCGTATGCGCGCTGCCCGTCTGATCGCCGCCGCCCTGCTCGTCCCCGCCGCGCTCGCGGCCCAGGCCAAGCCCGCCGCGCCGCCGCCCGACTTCGACGCCTATGTGGCGGCCGTCATGAAGCAGTTCGAGGTGCCGGGCATGGGCATCGCCATCGTGAAGGACGGCCAGGTGGTGCTCGCCAAGGGGTACGGCGTCAAGCGCCTCGGCTCGCCCGACAAAGTGGACGCCGACACCCGCTTCGGCATCGCCTCCAATACCAAGGCGTTCACCGCGCTCGCGCTCGGCATGCTGGTGGAAGAGGGCAAGCTCGAGTGGGACGCGCCGGTGGTGAACTACCTCCCGCAATTCATGATGTGGGATTCGTGGGTCACCCGGCAGATCACGGTGCGCGACCTGCTGGTGCACCGGAGCGGGCTCGGCCTCGGCGCCGGCGACCTGCTCTGGTGGCCGCCCTCCACCTACACCCCGCAGGAGATCATGCGCCGGCTCCGCTACATCGAGCCGGCCACCAGTTTCCGCAGCGCCTACGCGTACGACAACGTCCTCTACCTGGTGGCCGGCCAGCTGATCACGGCGGTCAGCGGGCAGAGCTGGTCGGACTTCGTCACCAACCGGATCATCCGGCCGGTCGGCATGCGCGAGGCCACCACCACCCACGCCGCCGCGAGCGACGTGCAGGGCAACGTGGCGGCGACGCACGCGAAGGTGGACGGCGTCGTCAAGCCGGTGAAGCCCTTCTCCGACCCGAACACCGACCCCGCCGGCGGCATCAACGCCGGGGCCAACGACATGGCCCGCTGGATGATCGCGCAGCTCGACTCCGGCCGCGTGGGCGACAAGCGGCTCTGGCAGCAGCGCACAACGCGGGCGCAGTGGAGCGTCGTCACGCCGCTGGGCGCCGGACCGGCCCCGAAGGAGCTTGCGCCCTGGGGTTCCAACTTCCAGGGCTACGGGCTCGGCTTCTTCCTGCGGGACTACCGCGGGCAGAAGCTCGTGACCCACACCGGCGGCCTGCCGGGGTACGTGTCGCTCCTGATGATGCTGCCCAACCAGAAGGTCGGGGTCGTGGTGCTGACCAACCAGGAGTCCGGCGCGGCGTTCCAGGCCATCGGCCTCCGGGTGCTGGACTACTACCTCAACGCGCCGCCCTTCGACTGGCTCGCCGGGTACACCCGCCGCATGGCGTGGGCGGACTCGGTGAACGCCGCGGAGAACCGGGCCACCGCCGCCGCGCGCGACACCGCCTCGCGGCCCTCGCTCCCGCTGGAGCGGTATGCGGCCACCTATGAGGACGCCTGGTACGGCACTGTCACCGTGTCCATGCAAGGCAGCGGGCTCGTGATGCAGTTCGACCACACGCCGTCGCTCCTCGGCGACCTGTCGCACTGGCAGTACAACACCTTCCTCGTGAAGTGGCGCGACCGCGAGCTCCGCGCCGACGCCTTCGTCACCTTCACGCTCGACGAGGACGGCAAGGTGGCGGGCGCCACGATGAAGCCGGCGTCGCCCGAAGTCGATTTCAGCTTCGACTTCCAGGACCTGCACCTGCGCCCGGTCGCGAAGAAGTAGCCGATGCGCCCATTGCTGTTCGCCGCCAACTGGAAGATGCAGGTGGATCCCGCGGAAGCGCGGTCCTACGCCGAGCGCTTCCTCGGCGCCACGGCCCCCGTGGCGGGCCGCTCGCTCTGGTTCTTTCCGCCGGCGGTGTCCATCCAGTCGGCTGCCACGGCGTTCGGTGCGCGGTCCGACATCCGGATCGGTGCGCAGGACGTCCACTGGGAACAGAAGGGCGCCTTCACCGGCGCCACATCGATTCCGCTGGCCCGCGGCGCCGGCGCGGTCGGCGCCCTGGTGGGGCATTCCGAGCGACGGCACGTGTTCGGCGAAACCGAGCAGGAAGCCGGGAAGAAGGTCCGGGCGCTGCTCGCCGCAGGGATGACGCCCTTCCTCTGCGTCGGCGAAAAGCTGGAGGAGCGCGAAGGCGGCCGTACCGAGGCAGTCGTGCTTCGCCAGCTGCGGGCCGGGTTGGAGGGCGTCGCACCCGGAGATCTCGGGCGGCTGGTGGTGGCCTACGAGCCGGTGTGGGCCATCGGGACGGGGAGGAACGCCACGCCCGAGGACGCCGCCCGGGTGCACACCGTCATCAGGGCCGACCTGGCCAGGATGGGAGCTGCAGGGCGGATCCCGGTGCTGTACGGCGGGAGCGTCAACTCCGGGAACGCGCTGAGCCTCCTCGCGCAGCAGGAAATCGACGGCGTCCTGGTGGGTGGAGCGAGCCTCGACCCCGACGGCTGGACCGAAATCGTGGGACTCGCCGGTTGACCCGTCCGGCGTCGCCCGATTATTGTTTCAGACTGTCTCACAACGGAAACAGGCATGTACGGCTTCATCTTGACGCTGTTGATTCTCGATGCGCTCCTGCTCTCGGTGGTCGTACTGCTCCAGGCGGGGCAGGGCGGCGGCCTTGCCTCGCTGGGCGGCGGCGGGGGCACGGAGAGCTTCGTCGGTGGTCGGCAGGCGGTCACCATTCTGACCCGCTCCACCTGGTGGCTCGGCGGCGCGTTTCTCGTCCTCTCGCTGGTCCTCTCCGTCATTTCGGCGGGCCGGGGCGCGGCGGTCACGGACGTGGAGCGGCTCCTCCAGCAGCAGCAGACCCAGGCTCCCGCGCCGTCCTCGGCGCTTCCGCTGACGGGTACGGAGCCCGCGCCCGCCACGACGGCGCCGGCCGCCGGCACCCCCGCGGCGCCCCAGCCCCAGCCGCAGCCGTAATGACGCCGATTCGCACACTTGGCGGGGTGGCCGGATGACCGGCCGCCCCGCTTTTGTATTGCTGGAGGACGGCACCTGGTTCGCCGCAGCCGTGGACCGTCCGATCCCGCCCGCGTTCGGCGAGGTGGTGTTCACCACCAACCTCACCGGATACCAGGAGACGTTCACCGATCCGAGCTATCTCGGACAGATTGTCGTCATGACGGCGCCGATGATCGGCAACTACGGCGTCAACACCGAGGACATGGAGTCCGGCAAGCCACAGGTCTCCGGGGTCGTGGTCCGCGAATTGGCCCGGCACCACTCGAACTGGCGAGCCACCGACTCACTCGATGCCTGGCTCGCGCACTACGAGGTGCCCATCCTGTCCGGGGTGGATACCCGCCGGCTCACCCGCCACATCCGGTCCCGGGGCGCTATGCGCGGCGTCATCGCCGAGGGCCCGGCTCCCACCGAAGCGGTCCGTCAGGCGCTCCTTAAGTCCGCCGGGATGGAGGGGTTGGACCTCGCCTCCCAGGCCACGGTCGACGCTCCCTATGAGCGGGGAACGGAGGGTCCGCACGTTGTGGCCTTCGACTTCGGGATGAAGCGAAACATCGTGGAAATGCTCGAGGGAGCAGGCTGCCGGGTGACGGTCGTTCCGGCGACCACGACGGCCAAGCAGGTGCGCGCCATGGCGCCCGATGGCGTCTTCCTCTCGAACGGCCCCGGCGACCCGGCGGCAGTTACCTATGCCCTCCCGGTGCTCCGCACGCTGGCCGAGGACGGCCTCCCGATGTTCGGTATCTGCTTGGGGCATCAGCTCTTGGGGCTGGCATTCGGGGGTCGAACGGTCAAGCTCCCCTACGGCCACCGGGGCGGGAATCACCCGGTCAAGGAGCTGGCCGACGGACGGGTCCTGATCACGACGCAGAACCACGGCTTCTCGGTCGAGGGGGGGGCCGAGGGGGTGCCAGGGGCGCCGGACCTGGTCGTCACGCACCTCAATTTGAACGACGGGACGGTCGAGGGACTGCGCCACCGGACCCTCCCGGTGTTCGCGGTTCAGTACCATCCCGAGGCGGCACCCGGCCCCCACGATGCCTACCCGCACTTTGCCGAGTTTGTCCGGTCCATGCAGGTCCAGACCCCAGGCTGACCGCCAACCCATTGACAGACAACAGGTAAGCCCATATTATCGGCCTGTCCGGCGTGTACTCAACGCCCGCCTCATGAGACCCTCCTGGGGGATGCATGACCAAGGCCGACCTCGTCGAGCAGGTGACCGCGTCGATCGCCCGCACTGCCGGGCCGATGATCTCGAAGAAAGACTGCGCGCGCGTGGTTGACGCGTTCCTTGACGCCGTGAAGGCGGCGCTGAAGGAGCAGCACAACATCGAAGTGCGCGGATTCGGGACCTTCAAGATTCGGCGTCGCAAGACGCGAATGGCGCGGAACCCGCGCACCGGCGAACCGGTGGAAGTGGCTGCTCGTCCGGTGCCTGTGTTCAAGCCCAGCAAGGAGTTGCGGTCGCTGGTGGCGGAGGATGCCGATGTCATTTCTTCTGGTGGCGCGGACGACGACGACGAATAGCGGGCGTCGAGCCCCGTTGCAGCAGGGCCGCGCCGGCGCGCGGCCCTGTCTATTTTCACAGGGCGCCTAACTCCTTGCCCATGCCTCCGTTGACCGCTCCCGCCAAGGTGACGATCCTGCTTTTCGCGCAGTATGCCGAAGCAGTCGGGCGCTCGCGTGTGGAAATCTCGCTCCCGGGCGGCGCCACCGTGGCCGACCTGCTCTCCGAGTTTCGCCGCCAGGTTGCGGGGGCGGCTTCGCTTCCCGAGCGGCTGATGTGCGCGGTAAACCTGTCGCATGTGCTTCCCGGCCATCAGCTTCGCGACGGCGACGAGGTTGCCGTGCTCCCTCCGCTGGCGGGAGGCTGATGTGACCTACCTCACCGAATCGTCGCTCGACGCCTCCCGCCTCATCGCGACCGTCCTCAGTCCCGAACGCGGCGGGATCGCTGCGTTCATCGGCGTGGTCCGCTCCGAGCACCAGGGCAGGGCGGTGACCCGGCTGGACTACTCGGCGTATCCCGAGATGGCCGAGGCGGAGTGCGGCCGGATCGTGACGGAGACGGAAGCCCGTTGGCCCGTGCGAGTTGCGCTCGAGCACCGGCTCGGCACGCTCCAGGTGGGCGAGGCGGCGGTGGTGGTGGCGGTGGCCGGCGCGCACCGGGACGAGGCGTTTGCCGCCTGCCGGCATGTCATCGAGGAGCTCAAGCGACGGGTCCCGATCTGGAAGCGCGAGCATTTCGTCGACGGCGGACTCGAGTGGGTCAATGCTGCCCAGGACCGGGCAGTCGCCCCGTGAGCTCCATGACCTCTTCCACTCCGTCCGATCAGTTCGGACGACCGCTCGGCAGCCTCCGGATCTCGGTGACCGATCGCTGCAACATGCGCTGCCGCTACTGCATGCCCGAGGAGGAGTACCGCTGGCTGCCACGGGCCTCCATCCTCTCCTTCGAGGAAATCACGCGCCTCGCCGGGGTCTTCGCCGGGATGGGTGCCGGCAAGGTACGGCTCACCGGCGGCGAGCCCCTCCTCCGCCACGACCTCACTGGCCTGGTGTCGAGGCTCGCCGCCGTCGAGGGGGTGCGCGACCTGGCGCTCACCACCAACGGGATCCTGCTCGCGGGGCAGGCGGATGCACTCCGCGCAGCCGGGCTGGGCCGCGTCACCGTGAGCCTCGACACCCTCCGCCCGGAGCGGATGGTGGAATTCGCGCGGACCGATCGTCACGCCGATGTGCTGGCGGGCGTTGCCTCGGCGGTGGCCGCCGGATTCGCCAGCGTCAAGCTGAACGCAGTGGTCATCCGGGGGTTCAACGATGACGAGGTGCTCCCGTTGCTCGAGTACGCCCGCGGGGCGGGGGCCGAGGTCCGGTTCATCGAGTACATGGACGTGGGCGGTGCCACCCGCTGGTCGCGCGAGCAGGTCGTGTCGCAGGCCGAGATCCTCGCGTTGATCGAGCGGAAGTTCGGGCCGGTCGAGCCGCTCCCGGCCCGCGCCGCCGCGCCGGCGGAGCGCTTCCGCCTTGCCGACGGCACCACCTTCGGCGTCATCGCCTCCACCACCGCGCCCTTCTGCCGTGACTGCGACCGGAGCCGCCTGACCGCCGACGGCACCTGGTTCCTTTGCCTGTACGCGACCGACGGTGTCGACCTGCGCGATGCGCTGCGTTCGGGCGCGAGCGACGCGGAGCTCCGCGCGCTGGTCCGGGCCACCTGGGCCGCGCGGACCGACCGGGGCGCGGAGGAGCGGCTCAGCGTGCCCGCCCGCGGGGCGCTCTACCAGGTCGAATCGTTGCGTGCCGATCCCCGGCGCGAG
>CAZNDK010000005.1:0-17506 GCA_964571795.1 uncultured Gemmatimonadaceae bacterium | reverse complement strand
CGCCCGCGGGGCGCTCTACCAGGTCGAATCGTTGCGTGCCGATCCCCGGCGCGAGATGCACACCCGCGGCGGCTGACCCCGGCCCCGTCCGCCCCCCCCTCACCGTCGAAGAATTCGGAGTCCAGCGTCCATGGCCCTTCACGTCGCCCTCATCGAGCCCCGGATTCCGCCCAACACCGGCAACATCGCCCGGCTCTGCGCCGCCGTCGGCGCGCCGCTGCACCTCATCGAGCCACTGGGGTTTTCGATCGACGACCGGGAGGTCAAGCGCGCCGGCCTCGACTACTGGGACAAGGTGGACCTCTGGGTCCACCCCGACTGGTTCGAGTTCCGGGACGCCATCGCCCGCGACCGGTGCCTGTACTTCTCCGCCAACGCGACCCGGCCCCTCTCCGAGGCGCCGTTCGCGTGGAACAGCGTCCTGATCTTCGGCAACGAGACCGACGGGATGCCTGCCCGGATCCTGGAGAAGCATCCGGACCGCTGTTTCCGCATCCCGATGCCCGGCGAGGTGCGGAGCCTCAATCTCGGCAACGCGGTCAGCGTCGTGTTGTATGAAGGATTGCGTAGGATCGGGGCGCCGGTGCCCGAGGAGGTGCCGGCCGAGGCAGATGCCGCGCCGGCCAGGAAGAAGCGCGCCCGCCGGCGGCGCTGAGTTCCGTACCCTTTGAGCAGGGCCATCGGGCCTTTAGCTTTCGCGGGTTCCAAGACAGCGAACCCTGACCCCGGACTCTGAGACTCATGCTGCAGAAGATTGCCGTCGTCGGCGCAGGCAACGTCGGTGCCACCGCCGCCCAGCGACTCGCCGAGAAGAACCTCGCCCGCACCGTCGTCATGATCGATGTCGTGGAGGGCGTCCCGCAGGGCAAGGGGCTCGACCAGTGGGAGTCCGCCCCCATCGAGGGGTTCGACACACGGGTCGTCGGCTCCAACGGCTACGAGGAGGCGGCGGGCGCCGAGGTGTTCGTCGTCACCGCCGGCATCGCGCGGAAGCCGGGCATGAGCCGCGACGACCTCGTCAAGACCAACGCCGGCATCGTGGGGTCGGTGGCCCGCGAGATCAAGCGCGTGGCGCCCAAGAGCATCATCGTCGTGGTGTCCAACCCGCTCGACGTGATGTGCCACGTGGCCATGAAGGAGTCGGGCTTCCCGCGCGAGCGCGTGCTCGGCATGGCCGGCGTGCTGGACACGGCGCGCTACCGTGCCTTCCTGGCGGAGGCGCTCGACGTCTCGGTCGAGGACATCCAGGCGATGGTCCTCGGCGGCCACGGCGACACGATGGTGCCGCTCATTTCCTACACCACGGTCTCCGGCATTCCCGTCACCCAGCTCATCGCGAAGGACAAGCTCGACGCGATCGTGGACCGGACTCGGAAGGGCGGGGCGGAAATCGTCGCCCTCCTCAAGACCGGCTCGGCCTACTACGCCCCCAGCGCGGCCGCGGTGCAGATGGTGGAGGCCATCGCGCTCGACAAGAAGCGGATCCTCCCCTGCTCGGCGTGGCTCACGGGCGAATACGGCCTGAAGGACGTGTTCTGCGGCGTGCCCTGCAAGCTTGGACGCGGCGGGCTGGAGTCGATCCTCGAAGTCACCCTCACCGACGCCGAGCGGAAGGAACTCCACGCCTCCGCCGAGGCGGTCCGCGAGACGATGGTGGCGCTCGGATGAACGATCCCGCGGGGTTTGCGCGCTCGACGATCGGCCGGAAGGTGATCATGGCCGCCACCGGCATCCTGCTCGTGGGGTTCCTGGTGGGGCACGTGGCGGGCAACCTGCTGGTGTTCGCGGGGCCCGGCCCCCTCAACGCCTGGTCGGCCTTCCTTAAGAGCAGCATGCTGGTACTCTGGACGGTCCGGATCGGCCTGCTCGCGGCCGCCGGGCTGCACGTCTGGGCGGCGCTGAGCCTGACCCGGCTGAACAACGCCAGCCGCCCCGTGGCGTATGCCAAACGCGAGCCCCAAGCGGCCACCCTCGCCTCGCGGCTGATGCGCTGGGGCGGGTTCCTCCTTCTCGCGTTCATCGTGTTCCACCTGCTGCACCTCACCACCGGCAGCATCACCCCCGGCTTCGTCCTCAGCCACACCGACGTGTATGGCAATGTGACCAGCGCCTTCCAGGTACCGTGGGTGGCGCTGTTCTATATCGTGGCGATGCTGGCGCTCCTGGCCCACCTCACCCACGGGATCTGGAGCTTCTTCCAGACGATGGGGTGGAACCATCCCCGGTTCGACCGGGCGCGGCGGGTCGTGGCGACGGTGGTGGCCCTCATCGTGTCGCTGGGGTTCATCGCGATCCCGTCGGCCATTCTCGGGGGGATGCTGCGATGAGCATCGAGCTCAAGTCCAACGTCCCGGCCGGCCCGCTGGCCGACAAGTGGGAGCGCCACAAGTTCGAGCTCAAGCTGGTGAACCCCGCCAACAAGCGGAAGCACACCGTGCTCATCGTCGGGTCCGGCCTCGCCGGCGGCTCCGCGGCGGCCACGCTCGGCGAGCTGGGCTACAACGTGCACTGTTTCTGCTTCCAGGACACGCCGCGGCGGGCGCACAGCATCGCGGCGCAGGGCGGCATCAATGCCGCCAAGAACTATCCCAACGACGGCGACAGCGTCTGGCGGCTGTTCTACGACACGGTCAAGGGCGGCGACTTCCGTGCCCGCGAGGCGAACGTGTACCGGCTGGCGCAGGTCAGCGTCAACATCATCGACCAGTGCGTGGCGCAGGGCGTGCCGTTTGCGCGGGAGTACGGCGGACTGCTGGCCAACCGGTCCTTCGGCGGGGCGCAGGTATCGCGCACCTTCTACGCCCGGGGCCAGACCGGCCAGCAGCTCCTGCTCGGCGCCTACAGCGCGCTCGAGCGCCAGGTGGCGGCCGGCACCGTCACGATGCACTCCCGGACCGAGATGCTCGACCTGATCGTCATCGACGGACAGGCGCGTGGCATCGTGACCCGCGACCTGGTGAGCGGCAAGGTCGAGACCTGGTTCGGCGACGCCGTCGTGCTGGGCACCGGCGGCTACGGGAACGTCTTCTACCTCTCGACCAACGCGAAGGGCTGCAACGTCAGCGCCACCTACCGCGCTTACAAGCGCGGAGCGGCCTTCGCCAACCCCTGCTTCACGCAAATCCACCCCACCTGCATTCCGGTGGCGGGGGAGCACCAGTCGAAGCTGACTTTGATGAGCGAGTCGCTCCGCAACGACGGCCGGGTCTGGGTCCCGAAGAAGAAGGGCGACACCCGGGCGCCGGGGGACATTCCGGAGGCCGAGCGCGACTACTACCTCGAGCGGAAGTACCCCAGCTTCGGCAACCTCTCTCCGCGCGACATCGCCTCCCGGGCCGCCAAGGAGGCCTGCGACGACGGCCGCGGCGTCGGGCCCGGCGGCCGCGGCGTGTACCTCGACTTTGCCGACGCGATTGCCCGGCTGGGCGAGGACACCATCCGGGAACGGTACGGCAACCTCTTCGAGATGTACCAGCGCATCACGGACGAGGACCCGTACCACGTGCCGATGCGCATCTACCCGGCCGTCCACTACACCATGGGCGGGCTCTGGGTGGACTACAACCTGATGGGCACCATCCCGGGCCTGTTCGTCATCGGCGAGGCCAACTTCTCCGATCACGGTGCCAACCGGCTGGGCGCCAGCGCGCTGATGCAGGGCCTGGCCGACGGCTACTTCGTGCTGCCGTACACCATCGGGAACTACCTCGCGACCCACAAGTTTCCCGCGGTGGACGCGTCGCACGCCGAGGCCCGCGCGGTGGTGGCCCAGGTCAATGACCGGGTGAACAAGCTGCTGGCCGTGCAGGGCACCCGCACGGTGGATTCCTTCCACCGCGAACTGGGCAAGCTGCTCTGGGAGCACTGCGGGATGGCCCGGAACGCCGAGGGGCTCCGTACCGCGCTGGCCCGGATTCCGGAGCTGCGCGCGGAGTTCTGGCGCGACGTGAAGGTCCTCGGCACCGGCGACGAGCTCAACCAATCGCTCGAGAAGGCGGGGCGCGTGGCGGACTTCATGGAGTTCGCGGAGCTGATGTGCCGCGACGCGCTGGAGCGCGAGGAATCCTGCGGCGGGCACTTCCGGACGGAATACCAGGTGGACGGCGAGGCCAAGCGCGACGATGCCCGCTTTGCGTACGTGGCGGCCTGGGAATACGCGGGCGACGGCAAGCCGCCGGTGCTCCACAAGGAACCGCTCGAGTACGAAAACGTCCAGCTGGCCACGCGGAGCTACAAGTAATGAACCTGACCCTGCACGTGTGGCGCCAGCCGGACGCGGGCACCCCCGGCCGCCTCGAGCGGTACGAGGCCCGCGACATCAGCCCCGACATGTCGTTCCTCGAGATGCTCGACGTGGTCAACGAGGAGCTGATCGGCAAGGGCCAGTCGCCGATCGCCTTCGACCACGACTGCCGGGAGGGTATCTGCGGCTCCTGCGGCGTCATGATCAATGGCGTGGCGCACGGCCCGATGGCCGGCACCGCCACCTGCCAGCTGCACATGCGGAGCTTCAAGGACGGCGATGACGTCGTGGTGGAGCCCTGGCGGGCGCGCGCCTTCCCGGTGCTGAAGGACCTCGTGGTGGACCGGTCGGCCTTCGACCGGATCATGCAGGCCGGCGGGTACATCAGTATCGCCACCGGCAACGCCCCCGACGCCCACGCCATCCTGGTGCCCAAGCAGGACTCCGACCGTGCGATGGACGCCGCCCAGTGCATCGGGTGCGGCGCCTGCGTCGCTGCCTGTCCGAACGCCTCCGCCATGCTGTTCACCGCGGCCAAGGTGGCCCATCTCGGGCTCCTGCCGCAGGGTCAGCCGGAGCGCGACCGGCGCGCGCTCGGCATGGTGACCCAGATGGATCTCGAGGGATTCGGCGGGTGCACCAACTACGGCGAATGCACCGAGGCCTGCCCGAAGGGCATCAGCCTCGAGACCATCGCCCGGATGAACCGCGACTATCGCGTGGCCGCCCTCCGTGAGCGGGGCGAGTCGGCGGCGGCGGGCGCGCCCTGATCCGCGGAGCCTTCCTGCTGCTGGTGTCGATTGCCGCCCTGCCCGCCACCGTGCGCGGGCAGGGCGGTTCGCCCTCCGCCACCATCGCCGGCCGCGGCATCCTCGCCGGCACCTACTCCAGCCGGGAACCGCTGGGCGGCGACCTGACGTCGGTGCAGGTGGTGCAGCCGATGCTCATGGCGCACGCCACCGCCTATGACCGGCACCTGCGGGTCACCACGACCGTCGACTTCGAGGCGTGGACCATTCCCGACGGCGAGGTGACCATCGCGGCCTGGGGAGAGGGCTTCGTCGACCGGCGGCATCCGCACACGGTCATCCATGAACTCATGGCATCGGGGGTGGGGCGGCTCGGCGGCGCGGACCTGTCCCTGAGCGCCGGCAAGGGCTTCGCGGCCTTCGGCAGCGATGATCCCGCCAACCGGCTCACCCTGCGATACCCGGTGAATCACCACTGGAGCCAGATCCTCGAGCGGGCCGTCCTGACCGGCGCGGCGCGCGTCGGGGCGGTCATGGCAGAGGTCTCGCTCTTCAACGGCGACGAGCCGGAGTACCCGGAGCAGTCGCCGAATTTCAGCCGGTTCGGCGATTCCTGGTCCGCCCGGCTCACGGCGTTCCCTGTGCAGGGGCTGCAGCTCGAGGCGTCCTATGCGATGGTGCATTCGCCGGAGCACCGTGCGGGGGCGGGCCTCAACCAGTACAAGTGGCACGCGTCGGGGCAATGGACCCGCCCGCTGGGCGGTCATCCCTTCTATGCGCTGGCGGAATGGGCGGAGACCGAGGAGGGAAACGGCCTCTTCGTGTTCCACTCCGTCCTGGCAGAGGCCTCCTGGACGCTCGGCGCCACCCAGCTCTACTATCAGTTCGAGCGCACCGAGCGGCCCGAGGAGGAGCGTATCCTGGGCCAGCCCACACGCAGCGTGCGTCCCCATCTGGAGAATTCCATCCTCGGCACCACGCGCTGGACGCTGAACACCATTGGGGTGGGGCGGGACCTGCTCGCCGCCGGCGGGGCGGTCCGATTTCGGCCGTTCATCGAGGCATCCTACATCTCGGCCGCCAACAGCGGTCCCGGGGTGTTCGACGTCGACACCTGGTACCAGGGCACCGACTTCTGGGGACTGAGCCTCGGGGTCACGGTCGGCCTGGGCCGCACGGCGTTCTCGCACATGATGGGGCGGTATGGCGTGGCCGAAGACGCACTGGCGCAGCCCGCGCCCTCACATCAGCATTGAGACCACGATGACGACAACTTCCTTCCGGACGACGGCGCGCGGCGCCCTGGCGCTGCTGGTGCTCACGGCCTGCGGCGGATCGGACTCCGGCGGACCGAGCACGAATTACACCGTCGCGATCCAGGCAGGCGATGGGCAGTCCGTCACCGTGACCGGCGACGCGACCCTGACCGTGTTGGTGACCGATCCCGACGGCGCGCCGCAGTCGGGGGTGAGCGTCTCCTGGTCGGTGGTGAGCGGGGGCGGCAGCGTGGCCTCCACTGGCACCAGCAACGGCGCCGGGCTGGCGAGCGCCACCTTCACCCTTGGACCGGTGGCCGGCGCCCAGCGGGCGAAGGCGAGCATCGGGGGATTCGCCGGGTCGGGGGTCACCTTTACCGTGACGGCGCTGGCGGGGCCGGCCACCCAGCTCAAGCGGACCACCGGCGACGGTCAGACCGGCGGCGTCGGCACGCCACTGCCGATCGCGTACGCGGTCGTCGCGCAGGACCAGTACAACAACCCCGTGGGTGGGGTCACCGTGTCCTGGGCCGTGACCCAGGGTGGCGGCAGCGTGTCGAGCCCAACATCCGTGACCGCGGCGACGTCAGGAGCGGCCACCGTCACTCACACGATGGGGCCGCTCGCCGGCCCCCAGGTGGTGACAGCCGCGGCCGCAGGGCTCACCGGCTCGCCGGTCACCTTCACCTCCACCGCTCGCGCCGCCTTCTCCATTCTCGGCGGCGGCAACAACGTCAACGAGCGCTACACCTCCGATCTGTGGGTGCACGGCGACTACGCCTACACCGGCACCTGGGGCTTCCGGAGCGCGCAGGGCAGCGCGCTCAAGGTCTGGCGCCTGAGCGCGGGGGGCTCCCCGACGCTGGTGGACTCCATCATCACGGCGGGCATCGGCACGGTGAGCGACGTCGAGGTGAGCAGTGACGGTGCGCTGCTCGTCTTCAGCGCCGAAAACGGCGGCAGTGCGGGGCTCCACCTGTACAGCCTGGCGGACCCGGCGCACCCGGCGTTCATCGCGAACTACGCCGTGTCGACCGGGCTGCACACCGCCACCTTTGGGTACATCGGCGGCAAGCGCTACATCTTCGCGGCCAAGAATCCCGCCAGCCCGGCGCTGATGATCTTCGAGATCGATCCGGTGGCACCCTCGCCCATCGCGCTCGTGACGACGGTGCCCGTCCCTGCCAATTACGGGCACCACGACACCTTCGTCCGCGCCGGGCTGGCCTTCGTGTGCGCCTGGAACACCGGGGTCCGGATCTACGACGTTGGCGACGGGGTGGCCGGCGGCACGCCGCAGGCGCCCCAGCTCATCTCCACATTCGCCACCAGCGGCGGCGAGGTCCACAACGCCTGGTGGTTCCACAACCCCGTCACCAACGAGAAGAAGTACCTCTTCGTGGGGCAGGAGGGTCCTGGCGTCATCGGGTCGTCGTCCTCCGGCGACATCCACGTGGTGGACGTGTCGAACCTGGCCAATCCGGTCGAGGTGGCGTCGTATCACCTGAACGGGGCCGGCACCCACAACTTCTGGATGGACGAGCCGCGGCAGGTGCTGTACGCCGCCTATTACAACGGCGGGGTGGTGGCGCTGGACGTGTCGGGCACCTTGAGCGGCAGCCTGGCCGGCCGCGAAATCGCGCGGATCACTCCGGGCGGAAGCGGCAACACGTTCATGTGGGGCGTGATGCTGCACAACGGGTATGTGTACGCGAGCGACATGCTGAGCGGCCTCTGGCAGCTTGGCGCGCCCTGACCCCAGCGTGGCCGGCCGGACACGGAAACGGGGAGGCGCCCAGGCGGGTGCCTCCCCGTTTCGCGTTGACGCCGTCCGGGACTAGGGCGTCGGCGGCGGCACCTGCCCGGTCTGGTTGTTGGTCCGGTTCACGTCGGGGAACACCTGCGCCGGATCGACCACGACCCCGACCACCCGCTTGCCGGGCACCGCAAGGATGTAGCTCTTGCCGCCGTACCAGACCTCGACCGGCAGCCGGCGCTGTTCCGGCGGCGCCCCATCGAAGTACAGCGTCAGGTCCACCGGCATGACCATGGGGCCGACGTTGGTCAGGTACACGCGCGACTGCAGGGCTCCCTGCCGGTCCACCACCTTGACCGAATCCACCGCCTGGTCGAGCGTCTCGGTGGTGTAGAACCAGGCCCGCCAGAACCAGCTCAAGTCCTCCCCCACGCCGTCCTCCATCGTCCGGAAGAAGTCGGCCGGTGTCGGGTGCTTGTACGCCCAGCGCCGGATGTACTCCCGGAACGCCGGGTCGAACCGGTCGGGTCCGAGCACCTGGTCGCGCAGGATGATGAGGCCGAGGCCCGGCTTGTTGTACGCGGCGTGTCCGAGCAGCGGGCCCGGGGTGCGGTCGGCCGAGGTCATGATCGGGACCTCGCGGCCGGAGAGCGCGTAGCCGACGTACGCCTGGGCGTTGCCGCGCCGGTTCGGCGTGTCGGGATACCGGACCTTCCAGTTGTAGTAGTTCATGAACGTGTTGAAGCCTTCGTCCATCCACGGATACAGCCGCTCGTTGTTCCCGACGACCATCGGGAACCAGGTGTGGCCGAATTCGTGGTCGGTCACGCTATACAGCGCCTGCGCATTGGTCCGGTTGCCGCAGAAGACGATCATCGGGTACTCCATCCCCCCTTCCGGGCCGTTCACGTTCGTGGCCACGGGGTAGGGGTAGGGGAACCACTGCTTCGAGTAGGCTTCGATGGCGGCCTTCGCGTACTGGCTCGACTGGTTCCAGATCGAGTCCGCCGACGGCGGGTAGAGGCTCTGCGCGAGGGTCTTGCCGCCGTTCACGCTGACCGCGTCCCAGATGAAGTGCCGGGCCGCCGCCCAGGCGAAGTCGCGCACGCTGTCGGCGTGGAACCGCCAGGTGAGCTGGCCCGACGCCGGGCGGGGCCGGGACGCCGGGTTGCCGACCTCATCCTTCCCCCGGATGATGACCGTCGTCTCGCTGCCGCGCGCCTGCGCGAGCCGCGCGCGCTGCGTGGGCGTCAGCACCTCGGCGGGGTTCTGCAGGATGCCGGTGGCGCCCACCAGCATGTCGGCCGGCAGCGTCACGCTCACGTCGAAGCTGCCATACTCGAGGTAGAACTCGCCCTGGCCGAGGTACTGCTCGGTGTTCCAGCCCCGCACGTCGTCGTACACCGCCATGCGCGGGTACCACTGCGCCACCTCATACACGTAGCTCCCGTCCACCAGCTCGATCCCCATCCGGTTGGTGATGCTGGTGTCGAAGGGGAACGACCAGGCGATCTCGAGGTGGATCCGGTCGTTGGGGGGCAGCGGCCGCGGCAGGTCCACGCGCATCATGGTGCCGTTCACCTGGTGCGCCGCCTCTGCCGCCGGGCGGGCGGGGCGGCCCGTGGCGGCCGGGGCGCCGACGGCCACGCGGGAGAGGGTCATGCCCCCGTCCGCGCCGCGGGGCCCGAACCGGGTGTTCGGCGGCATGATGGCGGTGCCCCGGCTCGACTGGCTGAACACGTTCTGGTCGAGCTGCAACCAGACGTAGCGCAGCGTGTCGGCCGAGCGGTTGGTGTAGGTGATCCGCTCCTCGCCCGTCAGCCGGCGAGACACGGTGTCGAGGCTGGCCCGAATCACGTAGTCGGCGCGCTGCTGCCAGTAATTGCGCCCCGGCATCCCGCTGCCCGTACGGATGGTTGTCGGCGTGGGGAGGTCGAGCCGCCGGAACGGGGAGAGGTCGGTGGTGGGTGGGGGCACGGGCTTCGGTGCGGCGGCGGAATCCTGCGCCGCGAGCGGCGCGGCGAGGAGGGAAAGAATCGCGATCAGGCCAGCGCGCACGGGACGCTCCACGAGATGAGGTTGTCGGGGGCAAGGGGCGGGTCGATATTTCCGCCTCACCCACCTACGGGAAGAGCGCATGATCCGTTTCCGCCTGGCCATTGTCGTGGCGCTCTGCTGGCCCGGGGTCCTGGCCGCCCAGCAATTGCCGGGATTCACGGCGGCCGATGCCTCCCGCCAGCGGACCCTCGAGCGGACCCTCGACACGCTGGTGCACGCCGCGACGGTGCGCGAGGACTCGCGCCGGTTGAGCGCCGTGCCCCATGTGGCCGGCACGCAGGCCCAAGCCCGCACCGCGGCGTATGTGCTCAAGCAGCTGGCGCAGGCCGGATTCGACACGTTGAGCCTCTCGTTCCGGGTGTACATCCCCTTCCAGGACTCCGCGGTCGTGGAGCTCCTCCAGCCGACCCCCAAGCGCTTCAACCTGCAGGAGCCCCCGATCCGCGAGGACCTGGCCACCCAGGGCGGGATCTGGCCGGCGATGAACGGCTACAGCGGGGTCGGCGACGTGACCGGCGGGGTGGTGTACGTCAACTATGGTCTCCCCCGGGACTACGCGCTCCTCGATTCGATCGGTGTCTCGGTCAAGGGGCGCGTGGTGCTGGCGCGGTACGGCCGCTCCCATCGCGGCGTCAAGGCGCGGGAGGCGGAGGCGCACGGCGCCGCGGGGCTGCTCCTGTATTCCGACCCGCAGGACGACGGCTTCTTCCTGGGCCTCACCTACCCGAACGGCCCGATGCGCCATCCCGACGCCGCCCAGCGCGGGAGCCTCGGCATCGAGGCGCGCGGCGACCAGTCCACGCCGGGTTGGGCCTCGACGCCGGACGCGCGGCGACTGCCGCAGGACTCCATTCCCGGCCCCCGAATCCCCGTCGTCCCGCTCGGCTATCGGAACGCCCAGACGATGCTTCAGGCGCTGGCCGGGCCCGAGGTGCCGCAGGCGTGGCAGGGTGGGCTGCCGTTCCGCTATCGCATCGGGCAGGGCGAGGTGGTCGTGCGGGTGGCCGTCTGGGCCGAGCGGGGGGAGCGGGCATACAAGACCATCACCAACACCGTCGCGGTCATGCGGGGGACGACCTGGCCCGACCGCTGGGTGTTGGCCGGCGGGCATCGGGACGCGTGGGGACCCGGCGCCGCCGACAACGTGAGCGGCGTCTCGACGATCCTCGAGGCGGGCCGGGCCATCGGCCGCGCGGCGGCCGCCGGGTATCGGCCGAAGCGGACGATCGTGCTCGCCAGCTGGGACGGCGAGGAATGGGGGCTCGTCGGTTCCATCGAGCAGGTGGAGTTGATGGCCGACACACTGCGGAGCAACGCCGTGGCCTACCTCAATCTCGACGTGAGCGCCAACGGCCGTGTATTCCATGCCGGCGGCACGGCATCGCTCTGGAGCCTCATCCGCGACCTGGCCCAGGTGAGCCGCCAGCCGGGCGAGTCGATCTCGGTGTACCAGGCGTGGCGTCGCGACGCAAGGGTGGCCGACTCGGTCCAGCCCCCGATCGGCGACCTGGGCGGCGGCAGCGACTTCGCCGGGTTCTACAACGTGCTGGGCATTCCGTCATTCGAGTTCGGGTTCGGCGGGCGCTACGGCGTGTACCACTCGGCCTACGACACCTACAACTGGATGGATCGCTTCGGCGATCCCGGGTACCTGAGCCACGCCGCGGCGGCGCGGATGACGGCCGTCGGGCTCACGCGACTGGCCAACACCGACCTCCTGCCGTACGACTACCAGGAATTCGGCCGGGTGCTCGGTCAGCTGGTCGCGGCGCGCCGCGCCGAGGCCGCGCGGGCGGGCATGAGCGCCGTCGAGTGGGCCGGGCTGGACAGCGCAGTGGCGCGCCTGACGCGCGCCGGGAATGGCCTGGCGAAGTTCATGCTCGTCCTGCCCGACCGTCCGGCGCGGAATCTGCCGGCTGCCGCCACGTTCGCCGCCGCCAACGACTCGCTGCGCCTCGTGGAGCAGGCCTTTGTCCGCCCCGAGGGGCTGCAGGGCAGGCCGTTCTACAAGAACGTGCTGTTCGCGCCGGGGCGCGACGACGGATACGGCGCGGTGGGATTGCCCGGGCTCGCGGACGCGATCGCGGACGGGAACGAAGGGCTGGCGATCGGGGAGGTGAACGACCTGGCCGCCCGGACCGGCCGGGCGGCGCAGCTGGTGGAGGGCGCGCTGGCGGCGCTTGCGCCGCCGCGGCGCTAGAGCCGGGGCAGGGTGACGCCCACCTGGCCCTGGTACTTCCCGGCCTTGTCCTTGTAGCTCACCTCGCACTCGTCGTCCGCGTCCGCCTCGAAGAAGAGCACCTGGCAGATGCCCTCGTTCGCGTAGACACGGGCGGGGAGCGGGGTGGTGTTGCTGATTTCGAGGGTGACGAATCCCTCCCACTCCGGCTCGAACGGCGTGACGTTGGTGATGATGCCGCACCGCGCGTACGTGGACTTGCCCACGCAAATGGTCAAGACGTTGCGCGGGATCCGGAAGTACTCGATCGAGCGCGCCAGCGCGAAGCTGTTCGGCGGCACGATGCAGCTCTCCCCCTCGAACTCCACGAAGCTCTTGGCGTCGAACGCCTTCGGGTCGACGATGGCGGAGAGCGCGTTGGTGAAGATCTTGAACTCCGGCGCGACCCGCATGTCGTAGCCGTACGAGGACACCCCGTAGGAAATGACCTGCCGGCCGTGGGCGTCCGTCCGGCGGACCTGGCGGTCCTCGAACGGCTCGATCATCTGGTGTTCCAGGGCCATGCGGCGGATCCAGCGGTCGGACTTGATGGACATGGCGACTCGTGCCTCGGAATGGGAGAAATCGGCGGGAAAGGTACCCGGCGGCGGGGTCCGGCCGCAACGTCTAGGTGCGCCTCGGCTCACGACTTGGGTTGACCTCGTTGGGGGTCCGGTTAACTTTGTGTCGCTCTGCGGCCCAGCCCTTGTCCGGATGGTGCTCCCTGATGCTCACGCCCTACATTCCGCTCCTCTTCATGCTCGCCATCGTGATCGTCACGGCGGTCGGCATGTTCGCCCTGTCGCACGGCCTCGGCCTGTTGCTGGGCACCCGGCGGAAGACCGCCGTCAAGCAGTCGCCGTACGAATCGGGCATGCCCGTCCTCGGCGACGCGCGGGAGCGGTTCTCGGTCAAGTTCTACCTGGTCGCCATGCTGTTCATCCTGTTCGACATCGAAACCGTCTTCATGGTGCCCTGGGCCGTGGCCTTCCAGCAGTTCACGCCCGACCGCCTGTTCCTGCTGGTCGAAATGCTCGTCTTCGTCCTCATTCTCGCGGTGGGGTACGTCTACGTCTGGAAGCGGGGGGCGCTGGAATGGGATTGACCGTGCCGCACGCCGAACACGAACAGGCCCAGGTCTCGGGCGTCTCCCCCAACTGGGTCACGGCCCGGCTCTCCGACCTGGTCAACTGGTCGCGCACCCGTTCCCTCTGGCCGATGCCCTTCGGCACCGCCTGCTGCGCCATCGAGTTCATGGCCACCGCCGCCGGCCGCTACGACCTGTCGCGGTTCGGCATGGAGCGCCAGGGGTTCACCCCACGGCAGGCCGACGTCCTGATCTGCGCCGGCCGGCTGCCATTCAAGCTGGCCCCGGTCATCCGCCGCGTGTGGGACCAGATGCCCCAGCCCAAGTGGTCCATCTCGATGGGCGCCTGCGCCTCCTCGGGCGGCATCTTCGACAACTACGCGATGGTGCAGGGCATCGACACCATCATCCCGGTGGACGTGTACGTGCCCGGCTGCCCGCCGCGGCCCGAGGGGCTGCTCTACGCCATCTTCCTCCTCCAGAAGAAGATCCAGGGCGAGAGCCTCACCGACCAGCAGCTCCGCGTGGAGCGCACCCTCGGCCCCGACGGGCTGTTCCGCGACCCGGCGGTGATCGACGAGATCTCCGAGCCGTTCGGGAATTCCGTCCAGCAGACCCGCTCCTCATGACCGTCCCCCAGCCCTCGCCGTCGGTCGCGGCGCTCCGGGCGCGCTTCGGCGCCGCCATCCTCCGGGACCGCGTGTCCTGCGGGGACTCGATCGTATGGGTGGACGCCGCGCGGGCCCACGAGATCCTGGCCTGGCTCCGCGACGACCCGACCCAGGCGTTCGACTACCTGACCGACGTGACCGCGGTGGAATACCGCGACGGCGAGCTGCCGCTCGAGGTGGTGTACCAGCTGCGCTCGCTCGCGCGGCGGGCGGACCTCCGGCTCAAGGTGGAGCTCGACAAGGCCGCGCCGCTGGCGGTGGACAGCGTCTGCGACCTCTGGGCCGGGGCCAACTGGCTGGAGCGCGAGGTGTTCGACATGTTCGGCGTCACCTTCCGGAACCACCCCGACCTCCGCCGTATCCTGATGTGGGAGACGTACGCGGAGGGCTTCCCGCTGCGGAAGGACTTTCCGCTCCGCGGGCATTTCAGCCGGTCGGAACAGACGCGGCAGGCGCTGGCGGCCAATCCCGAGGCGCACTACTCGCTGGAAGAGCTGTCCATCGCCGAGGCCTACCGGGAACTCCCCGCGGAAATGCGGGAGCGCCTGAGCCACGGCGGCCACGGGGAGGTCGTGTGAGCACCCGGACCGTCGAATACGCCCTCGCCACCCCGGGCCTCGATGCCGCGGGGCGGGACATCCACGTCCCCCTCGGCATGCGCGGGCATGAGCCGGACGACCTGGCGCCGGAGCACACGCTCATCAACATCGGCCCCCAGCACCCCGCCACGCACGGCGTGCTTCGGCTGGTCATCGAGCTGGACGGCGAGACCGTCACCCGCTGCATCCCCCACATCGGCTACCTGCACTCGGGCTTCGAGAAGCTCGCCGAGTACCGGCATTACAACCAGATCATCCCGCTTACCGACCGCACCGACTACCTCTCCCCGATGGCCAACAACGTCTGCCTGGCGCTGGCGGCCGAGAAGCTGATGGGGATCGAGATCACCGAGCGGTGCCAGGTGCTGCGCGTCATCGCCTGCGAGATGAGCCGGATCATCTCCCACATCGTCTGGCTCGGCACCACCGGCATCGACATCGGCGCGTTCACGCCGTTCCTCTGGCTGTTCTACCAGCGCGAGCGGATCTACGACCTGCAGGAGGCGTGGACCGGCGCGCGGCTCACCACGTCGCTCACCCGGGTGGGCGGCATGATGGCCGACATCCCCGACGGCTGGGAGGACGGGCTCCGCGACTTCTGCCGCACCTTCCCGAAGGTGCTCCACGAAGTGGACACGATGTTCACGAAGAACGCCATCTGGTGCGGGCGCAACCAGGGGGTGGGGGTCATCAGCGCGGCCGACGCAGTCAACGGCTCGCTCTCCGGCCCGCTGCTCCGCTCGACCGGCGTGGACTACGACGTGCGGAAGGACCGCCCCTATCTCGGCTACGACAGCTACACCTTCGACGTGCCGGTGGGCGAGCACGGTGACAACTACGACCGCTACCTGGTGCGGCTGGAGGAGATGTTCCAGTCCACCCGCATTCTCGAGCAGGCGCTCGACCGGCTGGCAGGGCTCCGCGGCGCGCCGGTCAACGTGGACGACGCCCGGGTCATCCTGCCGCCGAAGTCCCGCGCCATGAGCGACATGGAATCGATGATCCATCACTTCAAGCAGGTGATGGAGGGCATCCGGCCCCCGGTCGGCGAGGCCTATCTCGGCATCGAGAACCCCAAGGGCGAACTCGGCTACTACTTCGTGTCGGACGGCAGCGCCAAGCCGGTGCGCTGGCGAATCCGGCCGCCCTCGTTCCTGAACCTCTCGGCGCTGCCCCGGATGTGCGAGGGGGCGCTGCTGTCCGACGTGATCGCCACCAACGCGAGCGTCGACATCGTCATGGGAGAAATCGACCGATGAGCGGCTCCACGCACGCCGACGCCGGCGCGCCCCACGCGCCGGTGTTCGCCGGCAAGGTCCTGGCGCGCCTCGAGGCGCTGTACCCCCAATACCCGACCCGGATGGCCTGCCTGCTGCCGGCGCTCTGGATGGTGCAGGAGGAGCGGGGCTGGATTTCCGAGCCGGCCATGGCCGAGGTGGCCGAGCTGCTGGGGCTCACGCCGGCCTACGTGAAGGGGGTCGTCACCTTCTACACGATGTACCACACGCATCCGGTGGGCCGCCACTTCATCCAGGTCTGCACCACCTCGCCCTGCAACCTCTGCGGCGCTGAGGCGGTCATGCAGGCGCTGCTCCGCGACACCGGCTGCGGCGAGCTGGGCGCCACCAGCCCCGACGGCCGCTTCACCGTGACCGAGGTCGAGTGCCTCGGCGCCTGCGGCTTCGCCACGCCCATCATGATCAACGACGACTTCATCGAGGGCGTCACGCCGGAGCGCGTGCCCGGCATCCTGCAGGGGTACAAGTAATGGGATATCCGCATCCGAGCCACCCGAAGGAGACGCCGGTGCTCTCGAAGCACTTCGGCGACGCGGGCGCGCGCACCTTCGACGGCTGGGTGCAGCGCGGCGGGTACGCGGCCCTGCGCAAGGCGCTCGGCATGAAGCCCGAGGCCATCATCGAGGAAGTGAAGGCCTCCGGCCTCCGGGGCCGCGGCGGAGCCGGCTTCCCGACGGGCCTCAAGTGGTCGTTCATGCCCAAGGGCGACGGCAAGCCGCACTACCTGGTCTGCAACGCCGACGAGTCGGAGCCGGGGACCTTCAAGGACCGCGAAATCATGCGGTGGACCCCGCACCAGCTCATCGAGGGGTGCGCCATCGCCGCCTACGCCATCGGCGCGGAGCGCTGCTACATCTACATCCGCGGCGAGTTCACCGAGCCGCTGCGGGTCATGGCCGCCGCGGTGGCCGAGGCCTACGCGCAGGGCGCCCTCGGGGCCAGCGCCTTCGGGTCGGGAGTCCGCATCGACATCGTGCTGCACCGCGGGGCGGGGGCGTACATCTGCGGCGAAGAGACCGCGATGATGAACTCCATCGAGGGCCGCCGCGGCAACCCGCGCATCAAGCCGCCCTTCCCCGCGCAGGCGGGCCTCTTCGCGCTGCCGACCACCATCAACAATGTCGAGACCCTCTCCGCGGTGCCGCATATCCTCAACCGCGGCGCGGAGTGGTACAAGGGACTCTGCCTCAGCAACCCGAAGAGCACCGGCACCAAGCTGATCTCGGTGTGCGGCCACGTGCAGCGGCCCGGCAACTACGAGGTCACCATGGGGACGCCGATGAAGGACCTGATCTTCGAGATGTGCGGCGGCATGAAGCCGGGCCGCACGCTCAAGGCGGTCATTCCGGGCGGCTCCTCGGTGCCGATCATGACGGCGGCCGAGACGGAGGACTGCCTCCTCGACTACGAGGGCGTCGTGGCGCGCGGGTCGATGCTCGGTTCCGCCGGCATGATCGTCATGGACGACTCGACCGACATGGTGTACCAGATCTGGCGCCTCGCCCGCTTCTACGCGCACGAGTCGTGCGCCCAGTGCACCCAGTGCCGCGAGGGCACCGCCTGGACCACCA
>CAZNDK010000004.1:58525-128595 GCA_964571795.1 uncultured Gemmatimonadaceae bacterium | reverse complement strand
TGGTGTAACTGGCAACACGCCTGACTCTGGATCAGGAGAGTCCTGGTTCGATCCCAGGCGGGGCAATGCCCAGGGTTAACAGCCCTGGGCTGTTCTATTTGTCGGAGGTTCCGCCGTCGAGCGCCTCCAGGCGCTCCAGGTCGCTCACCGAGACCAGCGCCGCGACCGCCTTCCCGTGTCGCTCCAGCACCACCCGCTCCCCGTAGACCAGCACCTCGTTCAGCAGGTCGGAGAAGTTGCTCCGAGCCATCGAGACGGGCAGGGTCGTGCGTTCCATTCGGCCTCCGCCTAGTCAGTAATCTGATTTGTACGTTATGTACAAAACGTACAATACCCACCAAGCTGGTGCAAGTGGCTAGGTTCCTGATGCCTGCAGCCCGGCCTCCCTTCTTCCCCGCCTCCCCCGCTGCCACGCGACCTTCCCCACGCCTGCCGCATCTACATCCCCGTAACCGACAACCCTTCGAGGGAGAGCTCCGATGACACGTTCGTGGATCACCCTGGCGCTGGGCGCCATGATCCTCCTGCCCGCAGGCGCCGCCGCGCAGGACGACAATGTGATGGTGTACACGGTCAACGACCGCCCCCGGATCGGGGTGATTGTCGACATGGACGCCAGCGCGGCCAACGACAAGGTCGGCGCCACCATCAAGTCCGTCACCCCGGGCGGACCGGCCGCGAAGGCCGGCCTCGAGGCCGGCGACATCATCACCAAGTTCAACGGTACGGCGCTGGCCGGCGGTGGTGACGGTGAGCCCGGCGAGCGGCTCGTGGAGCTGGCCCAGGCGCTCTCCCCCGGCGACTCGGTGAAGGTGGAGTACCGCCGAGGCACGGCCACCCGCACCGCCACGATCGTCGCTGCCGACCTCGGCGGCGCCAACTGGGCCTGGAGGTCCGGTCCCGGCGATGCCCACGTGTTCGAGATGGAGCGCGCGATGGGCGCCCGCGACATGGCCATGCGGGACATGGAACGGAGCTGGGCGAGCGCGGGACGCAACTTCACCTTCCAGTTTGACGGCGGTCCCTTCGGCCTCGAGCTGGCGGAAATGAACGCCGGTCTCGGCGAGTACTTCGGGACGCCCAAGGGCGTGCTGGTGCTCGAGAACCCGGGCGACTCCACCTTGCCGCTCAAGGCCGGTGACGTCATCCTCGCAATCGATGGACGCCAGCCGGCCTCCGTCGGCCAGGCCCGGCGGATCTTCGCCAGCTACGACAGCGGCGACGTGGCGAAGTTCGAGATCATGCGGATGAAGAAGAAGACCACCGTGACGTGGACGGTCCCGGCGCGTGTCCGGATGACGATCCCGGATGGCATGCGGATGCGGACGCCCGGGCCGATGCGCCCTCCGGCCGCGCCCGGTGCCGCGCCGAAGGTACGCGTGCGGGTGGCCCCACCGGCGCCGGCGGCTCCGGCCTCGCCGGCCATGGCGCCGCCGGCCCCGGCGACTCCCCCCGCCCAGACCTGAAATCCCGGGGGGATGCAACAAAGCGGGGGTGCGCCGGATACGGCGCACCCCCGCTTCGCATCAGGCGCATCCTAGTTGGGTGCGTCCGCCTTCACCTCGCTCTTCGGCCGAATGAAGAACCCGTAGATCAGCCCTGACTTGCCGAGGGTGAAGGCCAGGACGAGCGGCTCCTGCATCATCTCGAACCGGACCTCGCGCAGGTACCCCGAGAGCGTGTCCTTGGCCACCACCTGCTCCGAGATCACCTCGGCCTCGGGGCCGACCTGCGCGGTGAGCTGTCCCTGGATTTCCGAGAGCTGCGCCGCGGTGACCTTCTCCTTGACCTGCGGCGAACTGTGCGCGATGAGGCTGTCGCCCATGTCGGAGTAGAACCACTCGGTGTACTTGCGACCGGTGGCGATGGTGGCGGCCGAATCGAGCCGGGCCGCCGGGGGCGCGGGGGCGGCCACCTGGGCGGCCACGGGGACGGACAGGAGCAGGGCGGGGAGCGCAAGCAGCCATCGGGGACGCATGGAAACCTCGCAGCAGGTGATGTGGGGCCGACCCGGGGTCAGGCCGGTCGGTGTCCCCGGAGCCGGCCGATCACCACGGTGACGTTATCGCTCCCGCCGCGCGCGAGCGCCAGGTCGATGAGCGCGTGGCAGCTGACCTCGGCCGATTCCGACTTCAGGAGCTGGTCCCGGATTTCCTCATCCGAGACGTGCTTGGTGAGCCCGTCGCTGCACAGCAGCATGACGTCCTCCCATTCGGCATCGAGGGTGATCACCTCAGGCAGCGCCTCCTTGCCTCCCAGGGCGCTCCATAGCACGTGCTTCAGCCGGCTCTGCTCCGCGGCCGCCTGCGTGAGCGCGCCGGCGTCCACCATGGCCTGGGCCATCGTCTGGTCCTTGGTGACCTGCGTCAGGACGCCATTGCGGAGCCGGTAGGCACGGCTGTCGCCCACGTGAATGACGTACGCCCGGGGCCAGTAGATGGTGACCATGGTGAGCGTGGTGGCCATCCCGCGCTTCCCCTCGGCCTCGCCGGCGTCGCGGATGGCCTGGTGCCCCAGTTCCACCGATCGGCGGAGCCGGTCGACCACCCGCTGCTCGTGGTCCGCGTCGGGCGCCGCCTCGAGGTCCATCCCATGGATGACGTAGTCGGCGATGGCGCGCAGCGCGGAACCGCTGGCCTGCTCCCCCCACGGCGTGCTTCCCACGCCGTCGGCCACCAGGAAGACGTACCCGCGGGCGCCGCTCACCAGCGACCCGAGCCCGTCATGCGGCAGGGTGGTCTGGTGGAGCTGCAGGGACTTGTGCAGGCTGGCCACGAGGAAGTGGTCCTGGTTCTGGTCGCGGACCAGCCCGACGTGACACATCCCGAAGATGTCCACGTCCTTCCTGGTGGGTCGTTGCGCGTTTTGGCCGGACTCGGGCATTGCGGGTCTCCTCCCGCCCAACATCCCTCCCCGGCGGCCGGTTCGCAAGGCGGTTTCAGGAATGAAACAGGGTTCCTTCCCTGCCGGCCCTTTGGGGGGCATTATTAGCGTGATTCCCCCGTCCGGAGAGCGCATGGCCGAACTGTCGGACCGCCTGCACGCGGCCCTCGGCGACAACTACCGCATCCTCCGCGAGCTCGGGGGCGGCGGCATGAGCCGCGTCTTCCTTGCGGAAGAGTCGCGGCTCGGCCGGCGCGTCGTCATCAAGGTGCTCCCGCCCGACATGGCCGCAGGCGTCAACGCCGAGCGGTTCGAGCGGGAAATCCAGCTCGCCGCCTCGCTCCAGCATCCCCACATCGTCCAGCTCCTCACGGCGGGCGCGAACGCCGACCTCGCCTACTACGTCATGCCGTTCATCGAGGGCGAGTCCCTGCGCGCGCGGCTGGCCCGGGAGGGCGCGCTCCCGATGAGCGAGGTCCTCCGCATCCTGCACGACGTGGTGGACGCGCTGGCCTACTCGCATCACCACGGCGTCGTCCACCGCGACATCAAGCCCGACAACGTGATGCTCTCCGGCAAGCATGCGCTGGTGACGGACTTCGGCGTGGCCAAGGCGGTGAGCGCCTCGAGCGGCGACGGGCACACCAGCCTGACTTCGCTCGGGATCGCGCTTGGCACGCCGGCCTACATGTCGCCGGAGCAGGCCGCGGCCGACCCACGGGTGGACCAGCGCGCCGACATCTACGCCGTGGGCGCCATGGCCTACGAGATGCTCTGCGGCCGCACCCCGTTCGTGGCGCCGACTCCGCAGGGCATGCTGGCGGCGCACATCGCCGAGCGGCCCGAACCGCCGGTCCGCTACCGGAACACGATCCCGCCGGCGATGAACGACCTCGTGCTGCGGTGCCTGGAAAAGAACCCGGCCGACCGAATCCAGAACGCCGATGAAATCGCGGCGCGCCTGGCGACAATGACCACGCCCACCGGCGGCACCACCCCGATTTCCACCACGCCGGTCTCCAGCGTCCGCCTGGACGCCGAGGCGGCGGTGCGCCGCTCGTCACCCGCGCGGGTATACGGGCTCTTCGCCCTCGCCTCGCTGGTGGTGGTCGGCGTGGCGTTCGGGCTCACCCGCGTCTTCGAGCTGCCGGACTGGATCTGGGAAGGCGCGGCGCTCGCGATGGCACTTGGGCTTCCGATCATCGTCTATACCGGCCGAGTCGAGCGGAAGCGGGCGGTGGCGATGACCATGGGGACGCTCCGCTTCGAGCCGGAGCCCGCCCACCACGGCTGGTTCACCTGGCGCCGCACCATCCTGGGCGGCTGGATGGCGATCGGGCTGGTCGCCCTGCTGGCCGGCGGATTCCTGGTGTCACGGAAGCTCGGCATCGGGCCGGGCAGCACCTTGATGAGCGCCGGGGTGCTCGCGGCACAGGACCGCATCATCCTGGTCGAGTTCGAAAACCGCACGAGCGACTCGACCCTCGGCGCATCGGTCACCGAGGCGCTGCGCATCGACCTCGGGCAATCGAACGTCATGCGGCTGATGGAGGCGGGCGACCTCCAGGCGGCGCTGCAGCGAATGGGCCGCCCGGCCGACGCCACGCTCGACGTGGCGCTCGCGAGCGACGTGGCGCGGCGTGAGGGGATCAAGGCCATCATCACCGGCGAAATCACCTCGCTCGGCTCGGGCTACTCGCTGGCGGCGCGCGTCATCAACGCCTCCACCGGGGAAACGCTGGTCCCGATCCGGGCGACGGCGGCGGACGCCTCGCAGCTCATCGCCGCGGTGGACCGGCTCTCCAAGGAATTGCGCGAAAAGGTCGGCGAGTCCCTCGGCCGCATTCGCGGCGGCGACCGGCTCGAGCAGGTCACCACCTCCTCCCTCGAGGCGCTCCGGCTCTATAGCGAGGCGGTTCGCGAGCATGCTGCTGGTCGCTCCGAGGAAGCCGTGAAGCTCCTTCGCCAGGCGGTGGCGGTGGACAGCACCTTCGCCATGGCCTGGCGCAAGCTGGCCGTGGTGCTGCCCCAGGCGGTCATCGGCGGCGGGACGGAGGCGAAGGCCGCAGCCATGCGCGCCTACCAGTTCCGTGACCGGCTTCCCCCCGTCGAGCGGGGACTCACCGAGGCCTACTATCACAACGTCGTCACGGGGGACGTCGACAAGGAAGAGGCCGCGTATCGTGCCGTGCTGGCCGCGGACCCCGACGAGGTGACCGCGCTCAACAACCTCGGGCTGATCCTGAACGACCAGGGCCGTGCGGCGGAGGCCGAGCCGATGCTCCGGCATCTCGTGGAGACGGCCACGCTGCAGGGTGGGTACCTGAATCTGTCGGTGGCGCTCATGGCCCAGGGCAAGTGGGCCGCGGCCGACTCGGTGCTGGCCGAGTTCCGGCGGCGCTGGCCGGAGTCCACCCGCCCCGATGACATGGTCCGCGTCGAGTACTACATGCAGCGCGACTACCACGCCGTGGACTCGATCCTCAAGGATCCGGCCCTACGAGTGCCGACCGCCCAGGCCCAGCAATTCGCCGTCCAGTTCGAGCGGATCGGGGTGGCAGTGGCCCTGGGCCGCGTGGCGGAATCGGAACGGCTCGCGGCCCAGCTCGCCCCGGCAATGGCCGCCGTGGGCGCGCGGGGGACCGCCCTGTACCTGCAGGGCTACCCTGCGCAGGCGCGGGCCTACTTCCTCGGAGATGGACAGGCGATGGCGCGGGCCGCCGATTCGCTCTTTCCGAAGGCGGTACTCGACAGCCTGCCCGCCGACGAACGGCCGTACCAGGGGCTCGGCTACGCCTACGCCATCGCTGGTCGGGTGGACAAGGTCCGGCAACTCCAGGCCGAATGGACCCGGGTGCGCCCGCAGGAGGAGCGGTCGGCGGCCGATTCGGTGTATTGGGCAGCGCTCACCGCCCAGGCCGAAGGCCGGTGGAGGGAGGCCGCCATGGCCTACGACGACTACCGCACCCGGATGAAGTGCCCGCCCTGCACGCTGACCGACGCCGCGAGGGCCTGGGACCGCGCCGGCGAGGCCGATTCCGCGTTGGTGCGGTACGAGCGGTCGGTCACGCAACCGGACGCGCGAACGAACACCGGCGACGAGAACTGGACGCTGGGCCCCACCTACCGCCGCCTCGGCGAGATGTACGAGGCGAAGGGCAACCGCGCCAAGGCCCTCGAGTATTACGGGGAGTTCACCGAGTTGTGGCGGGACGCCGACCCGGTGCTGCAGCCCCAGGTCAAGGAAGCGCGCGCGCGGATGGCGGCGCTGGCAGGAGAAAAGCCGGCAGGGTCGCAGTAAGAGAACGGCGGGGAAGCGGGGAAGACCTCCCCACCTCCCCGCCGTTTCGCTGCCCGCCGGGTTACTTCGTTCCCATCAGGTTCTTCTTGAACCCCTCACCCGGGCCCGGCTTCGGCCCGATCCACGCCTTGAAGAGCGCGTCGGCGAATTCCTTGCCGGGAATCGTGCCCTTCACGGCGCCCGCCACGCTCACCTCGGTGCCGGTGCCCGGCACGTAGGTGAACACGAACTGCTGCTTGTCCTTGATGTCCTCCATCCAGCTGCAGAGCGTCACGAATTCCGTCTTGAGCTGCGCGGAGGCGTTTGGCGTGTTGTTCTTGAGCGCCTCGTCCCAGGCCTCGCACATCTTCTCCTTCCCGACGTCGCGCACGAACTGCATGACCATCCGGCGCGGGGAATCCGCAGCCAGCACGGCGTCGGCATCGGTAGACTTGGCCGTCAGGTAGAGGCCGGCCACATAGACCTTGAAAACGGCTTTCTTGCGGAGAGCCACGCCGTTGAGAACCAATGTTTGCCCGGCGACCTGCACCGTGCCGGGCAGAGTCACATTGTTGAAGGTGGTATCTGCCGGCGCGGCGGCCAGGCTGCCGGCCAGGGCCAGCAGGGTGACGCTGAGCATGGGGTGCCTCCAGGAAGTGGACTACAGGCCGACCAGGGGGCCGGCGACCCCCGGAAGATGCAGTCCACGGCGCAGGGAGGGAAGGGCGGCCGCGTCTTCCCGCGGAGCCCCTAGGGGAGTGATCTTGTCCCTATGCCGCGTGTCCTGATCGAAGCCTGCGTCGAGGATGTGGCCTCGGCCGCCGCCGCCGAGGAGGGTGGCGCGGGGCGTCTCGAGCTGTGTGCCTCGCTCGAGCAGGGCGGGTTGACGCCGAGCGACGCGTTGATTGCGGCGTGTCTCGACCGGGTCTCGATCCCCGTCGTCGTCATGGTCCGCGCCCGGCCCGGGGGATTTGTCCTCGAGGGGGGTGAACTCGATCACGCGGCGGCCGAGGTCCGGCGTATCGTTCGCCTCGGGGCCTCCGGGATCGTGTTCGGCGCGCTGACACGGGACGTCGTGGTGGACGAGCGGGCCGTAGAGGCCGTGGTCGGTGCCGCGGGCGGTGTGCCCGTGACGTACCATCGGGCGTTCGATGAAATCGCGGATCAGGCGGCGGCCCTGGAGCGCCTGGTGCGGCTCGGGGTGAGCCGCGTCCTGACCTCCGGGGGCGCGGCGTCGGCGTGGGAGGGAGCCGAACGGATCGCCGAACTGGTTGGCAATGCGGGGCGCCGGATCGTGGTGCTTGTGGGCGGGTCGGTCCGCGCCCATAACGCCGCGGCGCTGGTGGCCCGCACCGGGGCGCGCGAGCTCCACAGCCGGACGGCCCGCGACCCCGCCGAGGTGCGTGCGCTGGTGGACGCGGCGAACGCGGGGCCCGCGCCTAGCTGATTCGACTCGCGCCCGCCGAGGGCCGCCCGGTGAACCACCGCGCATGCCGGCCGGCGGCGGGAAAGAGCGCGGCGTAACCTTCCATCCATTGCCGTCCAAAGTGCTCGGCCCCCCCCCGCTCCACCATCGCCCAGACGCTGCCGCCGAACCCCGCGCCGAACGCCGACGCGGCGTAGGCGCCCAGCTCCCGCGCGCGCCGGGCGAGGTGGATGGTTTCGCGCACCTGATTTCCCAGCTCCTCCTCGGCGCCACGCTGTGAGCGATCGACCAGGGCGCCCAACTCGGCCAGGTCGCCCCGGGCCAGCGCGCCCGCCGCCGCGGGGATGATCTCGAACGACTCCGCCGCGAACTGCCGGAATCTCCCCGCCAGGAACCCCGGCGGGAATTCGGGGTCAGTGTCGCGTTCGAGCAGGGATGCGATGTCTGCCGGCGCGCCGGGCTCGGCGGCAGCTGCGGCAAGGGTCGCGGCGGCCGACCCCGACGCCTCGCGCCACCGCCCGAGTATGCTGCGCGTGGCGAGCGACAGCCGGTTGTAGGCGCCCTGTTCGGGGCCGGACTTGCGGGCCCGAACCCCGCTCACCGCGATCACGAGCGCCTTGTCGTCGGGCCAGGCGATCTCCGCCTCGTGCCTCACCGGGCAGAACGAGAACTGGCTGACGTGGCCGGCGCGGCAGCAGATGATCGCGGTGTGGTCCTGGCTGCCGCCGAACGTGCCGACGCCACGGTCGCCGACCAGCGGCCCGAAACTCTGCCCGTTCTCGATGCAGCCCAGGTACTCCGCGAGGGATTCGGGGGTGGCGAGGTGGCGGCGCCAGGTGTCGGTGTCGGAGAGGCGGTTGGCTTCGGCCAGGGCCAGGAAGGTGCCGACGACGAGCGCGCTCGAACTGCTCATTCCGGCGGCACTGGGGAGGTCGCTGGCCAGTGCGAGGTCCGCACCCCGGCGCGCGTCCGGAAAGTTCGCCGCGAGCCGGCGAGCCACCGTCATCGGGAAGCCGGCCCAGCGTCCGCTGAGCGGCACGAGCCCCGGATCGAGCGGAAACTCGGCGCGCGCACCGCTCGAGGTGTCCAGGAAGGTGACGAGGGAATCGGACCGCGGCACCATGCCGACGACCAGTCCGCGCTCCAGCGCCGCGAGGAGGCTCCGGCCGCCGGCGTAGTCGGTGTGCTTGCCCAGCAGCTCCACCCGGCCGGGGACGTGCCAGAGCGCGACGGCGCGGGCGTCGCCCCCCAGCGCGTCGGACACCGTTTCCCGGAGGTCGTTTCCGCTCAGAGCCTGACCTCGATCCCGGCCAGGTGCTCGGCCACCGTCGCGACGTCGCCCCGGTTGGAGAGGTCGAGCACCCCGGCCTCGACGGGGACCACGCGAAACCGGGTTCCGAGCGCGCGGATGGCATAGCGCACCGCGTCCTGCAGTTCGAGTTCGCCCCGCGCCGAGAGCGTCACGTGGCGGCAGGCCTCGAAGATGTCCGGCCAGAAGGCCCAGGCGTTCATGCTGACGCGTGCGCGGGGGCCGAGCCGGGACACGGCGGCGGCATCCGGCTTCTCGACGATGTCGGCGAGATACCCGTCCGCGGTCTCCGCCAGGAGGGCGAATTGCGACACCCGGCTCGCGGGGATGTTGCTCAGCCCGACGAGCGCCCCGGGCGCGAAGCCGGCCAGGCCGGGCTCCGTCAGCGCGCGCAGCGCCGCGAGGACCGGCGACGGGTAATAGTTGTCGGCGTTGCAGACCAGGAAGGGCTGACCGCCGGCGTAGTACTCCGCCGCGCGCACGGCGTCGGCCGTGCCACGGGCCTCCTCCTGCACGGCGAAGGACACGGCGATACGCGACAATCGGCCCGGGGTCTCGTAATACCTGCGCACCGAGTGGTGCTCGGGACCGATGACGAGGCACGCCTCGTCGAATCCCGCGTCAGCGAGCGAGGAGAGCAGGTAGTCGAGGAAGGGGCGCCCGATCGGCATCATCCCCTTGAGCCCCTCGGCGGCGGCGGCCTCCTGGTCCGCATCCAGCGACGCGGCGGAATCGGCCCGCCGCATCCGGCTCCCGAGTCCCCGCGCCAGGATCACCGCGCGATGCATTGGCGCCGAACGGTGCGGGAGCAAGGGGCGATGCTCGTGGGTGTCATGCGGAATCTCGAACATGGGGAGGGATGGGTCCTGCAAGATAGAAGGCCCCGCACCGGGGTGCGAGGCCTTGAATGGCGCCGGCGGCGGAGCGGCTTACTTGACGCGCTCGAGGTAATCGCCGGTGTTCGGATTGACCCGGACCTTTTCGCCCTGGTTGACGAACTCGGGCACGTTGATCGTGACGCCATTGCTCAGCAGGGCCGGCTTGGTGCTGGCCGTCTTGGTAGCGGTCTTCATGATCGGGGCGGTCTCCACCACCTCCAGCTCGATGGTGCTCGGAAGGTTGATCGCGATCGGCTTCCCGCCCAGCCACTCGACCATGAACTTCATTTCGGGCTGGAGCCATGGAGTCAGGTCGCCGGTGATCTCCTCGTTGAGCGTGACCTGGTCGTAGGTGTCCTGGTCCATGACGTGGGTGCCCTGGCCGTCCTGGTAGAGCACCTGCATTTCCTTGGTATCGAGCCGGGCCTGGTCCACGAAGTCGGACGCGTTGAGCCGGGTGTCGAACGTGTTGCCCGAGATCAGGTTCCGAAACCGCACCTGGACGAAGGCACGGAGGTTACCGGGGGTGCGGTGCGTGAAGTCCATCACGCGGCACGGCTGCCCCTCGATCAAGATGACATGTCCCTTGCGGACGTCGGTGGCCTTCATGAGCTCTGCAATCCCTGCGTTGGAGTGTCCCGGCCCACTCGGCGGGCCGTGCTGCCGGGCCACAAGATACACCGGGAGGACGGCCGACTGCAGGGGGCCGGGTTTGCGCCCGGCCCGGGCGTCGGGGAGATTCCGGCATGACCGAAACCACCGACGCACCACGCCGCCAGCCCGACCCCTGGGGCTCCGGCCCCGGCCCGGAAGACATTCGCGACTGGCTGGGTGGCCCCCGGTCCCGCAGGAGCGAACTGGCGCGGCTGGGCCGCATCTTCGCCGAGTTCCTCCGGGGCTTCCGGGCCCTGCACTTCCTGGGGCCCTGCGTGACGGTGTTCGGATCGGCCCGGGTGGCGGAGGACGACCCGCACTACACGCTGGCTCGGTCGGTGGGGGCGCGGATGGCAGGGCTGGGGTTCACGGTGATGACGGGCGGGGGCCCCGGCATCATGGAGGCCGCCAATCGGGGGGCCCACGAGGCGGGCGGCCGCTCCATCGGCTGCAACATCGAGTTGCCGCATGAGCAGCGCCCCAACCCGTACCTCGACCGATTCGTCACGTTCCGGTACTTCTTCGTCCGCAAGGTGATGCTGGTCAAGTACAGCGTCGCGTTCGTCGTCATGCCGGGCGGGTTCGGCACGCTCGACGAGTTGTTCGAGGCGGCCACCCTGGTGCAGACCGGCAAGATCGCCGCGTTCCCCATCGTCCTGATGGGCACCGCCTACTGGGCCCCGCTCCTCGCCTTCCTGCGCGACACGCTCGCCGCCAGGGGCATGGTGGACCCGAAGGACCTCGAGATCCTGACGGTGACGGATTCGGTGGACGAGGCGGTGGCGGCGATCGAGCGAGGGGTGGCGGGGCTGCCCAGGGTGCGGCCCGCGCCGAAGCGGCGGCGCCTGCTCCTCGAACGATAGAACGGAAACGGGGCGCGGATCGCTCCGCGCCCCGCCCACCTGCTCACCCCGCCGAGTTCAGTCGACGACGAGGATCAGGAACTTCGACGGCGCCCAGAACCCCTCGGGAGAGGCGATCTTGACCCCGCCTGTCACGCGCCCCTTGGAGTCGGGCTTGTTCTCGGCGTAGTCGGTGTTCTGGCGCGACACGATCTTGTAGCGCTGCGTCGTCATCGGCGACGGGATTTCCATCACCACGCGCCGGTCGACGGCGGTGAAGTCGGCCTCGTTCAGCACCCGCGCCGGCTGCAGGGCGTGGCTGCCGAAGAACAGCACCTTGGATCCGCCCTCCTCGACGATGATCCCCTTGGCCTTCAGCGAGTCCTTCGTCCCGATCACGTAGTAGACCATGTTGCTGCGGTCGGTGATGGCGGTGACGGTGTCGATCAGCGCCGCCTTCTCCACCGAGAGCGTGGCCACTTCCGCCTGCGTGGTGGCAAGCTGCTCGCTCATGGTGGCGATCTCGACCCGCTGGGTCGCGATCATCTGCTGGTACTCGGCGACGGTCGTTTCGAGCGAGCCGAGGTCGGCCTTCAGGCTGTCCGACTGCTTGCTGAGGCGGCGGATCCGCGCCTGGCTGGCGCCGAGCCGCTTTTCGGCGTCGTTCAGGCGCTCGGTCATTTCCTTGACCCGGGCCAGGATGATGGCGCGCTGGTCCGCGACCGGCTGCTGGCCACCCTCGGCCCCGACCACCGGGGCGACGCCGGCCTTGAGGTCCTTCACCTTGGCCATCTCGGTGTTGATTTCGTTCATGAGGCGCGCGTTCTCCGCGACCGCCTGCAGCAGCGTGTCCTTCTCGGCCGAAAGCGCCGTGACCTGATCCAATTGGGCCTGGAGTGCCTCTTGCTGCTTCTGCTTTTCAGCGGGTGACATGCAGGCACCGAGCGCCAGGGTCGCCAGGGCCAGGAATCCCACCACGCGGGGGCGGAAGGTGATGCGCATCACAGTCTCCTCGAACGGGTTACGCGAATCGTAACCCTCTATAAAAGCGCTTCGAGGAGCATCGCGCAAGACTGGGGGTGGAAGTGAAGCGGCCGCCCGGAGGCGGCCGTCACGTCAGCGGGAAGTGGGAAGTCGGGTGAGCCCGATTCCCTCGAGGAGCGGTTCCACGGTGTTGGGCACGGCGGAGGTGGGCTGGCCCGCCCAGTGCTCGAGCCGCCGGGTAATCCAGCTCTGCAGGTCGGCGTAGCGGGCGGCCGCGTTCGAATCGTCGAACTTGATGGTGGAGCCTTCGACGCGGTAGCGGCCGGACTGCGACTGCAGCAGGGCGAAGACGGCGTCAATCTGGCCGATGAGGCGCGCGCTCTCGCCGGCCGCCTCCTGCGATTCCTTCAGCGACGCATGCGTCATCCAGTCCCGCAGGTCCGCGGCGGAGGCGCCATTGCGCTCGAGCGCCCGGGCGGAGTCCTGGTAGGCGCGTTCGATGGTCGTTTCCTTCGCGTGGTACTGGCGGACCGCCGCGGCCGCAGCGTCCAGCGCCCGGCGGGCGCCCGAGAGGCCGTCGGCAGTGGTGAGCTGGGTCTGGCTGAAGAGCCGGACCAGTCCGGTCCGGTCCATCTGGGCGGTGAAATCCGACTCGAGTGCGGCGTACGACCGCGCGTAGCCGCGCGCGAGGGCGGCACCGCTGCCTGCATCGGCACGTGGAGCAGCGGCCCCGGCATCCACCATCTCCGTGCCCGAGGACCGGAGGTCGATGGTCGGCGCGCTGGGGAGGACGGCCGCGGGCGGAAGGCTGTCCTTGACCGCCGCGGTCCGAGGATCCGTCGTGGTCCCCTTGTTCGCCGAACCTGGCGCGGGGAGCGGGAAGCCGACGCCCGGGCCCGAGCTGGCGGGCGCGGAGTCCGCCGTTGTGGGCGCCGCCACGCCGTTCGGCGCGGTGGCCGAGGCGAGGGTCACGATGCTCTGTTCGGGATCGTTGCTGCCGCCGGTGAAGGCGAAGACCGCGAGCGCGAGGATGGCGGCGACCGCCACGAAGAGCATCGGTCGACGGGGACGCGGGGATCGCGCCGCCGGCTGGCTGTCCTCGGCGACCGTGTGCGTTGGCGCGGACACGAACGCCACCGGCGCGGCCTCGGCGACGACCGGGGCGAACGAGACCTGGGCGAACGGGACCGGGGCCGGCTCCGCCTTCGGGGCGGCTTCCGGGGCTGGGAACGACTCCTCGATCGCGAGCGGCTCCAGTTCGACGGGCACGGGGATCTCGTCGAGATGGATCTCGACGGGGAGGCCAAGGTCGCTCGGCGCCACGTCCGAAAGGGCGGCCAAGGGCTCGACCGCGGGCGGTTCCGCTGCCGAGGCCTCAAGTTCCTCTTGGATCGGCCGTTCGTCGCGAATGATCTCCACGACGGGCGGAGCGATCGGGGCAGGCGGAACGGCCTTCGGCGCCAGCTCGAGATCCTCCAGCCGAAGCATCGTGCCGAACGAAGGCTGCGGGTCGTCGGACGACATCGACGGCGGGATCGGCTCCGGGCGTACAAGCGCGAGGTCGGGCGGGGACTGCACGGGCGGCGCCGGCGGCTCGGCGCGCTGCGCCGGCGTCGGGAGCGGATCGAGCAGGACGAGGAGCCGGTTGAGCTCCTCGAGGTCGCCCTGGTCGGGGCGCTCAGCGGCGGGCGGCGTCGGCCGCACTCCGGAGTTCGTGATGGGGCTGGAGGGACGGGTGAACTTGAGGCGCGACTGGCGCGTGGCGGTACCGCCCTCGACCGCCATCCGGTAGTGCGGATGGCTCTCGATGGAAAGCCAGCGCTCCGTGCGCTGGTGATAGATCTCCGACTCGGCCGTGACCTCGCCGCGCTGGACACCGGCGGTGAGTTCCTGGATCGAGCGGTAGACCTGCTCCTGTCCGGATGCGAGTCGGATGCGGTACATGCTGCCCCCAAGGTGAACCAGCGGGCGCCATCACCTTTTTGCCCAACCGTCAATACAAGCAACACTTAGGCCAGCCATAACTCCTTTAATTCCAATGCTCTGCAAATTGCTATGTCAATAAATTGCGGCGATGTGCAACGGCTGTCGCGGCGGGGCTTCTACAGCTCGGGGGTCGTTCGGGGCGAATCCGGTCCCCGGACCCGGCTTGCAAGTCCTTGTATCTCTTGGGGTAACAGCTTATCCTGCCGCCACTGGAAAGCACTCAATCAGGCGCAGGGAGGGCAGGGTGAGCGACGAACCGATGTATCTGCAGCGGTTGCGGCAGAACCGAGGGGGGCAGGGGAAGCGTGGTGGGGCCGCGGCGAGCGCGGCCGAAGGGCTGAGCTCTCAGGAGCAGGAGGCGTTGCGCTGGGCGCGCGAGGCCGCCGGCACGGAGCTCCGGTCGAAGAAGGACCTGGCGGGAGCCAAGTACGCGGTCGTCATCCGCGTCAACGCGGCGAGCGGCGTGGCGTTCTCGTCCTGCGAGGGCCTGCCGACCCGTGAAGCGCTGGTCGAGCGGATCAAGAATGCCGCGTTCATGAGCGAGGAAGTCGTGGGCGCGTATGAAGTGCGCGGCGGGCGTCCGCTCACGGTGGGCAACGCCGAAGGGGAAATCACCCTGAAGGCCGGCCCGGCGCGGCCCGGCGCCAATCCGATGCCGCCGGAAAAGATGCTGCGCCAGGCGACGGAGGCCGCGGCCGAGCGCGCCAAGTCCCGTCCGCGGGACGACGACCGCGGCGGCCGGGGCCGTCGCGGCTGATGTGACGGCGTCGCTCGACTGCGTGCTCCGACCCCGCCGCGTGGCGGTGATCGGTGCCTCCCGCACGCCGCACACGATCGGGCACGAGATCGTCTCCAACCTCGTCGACTACGGATTCACCGGGACCGTCTTCCCGGTGAATCCGCAGGCCGACTCGATTCATTCCCTCAAGACCTATCCCCGCATCGGCGCCGTGCCGGATCCCGTCGACATGGCGGTCATCACGGTGCCGAAGCAGCACGTCCTGGCGGTGGCCGAGGAATGCGGCGCGGCCGGCGTCCAGGCGCTGACCATCATCTCGGCCGGATTCCGGGAAGTGGGAGGGGAAGGCATCGAGCGCGAACGCAAGCTGATGGAAGTGGTCCGGCGGTACGGCATGCGGATGGTCGGGCCGAACTGCATGGGCGTGCTGAATGCGGACCCCGCGGTGTCGATGAACGCCACCTTCGCGCCGAGCATGCCCCCCTTCGGGCGGGCGGCGTTCGTGTCGCAGTCGGGCGCCATGGGGCTGAGCGTGCTGGACTACGCCCAGGAATACGGCATCGGGATCTGCCAGTTCGTGTCCATGGGCAACAAGCCCGACGTGAGCGGCAACGACCTGCTGCTGCACTGGGAAAACGACCCGGCGGTGGGCGTGGTGCTGATGTACGTCGAGAACTTCGGCAACCCGAGGAAGTTCCTCGAGATCGCCCGTCGCATGACCCGGCACAAGCCGATCATCGTGGTGAAGTCCGGCCGCTCGAAGGTGGGCGCGCGCGCCGCCAGCTCGCACACCGGGGCGCTCGCGGCCAGCGACGCCCTGGTGGACGCCATGCTGGCGCAGGCCGGGGTGATGCGCGCGGAGTCGGTCGAGGAGCTCTTCGACCTCGCCATGGCGTTCTCGGGCGGCCCGTTGCCGCGCTCGCGCCGAACCGCGGTGGTGACCAACTCCGGCGGGCCCGGCATCCTGGCCGCCGACGCCCTCGAGCGGGTCGCGGTTGAACTGCCGGACCTCGCGCCCGAGACGGTGGCGCGGCTCAAGCCCCTCTTCCCGGAGGAGGCGTCGCTCCGCAATCCCCTGGACATGATCGCGAGCGCCACCCCGCCCGGCTACCGCGCCGCGCTGGCCGCCCTGCTCGACGACCCGAACGTCGACTCCGCGCTGGCCATCTTCGTCCCGCCGCTCGGGATCAAGCAGGCGGACGTGGCGGAGGCGATCGCCAGCGTGGCGGGCACCCACCCGGAGAAGCCGGTGCTGGCGGTGCTGATGGGGCGCGAGGGACTGCCGCAGGGCAAGGCCGAACTCCACGAGGTGGGCGTGCCCGCTTACATCTTCCCCGAATCGGCGGCGCGCGCGCTCTCCGCGCTCTGCCGCCAGCGGGAATGGGCCGAGCGGCCGCTCGCGCCGGTCGAGGAATTCGTGGTGGATCGCGAGACGGCGGGGCGGCTGGTGGCGGAGGCCCGCGCGGCTGGGCAGACCCGGCTCGGCGAGGCGGAATCGCTCGAGCTGCTCCAGGCGTACGGCATCCGCACGGCGGCAGCGGGGCTGGCGCGGACTGCGGAGGACGCCGTCGCGCTGGCCGCGAAGTCGGGGGGCGCGGTCGCGATGAAGATCGTGTCGCCCGAAATCGTCCACAAGACGGACGTGGGGGGCGTGAAGGTCGGCGTGGCGGGGGCGGCCGCCGTGCGGGCGGCGTTCGAGGAGATCGTGACCGCGGCCCGCCGCGCCGTGCCCGACGCCACGATCCACGGCGTGCTGGTCCAGGAAATGGTGACCGGCGGGCGGGAGACGATCGCCGGCGTGACCCGGGACCTCTCCTTCGGGCCGCTGGTGATGTTCGGCCTGGGGGGGATCTTCGTGGAGGTGCTGCGCGACGTGGTATTCCGGGTGGCGCCGATTTCCCGGCGCGACGCCGCGGACATGATCGCGGGGCTCCGCGGCGCCCGGCTCCTCGACGCCCTGCGCGGGACGCCGCCGGCCGACCGCCAGGCCATCGAGGACGTCCTACTCCGCCTCTCCCGCCTCGCCGGCGACTTCCCGGAAATCGCCGAACTCGACGTGAACCCGCTCCTCGCCTTTCCCGACCGCGCCGTCGCCGTGGACGGCCGCGTGCTGCTCCGCAGCTGACCGACCGCTAGCGCGGCGCCCCGAGCTCGATCTCCCCGATCCGCCCGGTACCACTCAGCGCCAGCCACACTCGCCCGCGCGTCGTGTCCGTCACCATGTGGCGCACGATGGCGCCCGGCGTGGGAATCGGAACCACCGTCATCTGCTGGGTCTTCGGGTCGAAGGCGACCATGCTGCCGGTCTTCGCCTCGCAATACCAGATCCGGCCGTCGGTCCCGATGCTGATGCCGTAGGGCCCCGCGTTTCCTCCCGGGCTCCGCCATTCGCGCACCTTTCCCGTGGCGGGGTCGAGCGCGCCGAGGTACCCCCGCGCGTAGTCGGTGTACCAGACCGTGCCGTCCGGCGTGATGGCCAGTCGCCGCGGCCGCGCGGCCGGGTCGGGCAGGGGGTACACCCGCAGCTGCCCGGTGGCCGGATCCACGCGGCCCAGTTCGTTGACGCCGAGGTGCGCGATCCACACGCTGCCGTCCGGCGCGGCGTACATGCCGTAGGGGATGGAATTCGGCGTGGGGGCGATCCAGACGTCCATCTTCCCGGTGCGCGGGTCGAAGCGGCCGTAGCTGTTGTTGTTCGCGTCGGTGAACCAGACGGCTCCCCGGTGCACGATCGGGGTATGCGGATTGCGCGCTTCGTCGGGCAGGGCGAACTCCTCGATCGACCCGTCCTTCGGGTTGACCCGGCCCAGCAGCCCGGTCCGCTGCGCCGTGTACCAGACGAATCCATCGGGCGCGACGGCGATCCCGTGCGGCCCGGAACCCGGCGTGGGCGTCGCGTAGTCGGTGATCTTGCCGGTGGCGGGGTCCAGTCGCCCGATGTAGCTGTTGGTCTGGTCGGTGTACCAGACGATGCCGTCGGCCGCGACGGCAGGGTCATGCGGGAAATTGCCGGCCCGCGGAATGGTGTACTCGATGACGCTGGGGGCGGGTGCCTGCGCGGTGAGTGGCGTCGCGCTGGCCGCGATCGAGGTGAGCAACAGGGCGGCGCGTCGGGCTTCAACCATGGCTGGGCTCCGGGTCAGGGCGGTCCCTGCTCTACGTCAGCTCCCGCGCGGGCGTTTCGAGCGCCGCGCGTCAGCGCTCCCCGCACGAGCGGAGGATGACCCTGGGCTCCGCCGCTTCCGGGAAGAGGCGCGCGGCCTGGCGGGCAAAGGTCACGGCCTCGCGGCACCGGCCCCGCCGCCGGTAGGACTGCGCCACCAGCACCTGCACGCGATAGCTGCCGGGGTCCATCCGCGCCGCCTCCGCGCGGGAACTCAGCCGTCCCCACACCGAGATCAACTCCATGGCGCGCACCTGGGCCACGCTGCGCCAGGTGAGCGCCGTACCGATCCCCAGTACGAGGACCACCGCCGCGGCGCGTGACCGCCACCCGGCGGGCGTGCGCCGGGGAAACGGATCGGCGGGAAGGAGCACGCCGGCCAGGCTCCACACGTACAGCGCCGGCACCGCCAGGAGGAGCACCGCATCGAACGCGCCGACGACTGCTGCGGCGGTGATCGTGGCCGCCAGGACGAGAGAGGGGAGGTCGGCGACGCCCCGCGCTCCCCCGAGCCACCCTACGGCCCCCGCGAGGAACAACAGGCCCCCGGCTGCAGTCAGGAGCAGGAAGGCCGGAATGCCGCGCTCCGACAGCAGGGCCACCCAGTCGCTGCTCGGCCACGGATTGGCGGTCATTCCGTCGCTGGCGAGCGATGGATCGTCGGGACGCACGACGGCGGGATATGCCACCGCCCAGTTGCCCGGGCCGACACCCAGGACGGGGTCGGCCACGGAGAGCGAGAGGCTGTTTTGCCACTGCAGCAGGCGGCCTCGGCCGCTCCCCTCCTGGTAGTTGGCCAGCCCCTTCAGCGTGTCGATGTAGGGTGAATCGCTTCGCCAGTCGAGAGCGTTGGGGAGCGTGAGGGCCAGAAGCGTTCCCGCCAGGACCGCGAGCGCGGGGCCGACCACGCGTCGCCTCGCGACTTCGTCCTTCCAGAGCCCGCCGGGCAGGAACCCCAAGCCGAAGAGCACGAGGCCCGAGGCGGCGGTGGCGAGCCAGGCGGCGCGCGAGCGCGTCAGCACGAGCAGGCCGACCGTGAGCAGCGTCGCCACCACGGCGAGCAGGTAGCCGAACCGGCTCCGCGCGGCGAGCGCGCCGGCCACCAGCGCCGGAAGCGCGATCGCGGCAAGGTGGGCCACGAAGTTCCGGTTTCCGAACGTGCCGCCCGGCGCCCGGCTGAGACTCAGGAGGTCGGAGTCGAGGACGCCGTACGCCTGCCCCAGGGCGGTGAGGACCCCGGCCACGGCACCTGCCGCGAGGCCAAGCGTGATCGCGCGGCCGAGCCCGGCGCGCGCCAGCTGCCGGGCGGACCAGAAGAGCACGAGGCTCGACCAGGTGATGCCCAGCGCGCGCGCGGCGAGCCAGCCGTTGGTCGCGAACGCGGCCGAGAGGATCGAGAGGCCGAGGTATCCGAGCAGCAGGATGTCGAGACGGTTCCAGGTCCACTCTCGCCGCCCCGGAATGACGAGGAGCGCCACCAGGAGCGCGGTGGCGTGGAGCACGACCTCTTTCGGGAGGAAGAAGCGGTCGAGTTCGAACGCGCGGAACGGGGCCACGACCAGCACGACGCCGAACGCCCCGAGGACGAGGATGACGGCGGCGAGGCGCTCGGCGCGGCTGGGGGGCAAGGGCAGGCTCCAGGGACGTGGTGGCGTGACGGGGGAATAGTATTGTGGCCCGGCGTCGGTGGAAACTAAGATTCGTGATGCCATTTCCGCCGCTGCTCAGCACCGCGGCCCTGCAGCACCAATTGGACGACCCGCGCCTCGTCGTGCTGGATGCGAGCTGGTACCTGCCGATGTCGGGGCGGGACGCCCGCGCCGAGTACCTGCACGCGCGCATCCCTGGCGCCCGGTTCTTCGATCTCGACCTCGCGAGCGACCACGCGACCACCCTGCCGCACATGCTGCCCACCCCGGGTGAGTTCGAGGCGGTGGCGCGGGCGTTGGGCGTTTCCACCGACAGCACCGTCGTGGTCTATGACGGCTCGGGGGTCAACCTCAGCGCCGCCCGGGTGTGGTGGATGTTCCGGGCGTTCGGGCACGCCCGGGTGGCCGTGCTCGACGGAGGGGTGGGGCTCTGGCTCGCGGAGGGGCGGGCGACGGAGCAGGGAGAACCCGCGCCCGCCCGCCCGGGCGACTTCGTGGCCCGACTGCAACCCGAGCGCATCCGCTCCCTGGAGGAGGTGCGCGCCGGCATCGAGCGGGGAAACGCCCTCATCGTGGATGCGCGCCCGGCTGGGCGCTTCTGGGGGCGCGATCCGGAACCGCGCCCCGGGCTTCGGGGCGGGCACATTCCCGGCTCGGTGAACGTTCCCTATGCTGAACTGGTGGACGCCCGGGGACGGTTGCTGCCCCGCGAAGCGCTTCGCCAGCGCCTCCGCCTGGCGGGGCTCGATCCGGGGCGACCCGTGGTGGCCAGCTGCGGCTCGGGGACGTCCGCCTGCGCCGTGCTTCTTGCGCTCGAGGTGCTTGGGGAACCGCCCGGCGCGCTCTACGACGGCTCGTGGACCGAATGGGGCGCGCGCGACGACCTCCCCGTGGAGGGCGCGTGATCGCCGACGCGCTCCCGACGCTCGCCACGGCGCGCCTGGTCCTGCGGCCCTTCCGGCTTGGGGACGCCCCGATGGTGCAGCGGCTCGCCGGGGCGCGCGAAATCGCTGCCACGACCCTGACCGTGCCACACCCCTACCCGGACGGAGCGGCGGAGGAGTGGATCGCGACGCACGCCGCGGCCTGGGCCGAGCGCCGGGGGCTCACGCTCGCGGTCACCCTGCGCGAGGACGGCGCGCTCGTGGGCGCCGTCGGCCTGGCGCTCGTCATGGCCGATCGCCGCGCCGAACTCGGGTACTGGATCGGCGTGCCGTGGTGGAATCGCGGAATGGCGACGGAAGCCTCCCGCGGGCTCATCGACTTCGGCTTCGGCACGCTGGGCCTGCACCGAATCATGGCGCGGCACATGGCCCGGAACGAGGCTTCCGGGCGTGTCATGCAAAAGCTGGGCATGGCCCGGGAGGGCGTGCTTCGCGATCACGTGCTGAAGTGGGGCGAGTTCGAGGACCTCGTGGTGTACGCCGTGCTGGCCTGAGTGAGCGCTGACCGGGTGGACGTGGCCGTCGTCGGCGCGGGAGCCGCGGGGCTCCTGGCCGCGGCGTTTGCGGCGGGTGAGGGGCGAAGGGTGGTCCTGCTCGAGCGCACGCGCGACGGCGGCCGCAAGATCCTGATCAGCGGCGGCGGGCGCTGCAACATCCTCCCCTCCGAAGTCGAGGCGGAGTGGTTCGTCACCGACTCCTCGCCCCACTCCCTCCGCAACATCCTGCGCAGCTGGCCGCTCGCCGCGCAACGGCAGTTCTTCGAGGACGAGCTCGACCTTCCCCTCGCGCTCGAGGCGGAATCCGGCAAGCTGTTCCCGGCCTCGAACCGCGCACGCGATGTGCGGGACCGCCTCCTGGGGTTCGCGCGCTCGCGCGGCGCCGATGTGCGGTTCGACGCACGGCTGATGGAGCTGGCTCCTGCCGGCGGCGGGTGGCGGCTCGAACTGGAGGGGGGCGACTCGCTCCAGGCCCGCGCCGTGGTGATCGCCACCGGCGGGCTCAGCGTGCCGAACACCGGGAGCGACGGCGGAGGGCTCGGCCTGGTCGGGCGCCTCGGGCACACGGTGCACCCCACCTATCCCGCCCTGACGCCGCTGACCACGCGGGTGGCGCGCTGGACCGACCTGTCGGGCGTGTCGCTCGATGCGCGGCTCGTGTCGCCGCCGGAGACGCCGCGCTACAACCGCCGGCAGGGATTACTCTTTACGCACCGCGGGTTCAGCGGGCCGGCGGTGCTGAACATCTCCCACGTGTTCACGCGGCCGCGCGAGGGCGCACCGCCGGCCATCCTCGCAGCGTGGGACGGCCTTTCCCGGGCGGAGTGGGAACGGGACTTCAATGCGGGCGGCCGCGCGCAACTGGCCACGGTGCTCCGTCGCCGGCTGCCGGAGCGACTGGTGCTGGCGCTGCTGGAGGAGGCGGGCGTGCCCGCGGACCGGATGCTCGCGCAGCTCCGGCGGGACGAGCGGGAGCGCGCGTTGGACGCGCTCACCGCGCTGCCGCTGCCGGTCTCGGGGGACGAAGGGTACCGCAAGGCCGAGGTGACGGGGGGCGGTGTGGCGCTCTCCGAAATCGACCCCGTCACGATGGAGAGCCGGCGGACGCCGGGCCTCTTCCTGTGCGGGGAAATCCTCGACGCCTTTGGCCCGATCGGCGGCTACAATTTCCTGTGGGCGTGGGCCACGGGGAGGGCCGCGGGGCACGGCGCGCTCCGTCGGCTCACACCCTAGCATTCGAAAGGTCGTCATGCTGCGCGGATTGGCGGACAGGCTCGTTGCGCTGGACAAGGCTCGACTCGAGTTCCTGGCACCGGTGTCGGAGGCTGGCGCGGCGCAACTCCGGTTCCGCCCCGTTCCCGGCGCCTGGTCGATGCTGGATGTGACGGAGCATCTCGTCCTGGCGGAGGAGAAGAGCCTGCTGGGGATGCTGAAGGGCCCGCCCCCGGGGATGACCGTCACGCCGGTCGCGCACGCCCGCATGGCGCTGGTGCGCCTCGTCATGAAGACGGACATCCGGATCAAGGTGCCGGTGGCCAGGGTGATCCCGGAGGGCACGGCGTCGCTCCAGGAATTGGAGTCGCGCTGGAACGAGTCGAGGCGGGGGCTGGAGCGGTTCCTCGAGGCAATCAGCGGAGCCGACGCCCGCGCCCCGCGCTTCCGCCATCCGATCGGCGGTTGGGTGACCGCGGACGAAGGGGTGGCCTTCCTCGCTGATCACATTCGGCACCACCTCCGCCAGGTGCACCGCATCCGCCGGGCTGCCGGCTACCCGTCCGCATGAGCCCCAAACGCGTCCGCGTCCGCCTCCGCCAGGCACGCCGGCTCCTCCCCGAGCTCGAACTCCGCCCCGCGTCTGCCCTGCGGGAAGCGCTGGCGGAGGGCTATACCCGTCGCAAGCTCCGCAATGACATCCTGGCCGGCGCCGTGGTCGGCGTCGTCGCGTTGCCCCTTTCCATGGCTCTCGCCATCGCGGCCGGAGTGGCGCCGCAGCACGGCCTCTACACCGCCATCGTCGCCGGCGCGGTGATCGCCGCGCTGGGCGGCTCCCGGATGCAGGTCTCCGGGCCCACCGCTGCATTTGTGGTCATCCTGGTCCCGATCGTGAATCGATTCGGGGTTGGCGGGCTGCTGGTGGCCACCATGATGGCAGGCGCCATCCTGGTCGGGTTCGGCGCGGCGCGGATGGGCAAGCTGATCCAGTTCATTCCGTTGCCAGTGACGGCGGGCTTCACGGCCGGCATCGCTCTGGTGATCGCCGTGCTGCAATTGAAGGACTTCTTCGGGCTGACCCCACTCGGGGCGCCGGAGCATTTCGCCGAGCGGGTCGGCACGCTGATCGACGCGGCGCCGGGCGCCCGCTGGGAAGAAGCGCTCATCGGGGCGGGGACGCTGGCCGTCCTTCTCGGATGGCCGCGCCTCCGGACCAAGATCCCCGCGCCCCTGGTGGCCCTGGCCGCCGCCGCGGTGGCGGCCCTCCTGCTCCGTCGGTTCTTGCCCGGCTTCGACGTGGCCACGATCGGGAGCCGATTCCAGTACTTCGTGGATGGCGTGCCGCACGCGGGCATTCCCCAGATGCCCCCGATGCCGGTCATCCCCTGGCACCTTCCGGGCGCCGACGGGGCACCGCTGAGGCTGACGTTTGGAGCGCTGCAGGACCTCCTGCCGTCCGCCTTTGCCATCGCGGTCCTTGGCGCCATCGAGTCGCTGCTGTCGGCGGTGGTCGCCGACGGCATGGCCGGCACCAAGCACGACCCCAACGCGGAGTTGATGGCGCAAGGAACCGGCAACCTGATTGCGCCCTTCTTCGGGGGATTCGCCGCCACCGGCGCCATCGCCCGGACCGCCACCAACTTCCGCGCGGGCGGGCGCTCGCCGGTGGCTGCCATCGCGCACAGCGCGGTGGTGCTGATCGCCATGCTGGCACTCGCGCCGTTCCTCGGGGCCCTGCCGATGGCCGCGCTGGCCGCGCTCCTCCTGCTGGTGGCGTGGAACATGAGCGACTTGCCGCACGTGATCCGCGTCCTGCGCCTGGCGCCCCGGAGCGACGCGCTGGTCCTGGTCACCTGCTTCCTGCTGACGGTCCTCTTCGATATGACCGTCGCGGTGACGGCAGGGGTCCTGCTGGCGGCCGTCCTGTTCATGCGACGGATGGCGGACCTGTCCGGGGCCCGCCTGGTGGAGGAGGGACAGCATCCGGCGCTCCGGGAGCCGCTGCCCGCCGGGGCGGTCCTCTATGAGATCGCGGGCCCGTTATTTTTCGGTGCGGCGGAGAAGGCGATGGATTCGCTGCACGCCACCGCCGGGGAGGCAGGGGTGGTGCTGCTCGAGCTCAGCGCCGTGCCGGTCATCGACGCCACCGGGATGGTCAACCTGGAATCGGCGCTGGCGCGACTGGCGCGAGACCGAACGAAGGTCATTTTCGTGCGGGTGCAGTCTCAGCCCGCCAAATTCATGGCCCGCGTGGGCATCGTCCCGGAGCCGGGGCGCATCGCCTTTGCGGCCACCCTCGAGGAGGGGGTGGCCCTCGCGCGCGCTTTCCTTGCAAGGAGATCCTGATGCGTCGAGTCCTGGGGTTTGTCGCCCTCATCCTGTTGTCCGGCTGCACCCTCGATACCGTCCGTTCCAAGCCGCTGGACGCACAGACCAAGGTGCCCGGCAGCCCGAACATCGGCTCGCCCGAGCAAGTCACCTACAATCCGGTCCTCAACGTGGACCTCGCGATGATGGCCCGGAGCGCCAGCGGGCTCTACTGGAAGGACCTGGTCGTGGGCGACGGCGCGGAAGCGGTGGCGGGCAGCACGGTGGCTGCCGATTACACCGGCTGGCTCCCTGACGGGCGGCAGTTCGACAGCAGCAAGAACGCCGGAAAGCCGTACTCGTTCCAGTTGGGGCGCGGGCGGGTCATCGCGGGATGGGACGAAGGCTTGGCCGGCATGCGCGTCGGGGGGCGACGCCAGCTCGTCATTCCGCCGGCACTGGGCTACGGGGCGAGCGGCGCCGGCGGGCTCATACCCGGGAACGCCACTCTGGTATTCGTGGTCGAGCTCGTGGACGTGCGCAATAACTGACCCCTTGCGTCCGCCTGCCATCGGTGGATGGTTAAGGGATGTACGCGCTCGCCATCCTGCGGTACCTGAAGCCGCTGGCGGACGTCCTCGAGCACGTGGACGCCCACCGGAGTTACCTGCGGGGGCTCGCCGCGGACGGCGTGCTGCTCGCGTCGGGTCCGTTCGAGCCCCGGCACGGCGGCGCGCTGCTCCTCCGCCTGCCGGACCACGCGCCGCTCGAGACGCTGCAGAGAGTGCGTGACGACGACCCGTTCACCCGGCTCGGCGTTGCCGCCTACGAACTCCTGCCCTGGAATCCGGTCATCGGGCGGGAACAGCTGGACACGCTTTGACCGCATTGCATCGGGCCGCCCACGCGGGCGCCCTCATTCATCCTGACGTGGAGCCGCTCATGTCCCGCCGCATCCTGCCCTTCCTGGCTTTCCTCGGGTTCCTCGTTGCCGGGCCGTTGACCGCCCAGGAAACCTGGGCGCCGAGCGAGTACCCCGGACTCGAGACCGGGAAGATGTGGACCTTCGACCAGCCGCCGCTCGCCTACTGGGCCAAGCGCTACGGATTCCAGGCCACACCGCAGTGGCTGGACCACGCGCGGCTCAGCTCACTCCGGATGAACAGCGGCTGTTCGGCGTCGTTCGTCTCGCCGGACGGCCTGATCATGACCAACCACCACTGCGCCCGCGCCTGTGTCGAGTCGTCCACCAAGCCTGGGGAGGACCTGCTGGGCGACGGCTTCTACGCGCCGACCCGCGCCGACGAGCGGGCCTGCACGGGGCTGACCATCGACCAGTTGCAGGAGATCACCGACGTCACGGACAGCGTGACCCACGCCGTGCCGGCCGGCAGCACGCCGACGGTGGCGGCCACCAAACGGGCGGAGGCCATCGGAAGGCTCGAGGCCCAGTGCGGGAAGACGGCCCCCGACGCTGCGTGCCAGGTGGTCACGATGTACCGGGGCGGGAAGTACATGCTGTACCGCTTCCGCCGCTTCTCGGACATCCGCCTGGTCTTCGCCGTGGAGAGCCAGACGGCCTTCTTCGGTGGCGACCCGGACAACTTCACGTACCCGCGCTTCGACCTCGACATGTCGATGGTCCGGGCGTACGTGGACGGGAAGCCGGCCAGGACGGAGTACTTCCGGTGGGCCAAGACGGGCGCGAAGGAAAGGGACCTCGTGTTCGTGATCGGCAACCCCGGGTCGACGGGGCGGCTCAACACGATGTCGCAGCTCGAATTCCTCCGTGACCTCACCTATCCGGCCACGCTCGACGGCTACAAGCGGCAGATCGCGGTGTACAAGCAGCTCTCCGCCGCGGACAGCGCCCGCGCCATGGCGAACCGGAACACCATCTTCGGGCTCGAGAACTCCCAGAAGGCGGTGACCGGCTATCAGTCCGGGTTGCTCGACCCCGCGCTGATGAACCAGAAGCGGACCTGGGAGGCGAATTTCCGCCGCTCGGTGAGCACCAACGCCGCGTACAAGAAGACCTACGGCGACCCGTGGAAGGGCATCGAGCAGGCCCGGACCTCCATGCGGCAGCTGTTCACCAAGCGGTTCTTCTACACCTACAACGCGTACGGCACGCGCTCGCTGCAGCTGGCGGGGCTCATCGTCCGGACCCCGACAGAAATGGCCAAGCCCGATTCGGCGCGCCTGCCGGCCTACCAGGATTCGCGCAAGGCGGGCCGCGAGCGCGCGCTGTCGTCGGCCACGCCGATCGACACGCTGCAGGAGCGCCTCCTGCTGACCCAGTGGTTCGAGGCCATGCAGGCCGCGCTGCCGGCGTCGGATCCGGTGCTCGCCGCGGCGCTCAAGGGCCGGACGCCGGCCGAGGCGGCGGCCGCCATGGTGCGCGGCTCGACGATCGGAACGGCGGCGGAGCGCGAGGCGCTGATCAAGGGCGGCGCCCCGGCGGTCGCGGCCTCCACTGATCCGTTCATCGTTCTCGCGAGGGTGATCGATCCCCTCGAGCGCGCCGTGACCACGCAGTGGACGGCGCTGGCCGACCGGGAGGCGGCGCAGGACGAACTCGTGGCGCGGGCGCTCCTGGCCGTCTACGGCAACAGCGTGGCGCCCGACGCCACGTTCAGCCTGCGGATCAGCGACGGCGAGATCCTGCGGTACCCCTACAACGGCACGGTCGCGCAGCCGTTCACCACGTTCTACGGCCTCTATGACCGCACGGACGGGTTCGCCGGCGCCGCGCCGTTCGACCTGACAGCCAAGTGGAAGGCGGCCCGGAGCTCAATCGACCTCGCCACGCCGTTCAACGCGGCGGGCACGCCGGACATCATCGGCGGCAACTCGGGGAGCCCGGTCATCAACGCAAACGCGGAAGTCGTCGGGCTGATCTTCGACGGCAACATCGAGTCGCTTCCCAACCGCTTCCTCTTCACGGAGCGGGTGGCGCGCTCGGTCTGGGTGGACAGCCGGGCCATCATCGAGGCGCTGCGGAAGGTGTACGGCGCCGGAGCCCTGGCGGATGAAATGACGGGGAGCTGATGGGCACCGCGGCGCGTTACGCGCGCGCGGGGAACAACGCCGGGGCCCGCCTCCTGGGGGCGCTGGCCCTGGCGACGGTCGCGGGGTGTTCCACCAACCCCGCCACCGGCGAGAAGGAACTCAACCTGGTGTCGGAAAGCCAGGAAATCGCCATGGGCATGCAGGCGGCCCAACAGACGAAGGCGCAGATCGGGCCGTACCAGGATTCGACGTGGCAGTCCTACGTGTCCACGCTCGGACTCCAGCTGGCCGCCAAGTCGGAGCGCCCACAGCTCCCCTGGGCGTTCACGGTGGTGGATGACCCGGCGGTGAACGCCTTCGCGCTCCCCGGCGGGTTCATCTTCGTGACCCGGGGCATCCTGACCCACATGAACTCCGAGGCGGAGCTGGCCGGTGTGCTGGGCCACGAGATTGGTCACGTGACGGCCCGCCATTCCGCCACCCAGATGAGCCGCGCGCAGCTGGCCCAGCTCGGCCTGGGCCTCGGGACCGTCCTCCGGCCGGACATGGCCCAGTACATGGGCGTACTGTCCACGGGCCTGCAACTGCTCTTCCTCAAGTACACCCGCGACGACGAGACCCAGGCCGACATGCTGGGCTTCCGGTACTCGCTCCGCAGCGGCTACGACCCACACGCCATGCTCGATCTCTTCTCCATGTTGCAGGGGGTCGAGGCGGCCAGCGGGCAGGAGCGCCTCCCCACCTGGGCCACGACGCACCCGTTCCCCGAAAACCGGCTGGCGCACACCGAGCAGATGCTCGACAGCGCGAAAGTGAACTACTCGACCCTGACCTGGGACCGCGAGCAGTACCTTCGCCAGCTCGAGGGAATGGTGTACGGCGACGACCCGCGGCAGGGGTATTTCGACGGCCAGGCGTTTTACCATCCCGAACTGAAGTTCCAGGTCCTCTTCCCCGCCGGCTGGCGCACCAACAACGGCTTCTCGGCGGTGACCGGCCTCGCCGAGAAGCAGGACGGACTCCTCCAGCTGGAGCTCGGGGGCACGGCACCCATCAAGGCCCAGCTCGACACCTTCCTCACCCAGGAAGGCGTGACGGCGGTGTCGACCTCGCAGGCGCCGGTCAACGGCCTCCCCACGGCGTCGGGGCGCTTCCGCGCCCAGCTCGAGCAGGGCGCGGCGGAAGGGTATGTCGCGTTCATCACCTACGGCGGCCGCAATTACCGGCTGATGACCCTCGCCATCGCGGCGCAGGCCGCCGCGTACGACGGCGCCATGCTGGCTTGGATCCGCAGTTTCAAGCCGCTGACCGACCCGGCTCGGCTCAACGTCAAGCCGGCCCGGATCCATCTCGTCAAGCTGCCGAGGGCGATGTCCCTCACCACGTTCAACACCACCTATCCCTCCGCCGTCCCGATTGACCAGGTTGCCCTCCTCAACGGCGTGTCGACCGGCGAGGCGCTTCCCGCCGGACGGCTCGTCAAGCAGGTGGTGAAGTAGCGGTGACTGGGGCGCCGCGGTGACTGCCGCCGCGGCGCCCCAGTCCGCCTTCGGCGCGCTCCGCCACCGGAACTTCCGCCTCTTCCTCGGCGGGCAGTTCGTTTCCTTGGTCGGCACCTGGATGCAGACCGTCGCCCAGGGCTGGCTGGTGCTCCAGCTCACCCACTCCGCCTTCCAGGTCGGGCTCGTCACCACAATCGGCACGCTCCCCGTCCTCCTCTTCACCCTGTACGGCGGCGTGGTGGCCGACCGGGTCAACAAGCGCCGGTTCCTGCTCGTGCTGCAGAGCCTGATGCTGCTCGAGGCGCTCGCGCTGGCGGTGCTCACTGCCACCGGCCGCGTCACCGTGGGCTGGGTCATGGTGCTCGCGGCGGCGCAGGGGCTGTTCAGCGCGTTCGAGATACCCGCCCGCCAGGCCTTCCTTGGCGAGATGACCGGCCGCGAGGACCTGATGACGGCCATCGCGCTCAATTCCTCCGTCTTCAACGTGACCCGTGTCATCGGGCCGGCCATCGCCGGGCTCCTGATCGCCGCCATCGGGACGGCGGCCTGCTTCTTCGTGAACGCGGCCAGCTACCTCGGCGTGCTCTGGATGCTGGCGATCATGCGGCCCCCGTTTGCGGGGGCCTCGACGGGGCTCGCCGGACGGTCCACCTTCCGCGACGGGTGGCGCTACATCCTCGACACGCCGGAGCCGCGGCTCCTGACGCTGCTGACCATCACCTTCAGCGTGTTCGGCTTCTCGTTTGCGCCGATGCTCCCGGTGTACGCCTCGGAGGTGCTGGGGTCGGGGGCCACCGGGTATGGCGCGCTGATGTCCGGCGTCGGGGTGGGGGCCGCGGCGGCGGCGCTCTTCGTGGCGGGGATGGGCCACCGGGTGCATCGGGAGGGGCGGGTATTCGCCTTCGCGGCGCTCTTCGGCGGCGTGCTGCTCGCGACCAGCCTGGCCAGCCGATTCGCGCCGGCGCTGGTGCTCCTCACGTTCGCGGGCTGCACCTGGGCCCTGACCGGCATTCTGACGAACACCCTCCTGCAGACCAAGGCGCCGGACCACCTCCGGGGCCGCGTCATGGGGTTCTACTCGTTCATGGTGGTCGGCATGGCACCCCTGGGGGCCCTCCAGGCCGGCTTCGTTTCGGAACACCTCGGCGTGCGAACCTCATTGGCCATCGGCGGCAGCATCTGTGTCCTGGCTGCCGCGTTCGCTTGGCGCAGCGCGCGGGCGCAGCTATTCGCGGCGCCGGCCTAGCCCCCTCCATCCCGGACGGTACGACGATGCTCATCACGGTCTCACGGGAGTTCGGTGCCGGCGGCTCGCTGGTGGCGGCGCATGCGGCGCGGGCCCTCGGCTGGAGGCTGGTGGACAATGACTTCGTCGCGCGAGTGGCGGCCCGCGCGGGGCTGCCCGAATCCGCCGTGGCCCTGCGGGACGAACGGGCGCCGGGGTTCCGGGAGTGGCTGCTGCGCGCGTTGTCACGAGCCGCACCGGAGCTCTTCTCGCCTGCGGTCGCATCGCCGCCGGCCGAGCTTGAGGAAGCGGCGCTGGTCCGGGTCACCGAGAGCGTGGTGGCGGACCTCGCGGCCGAGGGACGCGTGGTGCTCGTGGGCCGTGCGGCTCCGGCCGTGCTCGGGCGCAAGGAAGCGGCCCTTCACGTGCGCGTGGTGGCCCCGAAGGCCGACCGGATCCGGGCCGTCATGGCTCGCCATTCGCTCGGGCCGGCCGAAGCGCAGAAGCTGATGGAGGAGACCGATGCTCACCGGCAGCGGTATCACCGGGAGTACTACGACCGGGACTGGGCGGACCCGACACACTTTCACCTCGTGCTGAACACCGGGTTGCTCGGATACGACGGGGCCGGGGACGTGATCGTGGACCGGGCGGTCCGGCTGGGCTGGGCTCGGGCGGACCACAACCCTTGACACACACGGCACTTACCGTATCTTGCCCGCGCCCTTGTTGCCGCGTTGCTCATGCCACGGCGGCTGGACCCCCGAATTCGACCCTTGAAAGTGAGACACCGATGAAGAAGTTCTTCGCCGTGGCCGCCCTGGTGACCCTCGCGGCCTGTGCCGGCGAGAAGCCGGCTCCCGCCACCCCGGCCGCCGACAGCGTCGTCGCGGCTCCGGTCTCCGACACCACCGCCAAGACGGACAGCATGGCGCCGGCCGCCGATTCCACCATGGCCCGGGATACCGCCAAGACGATGTAAGGCTGGTCGGGGTTCCGACAGCATCGAGGCCCCACGGCATGCCGTGGGGCCTCGTTCATTTCCAGCCCGGCCGGCGGGGTTACGCTGGGCCGGACAACTTGCGCACCAGCGACGCGATCACCGGCCGATGCGCCACGGCGGGCTTCCAGCCCAGTTCTTCCTGCGCGCGCTCCGAAGTGTATGGGTTGCCGCCCCGCCAGAACCGTACGGCTCCGGTGATGGTGCCGGGGTAGAGCCCCGGTCCCATCGTGCGAAGCGCGGCCTGCACTACGTGCGCCGCAGCGAGGGCTGCGCGTTCGGGAACGGGAAACGTCCGCACCCGGCGTCCGACTCCCTCCGCGAGGGCCGCGACGAACTCCCGCGGCGTGATGTCGCCGTCGTTCGTGACGTTGTAGATCCGGCTCGCCGCGCGCGGCGTGTCGAGCGCGCGAAGCGCGGCCTCGGCGACGCTTTCGGCGTGCACCACCGCCATGGGCACGTCGCCTGGCCCGACCCGGGGCAGCCACCCGCGGCGGGCCACTGCCGCCATCCGCGGCAGGAACAGCCGGTCGCCCTCTCCGTACACCACGCACGGCCGGAGAATCACCGCTTCGAGGCCAAGTGCCACCTCGGCGCGCACCGCTTCCTCGGCGAGCCGCTTGCTCCGGGCGTAGAAGTCGTGTTCCTCGAGTGGCCCGAACGCTGACCCTTCCCGCCGGCTGCCGGAGGGGTCGTCGTAGGCCTGCCGGCCGTAGACCGCCACCGAGGAGGTGTGGACCAGCCGTGCGCCGAGTCGCCGGGCGGTCGCTGCGGCGAGGCGTGTGCCCTCGACGTTCACCTGGAAGAAGGTTTGCCACGGCGTGCGGGACGCCACGAGGGCGGCGACGTGGATGATGCCTTCGGCGCGATCGACGGCCTCCCAGAGGCGCGGATCCTCGACACTGCCGAACACCGGCGAGGCGCCGAGTTCGCGCATGCGCGCCGCCCCCACTTCGTCGCGCACCACGACGTCCACCTCGTCGCCCCGACTGCGCAGCAACCGGACCACCGGACCCCCCACGAGTCCGGTGCCTCCTGTGACGATGATCCTCATCCCTCGATGTCCGCCGGCCCGAAGGGCAACTCGGTGACGGTGGCCACTGCGCCGCCTGCCGTCACCCGGTTGCCGGGCTGAAGTTCCCGGCGCAGCACGGCGAGGCCGAGGATGCGGTCCGGCAGGGTCAGCAGCGAGCTCACCCGTCCCACCTGCTTCTGGCCGGCCAGCACGACGTCTCCCTCGAGAGGACCCGGCTTCCACCGGAGTCCGCGCAGGAGCCGGTTCGCGTGCCCCCGGAAGTGGAGCCGCGCCACCGTCTCCTGCCCGGTGTAGCAGCCCTTGGTGTACGACACGCCGGCGTGCTCGTCGAACCGCACCTCCTGCGGCAGCGTGCGCTCGTCGATCTCGGCGCCGAGGGCGGGCCAGCCCGCCAGGATCCTGGCCGCTTCGCGATCATCCTCGCCGCCGGGTGCCATTCCGGCCGCCTTGAGCAGCCGGGCCACGCCGGTCATGCCATCGGGCGATCCGAGCAGGACCGCGACAAACGGCCCGGCCTGCGGGGTTGCGAGGACGAACTCCCCGTCGGCGGCGGTGCCGGTCGTGACCGTGCCGGGGTCCGGCAACCGGCCGAGGGGCACCACCGGCCATCGCTCCCCCGCCTGGTCACCGAGGAGCAGCAGGGCGCGCGTCGTGTCGGTGAGGTCCGTGGCGGTCGCGAGGCGGGGCGGAAGCGAACGGCGGAGGATCTGCAGCACGGCCTCACGGGCGGCCGACGGCAGGAGCAGGGTCACCGCCTCGCCAGCGCGGAGGGCCCAGCCGTCGGCGATGATCATCCCCTTGGCGGTGAGGAGCGCCCCGTAGCTGATCGAGCCGTCTCCCGGCTCGAGGAGGTCGTTGGTCCAGAGTCCCTGAAGGCACGAGAGCGCGCCCGGACCGACGACGCGGAAGAGCGCGGCGGGGGTGGGCGCGACGACGGCCCCGCCCCGGAGGCGGTGCAGCTGCTCGAAGTCCGGGAGAGTGGTGGGGAGCATGGACGAAAGCTAGCGCGGCGCCGGGCCGGGCGGCGCATAGACCCCGCCGACCCGGTAGGCCTCGTCCAGCAGCTCGACCGGGTGGGCCACGCGCGCGGGGTGGCCCGCGGCCAGCAGTCCGGCGCCGATCTGCATGAGGCAACCGGGGTTGCCGGTGGCGACCGCTCCGACTTCAGGGGTGGCGGCCAGGACGGACCCGACCTTCGCCTCGAGCACGTCGCGCGACAGGGCAGGCTCGAGCATCGAGTAGATGCCCGCACTGCCGCAGCACCGGTCCGCGCCCGGCAACTCGCGGAGCCGCAGCCCCTCGATGGCCCGGAGCACCGCGAGCGGCGCCGCATGCACGCGCTGGGCGTGTTGCAGGTGGCATGGCGCGTCGTACGCCACCTCGAGGTCCAGCGGGCCGGCCGCGCGGGGCCCCCGGTCGGCGAGCAGCTCGGTCACGTCGCGCACGCGGGACGCGAACTCCGCTGCGTCGGTGCCGCCCAGCAGGTGGGCGTACTCTTTGAGGAGCGCGCCGCACCCGGCGCTGTCCACGGCGATGAAGTCCGCCGCTCCGAGGAAGGCGGTGACGTTCCGGCGGGCCAGCGCGACGGCGCCGGTCCTGTCGCCGGCGTGCTCGTGGAGCGCGCCGCAGCATTCCTGGCCCCGGACGTCCACCACGCGGTATCCGTTGGCCTCGAGCGTGCGCCGTGCGGCGGCGTGCACGTGCGCGAACACCGTGTCCATGACGCAGCCGGTGAAGAGGGCGACCGTCGGCGCGGAGGCAGGAGCACCATCGCGGCGGGGAAGCGGGGAAGCGGGGAGGGAGGGTGGTTCGGTGGCCGCCAGCATCCCGAACGAGAAGGAGATTCTCCCGGAGCCGGCCAGCGCCCGGGGAATCCCGCTCGCCCGAAGCCACCGTGCCGCCGTCAGCAAAGGGCGCCAGAGCAAGGGCGTGGAAAAGATGCGCAGGATGACCCGGGCGGCGACCGGGAGCCCGCGCGCCGCCACCAGCCGCCGCCGTGCCGCCATGAGGCCTTCCCCGTACGACACGCCGGACGGGCAGGCCGGTTCGCAGCCGCGGCACCCGAGGCAGCGGTCGAGGTGATTCGCCAGCGCCGTGTCGGTGGGGGCGAGAGCGCCGGCGGCGAGGGCGCGCATCAAGACGATTCGGCCTCGCGGGCTGTCGTTCTCGTCTCCGGTGGCGAGATACGTCGGGCAGGCCGGGAGGCAGAATCCGCAGTGCACGCAGGGCGCTAGCGGCTCGAGGATGCCGGCGGCGGCCTCGCCGTTCACGAGTCTGCCCCGTCCATCGCGACGACGAGCCGCCCGGACGGATCGAACACCTCGCGCAGCTGGGCCACGAGCGGTCCCACGCCTTCCCGGTACGCGCCGAAGTGCCCCACCGCCTGCCGGGTGGCCCACGGGGCGCGCTCGAGCGTCAGCGGGACCTCGCGCGCCGCGGCCAGGTTGCGCAGGGTCCGGAGCTGGTCAGGCGATGCGTCGCCCGCCCAGCGCAGGCCGCCGTGCGAGGCCCCCGCCCAGATCAGCCCCTCGTCGAGCTGCTGCCCCACCAGGTCGAGCAACTCGTCGAGTCCGGGGGCGAGCACCCCGAGCCGGAGGGTCACCGCCGCCCCGCTGCCGGCGTGAGTCACCAGGTGCCAGAAGGCGTGGGCACGGTCGGGGTCCAGTTCGGTCCACGAGAGCCCGGTCGTATCCAGCAGCAGGGCACGGTCGCCGGCCACGCCGGCCTCCGAGCCGGTGCAGCGCGCGGCGAGCAACCAGTCGGCCTCGGCCGCCACCGTCGGCGAGAAGAGCTCGAGCGCGGAGAAGGAGGCACCGGCCTCCTCGAGATCGCGCGCCGCGCTGGTCAGGTGGTCGCGCGGCGCGCGCGAGAGGAGCGTGATGTCTGCGGCGGGCCGGGCGCGGAGCCGCAGGTGCAGCGTGGTGAGGACGCCGAAGGCGCCGAAGCCGCCGACCTGCAGCTTGGTCAGGTCGTAGCCCGCCACGTTCTTGACGACGGTGCCGCCCGGGCGAATGACCCGGCCGTCGCCGGTCACCGCGGTGCAGCCGAGGACGTGGTCGCGTACCGGGCCGAATCCGGCACGGAGCGCCCCGGCGGTGGCAGTCGCGACGACCGACCCGATGGTGCGCTCCGGGCGCCCAGGCGGGTCGAGCGGGAGCCACATCCCGTCGGCGGCGAGGCGCCGCTGCAGCGCGTCCATCGGCACGCCGCCCTCGACGGTGGCCACGAGGTCGGCGGGATGCACCGCGACGATCCGGTCGAGGCCGCGGGTGGTGAGCGCCAGGTCGGCCCTGGCGTCGGGCGGCACCCAGCTGCCGTGCCCCTCGAGGCGGACCCGCCACCCGGCTTCGTCGACGAGCCGCAGCGTGGCGGCCAGTGCGTCCACCGAGTCGGGCACCGCACGCGGCACCCCGTCGGGATCGCGGCTCACGGCGGCGACGCCGAGGAGGGCACGCAGACGGTCGAGGACGCCCGGGTTCATGCCACGGCCCCGCGGCGCCATTCACGGCAGGCGTGGCTCGGGAGCACCTTGCCGGGGTTGGCGCGGGACGCCGGATCGAAGACCAGCCGCACCGCGCGCATGGCCCCCAGGGTCTCGGCGTCGAACGCGTCCGGCATGTACTCCAGCTTGTCGCTGCCGACGCCGTGCTCACCGGTGATGCTCCCGCCCACCGCGAGGCAGGCGTGCATGATGTCGTGGTTCGCCGCGCGCACGCGGGCCACGACGGCGGGGTCCCGGCCGTCGAAGCTGATGTTCGGATGGAGATTGCCGTCGCCGGCGTGGAAGACGTTGGCCACCCGCAGGTCGTACCGTGCGGCGATGGCCGCCACCTGGTCGAGGACGTCGGGCAGGGCGCTGCGCGGGACCACTGCGTCCTGGACCGCGAGGTCGGGCGCGATCCGGCCCATGGCCCCGAAGGCCTTCTTCCGCCCCTGCCAGAGGCGGACGCGCTCCGCGGGCGTATCGGCACGCCGGACTTCGGTGGCACGGTGCCGGAGGAGGAGCGCCTCGACCTGGTCCGCCTCGGCCTGCACGGCCCCGGGAGCGCCATCGACCTCCACGAGGAGCACGGCCGCGGCATCGGCGGGGTAGCCCGCCGCGTAGATGGACGCTTCCACTGCCCGCACGCAGGCCTGGTCCATCATTTCCATCGCGGCCGGCACGATGCCGGCGGCGATGATCCCGCTCACCGCCTCGCTGGCGGCGCGGATGGACGGGAAGGCGGCGAGCAGGGTGCGCACGGAGGCGGGCAGCGGCTCGAGCCGCAGTGTGATTTCGGTGGCGATGCCGAACATGCCTTCGCTGCCCACGAAGAGCCCGACCAGGTCCGGTCCCCAGCTCTCGCCGCTTCGAGATCCGAGGCGGACCACCCGCCCGTCGGGCAGCAGCACCTCCAGCGCGACCACATGGTTGGTGGTGACGCCGTACTTGAGGCAGTGGGGTCCGCCGGCGTTCTCCGCCACGTTGCCGCCCAGGGTGCAGGCGCTCTGGCTGGAGGGGTCGGGAGCATAGTAGAGGCCGTGGGGCTCCGCGGCGTCGGAGAGCCGGGCGTTCACGACGCCCGGTTCGACCACCGCACGCCGGCGCGTCGGGTCGAGGTGGAGAATCCGGTTGAGCCGGGTCAGGACCACCAGCACGGCGTCGGGCGCGGCCAGGGCCCCCCCTGAGAGACCGGTGCCGGCCCCGCGGGCCACGAAGGGCACGGCGGCCACGTGCAGCAGGCGGATGACGGCGATGAGTTCGGTGCGGGTGCCGGGGAGCACCGCGATGGCGGGGCGAGAGGCGTGCGTGGGGAGGCCGTCGGCTTCATACGCGGTGAGCTCGGAGGGCCTGGTGCGGACCCAGCGCGGTCCCACGATCCGCCCGAGTTCCGCCGCGAGCGCCTGGCTCACGTGGCGACGGCGATGTCGGGGTGGGGGCCGCCCTTTCCGTTGCTGCGGGCGCGGGCGTGGACCCGGGCCCGGCTGGCGGCCTCGCTGGCGAGCGGCGGCAGCAGGTCCAGGAGGAGCGCCACCCGCTCGGAGGCGGTCCGCATTTCCAGGAGTCGCCGCTTGACCTCGAACTCGAAATCCACCGCCGCCGCCACCTGGAAGGTGAGCGCCTCCGCGTCGTCGGCCCATGGGGTGTGCTCGCCCCCGCCGCCCAGCGCTTCCATGGCGCCGAGGTAGGTGGAGGCCACTTCCCGGAGCGCGGCGAGCGATTCGACGGGTACGTCCGGCCCGGCGAGGTCGTCGAACGTGTCGACCAGGCCGATCAGGTAGGGGGTCTCACCGGCGAGGGACTGGCGGAGGAGGAACCGGCGTTCGCCGACGACGACGATGTTCGAGCGGCCGTCGGGGAGCTGGTGCGCGGCGCGCACCCGGGCCACGCAGCCGACCGTCCCCGCGCGGGGCGGACTGCCGTCCCGGTCAGGCGGCAGCAAGCCAAAGCGCTCGTCCCCCTTGAGGCAGTCGGCCAGCATCGTGCGGTAGCGGGGCTCGAAGATGTGGAGCGGGAGCGGGGTTCCCGGAAAGAGCACCACATCGAGCGGGAAGAGCGGGAGCCGGGAGGGCATGCCGGAATCTAGCGCAATGCCCGCGGCGGAGGCGGGAGGACGGGCCGGCTTACGCCGCGCCCCACATCCCGTTGAGGCCCTTCACGTCGGGGGCCTGGCGCAGCTTCTCGAAGGCGCGCTCGCGGATCTGGCGGATCCGCTCGCGTGTGACGCCGAGCAGCTCGCCGATGCGCTCGAGGGTGAGGGCGTCGGAGCCCTCTTCGAGGCCGTAATAGAGGTAGAGGATCTTCCGTTCACGGGGGGTGAGATACTGGTCGAAGAGCCGGTCGATGAATTCCCGGGTGAGCCGTGCGTCGGTCTGCTCCTCGATGTCGGAGCCGCCGGTGCCCGGGAACCGCTCCCCGAAGGTACTGGAGCCACGGTCGCTCCGCTCGACCGGCGCGTCGAGCGACAATTCTCCCGAACTCATTCGGCGGGCCAGGCGGACGTTCTCGACCGAATCGTTGAGCGCCGTGGCCACCTCGCGATCGGTCGGCTCCCGCCCCATTTCCTGGGCCAGGAAGCTCTCGGCACGCGACATCTTGATCAGGGCCGAATTCTGGTTGAGCGGGATGCGGACGCTGCGGGTCTGCTCGGCGAGGGCCTTCAGGACCGCCTGGCGCACCCACCACACGGCATACGAGATGAACTTCACGCCGTGATCGGGATCGAACTTGCGAACCGCCTTCAGGAGTCCCTCGTTGCCGATGGCCACCAGTTCGGAGAGGTCGAGCCCGTGCCCCTGGTACTTCTTCACGTAGGAGATCACGAACCGGAGATTGGCGGTGACGAGTCGCTCCGCGGCCTTCTCGTCGCCGGCCTGCGCCAGCCTGGCCAGTCGCTTCTCCTCCGCGGGGTCGGAGATCATCGGGAGCTTCTGGATGTCGTGAAGGTACTGGTCGAAGGCCCCAGTCGGCACGGCGCGAAAGAGGGCCTTTGCCTTGGTGGCACTACCGTGAGCCATGGCGATCCCCGTGGGTCGTGGCGCGAACGAGCACATTGGTCATGTTGGCGGAGCGAACGGCGGGAGGCGTGCCGTCGAGTGTGCGAATATAGGACACGCCTAGAAACTGGTCAAGCGAAAAATTCTTTCCACATCACAAAAACAACCATTGAAATGAGTTGCGGATTTCCTCCACTCGAGCCTCCGGCGCCCGAGCTCCGTCAGGTTGATAAATATCAGTAAGCTATTGCATTGCAATAACTTGCCGATCAACACGAAAAATGATGAATGTGGATGACTGTGGATTCAGGCGGCGCCGGCGCTGCGGAGCGCGTGCACAATCGCGGATGCGTCTTGCACTGCGATCGTCCAGCGATCGCCGTCCCGTGCCATCTCGCCAATATCGTGCGGCAAGGCGAAGCGGAGCTCGGTGCCCGCGCGTTTCTTGTCGAGCCGCATCGCCTCGAGCAGCTGGTTCGCATCGAGTTCGAGCGAGAGCCGAGTCGGCAGGGAGAATCGACGGAGCCCGGCGGTGATTTCGGCCGCGAGCCCCGGCACCGCCACGCCCACCGACTCGGCGAGGTGGGCCTCGGCCACGAGCCCAATCGCCACCGCGTCGCCGTGCGGTATCCCGAAGCCCGAGGCGTGCTCCACCGCGTGCGCCACCGTGTGCCCCGCGTTCAGCACGGCGCGGCGGCCGCCCTCCCGCTCGTCCTCCATGACCACCGCGGCCTTGATCTCCACGCTCCGGGCGATGAAGTGGGTCAGCACCGCCGGTTCCCGCGCCTTGAGCTCGGCGGCGGATTGCCCCAGCTCGCGCCAATACGCGGCGTCAGCGATCAGCCCGTGCTTCGCCATCTCGGCCAGGCCCCCGCGGAGGTGCTGCGGCGGGAGCGACTGCAGCGCGAGCGGATCGGCCAGGACGGCGGCTGGAGGATGGAACGCCCCCACCAGGTTCTTGCCGTGCGCGGTATCCACGCCGGTCTTGCCACCCACCGAGGAATCCACCATGGCAAGCAACGTGGTGGGAACGTGCAGGAACGGGATGCCCCGGGCATAGGTGGCGGCCACGAAGCCGGCCAGGTCGCCGACCATCCCGCCGCCGAGCGCCACGATCGCCGAATCGCGCGAGAAGCCCCCCGCGAAGAGCGCGTCGGTCAGCGCCTCCCACCGGGCGCGTGTCTTCGACGCCTCGCCCGCGGGCACCGACAGGACGAGCGCCCACGGCCCTCCGGCCAGGCGGTCGGCGAGCAGTGCTCCCACGGTGTCGTCGGTGATGACCGCCACCCGGCGAGTCGGCCAGAGCCGCGCGACGAGGGCGGGGAGCTCGTCCAGGGCGCCCGGGGCAACGTGCACCGGATAGCTGCCGAGCGCGTGGGTGATGCGGAAGTCGGGCACGACTACCAGGTGTCGTCGGCCACGCCGGACCGGTGGTTGGTCAGGCGGGCCAGCGTGAAGAGCAGGTCGGAGAGCCGGTTGAGGTAGATGATGAACAACCCCGGGACTTCGCTCTCGTGCGCCAGGTGGACGACGCTCCGCTCGGCCCGCCGACAGACAGTCCGCGCGTGGTGCAGGGCGGCGGCGTGCGGCGTGCCGGCCGGCAATACGAAGGCCTTGAGCGGCGGGAGCTCGGCGTCGGCGGCGTCGATGGCCCGCTCGAATTCCTGGATGCGCGTGGCCGGCAGTTCCGCCTTCGCGAGCGCGGCGGCCACCCGGGACGGGTCCGGTGTGGCGAGGTAGCCGCCGATGCTGAAGAGGTCCCGCTGCACCTGTTCGAGCAGGGTGTCGGAATCCGCCCCTGGCGCGGTGGCGCGCGCCACGCCGAGCACGGCGTTGAGCTCGTCGACGTCGCCGTAGGCCGCCACGCGGGGGTGGTCCTTGGGCACTCGCCCGCCGCCGAACAGCCCGGTGTCGCCCTCGTCGCCGGTTCGCGTGTATATCTTCATGGGGCCTGCCTCGCGCGCCGAATGATGGCCAGCATCTCGCCGACGTCGGTGACTTTTTCCCTTGGCGCCTTCCTGGAGCCGCCGGCGTTCGTCTCGTGCGCGTCCAGCGCCTGCCAGTCGCGCCAGGTGACGGCCTCGATGCCCCGGCCGCGCAACAGCGCCTCGATCGCGTCGGGCGACGGCTCCGCCGCCTCCGGCAGCACGCCGAGGTCGGCGTCCTCGAGGAGGCAGGTGACGGTCTCCACGGCGTCGGGCTTGTTGGTGCCGATGACCCCGCTCGGGCCCCGCTTGATCCATCCCGCCACGTAGCACCCGGGAACCGCAGGCCCTCCCTCCGCGGCCAGCACGCGCCCCCGCTCGTTCGGCATGACGGCGCGCTTCGCGTCGAACGGGAGTCCCGGCACGGGCAGCGCGCGGTACCCCACCGACCGGAACACCAGCCCGACGGGCAGCGTCTCTTCCGCCCCGGTCGGCACCGCCTGCACGCCGCGCGGGCCGGCCTCCAGCCGGTTGCTGCCGACGACCAGCCGCTCGACCCGGCCATCGCCCTCGATCCGGACGGGGGACGTTCGAAACATGAGCACGATCCGCCGCGGCCTCCCAAGGATGCCGCGCTCCGCGAGCGCGTGGAGGGTCTTGAGGTTCTTCTCCGCCTCGCGGTCGGGGGCCGCCTCCAGCGACGCGCGGGTGGCCGGGTCGAGTTCGAGGTCCTCGGGCCGCACGACTACGTCGGCTTGGGCCAGTTCGCCGAACTCCTTGAGTTCGGGATTGGTGAACGCCGCTTGCGCGGGTCCGCGACGTCCGAGGAGGTAGATGGTCCGCACCCGGCTGGCCCGCAGCGCCGCCAGCGCCGAAGCCGCGATGTCGGTGGCGGCCAGTTCCTCCGGGTCGCTCGCCAGAATGCGCGTCACGTCCATGGCGACGTTGCCCACGCCGACGACGGCGGCCGCCTCCTGGGTCAGGTCGAACTGGCGGTCCTGGTAGTCCGGGTGCCCGTTGTACCAGCCGACGAACTCCGTGGCGGTGTGGCTGCCGGGCAGCGACTCACCGGGAATGTCGAGCGCCCGGTCCGCCTCGGCGCCGACCGCCCAGACGACGGCGTGGTAGTGCCGCGCGATCTCCGCGGGGGTGAGGTCCTTCCCGGCCGTCACGTTGCCGAAGAAGCGAAAGGCGGGGTGGGCGGCCACCTTGTCATAGATGCGGGTGACGGACTTGATCTTCGGGTGGTCGGGGGCGACGCCGCCCCGCACCAGGCCGAACGGGGTGGGCAGCCGGTCGAAGAGGTCCACCGCAACGGGCCGGTCCTGCTTGAGCAAGTGATCGGCGGCGTAGAACCCGGCGGGACCGGCGCCGACGACCGCGATGCGCAGCGGCGCGGCCGCCACTCTACTTCTTCCCCATCTGGACCACCAGGCTGTCGATCTGCGGGATCATCACCCGGCCGCCGAGCGTGTGGTTGTTGGCCTCGACCGAGAAGACGAGCGTGCGGCCGGGCAGCTCGATGTAGCCTGAAAGGGTGTTGACGCGGCTGATGCTTCCGGTCTTGGCGCGCACCTTCCCCTCCAGCGGGGTGCCAACAAATCGCGACTTGAGCGACCCTCGCTGGCCGGATTGCGGCAGCCCGGCCGCGAAGGCCTCGAAGTGCGGGTGGCGCCGCATCCACGCGAGGAGCGTGGCGAAGGCCTGTGGGGACACCAGGTTGCTGCTCGACAGTCCGGAGCCATCCCGCAGCGCGAACTGCAGCGAATCCACCCGCATCGAATCGATCAGGAAGCGGCGCTCCACCGCGAGTCCGCCCCGCCACGAGCCGCCGTCGCCGAACTGGCGGCCGAGCTGCTTGAGCAGCATCTCGGCGTACCAGTTCTGGCTGGTGTTGAGCACCGGGAAGATCCAATCCTTCAGCGGTCGCGATGCCACCTCCGCGAGCGCACCCCGCTCGCGGGCGGCGCGGTACTGCGTGGAATCGGTGGTCGAGCGCGTGGCCCCGAGCACGGCGATGCCGCTGTCGGCCAGCGCCGCCCGCAGCGCCCAGGCGGCGAAGAGGTCGGGGTCGGGAAGCGCGAAGTACTCCTTCCCGCCGCGGGAGTCGAGCGCCACGTCGCCCTCGGCCCAGACGCGAAGCGTCCCGGGTTCCCGGTAGAAGTCGATGGTCGTCGGCTGGCCTGCCGGCACGGTGCGCGTCCGGTTCTCGAAGGCGACCATCCCGAAGTCCGGGGTGAAGCTGATGGCGGCCGGTGCCCCGACGGCGGCGCCGGGTGCGTAGGTGAAGTCGATGCTGTTGTCGTTGAAGCCGAGGCCGGACACGGGCGCGGCGTACCACCAGTTGAGGTCGTAAGCTTCCCAATCGCCGTTGACGAGGTCGCCCTGGAACCAGCTGCCGTCGCCCACCAGGTCGCCGGTGACCGTGGTGACGCCACGGGCACGGAGCGCCCCCGCCAGCACGCGGAGCCGCTGGGAGGCATCGGTGTCGCAAGCGCCGGGCGCGGTGGTGTCCACCGCGTAGCACCGCGCGCCCATGGTCGGGTCGCCGCGCCCGTAGAGGACGAGGTCCCCGTCGACGATGCCGCCCACGAGGGGGCCGTCGGCGTACACGCTGGTGTTCACGGTCCAGTCCGGCGGGAACAGGGCGGCGGCCACCGCCGCCACCACCAGCTTCGTGTTGCTGGCCGGGATGAACATCCGGTCCGCGTTCCGGCCGTAGAGCTGCTTGCCGTCCGGCCCGAGGAGGACGACGCCCCAGAGGTTGCGATTGAGCGGCGGCGCGCCGAGCCGGGTGTCGATCCGCTTCTGGAGGGCCTGGGCGCCGGCCGGGGCCGCCCCGAGGAGCAGGGCCAGCGCGAGGACGACGGCGGCGCGCCGGGCGGCGTCAGTCATACGAGACCCTGGGGTCGGCTTTGGCATAGAGGATGTCGGTGAGGAGGTTGACCAGCACGAAGACCACGCTGAGGAAGAGGATGCTTCCCTGGACGGCAGGAAGGTCGCGCTTGCTGATGGCGGTGAGCACATACCGCCCCACTCCGGGCCACGAGAAGATGGTCTCCGTCAGGATGGAGCCCGTCAAGTAGCTGCCGAAGTCGAGGCCCACGACCGTGATGACCGGGAGCAGGGCGTTCCGCAGGCCGTGGCGCAACACCACGCGCCCCTCGCCGAGCCCGATGACGCGGGCGGAGCGGATGTAGTCGGCCTGCAGGACCTCCTGCATCGCGGCCCGCGTCATCCGCGCGATCACCGCGACGGAGCGCATGCCCAGCGTCAGCGCCGGGAGCACCAGGAACGCGAGCCCCCCCGATCCGCTCGGCGGCAACCAGTGCAGCTGGACCGCGAAGATCAGGATCAGCAGCAGCCCGACCCAGTATACCGGGAACGACACGCCGAGGTAGGCCCCCAGCGTCATGGCGCGGTCGAACCAGCTGCCCGGGCGCCACGCCCCGAAGATCCCCACCAGGAGCCCGAGGGTCACCGCGAAGAGCATCGCGGCGAGCGCCAGGCGGAGGGTGTAGGGGAACCGATGCAGCAATTCGCCGAGGATCGACCGGCCGGTGATGTAGCTGTTGCCCAGGTCTCCCCGGAGGATGCCGGCGGTGTAGAGGACGAAGCGCTTGGGGAGCGGCTCGTCGAGATGCAGCTCGGCGCGGAGCCGCACGAGCGTGGCCGAGTCCGCGCGCTCGCCGACCATCGCCTGGACCGGGTCGCCCGGGGCCACGTGCAGGAGCAGGAACGCCACCACCAGCACGCCGAAGAGCGTCGGGAGCACCAGCAGGAGCCGCCAGGCCAGGAAGCGGGTCACGGGAGCCTCTCGACGGTCCGCCAGCGCTGCCCGTTGAAGATGGCCGGCACTTCCCATCCCGTGACGTTCGGCCGCTCGGCCCACAGGTCCACCGGAAACCAGAGGAAGATCCAGGGCGCCGCCTCGAAGATCCGCTGGTCGATGGCGCGGCTGAGGCTGTCCTTCAGCGCCGCATCAGGAGTGCCCCGGGCGCGCATGATCATCCGGTCGGTGACCGGGTCGGCATAGAACGCCCGGTTGCCGCCGCCGCCGGCGTTTTTCGAGTAGAAGGTGGGATAATTGAAGCTCTCGGGGTCGGGGTAGTCGGCGTACCAGTCGGTCAGGAAGAGGTCCGCCTCGCCCTTGGACGACGCGGCGCGGGCGCTCGAGGCGTCGCGTTCGATGATCTCGACCGTCACGCCGACCTGCCCCAGGCTCTGCTGGATGGACTGCGCGATGCGCGCCAGCTCCGAGCGCTGCGTCCGCCAGAGCTTGAGGGTCAGCCCGCCGGCGTACCCGGCCTCGACCAGCAACGCCCGCGCCGCGGCGGTGTCGTGGGGGTACGGCGCGCGGGCGCTGTCGTACCCCTCGATGCCCGGCGGGATGGCGCCCGCCGAGCGCACGCCGCGCCCGGCCATGATGGTGCGCATCATCGTGCCCGCGTCCACGGCCAGGTTGAGCGCCCGGCGCACGCGCACGTCCTTGAGCGCGCCGCGCTGGGTGTTGATCGCCACGTAGAGCGCGCGGAGCGCCGGACGCCGCTGGAGTTCCGGGCCATGCTCCCGCTCCCAGCGGACCGTTTCGCTGAACGGCACTTCCACGATCGCCAACTGGCCGAACTCGTACTCGGCGGCCTGCGTGAGGGGCTCGGGAATGATTCGCACGCGGAGCGAGTCGGAGAGCGGCCGGCCGCCCCAGTAGTCCTCGTTCGCGGCCACCAGGAGCGCATCGTCGTGCGACCAGCTCACGAACTTCCAGGGCCCGCTGCCTACCGGGCGCTCGCCGAAGTCGGGCCCCAGCGATTCGGGCACGATGGCCGAGGCGGGCATGGCAAGCAGCTTGGGAAAGACGTTGAGCGGTTCCGCGAGGGTGACCACCAGCGTCGAATCGTTTGGGGTGGCGAGGCCCTCCACGTCGGAGGCGTCGCCCGAGGCGAAGGCTGTCGCGCCCAGGATGGGGGTGAGCGTCCAGGTCCGTGACCCCTTCGAGGCGAGCGAGAGCACCCGCCGGAACGAGGCCCGCACCGTCCGCGCAGTGATGGGGCGGCCGTCGTGGAACCGGGCGTCGGGCCGAAGGTGGAATGTGTACACCGACCCCGTGGAATCGGCTTCCCAGCGGGTGGCGATGCCAGGCACCAGGCGTCCCGCCACGTCGAACTGCGTCACGTTGTCGAACAGCATGGCGATCATCTCGCCGCTCGGCACGTCGGTGGAGAAGGCGGGGTCGAGGGAGCGCGGGTCGGCGGTGAAATAGTACGTGATGGTGCGGGGTCCCCCTTCGCCGCCGCAGGCGGTCAGGACCAGCATCGCGGCGAGGAGGAAGCGCGTCATCGGCAGGTGATCCGTGCGGGTTGACGAGGGGTGGTCCGCGCACCGGAAGGAGGGTGGAGCCTGAGGCTCCTCCGCCGTGGCGTAAGGTGGTGAAACTAGGCATCTTACAGCATGCCGTCAATCACGTGCGCCCCCGACGTTGCGGGGCCCACCGCGTGAGCGTGCCCCGTTGCGCGCTCTTCGTCGTGCTGGCCGTGCTCCTGGCCGTCTTGCCGCTTCAGGCGCAGGACGAACCGCTCATCGTGCGCGGCCTGAAGTTCAAGGGCAATCACGCCCTCGACGCGACCCAGCTCTCGGCGGCGATCGCCACCACGAATTCCTCGTGGTTCGCGCGTACGGGAACGGTCAAGTGGATCGGTCTCGGCGAAAAGCGGGACTTCGATCCGGTGGAATTCCAGCGGGACGTGCTCCGGTTGACGCTGCTCTACAAGAAGAGCGGGTACATGAGCGCCGAGGTGGATACGCTCGTGCGCCGGAACGCGAACAGCATCTACATCACCTTCCTGATCACCGAGGGTCCGCCGGTCCGGCTCGACTCGCTGCAGGTCCTGGGGCTCGACTCGGTGGCCAAGCGAGCCGCCGTGGAGCGCGACCTCCCACTCCAGCCCGGCGATCCCTTCAGCCGGATCCAGCTCGACGCCACCTCTGACACCCTCGTGCGGCGACTGCGCAACCTCGGGTACCCCGACGCGGTCGCCTTCCAGAGCTTCGAGCGCGAGCGGACCTCCCTCAAGGCCACGGCGGCCATCGACGTCCAGCCCGGCCCACTGTCCGACGTGAGCGGCATCGGCATCTCGGGAACCAAGCGGGTGTCGCCCGACGTGGTGCGCTCCCTGCTGGCGACGCGACCGGGGCAGCAATTCTCGCAGGAGGACCTGTACCGGAGCCAGCGCAACCTCTACCGGTCGGAGCTGTTCAGCTTCGCGGCTGTCACCATCGACAGCGCCACGTATGACCCCGCCTCCGATTCGGTGCCGCTCCAGGTCCGGGTCATCGAGAGCAAGCCGAGACGGGCGCGGGGGAGCGTCGGCTACGCGACGGAAGACTGCATCCGGCTCGGCGCGGGCATCACGTTCCGGGACTTCGCCGGCGGTGGACGCGTCCTGGACATCAGCGGACGACTCTCCAAGATCGGCGTCGGCGAGCCGACGGCCTGGGGCCTCGAAAACGGGACGATGTGCTCGCAGCTGAAGCCCGATACCCTCGGGTCCGGGGAGGTCAACTACAGCCTGGCGGTGTCGCTGCGCCGGCCGGCCTTCCTCTCGCCGCACAACACGCTCACCACGACGGTCTTCGCCGACCGGCGCTCCGACTACCTGGTGTATCTCCGCCAGGAAATCGGCACCGGGTTCAGCATCAGCCGTGAGACGGCCAAGCTGGCCCGGCTGGCCCTGACCTACGCCTACACCTACGGGCACACGCAGGCGAGCCCCGCCAGCTTCTGCGTGTCCCTGCTGGTGTGCAGTTCGGAGGACATCGCGCGGCTGAGCGCGGACCTCGGGCTCGGCACGCTGAACGCGTCCGCGTCCTTCCCCACGGTGAACAATCCGCTGGACCCTACACGCGGCACGCGCACGACCCTGCAGACGACGATCAGCGCACAACTCCTCGGATCGGCCTCGACCCAGCAGTTCATCCAGCTGGTGGCGGAGCGCTCCTGGTATCGCACCCTGTCTCGGCAGACCGTCCTCAGCTACCGGCTGCGGGGCGGCGTGATCTGGGCGCCGCTCACCTCCTTCGGCAGCAACGAGGCGACGAATTACATCCCGCCCGCCAACCGCTTCTATGCCGGCGGGCCCAACGACGTGCGCGGGTACCAGCTGAACGGGCTCGGTCCGATCAACTACCTGGTGGACAACGACACCTTTCCCGTGGATACCACGGGCACGGGGCCGGTGCCTCCGGGCGCCATCATGTACTCGCCGATCGGCGGAAACATGCTCGGGGTCGGGAATGTCGAACTCCGGCTGCCCTCCCCGATCTGGGGGCGAATCTTCCGGTGGGTGGTCTTCGTTGATGCGGGCGTCCTGTGGGACCGGTACCAGACCGACCCCATCGTGCGGGTAACGCCCGGTGCAGGAATCCGGCTGGTCACGCCGCTCGGACCGGTGCGGCTCGACGTCGGGTACAACGGCTACGGGCGGCAGAGCGGCGCGCTCTATCAGAGCCAGAACGACGCGGTGTACCGCATCCGCGAGGTCTACACCCCGAGCGGCAATCCGGACCGCTTCGTGGTCCATTTCGCCGTGGGACAGGCGTTCTGATGCGCCGGCGTGTGGCGCACATCGTGTTCGTGACGGGCTTCGGCGCCCTGGGGCTCGTGCTTGGCCTGCTCGGGGCCCTGACCGTGGCCCCGTCGGGCCGGCGGCTGCTTGCGCGCACCGTGACCGAGTTGTCCGACCGCATCTTCCGCGGTCACCTGACCATCGGGGCGGTGTCGGGCAACTTCATCAACCACCTCGAGCTCACCGGCGTGGTGCTGACCGACAGCGGCGGCGCCACGGTGGCGGAGTTCCCCCTGCTCGACGTCCGCTACCACCTGGCGAACCTGCTCGCCCGGCGCTTCGACTTCGTGAGCCTCCGCGCCGAGTCGCCGGTGATCGACCTCGTCCGGCGCCGCAACGGCCGGATGAACTACGAAGAAGTCCTGCACCTCGGCGAAGGCACCGGGGGCGGGCGCCCGCCACTCATCGAGATCCACGATCTCGAACTGGTGGGGGGGACGCTCACCCTCCGCCTCCCTTGGGATCCGCCGAAGGGCGCCAGCCCGCGCCAGCGCGATTCCGCGCTGGCGGCCGAACGGGCCCTCCCGGGGCGGGTGATCGTCCCCGGTGCGGAGGGGTTGGAGCTGGTCCGGCGGTTCGACAGCCTCGCGCTCGGCCTCGAACGGCTCACGATCAGCACGCCGAACCGCGATCCCCTGTCGATGCTCATCGACACGCTCGGCGTCCGGGTGAGCGATCCCGGCGTCCGGCTGCAGCAGGCGCGGGGCCGGGCGCGCATTCACGGCGACAGCCTGGTCTTCGAGATCACGCGCGGCGCCCTCCCGGCATCCCGGTTCCAGGGCGGCGGCGCCGTCACCTGGCCCGACGGCCCGCTGCTCTTCGATTTCGCGATGCGCTTCAGCGAACTCGACCTCGTCGACCTTCGCTGGGTCTCACCGGACTTCCCGGCGCTGCACGGCAGGGCGGTGGTGGTGGCGAAGTCGGCCGACGCCGACCGGGTCAGCTACGCGCTCCAGGAGCTGCATCTCGAGAACGACACCACCCGCATCGACGGGCAACTGGTGGCGCTGACCGACCGGCGGCTGGGGCTGGGCGTGCGCGACATGGACCTCACGATCATGCGGCTCGACCTCGAGGCGGCCCGGCCCTATCTCGACACGCTTCCCCTGCGCGGCAGCCTGTCGGGGCGGGTGGCCGGCAGCGGGTTCCTGTCGGACATGGACCTCTCGTTCGACGTGCAGGTGACGGACATCGGGGTGCCGGGCGGCGCGACGAGCCGCTTCGCGGGACGGGGCCACCTGCTGATGGGCGGCGCCGAGGGGCTCGTCTTCAGCCGGTTCGCCCTCGCCTCGTCCGACGTGGACCTGCGGACGGTGCAGCTGCTGACGCCCTCGGTCACGCTGCAGGGACGGGCAGACCTCACCGGAAGCCTCGAGGGCCCCTGGAAGAACGTGCTGTTCACCGGCACCATGCGGCACCAGGACGGCGAGCGCCCGGTGAGCGCCGTCGCCGGATGGGTGCGGCTCGACACCCGCACGCTCGTCACGGCGTTCGACGGCGACCTCACCCTCGATTCGCTTTCCTTCGAGGGCATCCGCGCCGGCTATCCGACTCTGCCGAGCCTTGGCTCCCTGACGGGACAGGTGCGGCTGCTCGGCACGCTGGAGCGCATGGACCTCGACGCCGACGTGCAGGGCGAGATCGGGACGCTCCGGATGCGGGGGACCGCCACCGCGGCGACGCCCCATTGGGGCGGCGATTCGCTCGCGATCGACTTCCGCCACCTGAACCTCCACGCCTTGCGCGGGATCGGGCCGACCTCGGACCTCACGGGCAGCGTGCTGGTCAATGGATCGATCGACACCCTTCGCGCGCCCGAGGGCTCGATCGCCGGCGCGCTGGGGCCCGGACGGATCGCCGCCTTCCGGCTCGACACGGCGGCCGGCCGGTTCGCGGTGCGGGACAGTGTCCTCCTGGTCGACACGCTCGCGGTGGAGTGGCACGGGGGCGCCATGGACGCCCAGGGAAGCATCGGGTGGGTCCAGCCGCACGAGGGGCAACTCCAGTTGCGCGCGCGGTTCGACAGCCTGCGCGCCTTCGATTCGCTCCTGGTCGACGCCCTCGGGCTCGGGCCGGACTCCGCCGAGGCGGCGCTGCAGGGGCGGGGGCAGGTCGAGCTGTCGCTGTCGGGTTCGCTCGACTCGCTCGTCGCCTCGGGCTTCGCGGACGCGAGCCAGGTGCGTTTCCGCGGCGGACGGATCAACTCAGTCTCGGCCACCGTCGGGTGGCTGGGCGGCAGCCGCCCCGAAGTGAGCCTCGAACTGCTGGCCGACACCGTCGCCGCCGGCCGCATGGTGGCCACCAACGTCCGGGCGGGCGCGCTCGGCCCGAGGGACGCGCTCGAGTGGTCCACCTCCTTCGAGAGCGGAGACGCGGCGGCCCTCGGCGCCAGCGGCCGATACTCGGAGTCGGAGGGCGCGCGCCGGATCGCGTTCGATTCCCTCGCCATGGCGCTCACCGGACATGTGTGGCGGCTGCAGGCGCCCGCGGCCGCCACGAGCACCGATTCCGGTATGGTGCTCACTCCGCTCCGCCTCGAGTCGGTGGACGGCTCGGGCGCCATCGACATCTCCGGCAGCGTGCCGGGAGACCGGCCCGGCTCGCTCCAGATGCACGTGTACGGGCTCGACCTCCGGGACGTGGCCGGCCTGCTGCGCGGCGACACGACCGGCGTGTCCGGATCGATCGGTGCCGATCTTCAGATCGCAGGGACCCGGCTCTCTCCGGTCATCGACGGCACGGCTTCCCTGGGGGACGCGGTCTTCGGCGACTTCCGGTCTCCCTTCATCCAGGGGATCCTGCACTACGACACCCGGCTGCTGCAGGGCAACCTGTCCATCTGGAAGACCGGCCAGCGGATTCTCGTCGTGGACCTCGCGCTGCCCCTCGATCTGGCGTTCGCCACGGTCCCGCGTCGCCAGATCGAGGGTCCGCTGCGGATCCGGGCCCACGCCGACAGCCTCGACCTCGGGACCTTCGAAGCCTTCACGACGAGCGTCCGCCGGGTGTCGGGGGTCCTCAGCGTCGACGCGCGCGTCGAGGGCACCTGGCAGGCGCCCCGACTCGCCGGGTTCATCGACGTGCGGAACGGACAGGGCTCCGTCCCCGGCCTCGGCGTGCGGTACTCGACCATCACCGGGCATGCGGGGTTCATGGGCGACTCGCTGATCCTCGATTCGCTCCTGCTGCAGACCTCGCCGGGGGTCGGATCGCTCCGCGCCTCGGGCAGCGTCCGCTTCAACACGCTCACGAATCCCACCGTCAACATGGGCATCGTGGCCACCGACTTCCGGGCCACCGACATTCGGGGGTTCCTGACGCTGGAGGGGAGCGGGCGGATGCGGCTGGCCGGTCCGCTCCGCGCCCCCACGCTGACGGGAAGCGTGACGGCGAACCGCGGGGCGCTCTACTTCGCGGACCTCGTGACGAAGGACGTCGTGGACCTCGACGACCCGGAATTCCGCGACCTCTTGGACCAGCGCTTTCAGCGCATGCTCCAGCGCGGGTATTCGACGCGGAACCGGTTCGTCGACTCCCTGCGCGTGGAGAACCTCCGGGTGCGGGTGGGGGAGGCCTTTTGGCTCCGGTCCAACGAGGCCAACATCCAGTTGGGCGGCGAGGTGCGGGTGGACAAGCAGCGCCGCGATTACCGTGTGGACGGCCGGCTCGACGCGCTGCGCGGCAGCTACACCCTCGCCATCGGACCTGTGCGCCGCGACTTCAAGGTGCAGAAGGGCCAGGTGCGGTTCCTCGGCACCCCCGACCTCAACGCCGACCTCGACATCGAGGCGGAACATGTCGTGCGGCCGCTCGACGGCAGCCAGGACGTGCCAGTCATCGCGAAGATCACCGGCACGCTGCTCGAGCCGAAGCTGGAGCTGACGTCCACCATCCTGCCGCCGATCTCGGAGACCAACCTCGTCTCCTACCTGATGTTCCGCCGGCCCGCCTCGACCCTGCAGACGACCAGCGGCGCCACGGGCGACCAGCAGCAGGCGCTGAATCTCGGCCTGGCGTACCTCTCCAGCGCGGTGACCAGCGAACTGCAACGCACGCTGATCACCGACCTGCGCGTCCCGGTGGACTACATTGAGCTGCGCCCCGGCACGGCGGGCGGCGCGTACGGCTCCTCCACCGCGACCCAGCTGGCCGCCGGGTGGCAGATCGGCCGAAAGACCTTCCTCACCTTCAGCGCCGGCATCTGCACCACCGGCGGCGCCACGAGCTACAAGAACATCGGGGCCAGCTTCGAATACCGATTTGCGCGGGGCTTCCGCTTCCTCGCGAGCTTCGAGCCCTCCGCATCCTGCACCGCGGACCAGCAGACCGCGCCGATCACGACCAATGACCGGTACCAGGCCGGCCTCGACGTCCTCTGGGAGCAGGAGTTCTAGCGTGGCACGCGCACTGGTCATCACCAATCCGGCGGCGGCGCGCACCCAGCCCAAGACGGTGCGCGACGTGCGCGACGTGCTGCGTCGCGGCGGGTGGCAGGTGGAGGTCGTGGCCACCGGCGGCCCCGGCGACGCGCGGCGCCTCGCGGCGGAGGGGGCCACCGCCGGCGTGGACACCGTGGCGGTCTTCGGGGGCGACGGCACCACGATGCAGGCGGCCTCCGCGCTGGTCGGCACCGAGGTGGTGCTCGGGCTGATCCCCGGCGGCACCGGCAACCTGCTCGCCGGAAACCTGCGGATCCCGATGTCCCCGTTGCGCGCCGCCGAGATCCTGGTGGGCGGCAAGGCGCGGCGGCTGGACCTCGGGCGGCTGGACGCCTCGGGGGAGCACCATTACTTCGCGGTGGCGTGCGGCGCTGGCTTCGATGCGCGGATCATGGCGGAAACCTCGGGTCCGCTGAAGCGGCGCTGGGGCATGGGCGCCTACGTCGCCACGACGCTGCGGCTCCTCAACGAGGTCCGGAGCATCCGGTACCGCATCAAGGTGGACGGCGTCGACTACGACGCGCACGCCGCGCTCGTCCTGGTGGCCAACTGCGCCGAGGTGATCCCGCCGATCCTCCGGTTCGGCGACGGCGTGCGCCCCGACGACGGCCTGCTCGACGTCGTCGTCCTGCGGGCCGATAGCATGGCGGACGGGGTGCATGCGCTCTGGCAGTTCCTGCGCAGGACCGAGGGGCCCGATTCCCGGATCGGTCACGTACGGGGCCGCGAGATCCACGTCGAGACCGATCACCCCGTGCCGGTGCAGCTCGACGGTGACCTCGGCGGCGCCACGCCGTTCACCGCGGCCGTCGTGCCGGGTGCCATCCGCGTCATGGTGCCGGCGTCGTGATGCACCGCGCCGAGCGCGCCGCCGCGCTGCCGGTGGAGGTGCTGGCCGCCATCGCCGAGGCCACCGCCCGGCTGCTGCCGCCGGAGGCGTTGTACGACGTGCTGCGCGAACAGGTGGCCCGGCTGGTGGACTGCGACGCCTTCTACGTGGCGCTCTGGGATCCCGGCACCGAACGGCTCCGCTTCGTGGCGCACACCGATCGCGGCGTGCGCCTGCCATCGTCGGAAGCGCCGCTCGGCCAAGGGCCCACGAGTTGGGTGGTGCGCCAGCGCCAGGTGCTCGCACTGGGCCGCCCGGAGTCGGTCGAGGCGGCGCGCGGCAACCGGTTCGGCTCGCCCGAGGCGAGCCAGTCCGCCGTGCACGCGCCGATGCTGCTCGGCGACCGGCTGATCGGCGTCCTCTCGACGCAATCCTACCGGGCCGGCGCCTACGACGAGGAAGCCGTCCGGATGGTGGCGGCCATCGCCGCGCACGCCGCCATCGCCATCGAGGCCACCCGCACCGCGAGCACAACCCGGGAGGCGGCCGCCGCGGCGCGGGCGACCCTCGCGGGGAGCGACGCGCTGCGCGCGCTGGCGCACGATCTCTCCAATCTCGGGACGCTGGACGCCACCGTGGAGCGGGGGCTCCAGGCCGCGCTGGCCGTGGCCCAGGCGGCCGGGGCCATGATCGCGGGGCGGCCCGGCGAACAACTGCCCGGGCTCGTGGTGCTGGGCGCCGTCGGCCGCGAGGCGCGGCTCTACCGGGTGGGCGACGTGCTGGGAGAGCGCGACCCGCAGGTGGCAGTGGCGCGCAGTGGCGAGGCGCGGGCCAGCGCCGACCTCGAGGGAGAGCCCGAAGCGGGTCCCGATCCCCGCCGGCCGCGGCCGCCCCGGCCGGGCGCCATGGTCCCGATGCGCTTCGGCTCCGTGCTGACCGGCGTGCTGACCGTGTCCGGCCCGGATTCCAGCTGGCCCGCTCCGGGCGCCGACACGCTGGCCATGCTCCAGGCGGTGGCCGACCAGGTGGCGGCCGCCGTGAGCGGACTCCGGCTTCGCGGCGAGCTGCTGACCCGGCTCGACCAGATCGATGCGCTCGGCCGTGTGGCCCACGCGCTCACCGGTGTGGAGGACGCCGACCGCACCACGCATTTCCTCGCAGAAGAAGGGATGCGGGTTTTCGGGGCGGAGCGGACCGGGGTGTTCCTCCTGAACCGGGCGGCCCACACCGCCTCCTGCCTGGCCCGGATCGGGCTGTCGGCCGACTACGCGCAGGCATACGAGCGGCAGTTCCACGCGCTCGCCTCGGCGCGAGTGCTGCTCGAGGGGCATCCGGTCTTCGTCGACCACGCGCGGCGCGACTTCGCCTCGCCGATGGCCGCGGCGGTCCAGGCCGAGGGCTACGCCTCGGCGGCCTACCTCCCGCTGGTGTTCGCCGAAGAGACCATCGGCGTGCTGGCCTTCTTCCACGACCGCCCGCGGGAGTACTCACCGGAGGAGCGCCGGCTGGCGGTGGCATTTGCCGACCAGGCCGCGCTCGCCATCGGCAAGAGCCGGCTCTTCGACCTGGTCAGCCGGAGCCGGCGCGAATGGCAGACCGCTTTCGACGCCGCCGCCACCGGACTCGCCATCCTCGACGCGCAGGGCCGGATCGCCCGGGCCAACCGGTTCGTCGCCGACCTGGCGGGGGTTCCCGTCACCGAGATCGTTGGGCGCTCGTTCGACGGCCTCTTCGTCGGGGCGGGAGAGGGGAGGCACGACCCACTCGCGCTCTCGGCCAGGGCGGGCTCCGCGGTGACGGACCTGCTCGAGGCCGCCGACGGCAGGTCGCTCGTGATCACCGCCACGCCGCTCCCCGAAGGCGGGCACGTGGTGGCAGTGGACGACGTGAGTCACGTCCTCCGGCTGGAGCAGCGGTTCCGGCTCGTCGTGGAGGCGGCCCACGACGCCATCATCCTGACGGACCACCAGGGGCGGGTCCGCTTCGCGAACGCCGCCGCGGTGGAACTGTTCGGCGCGCCGGTGGACGCGCTCGCCGGGCGGGCGCTGGCCGAGCTCCTGCCGGGCGATTCCTCGGCCGGCGGCTCCCGCCGGTTCGAGTCGCGCCTCGTCCGCCCGGACGGGCAGGCACGGCTGCTCGCGGTGTCGCTGGCGCCCCTCGGTTCCGGAGAGGGAGCCGGCGGGTCGGTGGCGCTGATGCGGGACGTCACGCGGGAGCGGGTGGCGACCGAGGAGCTGCGTCGTTCCGAGGCGCGCTACCGGGCATTGTTCGCCACGGTTCCGGTCGCCATCTTCACGCTGGACGACCACGGCATGCTCCGCTCGGTGAACCCGGCGGCGCGGGCGCTGGCCGGCTTCGAGGACGGGGCGCCAAGGCTCTCGGATTTCCTGGTGCCGGCCGAGCGGGAATACGTCGAGGGGCAGTGGGCGGCGGTGCGCGGCGGCGAGCCCCGGGAGTTCCTGATGCACCTGCGGCGGCCCGACGGCGTCGTGCGGGAGGCGGCGGTGGTGGCGGTGCCCGCGGCCGGCGAGGGGGCGGTGGTCCCGCTGGTCCTGGCCATCGCGCGCGACGTGACCGACGAGCAACGGTTGCGCGAGCAACTGGGCCACACCGAGAAGCTGGCGGCGCTCGGCCGCCTGGTGAGCGGCGTGGCGCACGAGCTCAACAATCCGCTTGCGGGCATCAGCGCGCTGGCACAGGCGCTGATCCTGGACGAGCCGCTCGACGAGGGGAGCCGACGGGTGGTCGAGGCCATCCGCGGGGAAGCCACCCGCGCGGCACAGATCGTCACCGACCTGCTCACCTTCGCCCGACAGCGGCCGCTGCGGCGGGTGGAGCTCGATCTCGGCGGGCTGGTCCGGGAGGTGCTGGCGTCGGCCGGCGGGCGGCTCGGCGATTGGAAGGTAGATTGTCCATCCGACCTGCCGGTGGTCCACGCCGACCCCGACCAGCTCCGGCAGGTGGTCCTCAACCTGCTCGCCAACGGCGGACACGCCATGCGCGGCACCGGCGGCGAGGGCACGGTGCGCGCGTGGGCCGACGAGCAGTCGGTCTTCCTCGAGGTGGCGGACGCCGGCTCCGGCATTCCGCCAGAACTGATGGCCCGGATCTTCGAGCCGTTCTTCACGACCAAGCCCGTGGGCGACGGCACCGGGCTTGGCCTGTCGATATCGCACGGCATCATCCGCGCGCACGGCGGCGACATCCGCGCCGAGAACCGCCCGGGAGGCGGGGCGCGCTTCTGGTTCGAACTCCCGCGGCACCCCGGCCGCGGCGCGAGGTGACACGATGATCGGTTCCGTCCTGCTGATCGACGACGACACGGACGTCCTCCGCGCGATCGGCAACTATTTCGAGCAGCTGGGCTGGGAAGTGACCCGCGAGCTGAGCGGGGAGGCGGGGCTCGCCACCTACGACCGCCTGCACCCCGAGGTCGTCATGCTGGACCTCCACCTGCCCGGCATGGACGGGCTCGAGGTCCTCGAAAAGCTGCGGGAACGGGACGCGGGCGTGATCCTCCTCACCGGCAACAGCGACGTGCCCACCGCGGTGCGGGCCATGCAGCTCGGCGCCGAAAACTTCCTCTCCAAGCCGGTGGACATGGCGCATCTCTCGGCCGCCGCGGCGCGGGTGGCCGACAAGGCGCGGCTCCGGCGGGTCAACGAGGCGCTGCTCCACCAGGGCGGAGCGGGGCGCGGGCTGGACTCCCTCGGGGCGTCGCCCACGATGAAGGCGTTCGCGCACCAGATTTCGCTGCTGGCCCAGAGCGAGCGCACCACCGTGCTGCTGCTCGGAGAGAGCGGGAGCGGCAAGGGCTGGGTGGCGCGGATGATCCACAACCTCGGTCCCCGCGCCCGGATGCCGTTCGTCGAGGTGAACTGCGCGGGCCTCAGCGCCACCTTCCTCGACTCGGAGCTCTTCGGCCACGAGAAGGGCGCCTTCACCGACGCCAAGGACCGCAAGCAGGGGCTGTTCGAGATCGCTGACCGCGGCACCATCTTCCTCGACGAGATCGGCGACCTCTCGCCGGAGCTCCAGCCGAAGCTGCTGAAGGTGCTCGAAACGAAGACCTTCCGGCGGCTGGGCGGCACCCGGGAAATCACCGTGGACGTCCGGCTCGTGGCGGCGACCAACAAGGACCTCGCCAACGAGGTGGAACTGGGCCGGTTCCGGGAGGACCTCTATTACCGGCTGAGCGTCATGCCGGTCAAGGTGCCGGCGGTGCGCGACCGGCCACGCGAGGATCGCCTGGCGCTGATCACCCGGATCTTCAACGACCTCCGCGCCGAGCTGCCGGACGGGCCGCCGCAGATCGGCGCCGAATCGCTGGAGCGGATGCTGGGCTATTCGTGGCCCGGCAACGTCCGCGAAATGCGGAACGTGCTGGAGCGGGCCCTCATTCTCGGGCGCGGCCAGTCGATCGTCGGCGTCGAGCACCTCCCCGGCGAGTTCCGGGCGCGCCCCGGCCCGGGCGACCGGCGCCACACCCCGCTGGCGCTCGAGGAGCTCGAGCGGCAGCACATCGAACGCACCCTGCGGCACCACGGCGGCAACCGCACCCGCTCCGCACAGGAGCTCGGCATCTCGCGCGCCACGCTGATCAACAAGATCAAGCGCTGGAACCTGGACATCTGAGCGGAGGCTCCATGGCGGAAATCCACGAACACGACGCGATGAAGTGCCGCGCCTGCGGGCGTGAGGAGCGGGCCTCCGAGGGCTATCCCTGCGCGGACTGCGGCACCTTCATCTGCCTCATCTGCTTCTTCCGCGGCGTGGACCGCTGCGCCGACTGCCAGCAGAAGCGCCGCGGGGCCAATCTCGCGTGAGCGCCGTCATCGCCCGCGCCTCGGTGGCGCCGCTCCACCTCGAGCCGTCGCTGCGCACCGAGCAGGTGTCCCAGCTGGTGCTGGGCGAAACCGCCGACGTGCTCGCGAGCGAGGGTCCCTGGCTGCGGGTTCGCACCGCGGTGGACGGCTACGAGGGCTGGGCCCACCGGGGCTACCTGCTGGAGTGCGACACCGACGCCGCGGCGCGGTGGCGCACGGAAGCCGACGGTTGGTCCGAAGGTGCCGAGGTGGACACGCCGGCCGGCCGCCGGCGGTTGCCGGTCCGGGCCCGCGCGGCGCTGGAACACGGCCGCGTCCGGCTGCCCGACGGCGTATCGGGCTCGCTGGTGCAGGGCCACGTCCTCCCGCTGGCGGAGGTGACGCGCGCCGCCCGGGCCGTGGCGCCGGAGCAGTGGGCGGCCGCGACCTTCGCCGGCGTGCGGTACGAATGGGGCGGGGTGACCGAGTGCGGCGTGGACTGTTCGGGGCTGGTGCAGACCACTTTCGCGGCACGGGGCGTGGGCCTCCCGCGCGACTCCTCCGCCCAGTCGAAGGTCGGCGAGGAAGTGCCGCTCGAGGCGGTGCGCCCCGGCGACCTCCTCTTCTTCAGCGAAAACGGCCGGAGCGTGTCCCACGTGGCGTTCGCCGCCCCCGGCGAGTGCCTGGTCCACTCGACGGTGTCCTGCGGCGGCGTGCTGACGGAGCCGTGGTCCGAAGGGCACCGCGCGGCGCAACTCCGCGCCCAGTTCGTGGCCGCGCGCCGGATCCCGGACGCGGCCACCGCATGACGCGCGCGCTCATCCTCTTCGACATCGACGGCACCCTCCTCCTCACCGCCGGCGCCGGACGCCGCGCCATCACGGCGGCGCTCGCGGACCGACTCGGCGCCCACGACGCCTGGCGCCAGGTCCGATTCGACGGCAAGACCGACCCCCAGATCGTCCGGGAACTCCTCGAGGCCGCGGGCGACGCGGCGGCGGACGACCCGGACATGATCGCGGACGTCTGCGAGCGGTACGTGGCGTATCTCGAGGAGGAACTGGAGCGCTCGCCAGGCGCCACGCAGGTGCTGCCCGGCGTGATGCCGCTCCTCGACCGGCTCGAGCGGCGCGGCGACGTGGTGCTCGGACTCCTGACCGGCAACGTCGTGCGCGGGGCGGGCCTCAAGCTCCGCTCCGGCGGACTCGACCCGGCGCGGTTCCGGGTGGGCGCCTACGGCTCGGACTCCGCCCACCGACCGGACCTTCCCGCCATCGCCGCCGAGCGCGCGGCGCCGATCTTCGGGCGCGTGCCGCACGGCGACACCGTCGTCATCGTCGGCGACACGCCCGCGGACGTGACCTGCGGGCGGGCCATCGGGGCCCGCGCGGTGGCGGTGGCCACCGGCAGCTACTCCGCCACGGTCCTGCGGGAGGCCGGCGCCCGTGCGGCGTTCGACGACCTCTCCGACACGGACGCAGTCCTCGAGGCGCTGCTCGGATGAGCGCCACCCCAGGAGCGGTGCAGGAGCTGGAGGTCAAGGCGGCGGTGCCCGATCCGGCGCTGCTCCGGCGCCACCTCGTGGAATCGGGAGCGGAGCCCGGCTTCCGCGGGCTGATGGAGGACCGGCTCTTCGACCGGGGTGGCGCGCTGAAGGAGCGGGGCGAAGTGCTCCGGGTCCGTACCTGGCGGCCCGACGGCGCGCCCGCGAGGGCGCAGGTCGCCTGGAAGGGCGTCACCCGACGGTCGCCCGAGGGGATGAAGCTGCGGGACGAGCTGGAGTTTGCCGCCGAGGGCGACGCCGGCGCCCCCGCGCACCTGCTCGCGGCGCTCGGCTACGAAGTCAGCCAGGCGATCGACCGGTTCGTGGAGATCTACCGGGCGCACGGGGCCGAGATCCGCATCGAGTGGTATCCCCGGATGGACGTCCTGGTCGAGGTGGAAGGGACGGCCGCGGCCATCGAATCGGCGCTCGGCGTCACCGGCCTGCCGCGGACGGCCTTCGAGCCGGAGCCGCTGGCGGAATTCGTGAGGCGTTATGAGGCGCGCACCGGCGAGTCCGCCGTCCTGGCCGTCTCGAATCTCAAGGAGGGACGCCCGCTGTGGGATCGACGATGAGCGAACGCGCCACGCTGCCCGAACTGGGGCCCGCCCTCGGGAGGCTGGTGCATCCGGCCTCCGCGTCCGCGGCCGACCGGCTGCTCGCACCGGTGCGCCTGTCGCTCGTGACCCGTTTGCTCGAGGCGGCCGGCACGGCGCGCGTTGCGCTCCTGGAAGGCCGCGAGCCGGCGGCCCGCGCTGCGCTGTCGCCCGCTGCCTGGGCCGCGATGTGGGATGCCGCCGCGGAACAGGCGGCCGGCATACTCATCCGGCGACTCGACGAGCGGCTCCTCGGCGCCGCGGCCGCGGCGCGCATGCCGGCCTGGCGCGCCGAACGGCACCTCGTCACGGCCGCCGAGCACCGCGGAATCCATGCGCGGCTCGGCGCCGGAGCGGGGGCGCTGCTCCGCTCGGCGGGCGAGCTCGACCGGGTGTCGAATCCGGGATGGGCGGCACAGGTCCTGGCCACCGCCCGACGCCTGGAAGCGGCGTGGTCGGCGCTCACCGCCGCGGCGGAGCGCGAACTCGCGGAGTGGGAGGCCGACATCGAGGCTGTCGCCGCGTGGCGCCGCCCGCAGTGGCCCCTCTGGACGGTGACCGCCGGGGTGTTCGCCTTCGCGCTGTGGTGCGGGCTGGTGCTCGGCGGGTTCCTGCCGGTGCCGGCACCGCTGCGTCCGGCGGCCGAGTTCGTCTGGGGCCGGCTGTGAGCGTGGTCGGCATCGGGATCGACGTGGTGGAGGTGGAGCGGGCCCGCACCATCCTCGCACGCTTCGGCGAGCGAGCGCTGGTGAGGTTCCTCACCTCCGAGGAGCGCGACTACGTGCTGCGGCAACCCGATCCGGCGCCGCACTTCGCGGTGCGGGTGGCCGCGAAGGAGGCGGCCTACAAGGCGCTGCAGTCGCTGCCCGGCATGCGCGCAGTCGGCTGGCACGACCTCGAAGTCGCCCGGGACGGCGAGGGGCGGCCCGAACTGATCCGGCACGGGCTCGCCGCCACGGTTCCCTTCGACTGGACGCTGCATCTCTCGCTGACGCACACCCACGGCGTGGCTGGGGCGGTGGCGGTGCTCTCCTCGGGTTGACCCTAGCCAATCCGACAGCCGCGGTCTAGTTTCCAGCCTCGTCAATCAAATGACTTGATAATGATTCTCACCTCTGCGATCGCCTCGGTCGCCCTCCTCTCCGCCCTCCAGCAGGGCGTGCAGTCGCCCCCCGGTGGGGGCGATTTGGCGCCGGTCGTCCAGCGGATCGCCACGACCGTGCAGCTCGCCGCGCAGGAATACCGGATCGGCGTCCAGGGAGGGCGGGTCATCGCGCCCGCGGAGGTCGAGGAGGCGAGCCTGTTCCTCGCGGAGGCGCGGCGCACCGCGGGCCGCCTGCCCCCGGAATCCGCCGCCGCCACGATCACGGCGGTCGATGCGTTGATCGCCGCCGTCGCCCGCACCGCCGATCCCGATTCCGTCGCGCTCGGGGCGAGCGCGCTCACGGCCGGGCTCGCGGACCGCTACCACGTGGATCTGGACCAGGTCCCCGACGAGGCGCCGTCCCTCGCGAGAGGCGCGCAGGTGTACCAGCAGAATTGCGCCGGGTGTCATGGTCTCGCGGGCCGGGGAGACGGCCCGGATGGATTGGGGCTGACTCCGCCGCCTTCGGCGCTCACCGATGGGGTGCGGCTCGTCGACGTTTCGCCGCTCGACTTCTACCGGCGCATCACCATCGGCGTGGCGGGCACCGCCATGCCCGCCTTCGAGACCCGCCTGAGCAGCGCCGACCGGTGGGCCGCCGCGGCCTACACCACGCTGCTCCGCTACCCGGCTCCTTCGGGCGACGTGCCCGCGGGGCTCCGGGCCTTCGGTACCACGGCGCGGATGACCGACACCCAGATCGCCGCGGCGATGCAGCTCCCCGTGGCCGTCCAGGCCGCTCCGGTCATCGCCGCCGTGCGGAGCTTCCACGGCCAGGAGTCGGGCCAGGAGGCCGAAGCAGTCTTCGCCGAAGTGGGCCGGCAGCTCGACTCGGTCCTCGCCCTCGCCGGCGCGGGGCAGCCGGGGGCCGCGAGCGGCGAGGCGTTCGAGGCCTACCTTACCTTCGAGCAGGTCGAGTCCGGCGTGCGGGCCAAGGACCCGGCGCTCGCGGGCCGGCTCGAGGCGGCCTTCGCCACGCTGCGGGGGCGCGCCGGCGGCGGCGCCACCTCCGGGGAGCTCGCCGCGCTTCGAGCCGAGCTGGCCACCGACCTGGCCCGCGCGGAGCGGATCATCGGCAAGCCGATGACCGGCATGGAGCTCTTCGTCCAGTCGTTCGTCATCCTGCTCCGCGAAGGGCTCGAGGCGATCCTCCTCATCGGGGCGCTGATCGCCTTCCTGGTCAAGACCGGCAACGCCCAGCGCCGGCGCGACATTCACGTCGGCGTGGCCGCCGCCATCGTCGTCAGCCTCCTCACCGCCGTGGCGTTCGAGACCATCTTCCGGTTCTCCCCGGCCAGCCAGGAGGTCCTCGAAGGCGCCACGATGCTCGTGGCCACCCTCGCCCTCTTCTATGTCAGCTACTGGCTGCTTTCCAAGATGGAAGTGGCCAAGTGGAACCGGTTCGTGAAGGGCAAGGTGCAGGACGCGCTGGTCTCGGGGTCGGCCTTCGCCCTGCCGTCGGTGGCGTTCCTGGCGGTCTACCGGGAGGGCGTCGAGACGGTGCTGTTCTACAAGGCGCTCATGGTGGCGGGGCCGGCCGGGGGCGCAGTGCTGCCCGTGGTGCTCGGGATCGGGGCGGCCTCGGTGGTGCTGGGCGTGGTGTACGTGCTCATCAACCGCTTCGGCGTCAGGCTGCCCCTCAAGCCGTTCTTCGGCGTCACGAGCGCCTTCCTCTACTACATGGCCTTCGTCTTCTTGGGGAAGGGCATCGCGGAATTGCAGGGCGGAGGGGTCGTGCCGATCACGGTGGTGAGCTGGGCGCCGCAGATCGAGCGACTGGGCATTTACCGGACCGTCGAGTCGCTCTCGGCGCAGGCGATCCTGCTGGTGCTCCTGCTCGCGGCCGTGGTGTGGACTTTCTACCTCGAGCCTCGCCGCCTGCGCGTCACCCAGGAACTCGTCCCGGACCCGGTCCCGCCGGATGTCGCCGCCCCGACCGCGGTCACGCGGGAAGCGGGGGCGTCGGTGCCGTTCGAGGTGGACCTGCTCCGTTCGTTGGAGCGAATGGACGCCGACCTGGCGGAACTCCGCGCCGAGGTCGAGCGCCTCAAGGCCCGGCTCCACGCTCGGCGGTAGCCGGCGAGGCGCGTCCGGCCGAACGCACGCTGGAGTGTCTTGCGCCTCCCGGCGCGGATACCCATTTTCCGAATTGTGATGTGACCGCGGGCGCCTCGTCCCGATTCCCCTATTCGGAGATCCCTCTCATGAAACTCGCCCGTGCTGCGGCGCTCTTCACTCTCCTCGGGCTGGTATCCTGGGCTGCGCCGGCCGGCGCCCAGACCTACACCTTCGCGGGGACCTCGTGGAACGACAACGTCGCCACGACCAAGGAACACATTACCGACGCCGGCTTCGAGTTCACCGAGATCGACGACGACGGCGATGCCACCTTCGACGGCACGGTGATGGACTACCCATCCCGGGTCTACGCGATGTTCAACCCCAAGAAGCGGCTGGTCAAGGTGTCGGTCCTCATCGCCACGCCGGACGACGACGCGATCACCACCTACAAGGCGATGGTGAACACGCTGACCAAGAAGTACGGCGACCCGCTCACCGTGGTCAACAACGTGAAGCCGCCGTACAAGAAGGGGCAGGAGCAGGAGGCGCTGGCCGACGGCAAGGGCACCATGGCCTCGCTGTGGGGCACCGAGGAGACCGGGTACCTGGTCGTGCAGGTCACCGAGAAGCTCGCGGTGCGGGTGGCGTATGAGGGGCCGGATTGGTCCGCGGAATCGGACCGCCGCACCGGCAACACGTCGAGCTCGCCGTCCGGCTCGGGCAGCAAGCCGGCCGCCGCGAATCCGTTCTAGCCTGGCCAGGCGCGCGGCCCTCCCGCGCCGAAAAGCAAACGGCCCGCCGGTATCGGCGGGCCGTTCGCGTAGAGAGGTGGTAGATCGCCCCCTGAGTTATACGGAGACGGGCGGATGTGCCCGCTCCAACCCTTCTTCGACCTACCACTTTTTCCGGAGGCCCGAACGCGACCCCTCGTTGGGCTCTTCCTTAAGCACCCTTCGTGCCACGTTGTACAGCATCGTAACTCATTGATAATACTGATTTTACAGAGGTATTGGAACACAGAAAAAAGAGCCGAAATCGTCTAATATTTTGACGATTTCGGCGCGCGATTCTTAACTAATGTGATCTGCGTCACTTAGCTTACTGTCGCACTATTTGACGGGCTTGCTCGGTGTCAAGGAAAGATACTCTCCTGGCGGCGTCGTCCCGGCGCCGCGGAGCCGCGCGAACAGTAGCGCGCCGACCACCGCAATCGCGACGCTGGTCAACTGCGCCACCGTGAACCCGGCGAGGAAGCGGTCGTCCTTGGCGCGGAGGATCTCGATGAAGAAGCGTTCCGTCCCAGCCATCATGAGATACACCCCGAACACCGTCCCGGTGCCCCAGTCCTTCAGCCGGAGGCGCCAGAGCACCATGAACGCCAGGAACATGAGCCCGGTCTCGTAGAGCTGGGTCGGGTGCACGGCCAGTACGGTCGACGGATCCAAGCCCGGGGGGATCGTCACGCCGAACGCGGCGAGATTGCCCGCGGTGGACGGCGGCTTGCCGTCGGGGAAGGCGATGGCCCAGGGCAGGCTGGTCGGGCCGCCGTAATCGTCGCCCACGAGGAAGCAGCCCACCCTGCCAAGCGCATAGGCGGCCGCGAGCGCCGGGGCCATGATCTGGACCGTCCACCGCGGCGGCACGCCCAGCCGCCAGCCGTTGAAGAGCACGGCGATGGTGCCCCCGAGGAAGCCGCCGTACCAGACGAGTCCGCCGCGGTTGAAGAGGTTGCCGGGATCCTGGGTGAGCACCACGTACCACAGCTTGGCGCCGACCACCCCGCCGACGAGCGCGGCGATGAGGATGTCCGAGGCGAACTCCCGGTTGAGGCCGCGCCGCTCGAGCTCCAGCGCGATCAGCCACCCTCCCACCAGGAAGCCGGCCATCATCATGATGCCGTATCCGGTGATCTCGACCGGCCCAAGGTGGATGTTGAACGAGGAAACAGGCATCACGACTCCGGGTCAGGCAGCGGGAGAAAGAAGGCCGGGAATGGGGAGGTCGTCGCGCGGCTCGAGCCCCGGCCCGCTCCGTTCCCCCTGCGCCAGGCGCCAGGCGCCCGCTGCCGCGATCATGGCGGCGTTGTCGGTGTTGAGCCGGTTCGACGCGACGGCCACGCGCACCCGGGCGCCCAGTCGCTCGCGAAGTGCCGCGGCCAGCGCCCGGTTGCAGGCGACGCCGCCGCCGATCATCGCAAGCGGATAACCCAGCTCCTCGGCGGCCGCCGCGGTCTTTTCCACCAATACCTCGAGCGCCGCGTCCTGGAAGCCGCGGGCCAGGTCGGCGCGGTCGGCGTCGAGGTCCGCGCTCTGCCGGACGGCGCGGAGTACCGCGGTCTTGAGCCCGCTGAACGAGAAGTTCCAGCGATTGGGGCCGGTGCCGGCGAGGTCGCGCAGCAGGGGCCGCGGGAAGACGAACCGGCCGGCGCGCCCCGTGGCGGCGAGGCGTTCGAGCGGTGCCCCGCCCGGATACCCGAGCCCCAGCAGGGTGGCCACCTTGTCGAAGGCCTCGCCCGCGGCGTCGTCCAGCGTCTGGCCGAGCAGCCGGTACTCGCCCCACGCCGGCACGTCGAGCAGGAGCGTGTGGCCACCGCTCACCAGCAGCCCCGCGAACGGCGGCGCAAAGGCCGGGTCCTCGAGCGAGGGCGCGAAGAGGTGACCTTCCATGTGGTGGACGCCGATAAGAGGCAGGTCGCGGGCCCAGGCGAGGGTCTTCCCGTACATCAGCCCCACCAGCAGCGCCCCCACCAGCCCCGGCCCCGCCGTCACCGCTATCGCGTCGAGGTCCTCGAGGGTGGCGTTCGCCTCCCGGAGCGCCTGGTCGACCACCGGGCCGATGGCGGTCAGGTGCGCCCGGCTGGCCAGTTCCGGCACCACGCCGCCGAAGACCCGGTGCACGTCCTGCGACAGGATGACGACGCTCTCGAGCGCGGGGCGTGCGCCGTCGAGCCGCACGACTGCCGCCGAGGTTTCGTCGCAGGAGGTCTCGATGCCGAGGACGCGCACGCGGGTGGGATCAGCTCCCCTGCTCGAGCAGGCGCTCGACCAGGTCGCGGTTCACCTTGGAGCTCCAGTCGTGCGCGCCGATGATCCGCTTGACGATGACGCCGTCGCGGTCCAACAGGAAGCTCTCGGGCACGCCGGTGGTCTGGTAGGTGCGCTGGATGAGGCCGCTCCGGTCCTGGAGCAGGTCGAAGGTGACGCCCAGCTCGGCGGCAAACGAGGTGACGCTTGCCGGGTCGGTCTCGTCGATGCTGACGGCCGCTACCTTGAACCCCTTCGGCGCGAGTTCCTTGTAGGCCTGCTCCATCGCGGGCATTTCTTCCTTGCAGGGGCCGCACCAGGTGGCCCAGATGTTCACCAGGGTGACCTGGCCCTTGTACTTCTCGCGGAGCGAGACGGTGTCGCCCGTTGCGAGGTCCACCACCCGGAAGTCCGGGGCCTGCTTGCCGACGGCGACGCCGTAGGAGTCGGGGCTGTTCTTCACCAGCGCCACGGCGCCGGCCATCATCCCGACCACGATCGTGCCGACCACCAACCACTGCTTCGACATGGCTCGGTATCCCTCAGGCCCGTGCAAGGCACAGGCGGTGGAGTTCGCTGACGGCGGCGCGGACATCCGCCGCGCCGAAGACGGCCGTGCCCGCCACGAAGGTGTCCGCGCCGGCGGCGCGGACCTTGGCGATGTTGGCGGCGGTGATGCCGCCGTCCACCTCGAGCCGGGCCGCCGACTTCCGGGCGTCGAGGAGCGCACGCACCCGGCGGATCTTGTCCGTGGCCCCGGGGATGTACGACTGGCCGCCGAAGCCCGGGTTCACGGACATCACCAGCACGAGGTCGAGGTCCGGCACCACCTCCTCGAGCGCCGCGAGGGGAGTGGAGGGGTTGAGCACGAGCCCCGCGAGCATCCCGCGCTCGCGCACCGCCGCGAGGTGCCGCTGCACGTGCACGGTGGCCTCGGGGTGGAAGCTGAAGACATTGGCGCCGGCGGCGGCGTACTCGTCGATGTACTGCTCCGGCCGCTCCACCATCAGGTGGACGTCGATCGGGCAGTCGGTGACCCGGCGGATGGCGCGGATGATCGGTGCGCCGAAGGTGAGGTTGGGCACGAAGCGCCCGTCCATCACGTCGACGTGCATCCATTCTGCGCCGCCGGCGAGCGCCGCTTCCACCTGCTCGCCGAGCCGGGACAGGTCGGCGCTCAGGACGCTGGGTGCGATGATCGGGTTCACGGTGCCCTCGCCAGGATCAGGTCCACGCGGCCGCGCCGGGGCAGCCGGACGCCGGGGGCCGGCTTCTGCTCCAGCACAGTGCCGTTCCGGGCGCCGGCCCGGTCCTCGAACCGCACGTACCCCACCCGGAGCCCGAGCACCGCGAGGCGTTCGACGGCCTGGTCCCGCGTGAGGCCGCGCAGCGCCGGCACCTGAATATCGGCGGGGCCGCGGCTCACGACCAGCGTGACGGTGTCGCCCGGCTTGCGGACGACGCCGAGCCCGGGCCGGGTGGCGAGCACGGTGCCCGGGGCGCTGAGCGCGGCCACCGAGTCCACCCCCACCACCCGGAAGCCGGCCTGCATCAGGACGGCGCGCGCCAGCGCGAGGTCGAGGTTCACCACGTCGGGCACCGCCGAGCCCTCGGGGCCGATGCTGACGGTGAGCCGGACCACCGACGCGGGCGGGAGCCGGGTGTCCGGTGGAGGATCCTGCCAGACCACGGTGCCGCCCGGGGCGGTCGGGTGTGGGGTTTCCGCCTCCCGGCGCACCCGGAAGCCCGCCGCCCGCAGGGTGGAGTCGGCCGACATGAAGGACTGCCCCAGGACGCTGGGCACGCCGGCGGCGCTCTCCGTGATCGGGGCGGGGAAGAGCACCAGCGCCGCGAGGAGATAGCCCAGCAGCGAGGCGCCGGCCACCACGCCGACCCCGACCCAGAAGCGGCGGGGAAGCCGCGGCCCCTCCTCCGGGGAGAAACGCCGGAATCTCACGGCTGCCGCCGGAGGCGCGCCGCGAAGGCGCCGTCGGTCCCATGGCGCTGGGGCAGGAGCACCAGGTCGCCGTCGCCCGAGAGGCACTCGGCAGGCACCGTCGTGGACGGCTCGCGGCGGAATTCGGGGTGTGCACTGAGAAAACGCGCCACCTGCTCCTCATTCTCCTCGGGTTCGAGCGAACACGTGGCGTAAACTAACAGCCCGCCGGGCCGGACCGCCGAGGCGGCGCCCTCGAGGAGCGTGGCCTGGGTGCGCGCAAGTTCGCGGAGCGCCTCGGGGGTGACCCGCAGCCGGGCGTCGGGGTGCCGGGCAAAGGTGCCGGTGCCGAGGCAGGGCGCGTCGAGGAGCACGGCGTCCATGGCGTGTAGGGGTGGGGCGGCGGCGTCGGCCAGGATCACGCGTTCGCGGCCCGAGCCGGCGCGGCGGAGGTTTTCCGAGAGCCGCGCGGCCCGTCGGCGATTCCGCTCCGCCGCGATGAGCAGCCCGGCGCCGCGTCCGAAGGCGATCGCCTTGCCCCCCGGGGCGGCGCAGGCGTCGAGCACGCGCGAGCCGCGCGGGAAATCCGAGAAGCGCGCGACCAGCGCCTGCGCGGCGTCCTGCACGAAGAACGCGCCCTCGGCGAAGCCGGGTAGCTCGCCCGGCCGGCTGGCGTCCACGAGCAATCCGGCACCGAACGGTGCTGGTTCTGTTGTAATCCCCGCGGCCTCGAGCCGCTCGCGAAGCGCGGTGAGGTCGTCCCGCGCGGCCTGCAGCACCAGCGGCGGCCGGCCGTTGTTCCAGCGAAGGAGGGCCTCGGTGCCTTCCGCACCGAAGCGCGCCACCCATCCTGCCACCAGCCACTCGGGGTGGCTGTGCATCCGCGCGAGCGTGGCGACCGGATCCGCCGAAGCCACCAGCGGGCCGGGGGCAGCCTCTCGGCCGAGGCGGCGAAGGACGGCGTTCACGAATCCGGCCGGCGCCTGGCCCGCCATTTCGCGCGCCAGTTCGACGGAGGTGCTTACGGCGGCATGCGGTGGGATGCGATCGAGCTGCAGCAGCTGGTAGGCGCCGATGCGGAGGAGGTCCTGCAACTGGGGCGACACCGATTCCCAGCCGAGCCGCGTGAGGCGGGCCAGCCG